>SVTL01000011.1 GCA_015063795.1 Oscillospiraceae bacterium
TGTTTTTTTGAAGGTTACAATTATTGAAGACCCCAATATAAAGGAAACTGAAATATCTATCGTTTGCGCAAAAATGACAAACGAGATCAATGATATTGTTTCAAAGATATCAACCGTTGGATTGACTGTTGCGGGAAAAAAAGAAGAAGAAACGTTTTTGATACCTATAAAAGAAATTTTTTATTTTGAATCGGTTGATGGAAGTATATTTTTCTATACGGAAAACGAAACCTATGAATCAACAGCAAAGCTTTATAAGATCGAAGAAAACTTAAAAAATCTGCAATTTGCTCGGATATCCAAAACAATGATTGCAAATTTAGACAAAATGCTGAGCATTAAAAAATCAGAAAACAGTCGCCTTGTGGCAACCCTTGTTAACAAAGAAAAACTTGTTGTTTCAAGGCAATACGTATCAGAAATCAAGAAAAAATTGGGGGTGTAAATATGTTTAGAAATTATTGGCGTTCTTTTATGTACAGTATGGGACTTGTAGCGATTATTTTTATTATATTCTCATTTGTTTTCCCCGAAAGTGTTAGAATCAAACATCTTTATCATATGGTATTCATACTTATTCCCTCGCATTTGTTTTCATTTTTAACATTTGAGCTTAAGCTTTTCTCCAAACATATTTGGATAAGACGTACGATAGTAATAGCCTTCAGCCTTTTAGTCCTGTTTGTAAGCGGATATACATTTGGAAGCATTCGCTTGGAGCTTAAGAGCTTGATTGTTTATTGTATTGCAGCATTGATTTGTACTATGGTTATTGTATTTGCATATTATGTTGCGGATAAGATCGAACAGCGGAATCTAAATTTGATCAATCAAAAGCTTAGTGAGAAGAATATAGGTAATATTGAATAAAAAATTTAGCCCCGCCTCGTGCGGGGCTTCGCTTTTGTGTCCACAAAAGCAGTGCTTGTCAAGAAAATTGACACGGCATAGATGAACATAAAAAAGGATCCCTTGTGTAAAGGGAGCTGTCACCGAAGGTGACTGAGGGATTGTTTTTCGGTATAATTTTGTTTTTAACAATCCCTCCGTCTCGCTTGCGCGAGCCACCTCCCTTTACACAAGGGAGGCTCATTGCCGCCCGATAGTACACCGAAAAGGTGTAACACACTATACCTTGCCATGCAAGGCGTGTGAAAAGGAGTACGAACAATCCTCCGTACTCCTTTTGCTTTTTTCGGTAGGTAAAACCTGCTTTATGGAAGGTACCCCTTGGTGGTTCCCTTTTTGAGTGCCTGAGACGAAACAAAAAAACAGAGGCTTTTCTGTTTGAAAAAAGAGGAAAATTCTTCCCCAAAAAACGAAAAGCGGGTGTCACCCTTGCAGGCAGCACCCGGATCCATTTTCGTTACGCGATGGCGTTGAGCATGATCGTGAAACGGCTCTTCTTGCGAGCGGCGGTATTCTTATGAAGAACACCCTTCGCAACGGCCTGGTCGATCTTCTTGACAGCCTCCAGATACAGCTTGGAAGCTTCTTCCTTGTTGCCCGACGTGAGAGCGGCTTCGTACTTCTTGATGGCGGTCTTCAGAGCGGACTTGACCATCTTGTTCTGGAGAGCCTTCTTCTCAGAAACGAGAACGCGCTTTTTGGCAGACTTGATGTTCGGCAATTGTTTCACCTCCCGAAATAACAGTACACTATTTCAATTACCGATTTTACCACAGGTGAGTCGAAAAATCAAGAGTTTTTTGAAACAATTTACATATTAAATTTCATTCGATATTTTGTAAACATTTCTAAAAGGATTGACAAAGGATAGAAAATGTGCTACAATCAAAATCTGCACAATCTGTCAAAACATGGGCAAGCCGCCGCGACGGTTTGAAAGATTTCCTTATTTATATAGGCGTTTTTTGCTCATGGCAAACCCATATCGTCAATTTTTGTGGTCATACTGATCCATGAGAAGAGGTCTTCGACGGAGAAGGCTCTTGCAGCTTAAAATTCGACTGTAACCAGCATGTCGTAGGGGTAGCAAGGCTCATCCGTTGGGCTTTTTCGTCGTGCCTTGGTATGACATTACTTATTTTTGAATGGAGTGATTATTTCATGGTCAAGCCCCATAAGCTGGGTACCAACGTGCGAATGAGTTTTTCCAAGATCGATGAAGTCCTGGAGATGCCGAACCTCATTGAGGTGCAGAAAAAGTCGTATCAATGGTTCATCGAGCAGGGTCTGATGGAGGTGCTGCGCGATGTTTCGCCCATCACCGACTATTCGGGCAATCTGTCGATCGAATTTGTGGACTTTTCGATCGATCCCACTCCAAAATACCCTGTGGAGGAGTGCAAGGACAGAGACGTCAACTATGCGGCGCCCCTGCGTGTCACCGTGCGCCTTTACAACAAGAACACCGAGGAGGTCATTGACAAGACGGTGTTCATGGGTGAATTCCCGATCATGACCGACAGCGGTACGTTCGTGATCAACGGCGCGGAGCGTGTCATCGTTTCGCAGATCGTCCGTTCCCCCGGTATCTATTACGATACGGCGATGGAGAAGACGGGCAAGCGTACCTTCTCGGCAACGGTCATCCCCTACCGCGGCGCATGGCTGGAGTACGAGACCGATGCCAACGATGTGTTCTATGTGAGAATCGATAAGAACCGCAAGATCCCGGTCACGGTTCTGATCCGCGCGCTCGGCATCGAGACCAATCAGGACATCAAGCGCGTGTTCGGCGAGGACAAGAAGATCCTGGCCACGCTGGACAAGGATAACATGCAGAGCGAGGCCGATAAGTACGGCACGTCGGCAGGCGACGAGGCTCTGAAGGAGATCTATAAGAAGCTGCGTCCGGGCGAGCCTCCGCTGGTGGAGACCGCGCAGATGCTGATCAACAACCTCTTCTTTGATCCCAAGCGCTACGACCTCTCCCATGTGGGACGCTATAAATTCGATAAGAAGCTGGGCATCGCCAAGAGAATCACCGGTCACACTCTGGCCCGTGCTATCGTCAGCCCCATCACCGGCGAATTGATCTTCGATGCCGGCACCGAAATTGACTTTGAGAAGGCTCAGCAGGTGGAAAAGCTGGGCGTCAACGAGGCGTATATCCTTCTGCCTCATGAGGAGACCGAGCTGAAGGTCTTCTCCAACGGCATGGTCTATCCCGAGAGCGTTCTGGGCTACGACCTGAAGGACATCGGCATCAAGGAAAAGGTCTCCTTCGGCGTTCTGCTTGAGATTCTGGAGCAGAGCGGCGGCGATGTTGACACCGTCAAGGAGCTCTGCAAGGCCCGCATCGCCGAGCTGGTTCCCAAGCACATCACCAAGGACGATATCTTCGCTTCCATCAACTATCTGGTCGGTCTTTCCCACGAGGTTGGCAACATCGACGACATCGACCATCTGGGCAACCGCCGTCTGCGTTCGGTGGGTGAGCTGCTGCAGAATCAGCTCCGCATCGGCTTCTCCCGTATGGACAAGATCATCAAAGAGCGCATGACCATTCAGGACACCGACAGCGTTACGCCCGAGAATTTGATCAACATCCGCCCTGTGGTCACCGCCATCCGCGAGTTCTTCGGCTCTTCGCCGCTGTCCCAGTTCATGGACCAGAACAACCCGCTGGCCGAGCTGACGCACAAGCGCCGTCTTTCGGCTCTCGGTCCCGGCGGTCTGTCCCGTGACCGCGCCTCCTTCGAGGTCCGCGACGTTCACTACACGCATTACGGCCGCATGTGCCCCATCGAGACGCCTGAAGGACCGAACATCGGTCTGATTTCCTATCTGGCAACCTATGCCCGCATCAGCGAGTACGGTTTCATCGAGGCTCCTTACCGCAAGGTGGACAAGGCAACCGGCAGAGTGACCGATGAGATCGAGTATATGACCGCCGACGTGGAGGATAACTACGTGGTGGCGCAGGCAAACGAGCCTCTGGATGAAGAGGGACGCTTTGTCAACAAGAAGGTGGCGGCCAGAGCCAAAGCCGAGATTTTGGAGGTCGATGCCTCTAAGGTCGATTATATGGACGTTTCCCCGAAGATGGTGGTGTCGGTCGCAACGGCGATGATCCCCTTCCTGGAAAACGACGACAACTCCCGTGCACTGATGGGCTCGAACATGCAGAAGCAGGCCGTTCCGCTGCTGATGACCGATTCGCCGATCGTCGGTACGGGTATGGAATACAAGGCGGCCGTGGACTCGGGCGTCGTGGTGCTGGCCAAGGAGAGCGGTTACGTCGAGCGCGTTGCCTCCGACGAGATCACCATCCGCGGCGAGGACGGCATCAAGCAGGTCTATCACCTCATCAAATTCAAGCGCTCCAACCAGGGCACTTGTGTCAACCAGCGCCCCATCGTTTCGGTGGGCGACCATGTGGAGAAGGGACAGGTCATCGCCGACGGTCCCGCCACCGACAAGGGCGAGATCGCGCTGGGTAAGAATGCTCTCATCGGCTTCATGACCTGGGAGGGCTACAACTACGAGGACGCTGTCCTTCTCAACGAAAAGCTGGTCCGCGAGGACACCTATACTTCCATTCATATTGAAGAGTATTCGCACGAAGCAAGAGATACCAAGCTCGGTCCGGAAGAGATCACCCGTGAGATCCCCAATGTGGGCGACGACGCGCTGAAGGATCTGACGCCCGAAGGCATTGTCCGCAAGGGTACCGAGGTCCGCACCGGCGATATCCTGGTCGGTAAGATCACGCCCAAGGGCGAGACCGATCTGACCGCAGAAGAAAGACTGCTTCGCGCCATCTTCGGCGAAAAGGCAAGAGAGGTTCGCGACACCTCCCTCCGTCTGCCCCACGGCGAAAGCGGTATCGTGGTGGATGTGAAGGTCTTCTCACGCGAAAATGCCGATGAGCTCCCGCCCGGTGTGAAGAAGGTCGTCCGCGTCTATATCGCCCAGAAGAGAAAGATCTCGGTGGGTGACAAAATGGCAGGACGCCACGGCAACAAGGGTGTCGTTTCCCGCATTCTGCCGCCTGAGGATATGCCCTTCCTGCCCGACGGAACGCCGCTGGATATCGTGCTGAATCCTCTGGGTGTGCCGTCTCGAATGAACATCGGTCAGGTGTTCGAGGTCCATCTGGGCATCGCCGCCAAGAAGCTGGGCTGGAAGATCATGACGCCCGTGTTCGACGGCGCAGGCGAGAAGGACATCCGCGAGTGCCTCGAGCAGGCCGGCCTGTCTCCCAACGGCAAATCGATCGTTTACGACGGCCGTACCGGCGAGCCCTTTGACAACCCGGTCACCGTCGGTATCATGTACTACCTCAAGCTCCATCACCTGGTCGACGATAAGATCCACGCACGCTCCACCGGTCCTTATGCGCTGGTCACTCAGCAGCCTCTGGGCGGTAAGGCGCAGTTCGGCGGACAGCGCTTCGGCGAGATGGAGGTCTGGGCACTGGAGGCTTACGGTGCCGCATACACTCTGCAGGAAATCCTCACGGTCAAGAGTGACGATGTCACCGGCCGTGTGAAGACCTACGAAGCCATCGTCAAGGGTCAGAACATCCCGCAGCCCGGCGTGCCCGAATCGTTCAAGGTTCTGGTCAAGGAGCTGCAGTCGCTGGCTCTGGATGTGGGCGTTTACGACAACGAGGGCAACAAGGTCGAGCTGGCCACCCTCGGCGAAGAGCCCGATGAAGCGCCGCAGTATATCTCCGAGCGCGACCTCGGCGAATACGTTGAGACCGACGATCTGTTCGATTCGGCCAGCGAAAAATTCATCGACGACGACGATGACGACGCAGACAGCGACGATTTCGACGACGACGATGATGACGACGACGTGGACGATCTGCTCGGTTTCGGCCGCAGCAGCAAGATCGCCGACGTTGACGACGACGATATTCTGGGTTAAGGGAAAGGAGAAACAACGGTATGGAAAAGAATATTTTTGATTCAATCCGCATCGGGTTGGCATCTCCGGAGATGATCCGAAGCTGGTCCAGCGGCGAGGTCACCAAGCCCGAGACCATCAACTACCGCACGCTGAAGGCCGAAGAAGACGGTCTGTTCTGCGAAAAGATCTTTGGCCCCACCAAGGACTGGGAATGCGCCTGCGGCCGCTACAAGCGTGTCCGCTATAAGGGCAAGGTCTGCGAAAAGTGCGGCGTGGAGGTCACAACGAAAAAGGTAAGACGCGAGCGCATGGGCCACATCGAGCTGGCCGCTCCCGTTTCCCATATCTGGTATTTCCGCGCTATCCCCTCCCGTATGGGTCTGCTGCTTGACATTTCGCCCAGAACGCTGGAAAAGGTTCTGTATTTTGCGAACTATATCGTCATCGATCCCGGAAATACTCCCCTCCAGAAGTGCCAGGCTCTCACCGAGCGTGAGTACCGCGACAATCTGGAAAAATACGAAAACGAATTCACCGTCGGCATGGGTGCCGAGGCCATCCAGCAGCTTCTGCGCGAAATGGACATCGAGGCTCTCTCCCAGCAGCTCCATGAGGAGCTGGAAAAGTCCAGTGGTCAGAAGAAGCTCCGCATCATCAAGAGACTCGAGGTCGTCGAGGCCTTCCGTAAGTCGGGCAACAAGCCCGAGTGGATCATTCTCAACGTCATCCCGGTCATTCCGCCCGAGATCCGTCCCATGGTCCAGCTGGACGGCGGCCGCTTCGCCTCCTCCGATATCAACGATCTCTACCGCCGCGTCATCAACCGCAACAACCGTCTGAAGAAGCTGATGGAGCTGCATGCGCCCGACATCATCATCCGCAACGAGAAGCGTATGCTTCAGGAGGCGGTGGACGCGCTGTTTGACAACGGACGCAGAGGCAAGCCGGTCACCGGTCCCAACAACCGTCCGCTGAAGTCGCTGTCCGAAATGCTCCGCGGTAAGCAGGGACGCTTCCGTCAGAACCTGCTGGGTAAGCGTGTTGACTATTCGGGACGTTCGGTTATCGTTGTCGGTCCCGAGCTGAAGATCTTCCAGTGCGGTCTGCCCAAGGAAATGGCGCTGGAGCTCTTCAAGCCCTTTGTCATGAAGCGCCTTGTGGAGACGCAGAAGGCTTCCAATATCAAGGATGCCAAGAAAAAGGTGGAAAAGGTGGATCCGCAGGTCTGGGATGCACTGGAAACGGTCATCAAGGAGCACCCCGTTCTGCTGAACCGTGCGCCTACGCTGCACCGCCTTTCCATTCAGGCGTTCGAGCCCATCCTGGTCGAGGGCAGAGCCATCAAGCTGCATCCGCTGGTCTGCTCGGCGTTCAACGCTGACTTCGACGGCGACCAGATGCCGGTTCACGTTCCGCTGTCCGCAGAGGCGCAGGCCGAGGCCCGCTTCCTCATGCTGTCGGCCAACAACCTGCTCAAGCCTGTGGACGGACGCGCCGTTGCCGTTCCGTCTCAGGACATGGTCCTCGGCTCCTTCTACCTGACCATCGACCGCGCCGGCGAGCCCGGTGAGGGACATTACTTCCGCAATTTCGACGAGGCCATGATGGCCTATGAAAACGGTCTGCTGGGTCTGCATGCCCCCATCAAGGTCCGCGTGACCCGTACCATCAACGGCGAAGAGCGCACCGGCATCATCGATGCCACGCTGGGACGCCTGATCTTCAACAAGCCGATCCCGCAGGATCTGGGATTTGTTGACAGAAGCGATCCCGCCAAGGCTCTCGACCTGGAGATCATGTTCACCGCCAAGAAGGGCGACCTGGGCGAGATCATCGACCGATGCATCAAGCTTCACGGCTTCTCGGTCACCGCACAGGTGCTGGACGACATCAAGTCCATGGGCTTCAAGTACTCCACCCGCGGCGCCATCTCGATCTCCATCGCCGATATCACCATTCCCGAAGAAAAGTATACCCTCGTTTCCAATGCGGAAAAGGAGGTCGAGCGCGTTGCCGACTTCTTCAACAAGGGTATGCTGACCGAAGAGGAGCGTTATCAGAACGTCATCCGCATCTGGGAAAAGACCACCAACGACGTTGTTTCCGCTCTCCAGCAGGGCTTTGACCGCTATAACCCGATCCGCATGATGAGTGACTCGGGTGCCCGTGGTAACATCACCCAGATGAGACAGCTGGCCGGTATGCGCGGTCTGATGTTCTCGGCTACCGGACGTACGATGGAGCTCCCCATCAAGTCCAACTTCCGCGAGGGTCTGAACATCCTCGAATACTTCATTGCCGCAAGAGGCGCCCGTAAGAGCCTTTCGGATACCGCTCTGCGTACGGCCGACTCGGGTTACCTGACCCGCCGTCTGGTGGACGTTTCGCAGGAGGTCATCATCCGCGAGGAGGACTGCGGCGCCACCAAGGGCTACTGGGTCAGCGCCATCACCGACGGTGCCGAGGTCATCGAGCCTTTGGCTGACCGTCTGCTGGGCCGTTATGTCATCGGCGATGTGGTCGATCCCGCAACGGGTGAGGTCATCGCTGCCGACGGCACCATGCTCAACGGCGATCAGGTCAAGGCGATCGTCAAGGCCGGCATCGAAAAGGTGCAGATCCGCACCGTCCTCCAGTGCCGCGCCCGCCACGGCGTTTGCGCCCACTGCTACGGCAGCGACCTGGCTACCTCCAAGCCCGTCAACGTGGGCGAGGCAGTCGGTATCATCGCCGCTCAGTCCATCGGTGAGCCGGGTACCCAGCTGACCATGAGAACCTTCCACACCGGCGGTGTTGCCGGATCGGATATCACCCAGGGTCTTCCCCGTGTCGAGGAGCTGTTTGAAGCCCGCCGTCCCAAGAAGACCGCCGTCATCTCCGAGATCAGCGGTACGATCAGCATCGCCGACGTCCGCCGCTCCAAGGCTGTTACCGTTACCTCCGGCGAAACCGGCGAAAGCGCTACCTACCAGATCCCGTACGATATGCATCTGCTCTTCAGCGAGGGCGATTATATCAACCGCGGTCAGGCGCTTACCGAGGGCCATATGAGCCCTGCCGATATCACCCGCATCAACGGTCTGGATGCCGTGTATGACTATATCATCCGCGAGGTCCAGCGCGTTTACCGCATCCAGGGTGTTAAGATCAACGACAAGCACATCGAAGTCATCACCCGCCAGATGACCCGTAAGGTCAAGGTGGAGGATGCCGGCGACACCAGTCTGCTGGTCGGCTCGCTGGCGGATGTCAACGAGTTCCGCATCGAAAACGAGGGCATTCAGGCCCGCATCGATGCCGGCGAGGTCACGCTCCGTCCCGCTGTCAGCTCGCCTGTGCTGCTGGGTATCACCAAGGCAGCGCTGCTTACCGAGTCCTTCCTGTCGGCCGCTTCCTTCCAGGAGACCACCAAGGTGCTGACCGAGGCCGCCATCAACGGTAAGGTCGATCACCTGATGGGCCTGAAGGAAAACGTCATCATCGGTAAGCTGATTCCTGCCGGTACCGGCCTGATGCGTTACCGCGGTGTGGAGATCGAAAAGGCTGCCGGAAGCGACGGCGTGATCGAAACGGTCGAGTCTGAGGGTTGATTTTTCAACAAATTGTAAATTTTGATGCGAAAAATGCGGTCAAAAATGTGCAATTGGGAGAAAAAATGTATAATTGCCTAAGGACTTGACAAACTGAACCTATAAGTGGTATAATATATAATGCTTCATTGTGCGTCGGGAGAAAATTCCGGCGCCAATGGAGTATGTATAGAAAAAATATGTGAGAAAAGGAGGAAAAACGATGCCAACCTTTAACCAGCTTGTAAGACAGGGAAGAAGCGCAAAAACTTACAAGAGCAAAGCGCCCATGCTTCAGAAGGGTTTCAACACCATCAACAATCTGCCCACCGACCTTTCGTCGCCGCAGAAGAGAGGCGTTTGCACGAAGGTTTCGACCGTGGGCCCGAAGAAGCCGAACTCTGCTCTTCGTAAGATCGCAAGAGTGAGACTGACCAACGGACTGGAGACCACCACCTACATCCCCGGAATCGGCCACAACCTGCAGGAACACTCTGTAGTGCTGATCCGCGGCGGAAGAGTGCGTGACCTGCCTGGTGTGCGTTACCACATCATCCGCGGTACGCTGGATGCTCAGGGCGTTGCCAACCGCAACCAGAGCCGCAGTAAGTACGGCGCAAAGCGTCCCAAGAAGTAATCCGACGCAAAAGACAACTCATCGCAAATCCAAACAAGGTATTTATCAGTTGATTCGTTAATGCTTTTAACCGAAAAGTGTTGATTTTATATAGATAAGATCGCCTCTTTTCTCACAAAAGCATGTACGGAGAAAAATCTTCGAGTACCTATGAACTCATTATGTATGAAGGAGGGAAGAACAATGCCGAGAAGAGGTCAGATATCGAAAAGAGATGTGCTTCCGGATCCGTTGTACAAGTCCAAGCTGGTGACCAAGCTCATCAACAACATCATGTACGACGGTAAGAAGGGCGTTGCGCAGAAGATCGTTTACGATGCTTTTGCCATGGTTGAAGAAAAGAGCGGCACGAATGCTCTCGAAGCGTTCCAGAAGGCTCTTGAGAACGTTATGCCCGTTCTGGAAGTCAAGGCACGCCGTGTGGGTGGTTCCACCTACCAGGTTCCGATGGAAGTCAGAGCCGAAAGACGTCAGACGCTCGGACTTCGCTGGATCACCGTGTATTCCAGAAACAGAGGCGAGAGAACGATGGCTGAAAGACTTGCCAACGAGATCCTCGACGCCATCAACGGACTGGGCGGTGCTTTCAAGAAGAAAGAAGAGACCCATAGAATGGCAGAAGCCAACAAGGCCTTTGCACACTATCGTTATTGATAGCGCAGACAGTAAGGAGATAATAGTTCAATGCCGAGAGAATATTCCCTGGAAAACACGAGAAATATCGGTATTATGGCGCACATTGACGCCGGTAAGACCACGACCAGTGAGCGTATCCTGTATTACACGGGAAAGACTCACAAGATCGGTGAGACTCACGACGGCAGCGCGACCATGGACTGGATGGAGCAGGAGAAGGAGAGAGGTATCACCATCACCTCTGCTGCGACCACGTGTTTTTGGAAGCATGTAAGAATTAACCTTATTGACACTCCCGGACACGTCGACTTTACCGTTGAGGTAGAGAGAAGCCTTCGCGTGCTTGACGGTTCGGTAACGGTATTCTGCGCAAAGGGCGGCGTTGAGCCGCAGTCGGAAACCGTCTGGCGTCAGGCCGATAAGTACGGCGTTCCGAGAATGGCGTATGTCAATAAGATGGACATCATGGGTGCGGACTTTTACCGCGTTGTGCAGATGATGCGCGACCGCCTGAAGACCAATCCTGTCCCGATCCAGCTCCCCATCGGAGCCGAGGATCAGTTTAAAGGCATCATCGACCTGATCCGCATGGAAGCCACCGTCTATTATGACGATCTGGGCAAGGACATGCGCATCGAGGAGATTCCTGCCGATATGCTCGATAAGGCCAATGAGTATCGCACTGCGATGCTTGAGGCCATTGCCGAGACCGATGAAGAACTGCTGGAAAAGTATCTGGGCGGTGAGGAGATTTCCGAACAGGAGATCAAGGCTGCCCTCAGAAAGGCGACCATTGCCAACCAGATCGTTCCCGTCGTTTGCGGAACGTCGTACCGGAACAAGGGCGTACAGAAGCTTCTTGACGCCGTTCTGGACTTCATGCCGTCTCCTCTGGACATTCCCGCCATCAAGGGTGTCCATCCCACCACGGGCGAGGAGGACTGCCGTCCCGCATCCGATGAAGAGCCGTTCTCCGCTCTTGCATTCAAGATCATGACCGACCCGTTTGTCGGAAAGCTCTGCTTCTTCCGAGTGTATTCCGGTAAGGTTGAAACCGGTATGACCGTGTACAACTCTACCAAGGGTACCCGTGAGCGCTTCGGCCGTATTCTGCAGATGCACTCCAACGACAGAAAGGATATCGATGCCTGCTATGCAGGTGATATCGCTGCCGTTGTCAGCGTAAAGAGCACCACCACCGGTGACACGCTCTGCGACGAAAAGAGCCCCATCATCCTTGAGTCGATGGAGTTCCCGGAGCCTGTTATCCGTGTTGCCATTGAGCCTAAGACCAAGGCCGGTCAGGAAAAGCTGGGCATCGCCCTCTCCAAGCTGGCTGAGGAAGACCCGACCTTTAAGACCTACACCGATGAAGAAACCGGTCAGACCATCATCGCCGGTATGGGGGAGCTCCATCTGGAGATCATCGTTGACAGACTTCTCCGCGAATTCAAGGTAGAAGCCAATGTCGGTAAGCCTCAGGTTTCCTATAAGGAGACCATCCGCAAGAAGGCCGATGTGGATTGCAAGTATGCAAGACAGTCGGGTGGTAAGGGTCAGTACGGTCACGTTAAGATCACCATCGAGCCCAATGAGGCCGGTAAGGGATATGAGTTCGTCAACAAGGTCGTGGGCGGCGCCATTCCGAAGGAATACATTCCTGCGGTTGATGCCGGTATCCAGGGCGCAATGCAGACCGGTGTTCTCGCCGGCTACAACGTTGTTGACGTCATCGTCACCCTGTACGACGGTTCTTATCACGAAGTTGACTCTTCGGAAATGGCATTCAAGATCGCCGGTTCCATGGCGTTCAAGGATGCAATGAAGAAGGCCGACCCCGTGCTCACCGAGCCTATGATGAAGGTCGTTGCCATCGTTCCCGATGAATACACGGGCGATGTTATCGGCGATTTGAACAGCCGCCGCGGTCAGATCCAGTCCATGGAGATGCAGAACGGCGCAAACGAGATCTTTGCCTATGTCCCGCTGGCCGAAATGTTCGGTTATTCCACCGACCTTCGTTCCAAAACGCAGGGACGCGGACAGTACTCCATGGAGCCCAGCCACTTCGCTGAAGTGCCGAAGTCCATTCTGGAGAAGATCGCAAACGAAAAGAAATAAGCTGTTTGACAGCGAATCCGAAATCAAACAATTGAAATTTAATTTATAACAAAGAGAGGAAGAAAAAAATGGCCAAGCAGAAGTTTGAAAGAACCAAACCCCATGTAAACATTGGTACCATCGGTCACGTTGACCACGGTAAGACCACCCTCACCGCTGCTATCACCAAGACCCTGTCCCTTTCCAACGGCAACATCGAGTTCCTGGCTTATGACCAGATCGACAACGCTCCCGAGGAAAGAGCAAGAGGTATCACGATCAACACCAGACACGTTGAGTATGAGACTGCTAACAGACACTATGCTCACGTTGACTGCCCCGGACACGCTGACTACATCAAGAACATGATCACCGGTGCTGCCCAGATGGACGGCGCTATCCTGGTTGTTGCTGCTTCCGACGGTCCTCTGCAGCAGACCCGCGAGCACGTTCTGCTCGCCCGTCAGGTTGAAGTTCCTGCCCTGGTTGTGTTCATGAACAAGACCGACCTGGTTGACGACGAAGAGCTCCTTGAGCTTGTTGAGATGGAAATTCGTGACCTTCTCAGCCAGTACGAGTTCGACGGCGACAACGCTCCCATCATCCGCGGTTCCGCAAGAGCTGCTCTTGAGTCCGAGATTAAGGACGCAAGCGACCCTGTTTACAAGCCGATCCTGGATCTGATGGATGCTGTTGACTCCTATATCCCCACTCCCGACAGAAAGAGCGATATGCCCTTCCTGATGCCTGTTGAGGACGTCTTCTCCATCTCCGGCCGTGGTACTGTTGCTACCGGTCGTGTTGAGAGAGGTACCATCAAGGTTTCCGACGAAGTCGAAATCATCGGTCTGACCGAAGAGAGAAAGAAGAGCGTTTGTACCGGCGTAGAAATGTTCCACAAGCTCCTCGACCAGGCTGAGGCCGGCGACAACATCGGCGTTCTGCTCCGCGGTATCGCCAAGAACGAGATCGAGCGCGGTCAGGTTCTCTGCAAGCCCGGTTCCGTTAACCCCCACACCAAGTTCACCGGTCGTGTGTACGTTCTGACTGAGAAGGAAGGCGGCCGTCAGAAGCCCTTCTTCTCCGGCTACAGACCTCAGTTCTACTTCCGTACCACCGACGTTACCGGCGTGATCAACCTTCCCGCTGATGTTGAGATGTGCCGCCCCGGCGACAACGTTGATATCAACGTTGAGCTCATCACTCCTATCGCAATCGAGAAGGGTCTCCGCTTCGCTATCCGTGAAGGCGGCAGAACCGTTGGTTCCGGTGTCGTTGTTGACATCCAGGCGTAATCGTATAACCGTATAAAAAAGTAATAGCTTTTTTCGGGGATGGTGAAATTCCATACCGGTGGTAAAGTCCACGAACATCTGCCTGCAAGGGCCGATGCCGAACAGGTGAAATTCCTGTACCGACGGTCAAAGTCCGGATGAGAGAAGGTAAGCTATTCCGATCGACGGATGATAGTCGGTCCCCGAGTGTATCTATGCCCTCGGGGACCGTTTCTTTATCTTCTCCTTTTCTATTTTGTTTTTCATTTTCGTATAAAGGAGAAAATCTACATGAATAACCTGACGCAAAAAAACAAACAGCGCATCCATAACATAACCAAAATTGCCATTCTGTCGGCCATTGCCGCGATATTGTTGATATACAACTTCCCTTTGCCAATTTTTCCTGTTTTTTATGAGATCGATTTTTCTGAAACGATTGTTCTAATGGGAGGCTTTGCTATGGGGCCGCTAGCTGCGGCTTGTATTGAAGCATTAAAAATCATAATCAAAATTGTTTTGGGCGGAGGATCGGAAACTGGCTTCGTTGGAGAGTTTGCAAACTTTTTGATGGGATGTTCTTTTACGGTTACAGCTTCGCTTATTTATAAGCATAAAAAAACGCTCAAAGGTGCGCTTTTATCATTGGTAGTTGGAATGTGTTCGCTGCTTGTTGTTAGTGCATTGGCTAATTATTTTATTATGATTCCGTTATTTGTTGTAAAAGGAAATTCAATTTTCAAAATAGCGGGAATAGCGGCTATAATGGTATGCTCGTTTATTGCAGTTGCTCTGCCGATATATAATAATAACAAGACATTCAAGGGTGCGCTTATATCATTAACGGTTGGAATGTGTGCTATGCTTGTTGTCAGTTTGTTATCAAACTATTTTGTTATGGATCCCTTATTTGCGGGAGAACAGGGGGCAATTAGCGGAATCGTAGGAATGGCGAGCGAGACGAATGAAGGTGTGAAAGACCTTAAAACTCTTATTCTTTTGGCTACAGTTCCGTTTAATTTTGTCAAAGGATTGGTTTCTTCGATATTGGCGTTCCTTCTCTACAAGCGGGTATCGAAAATCCTGCACATCTGACCGCTTTTTTGTGAAGAAAAAGATGAATTTCCCGTTTGAAGCCTTGCATGACGGGACAAAATATGATAAAATAAGAGGCGAGCGCTGTTTTGCCTCTTATTTTTGTGTGAAAAGAAAAGGAATCATCCCTATGTTCGATCAACTGATGCAGTATGCCAGCGTTTTTTTCTGTTCCTTGCTGCCGCTTCTTGAACTTCGAGGATCGCTGGTGCTCGGCTTTGGGCTGGGACTGCCCTGGTATGGCAATCTGGCGGTGAGTATCGTCGGAAACCTGCTGCCCATCCCCTTTATTTTGCTGTTTATCCGCCGCATTCTCCGCTGGATGAAGACGGTCTCCTTTTTGCATTTTGACAGGATCGCCACTTGGCTGGAAGAAAAAGCCTCGAAAAAGAGCGCGAAGGTCACGAAGTATGCTCTATGCGGTCTGTTTGCCTTTGTGGCCATTCCGCTGCCCGGAACGGGGGCATGGATGGGAGCGCTGATCGCCTCTCTGCTGGAGATGCGGATCAAGCATTCGCTGGTCTCCATTGCGCTGGGTGTGCTGGTGGCGGGCATCCTTATCACCTTTGCGCTGTATGGCTCGGCCACGCTGGCCCGTCTCTTCTTCTTATGAAGGCGCGGGAAAAGGGAAAGGCCTTGCGGCATCGTCTGTGCGATGCGGGAAACGGAGACCTGCTGCTCTTTCTGACAACCTTTTTTCTTGTGATCGTCCGCTATCTCGCGCATGGCTTTGCCTATTATCCCCAATTGGACGACTACATCCAACTGCATAACTATGCTTCCAGCGGCGACTATCTGCGCTTTTTGTCCGAGCAGGGACTTTTGTCGGCGCGTCCGCTGGCGGGCGTGTTTGACCTGTATGTCTGGTCGAATTTTTACAACCGTTTGCTTGTCGCCGTCCTGCTGATCTCGCTGATGTTTGCCGCCTCGGCCATCTTTTTCAAGCGCGTTCTGGAGCGGTATTTTACCGTAACACCCCTGTTTTGCGTGCTGTATACGCTTGTACCCGCCTCCATTGAGGGAACCTATTGGCTGTCGGCTTCAACGCGGATCGCGGTGGGACTCTTCTTCGTCTCGCTGTCACTGGTGCTGTTGGAGCGCTTTTTAGCCGACGGACGGGCGGCGGACGCCATCTTTTTCGTGCTCTTTCAGCTGATCTCCTTCGGCTTTTATGAGCAGGTGATGGTCTTTTCCGTGGCTTTTTGCGGTCTGTTGTTCCTTTTGAATGTGCGGTCAAACACCCGCCGCTCCTTTCTGACCTTTGTCTCCTTCCCGAACCTTGTCCTTTACTTTTGCCTCTGCTCGCTGGCGGGGGCCAGCAAGGTGTACGGTGCGCGTATGGAGCTGGCATGGCCGGACAACCCCTATTATTTCGATGTTTTCCTGCCCGATGTACTGGTGCAGATCAAGGCGGTTTTCCTCGACGGCAATGCGGCGGTCTTTCTCAAGGGCTTTGTCCGCGGACTGACATCGGGCGCATGGCTGCCGATCCTGCTTTCGGCTCTGTTGTGTGCGGCGCTGGCCTTCTTCTTCAAACGGAAGGGAGATACAAAGCGACCGATCCTCGGCATGGTCTTCGGTTTCCTGCTGGCGATCGCCCCGGTGTCCATCTTCTTTTTCATCGCCAACACATGGCTTTCCTTCCGCTGTATGGTGGCGGCTCTGCCCGGCATCGCTCTGTTTTTCGACAGCCTGACCGCCCTTGTTTTCCGCGGAAGAGGGGTTGCGGGTAAGCAGGTGCTGACGGTTTTGTTCGCCTTTGTCTGCTGTGCGGCGGGCATCTCGGAGATCGGCGATTACAAGCAGACGCATTTAGACGATCTTCGCTTCACGCAGTCTTTGGCCGCCCATTGTGAGCGGTACGGGGAGAAGACGCGCATCGGCATTTTGAATGTGGAGCCCTCCTATCTGACCGATCAGAATTTTTATTATCATGAGCATATCCATGGCGTGACCGAAAGTGCATGGGCGCTGTCCGGGATGATGATCGCGGAACACGACGGCTTTTCTCACAGCGTTACGCCCATTCCCATCGACGAGCCCTGGCGGGCTTGGAATTTTGAGCAGAACCGCCCCGAGGCCTTCGATGTGATCCTGCTGTATGAAAGAGAAAACGACTCCTTTGCTGAGCTGACCTATGCGTGTGAGGACGGCGTGTATGCCTTCTTTGATGAAAACGGGGTGCAGCGTGCGGAGATCGTGGACGAAAACGGCATTGCCAAAGGAAAATTGCTTCCGAATTTTGTCGGCAAATGAGAGCAAATAAGTGAAAATCTCTTGAAATAAGAACGATTTTGTGATATACTATTCTATACGATATCAAATTCCGTGCAGAAACGGCGCTCCAAAACAGGCCGAGAGAAAAAAGACTTCGAGGTTATAGCGGTGTACGTCTGACGGGAAAGGACAGAAAACATGACAAAAAAAATCATTTTCACCTCCGAATCGGTGACCGAAGGCCATCCCGATAAGGTTTGCGACCAGATCGCGGACGCTTATCTTGACGAGGTTTTAAGACAGGATAAAAATGCGCGCGTTGCCTGCGAGGTAACGGCTGTGACCGGCCTTGTGTCGGTATTCGGCGAGGTGACGACAACAGCTGTGGTCAACATTCCCGAGATCGTCCGCAAAACCCTGCGCGAGATCGGTTACGATGACAATGCACGCGGCTTCTCCGCCGACACCTGCGGCATCATCGCATCCATGAACACCCAGTCGCCCGACATTGCCTTGGGCGTGGACCGTTCTCTGGAGGCAAAAAACGGCGATGAGGACGAAATGGATACGGGTGCGGGCGACCAGGGCATTATGTTCGGCTTTGCCTGCAACGAAACGCCCGAATTGATGCCCCTGCCCATCAGCCTTGCTCACCGTCTGGCGAAAAGGCTGGCGGCTGTCCGTAAGGATGGCACGCTGCCGTATCTCCGTCCCGACGGCAAAACGCAGGTTTCCGTGGAATACGAAGACGGCAAGCCCGTCCGCGTGGACACCGTTCTGATCTCCACCCAGCATGACGAGGAGGCGGAGCAGGAGACCATCCGCGCCGATCTGATCGAGCAGGTCATCAAGCCCGTCATCGATGCTTCGCTGATGGATGAAAACACCAAGATCTATGTCAACCCCACCGGACGCTTTGTCATCGGCGGTCCTCAGGCCGACAGCGGTCTGACCGGACGGAAGATCATTGTGGATACTTACGGCGGCTATTCGCGCCACGGCGGCGGCAGCTTTGCGGGCAAGGACCCCACCAAGGTTGACCGTTCGGCCACCTATGCCGCCCGTTACATAGCCAAGAATGTGGTTGCCTCGGGTGCGGCCGACAAGTGCGAGGTGCAGATCTCGTATGGCATCGGCATCGCCAAGCCTCTGTCGGTGCTGGTGGACACCTTTGGAACGGCCAAGGTGGACGAGAAGAAGATCGAGGAGGCCATCGGTCAGTGCATCGACCTGCGCCCCCGCGCCATCATCGAGCGCTTCGATCTGCGCCGTCCCATTTATCGTTACCATTCGGCTTACGGTCACATGGGACGCGAGGATCTGTCTTCTCCTTGGGAGGAGAGAGATATGAGCGTGAAGCTGGCTCAGCTTCTGGGGCTGTAAAAAAAGGCAAACAAGCAGAAAACAGGACGTTTGTAAGCCTTTTCTGCATCATTGATAGGAACGTCTTTCCCTCCGCTGACATAACATGATGGCGGAGGGATGACATTATGGCAACGATTTTTTGTGAACTGTCGGTGGCGTTTTTCGCCGTTTACGGACTATATTGCGCTTTTTACGGTCTGTTTTTCCGTATGGCGCTGGAAAAGCGGCGTGGGCTGCGGATCGTCGTGGAGCGTGAGCCGTCCGACCGCCTGTGCGTGCGGATGTACGTAGCGAAAAAGCTGATGGGCACCAAGCTGTTCGACCGCCTTGAGCTTATGGAAAACGAGCCCGGGCAGGAGAGCGAAGACAACGGGGAAGAAGCACCGAGAGAACAAAACGAGTGAAGAAAAACGCCTCACAGCGAGACGGAGGAAGGAAAAGTTGGAGCTGGCAAGGGACAGAATGGTAAAGATCAGCGGTCTGGTGGAGGAGATCATTTACAGCAGCGAGGAAAGCGGCTACACGGTCTGCGAGCTTGACGTGGACGGCGAGCTGGTGACGGCTGTGGGTGAACTGCCCTTTCTCACCGAGGGCGAGACCATCAACGCTTTGGGCGAATGGGTCACGCACCCGCGCCACGGGCGCCAGTTCCGCATTGACAGCTTTGAAAAGCAGCTGCCGGTCACCTCGGTGGCCATCCTCAAATACCTGTCTTCCCGCACGATCAAGGGCATCGGTCCGGTGACGGCGGCGAAGATCGTCGAGCGCTTCGGGGACGAGACGTTTGAGGTCATCGAAAACACGCCCGAGATGCTCTGCGACATTCCCGGCATCTCCCGCAAAAAGGCGATGGAGATCGCGCATTCCTTCCGCGAGCAATTCGGATTAAAAAACGTCATGATGTTCTGTCGGGACTGTCTGCCGCCGTCGGCTGCGGTGAAGATCTACAAGCGTTGGGGCGGCAGCTCGGTGGATGTGATCAAAAACAACCCCTACCGTCTCTGCTCGGAGATCAACGGCATCGGCTTTGAAAAGGCCGATCAGATCGCCGCGTTGGTCGGCATCGAAAAAAACAGTCCGGCGCGCATCATGGCGGGACTGGAATACATTTTGCTGTCCACCTCCTTTCGCGATGGGCATACCTGCATCCCGCGTGACCGCATCGGTCCCATCGCCTCCCAGCTTCTCGGCATCGGGGAGGATGAGTGGATCGAGCCGATGGAGCGTCTTCTGAAAAGCGGAGATCTGGTCAGCCATCCGCTGGAGGGACGCGAGTTTCTCTATTTGAAAAAATACTTTGAAGAAGAGGATTACATCATCCGCAAGCTCCGCCTCATCGACGAAACGTGCGGACGGCTGACCGTTTCGGACATCTCCCGCTTCATTCTCACCGTGGAGAGGGAGGAGGGGATCGAATATGCCAAGCGGCAGAGGCAGGCCATCGAGGCGGCGCTGTCGGGAGGCGTGATGATCCTGACGGGCGGACCGGGTACGGGTAAGACGACGGTCATCCGCGCGCTGATGCGTGTGTTTGACATGATGGGCATGTCCATCGCGCTGGCCGCTCCCACCGGACGTGCCGCCAAGCGGATGAGCGAGGTGACGCAATACGAGGCCAAGACCATTCACCGCCTGCTGGAGATGAATTTCGAGAGCGGTGAGGTGAACGAATTCCGCCGCAACGAGCATGAGCAGCTGGATGAGGATGTGATCATCGTCGATGAAACGTCGATGGTGGATCTGTCGCTGATGGCAGCGCTGCTCAAGGCCATCAAGCCGGGCTCGCGGCTCATTCTCATCGGCGATGCCAATCAGCTGCCGTCGGTGGGGCCGGGCAATGTGCTCAATGACCTGATCCAAAGCGAGGCCTTCTCCACCGTGGAGCTGAACGAGATCTTCCGCCAGGCGGAGGAGAGCCTGATCATCACCAATGCGCATCTGATCATAAACGGCGAATATCCCTCCATCGAGTCCAAATCCGGCGACTTCTTTTTTCTCCGCCGTGAGAGTGACGAGGACATCGCGCGGACCATTGCCGATCTGTGCGTCAACCGCCTGCCGCGGACCTACGGCGAAAGAATGCGGACGGGCATTCAGGTCATCACCCCCTCGCGCAAGGGGCGCAACGGCACCGAGCTTCTGAACGTGACGCTGCAGAGTGCGCTCAATCCGCCTGCGGAGGGCAAGGCCGAGATCAAGGTGCGAAACGTGATCTTCCGCGAGGGCGACAAGATCATGCAGACCAAAAACAATTACGACATGGAATGGACGGTGGGCGAGAAAAAGGGCGTTGGGGTGTTCAACGGCGACATCGGCACCATCGAGCAGATCAGCCAGCGCAAGGAAACGGTCACCGTCCGCTTTGACGAGCGTGAGGCCGAGTATGAGTTCTCCCAGCTGGACGAGCTGGAGCATGCCTATGCCATCACCGTTCACAAGAGTCAGGGAAGCGAATATCCCGTGGTCATCATGCCCATGTATGCCTTCGCGCCCATGCTGCTCACAAGAAACCTGTTCTATACCGCGGTCACCCGCGCGCAGGAGATGGTGGTGCTGGTGGGAAGGCAGGAGATCGTGATGACGATGGTGGACAACAACCGCCAGACCAGACGGTATACGGGATTGCGAAAGCGTCTGGAAGCGATGCTGAGGGAAGAGGACGATGATCAAGGGCCTGCTTGACCTGCTTTATCCGCCCAAATGCGCCTTTTGCCGTGAGATTCTCGAAAAGGGCAGTGAGGAGGCACTTTGCTCCGACTGCCGTAAGGCGTGGGAGAAGGAGAAGGCGGAGAAGTGCCGCATCTGCGGACGAAAGCACAGCGCCTGCGTCTGCGACCAAAGGCGGATGGGCTGGACGGTTGCTTCCTTTCACCTGATCGGATACACCAACCGTTCGGCGGTGGGCTCCCGTCTGGTGCTGGTGAACAAGGACCGCCATCTGGAGAAGGTCAGCGATTTTCTGGCATCGGAATTGGCGGATGCGATGAAGGGCGCCTTGAAACAAGAGCGGATGCTGGTCACCTACTGCCCGCGCAAGGCCGCGAGCCGCAGAAATGTGGGCTATGACCATGCCGAGATGCTGGCAAGATCGCTGGCGGCGAAGCTGGATCTGCCCTTTGAACCGCTGATCTTAAGACAGGGCGGAGAGAGTCAGAAGGGATTGTCCTATTTGGAGCGGCGGAAGAACGCCGAGAAAGCGTATGCCTTTGATCCGTCGAAGACAAATGTGATTTGGGGAAAGACCGTGATCGTGGTCGATGACGTGTCCACCACGGGGGCAACGCTGGATCGCTGTGCGGTCCTGCTGAGAAAAAGCGGCGCGGCCGCGATCGTGTATGCATACATAGCCAAAAGCAACAGAGGGATGGGAAAGAAAACATGAGAGATATCGGAATCGATCTGGGAACATCATCGGTACTGGTCTATATGAAGGGAAAGGGCATCGTGCTCGAGGAGCCGTCGGTGCTGGCGCTGGACAAGCGGGACGGTCAGGTCCTTTGCTACGGCCGTGACGCCTGGCTGATGAGCGGACGGACACCGCCGCATATCGAGGTGGTCACCCCGCTGAAGGACGGCGTGATCAGCCGCTACGAGCTGACGCTGCAGATGCTTCGCTATTTTATCGAAAAGGCCTGCGGACGCTTTCTCATCAAGCCGCGGGTGGTGGTCTGTGTCCCCAGCGGCATCACCGAGGTGGAGGGACGCGCGGTCCACGATGCGGCAACGCAGGCCGGTGCCAGACGGACCTATCTGATTGAGGAGCCAGTGGCGGCCGCCTTGGGTGCAGGGATCGACATTGCCTCGGAAAAGGGCTGCCTTTTGGCCGATATCGGCGGCGGCACGTCGGATATTGCGGTCATGTCGGCGGGCAAGATCATCGTCTCCGAGTCCATCAAGGTGGCGGGCGACCGCTTTGACGAAGCCATCATCCGCTATGTGCGGCGAAAATACAACATCCTCATTGGTGAGCGAACCGCCGAAACCGTGAAGAGAAGCATCGGTACGGTCTGGCAGCGCGACGAGGTAAAAACCGCCGTTGCCAAGGGGCGCTGTCTGGCTGAGGGACTGCCCAAGCCGGTGACGCTGAGCACCAACGAGATGGTGGAGGCGCTGGAGGAGCCGATCACGGCCATTGCCGAGGCCATCTGCTCGGTCATCGAGCGCACACCGCCCGAGCTGTTGAAGGATGTGACCGAGCAGGGCATCGTCCTCACCGGGGGCGGAAGCCTGTTGTACGGCATCGACCAGCTGATCTCCAACGTGACGGGCATTCCCACCCGTGTGGCCGACGATCCGTTGCAGTGCGTGGCCAAGGGAACGGGACTGTCGCTCGACCGCATCACCGATATCCCCGAGGGCTCGGTGGTCATCACCCGCTCCAAGCAGCAGCAGCGTTTTTTGGGATAAGAACAGAAGAAAAGGGCACCGTCTGTGCAAGGATGGTACCCTTTTTGTTTGCTTTTTTCAGTTGATGGCGGCCAGCGAGGTGTCGTCGCAGAGGTTGGCCACGTTGTAGAGGAAGAGGAGCTTTTTCACGTCCTCTTGCTCGATCAGCTCGCTGACCGAACCGGTGTAGTAGCGCAGGTCGACTAACAGAAGATCGAAGTGGCGCGCCAAGAAGGGGGCGAGGGAGTGGGCATAGCTGTCCTTGACGATCACAAGCGTCTCGCGCGGCGTGTCGTTCCATGTGACGCGGACCAAAGCCTTGTTGCCGCCTAAGAAGGCGCTGTATTTGTCTTTTTTCTGCAGGTAGGAGGTGTCGTACAGCGAGGGGAGGGCTCCGTTGGCTTTTTCCGACAGATAGGGGATGCTTTCTAAGGGAACATCGCTCACTTCGCCGTTTTCGGCTTTTTTCTGTGCCTCGATGAACGCCTTGTTTATCTCCATCTCCGTGACGGTGAACAGCTCATCGCCCTCGTAGCGGAAGAAGTGCAGCTCGTCGGGAGCCACCCACTTCATGCCGGCCGACGACCAGGTGGTGCCGTAAAAGGCATCGGAGGCAACCACACGCTTGAATGAGTCGAGAGCAAAGGGCTCTATTCCCAGAGCGGGCGCGATTTCACAGTAAGCGTAATAGGCGCCCAGGGTGGTCCAGTGGTGGTCGGTGCGGTAATAGACCTCCTCGCCCGCATCGGCCTTTTCCTTCAAGGGGAGAAGCAGGTCGATATAAGGCTCTTCGCCCATGGCGCTTTCCAGCTTGCCGAGGATGAAGCGATTGCCGGTCGGATCGAAGAGGGCGGGCAGCTTGCTTTCCAGAACGTCGATGCTGCGCCCGGCCAGAGCGGTTGTCACCTCAACGCCCTTGGCTCTTTCCGCGGAGGAAAAGTCCTTCAGCGCGGCGATGTTTTTTTGAAGACTGTCCGCATTCGGAAAATCGCTTCTCTTGATGATATAGCCGTCCTTGCCTAAGAGAACATCGTTGTTTTCCCCCTTCAGCAGGGCGATCTCACTGCCGGCCTTCAGCCCCACAAAGGAGTCGCGGAGGGGGAATTGGTCGGAGAGATAGTCGGAGATCTCCTCGGTGAATTTGCCGGCAAAGAAGCGGTCGAGAAATTTGCCTGCCATGATCCGCTCCCACAGATTGCCGTGGAAGTCCGAGCTGGCGGAGGGGAAGGTCTGCAGATAGCGGTTTTCCTGCTCGGAGAACTCCTTGTCGGGCAGGAGGAAGACGAAGGCCGAGAAGCCGACGATGAAGGCAAGGAAGACGGCGATGAGGATCACATCGAGTCTGCGGGTGCTGCCCGACAGCCTGCGCTGCAGAGCCAGATATTCGTCGCGGATCTCGTTTTCGTTTTTGGGCTTTTTCGTTTGTTTTTGATTGTTCATCGTTCAAATCCTCCTTTCGGTCAGAATTGGAAGTAGAGGAAGGGGTGGAAGTCGCTGGAAACCAGATAGGCGGTGCAGATCACCAGAAGGACCATCACGCCCACCGCGGTCAGGGTACGGAAGAGCGGCTTCTTTTCATAGAGCTTGTAGAACAGCGTTTTGGGGTAAGGCGTGGCGGCGATGACCATGATCGCAAGGAAGATCAGATTGCGGAGCAGGTCGTACACATTCTGCCCCGAGGCAAAGCCGACGGTGTTGGCACCGAACATGTTGGACAGCAGGAGCATACCCGACGACAGGTCCTCCGAGACAAAGAGAAGCCAGCCGATGAGAATGAAGAAGAGCGAATACAGATGGCGGAAAAAGACGGGGATCTTGTCCAGCCATTTGAGCAGGAAGGTCTTTTCGATCACCAGCAGCGCGAAGTAATACAGTCCCCACAGAATATAGTTCCAGCTGGCCCCGTGCCATGCACCGGTCAAAAACCAGACCGCCAGCAGATTGCGGTAGAGCTTGAAGCGCCCCACGCGGTTGCCGCCCAGCGGGATATACACATATTCGCGGAACCAGGTGGACAGCGAGATGTGCCAGCGTCTCCAGAAGTCGGTGATGCTTCGCGCGATATAGGGATAGTTGAAGTTTTCGAGAAAGCCGAAGCCCATCATCTTGCCCAGACCGATGGCCATGTCCGAATAGCCCGAGAAGTCGAAATAGATCTGGAAGGCGTAAAACACGATGCCCATCCAGGCGCCGAGAACGGTGCGCGCACCGGCGGGAACGGCGGCGAAATAGCCCCATAAAGCGCCTGCCATATCGGCCAGCAGGATCTTTTTGGCCAGACCGGCGGTGAAGGTGCGGATGCCGCTGGTGAAGAGCAGAACGCTGTGCTCGCGGTCTCTCAGCTCCTCATCGATGGTGGCATAGCGGACGATGGGACCGGCGATCAGCTGGGGGAACATGGTCACATACGCGCCGAAGGAGACGATGTTCTTCTGCATGCGCGCATCGCCGCGGTAAACGTCGATGACATAGGACAGCGACTGGAAGGTATAAAAAGAAATGCCGATCGGAAGCTCCAGCTCCAGCAGGGGCAGGAAGGAGAGCCCCGGGATCAGACGGAGATTGCCGATGAGAAAATCGTAATATTTAAAGAAGAAGAGGATGGCCAGATTGATGACGATGGCGCCGACCAACACCCGTTTCCGTTTGAGCGGGCTGTTCTCGTATCGGTAGAGAAGGATGCCGGCGATGTAGTCGACGACGATGGTGGTCACCATCAGAAGAACATAGACCGGCTCGCCCCATCCGTAGAAGACCAGGCTGACCAGCAGCAGGACCAGATTGCGCCACTTCAGGTGCTTTTGGGGCACGGCGAAGTAGGCGATCAGGCTGATGGGGAGAAAGAAAAACAAAAATTCGGGGCTTGAAAAGACCATGAGCATCTCCTTGTTCATTCCGCGGCTCAAAAAACGCTCTGCGGGACGGGATCGCGGCAAAAAAGGCCACATACAGTATTATACCAATTTTTCTGCACCAATTCAAGGGGGGAGCGTGTTTTTTGATTGTTATTTTCGACAAATATCGTCCTCTTTTCTTGGCGGAATGACCGAAAAAACACCCTTGAAAAGAAGGCGTGGATATGGTATACTAATCTTGTAGCGTTTTGTACGCGATCGGAAGCCGCTTGGCAGAAAGGAAGAACTGTTATGCAATTGAGTGTTTTGTGCAATCTGTTCGGAAAGTCCATGGAGCTGGATGACCTGCTTTCCTATCTTCATTCGCTGGGAGTGACCGCCGTTGAGGTGGGCGCGGGCGGATATCCGGGCAAGAATCAGTGCGATCCCGCGCTTCTGCTGAGCGACGAGAGAAAGCTGGAGGCGTTTCAAGAAACGTTTGCGAAAAACGAGATGTCGATCTGCGCGCTGGCCTGCCACGGCAATCCTGTCCATCCGAACAAGAGCGAGGCGGAGCGTTATCACAACGATTTCGTCAATGCCGTTTTGCTGGCAGAGAAGCTGGGTGTGAAGACGGTTGTGGCCTTTTCGGGCTGCCCGGGCGACAGCGAATCGTCCAAGCTGCCCAACTGGGTGACCTGCTCCTGGCCGCCGGAATACGGCGAGATCTTAAAATACCAGTGGAGCGTGCTGGTCCCCTATTGGAAAAAGACGGCGTCCTTTGCCTTGGAGCACGGCGTGGAGCGCATCGCCTTTGAGATGCATCCCGGCTTTTGCGTGTACAATCCCGAAACCCTGCTTCGCCTCCGCGAGCAGACGGGCATGAGCAACATCGGAGCCAACTTCGATCCCTCCCACCTGATCTGGCAGGGCATCGATCCGGCGTTGGCCATCCGCAATCTGGCCGGCAAGATCTACCACTTCCACGCCAAGGATACGGTCATCGACACCTACAATCGTGCGGCCAACGGCGTGCTGTCCACCGCACACTACGGAAACGAAGCCGCCCGTCCCTGGATCTTCCGCACCGTCGGCTACGGCAGCGATGACAAACTCTGGAAGGACATGATGAGCGCTCTGCAGATGACGGGGTACAACGGTCCGATCAGCATCGAGCATGAGGACAGTCTCATGACCGTGAAGGAGGGGCTGGAGAAAGCGGTGGCGTTTATGAAAGATGTGATGATCTTCGAGCCCAAGCCCGGATCGATCTCCTGGGCATGAGGGCGGAAAAGACCTTTATAAAAAACGAAAAAACAACAGAAAGAAGCGAACAACATGAAACGATTTGCGATCATCGGTTACGGCGGTATGGGCAGCTGGCACGCCGACATGGCTAAAAACAGCGACGTTGTCACCCTCGCCGGCATTTACGATATCAATCCTGCGCGGGCCGAGTTGGCCGAGTCGAGAGGCATCCATGCGTATCCTTCGCTGGATGAGCTGTTGAACGACAGGACGGTGGAGCTGGTCACCATCGCCACGCCCAATGATTTTCATAAGGAGCTGGCTATCCGCTGCATGGAGGCAGGCAAGAACGTCATCAGCGAAAAGCCGGTGACGCTGTCCTCTGCCGATCTGCAGGAGATGTTTGATGTGTCAAAGAAAACCGGCAAGCTCTTCACCGTTCACCAGAACCGCCGCTGGGACGGCGATTTTCTGGCGGTGAAGTCCATTTATGAGTCGGGCGTTCTCGGCAAGATTTTGAATGTGGAATCCCGTGTGCAGGGCTCTCACGGCATCCCCGGCGACTGGCGCAAGGAAAAGGAGCACGGCGGCGGTATGGTCCTCGACTGGGGCGTTCACCTCATCGACCAAATGCTGCAGCTGATCGACGGCAAGGTCAAGAGATTGAGCTGCGTGTGCGAGCACATCACCAATTTTGAGGTGGACGAGGGCTTCAAGCTGGATCTCTATTTCGAGGGCGGCGAGCGCGCACGCATCGAGGTGGAGACCAACAACTTCCAGTCTCTCCCCCGTTGGTATATGCGCGGCTGCGACGGCACCACCAAGATCGACAATTTCCGCGGCGATGGACAGTCGGTCATCTGCAACGAGCGGCTGGACACCGGTGTTGTGCCCGTGAAGACAGCGGCAGGGCTGACCAAGACCATGGCTCCCCGCAACGAAAAAACCGTCCGCACCGAGCCGATCCCCGTCATTGCGTCCGATGTTCACGATTTTTACCGCAACGTCTGCGCTGCCATCGACGGCAAGGAGACGCAGATCGTCACCCACGAGCAGATGATGCGTGTGATGAAGCTGATGGAGGCTATGTTTGTCTCCGATGCCAAGGGCGGTCAGATCGTGGATTTTGAATGAGAAAAAGAAAATTTTACATACAACGAGATTGAAAGGAAAAACAAAATGAAAACACGTGTGCTTTTTTATTCGACTAAGGGCAAAATGGAGTCCTATGCCGAGGAGATCGCCAGGCTGGAAAGCGTCAAGAGCGATAAGATCCCCCCTGCTTACTCCTGCGACAAGGAGAAGATCGTTTTCTTGGGCCTTTCGGTTGCCAAGGACATTCCCGATCAGCTCCGCCTTTTCCTCAACGGCATGGATAAGACCAAGGCTTCCAACGTTGCCTTCTTCATCGATGGCAAGAAGGAGCACGCTCAGGCTTACATCGACGCGGTCAAGAACGCCGGCGCCAACGTGCTGGACAACGTGCTGTATGTGAACATCGGTATGTTCTCCTTCGGTAAGGCTCTCAAGCCCGAGGAGAAGACCGCCATCACCGATTGGGCCAACGAGATCCTCCGCTCCATCGATTCCAAGCTGTAAGAGAAAATCAACAAAAGCGATGCCTGCAAAAGGAAGCGGACATCGCTTTTTTCTTTTTTCGTGAAGTGGATCAAACAACAAAAATCCCCGCCTGAAACGGACGGGGATTGATGTTTTGCGTTTTTACAGCTCCATGCCGTTGATGATGTCGTCCATGTTGTACAGCGCGGCGGGCTTGCCGACCACAAAAGCGGCGGCCTTGATCGCGCCCTGGGCGAACACCTCGCGGGAGGCAGCGGCGTGGGAGAGGGTGATGGTCTCATCCTTGCCGGCAAAGAGAACGTCATGCTCGCCGACGATGGTACCGCCGCGGATGGCGTGGATACCGATCTCGGTCTTGCTCCGCTCACGGCGGACCGAATGACGGTCATACACATACTCAGCCTCGTAGGGCAGGGAGGACTGCAGGGCGTCGGCGATCATCAGCGCCGTGCCGCTGGGAGCGTCCAGCTTACGGTTGTGGTGCTTTTCGATGATCTCGATGTCAAAGGTATCGCCCAGCGTCTCGGCGGCCTTCTTGGCCAGATGGATCAGCAGGTTGATGCCGAGAGACATGTTGCGCGAATAGAACACGGGAACGCTCTTCGCGGTCTCGCGCATGACAGCCAGCTCCTCCTCGGTGTGACCGGTGGTGGAGATGACCAGCGGGATCTTGTGCTCCTTGGCGTAGGCACAGAGCCCGTCGCAGGAGGAGTGGTGGGAGAAATCGATGATCACGTCGGCCTTGCCCGAGAAATCAGACAGCTTTTCGTAGATCGGGAAATCGTAAGCACCCTTGGCGGAGGAGTTGATGTCCACGCCGGCACAGATGCACATACCGTCCTTGGCGGCAACGGTCTCGGCGACGGCTCTTCCCATACGGCCGAGAGCACCGCTGAGTAAAATATTCAACATATGGTTATTGACCTTTCCTTGGGATTTGTGCGATCAAAGCAGACCGTGCTTCTTCATGGTGGCGATCAGCTTGGCCTTGTTGCCCTCCTCCATTTCGCACAGAGGCAGACGGAGCTCGTCGCTGCACATGCCCAGCAGGCCCATAGCGGTCTTGACGGGGATGGGGTTGACCTCGATGAACAGGTCGTTGATCAGATCCATCAGCTTCAGCTGGAGATCGCAGCTCTCCTTGACCTTGCCCTCCAGATAGAGGCTGACAATGTCGTGCGTTTCCTTGGGAACCACATGGGAGAGGACCGAGATGACGCCCTTGCCGCCCAGCGAGAGGATCGGGACGATCTGGTCGTCGTTGCCGCTGTAAACCGCCAGGTCGTCACCGCACTCGGCGCGCATCTGGGCAATGGCGCTCAGATTGCCGCTGGCTTCCTTGGTGCCGACGATGTACTCGTTCTTGGCCAGCTCCTTGTAAACGGCGGTGGTGATGTTGCAGCCGGTACGGGAGGGAACGTTGTACAGGATGCAGGGCTTCTTGACGGCATTGGCGATGGTGTTGAAGTTCTTGATCATGCCCTTGGGGGTTGCCTTGTTGTAGTAGGGCGTGACAAGCAGGACGGCATCGGCGCCGACCTCAAAGGCGTACTTGGAAAGACCGACCGAATAATCGGTGTCGTTGCTGCCGGTGCCGGCAACCACGGGAACGCGGCCGGCAACGCGCTCAACGGCATAACGGATGCAAGCGCGATGCTCTTCGTCGGTGAGGGTGGAAGCCTCGCCGGTGGTGCCGCAGGCGACGATGGCGTCGGTGCCGCGGGCGATCTGATCGTCGATGATGCGGCCGTAAGCCTCAAAATCGACCTGATTGTTCTTAAAAGGAGTGATGATGGCGATGCCTGCGCCGGTGAAAATGACGGGTTTGTTCATGATAATACCTTTCTCTTAAAAATATTTTTTAAAAAAAGAAAAACCGGTTGAAAACCAGCTTATCATGTTATATAATGTATGTATGGATATACAGATATAAAACATGATAGCCCTCCATCCGTTCGGATGACAGTACGGTCCCTGTTCGGGATACGTCCCAAGACAGCGCCCCAGCCGCGGGGGACACCGCTTTCGGCAACAAACGCCCTTCACCCCAAGGCCGCGGAGCCTTTTCCACGGGGCTACTCATCGTTCGATGCGCCTCTATCTGTTAATACCATAACACAAAACGAACAGAAAGTCAATAGGGGAAAGACAATTTATGATAAAAAATACTCTCGTTCCCACGCAGTTAACCACAAAGGATTTTTATTATGACCTTCCGCCCGAGCGGATCGCCCAGCATCCGTTGGAGGACCGCGCCTCTTCCCGTATGCTGGTGATGGATAAGGCCAGCGGCGAGATCACCCACACCGCCTTCCGCGAGCTGCATACATATTTGAAGGCAGGAGATGTTCTGGTCATCAACGATTCGCGGGTCATTCCCGCGCGGCTTTACGGAAAGACCGAGGATGGCAAGGACATCGAGATCCTGCTCCTGCGCCAGCATGCAGTCAGCGAATGGGAGGTGCTGGTCCGTCCGGGCAAACGGGCGAAGATCGGCCGTAAGCTTTCCTTCGGAGAGGGCAGACTGCACGCAGAGGTGACGCAGATCGTGGAGGAGGGCAACCGCATGCTGACCTTTTCCTGCGCGGAGGGCGAGAATCTGCTTTCGGTCATGGATGAGATCGGAACCATGCCTCTGCCGCCTTACATCACCGAAAAGCTGTCCGACCGCGAACGGTATCAGACCGTTTATGCCCGCGAAAAGGGCTCGGCGGCCGCTCCCACCGCGGGACTGCACTTCACCAAGGAGGTGCTGGCCTCGCTGAAGGAGCAGGGCATTTTGATCGCACCGGTCATGCTTCATGTGGGGCTGGGAACCTTCCGCCCCGTGAAGGAGGATAAGATCACCGACCACGTCATGCACAGCGAATTTTTCTCGGTATCCGAGGAGAGCGCGGCGGTCATCAACGAGGCCAAGAAGAACGGCGGACGTGTGCTGGCCGTGGGAACCACCTCCTGCCGCGTGCTGGAAAGCGCATCGGATGAGGAGGGGATCGTTCACCCCATGACCGCGGACACGGGCATCTTCATCTATCCCGGCTATCGCTTCAAGACCGTGGACATGCTGCTGACCAACTTCCATCTGCCCGAAAGCACGCTGCTGATGCTGGTCTCCGCGCTCTCGGACAAGGAGAAGGTGATGGAGGCCTACCGTCAAGCCATTGCAAGAGAATACCGCTTCTATTCCTTCGGCGACTGCATGCTTTTGACATAAGGATGCGCGGCGGCATTTCCTTCATACGGTTACAGTCTATGCCCGCGGATGAAAAAATGTTCAAAAAAAGCCGCGGAAAAGTCGCTTTTTTTCATCTTTTTGATAAAAATGCACAGGGACTCTTGACTTTATTCTTATAGTGTGATAACATATTAGCAAACTAAAGTGCGAAAGGCAAAACAACATGAACAGCAAACAGAATTTCAACATACCCGACGGCACGCGGGACCTGATCTTTTCCGAGGCCGAGCTGGTATCCGATACCTTGAAAACGCTGCAGGGCATCTACGAAAAGAACGGCTTCCGCCGCGTGATGACACCTGCGATCGAATATTACGGCGTGTTCGAAAAGAGCAGCGCCATCTCTCAGGAGAACATGTACAAGCTGACCGACACCAACGGCAAGCTGATCGTTCTGCGGGCGGACAACACCATGCCCATCGCCCGTGTTGCTTCCACCAAGCTTCGCGCGGAAACGCTTCCGCTCAAGCTCTGCTATGACCAGAATGTCTACCGTCTCAACGGCGACTATTCGGGCAAGCGCCGCGAGAACATCCAGAGCGGTGTGGAGTATATCGGCGTCGGGGGCATCAAGAGCGACATCGTCTGCCTGCTGACGGCCATGGAGGCGCTGGCTTCCTTCGGCCGCGATTTCAAGATCGAGATCGGTCACGTAGGCTTCTTCAATGCTCTCATCGAGGGCATGACCGATGACCGCGAGGAGATCGACCGCATCCGCTCTTATGTGGACCGCAAGAACACCGTGTCGCTGGATCTGATCGACCTGCCCTCCATGGAAAAGATCCGCGCTCTGCCGCTGCTTTACGGCGACGGTGAGATTGTTGCCCGGGCGAAGGAGCTGGCGGCAGGCAACGAAAAGGCGCTGGCCTGTCTGGCGTATGTGGAGGAGCTGTATGAGGCACTGGCCGCCACCGGCTATCGCGATAACCTGCTGGTGGACATGGGCATGGTGCAGGAAATGGACTATTACACGGGCATCGTCTTCCGCGGCTACATCGAGGGCGCGGGCGAGAGCGTGCTGGGCGGCGGACGTTACGACGGGCTGATGGAAAACTTCGGCTTTGCATCCCCCGCCATCGGCTTTGCCATCAACGTCAGCGAGTCGGTGGATGTTCTTTTGCGCGCAAGGGCAAAGGAAAGCGGACGGAGCGGCGTGGTTCTGCACTTCGAGAAAAACGACCTGCCCACCGCCATCCGAAGCAAGGGCGCATTTGAAAACAGCGGCATTCTCTGCGAGCTGTCCCCCTTTGAGGATTACGGACAGACTGAGGAATATGCAAAGAAAAACGGCATGAAGGTCATGCGAGTGGAAGCAGCAAAGGGGGGATTGGCATGATCTGCATGGCTCTGACCAAGGGACGAATTGAAAAAAGCGCTTTGGACATTCTGAAAAAAGCGGGCTATGACTGCTCCTCGCTGGATGCGGAGAACAAAGGACGCAAGCTGATCTTCGAGCTGGGCGACAGCGGCATCTCGGTGGTGCTGGCCAAGGCCGCGGACGTGATCACCTACGTCGAGCACGGCGTGTGCGATCTGGGCATCGTGGGCGAGGATACCATCATGGAGCACGGCAAGAGCGTGTGTGAGCTGCTGGACCTGAATTTCGGCATCTGCTCGTTTGCGCTGGCCGGCAAAAAGGGCGAGAATTTTTACGACGGCTATTCGCACAAGGTCATCGCCTCCAAGTATCCTCACGTGACCAAAAATTACTTCAACGGCAAGGGACTTGACGTGGAGGTGGTCAAGATCGAGGGAAGCGTGGAGCTGGCGCCTTTGCTGGGGCTGGCCGATGCGATCGTGGACATCGTGGAGACCGGATCGACGCTGAAGGCCAACGGGCTTGAGGTGTATGAAAAGGTGGCGGATATCTCCTCGAGGCTGATCGGAAACGCCGCCAGCATCAAAATGAAGAGAAACGAGATCGACCGATTGATCGGCAAAGTCAGGAGTGTTCTTGGATGATTAAGCTGTATAAAAACGCGCGCGGCACCGACAAGGTGATCAAAAAGCTGGAAGCGCGTGCGGAGGGTGCCTCGGCGCGTGTGGTCCGCAGCGTGCGGAATATTATAAAAAATGTACGGAAAAACGGCGACAAAGCGCTGATCGCTTATGCGAAGGAGTTCGACGGCGTGGAGCTGGAGAGGCTGTACATGACCGAGGAAGAGATGGTCATGGCCGAAAGCCGTGTGGCGCCCGAATTGAAGGCGACCATGCAGAAGGCGGCCGCCAACATCCGAGCCTATCACGAAAAGCAGAAGCAGGAAGGCTATGAAATGGGCGAGGGCGGCATCCGTCTCGGACGGCGCGTTCTGCCCCTGCGACGCGTGGGACTGTATGTGCCCGGCGGAAGCGCGGCCTATCCGTCCAGCGTGCTGATGAATGCCATTCCTGCCAAGGTGGCCGGGGTGGAGGACATCGTGATGGCCACGCCCTGCAAGAGCGAGGGCATCCGCGACGAGGTGGTGTATGCCGCCAGACTTGCCGGAGTGGATCGCATTCTGAAGGTGGGCGGAGCGCAGGCAGTGGCGGCTCTGGCTTACGGTACCGAAAGCGTGGAAAAGGTGGATAAGATCGTCGGACCGGGCAATATTTTTGTTGCCACCGCCAAGCGCGAGGTCTTCGGCCATGTGGATATCGATATGATCGCCGGCCCCAGCGAGGTGACGGTCATCGCCGATGAAACGGCCGATCCCGCATATCTGGCTGCCGACATGATGTCGCAGGCCGAGCACGATCCGCTGGCCTCCTCGATTCTGCTTCTCACCTCCGAAAAGCTGGCCAAGGCAACGATCGCCGAGCTGAAGCGTCAGATGGCGCTGCTGCCGCGAAAGGAGATCATCGAAAAATCGCTTGACAAATACGGCGCGGTCATCGTCCTGCCCGATCTGGACGCAGCCATTGAAACGGCCAACCGCATCGCCCCCGAGCATCTGGAGCTGGCGGTGGACGATCCCTTTGCCCTGCTGGATCGGGTGCGCAACGCCGGCTCGGTCTTCCTCGGACACTATACCCCCGAGCCGCTGGGCGACTACTTTGCCGGTCCCAACCATGTGCTGCCCACCAACGGAACGGCGCGCTTCTCCTCGCCGCTGTCGGTGGATTCGTTCATCAAAAAGAGCAGCTACCTCTGCTACGATAAGGACGCTCTGGCGGCTGTGAGCGAGGATGTGGTCCGCTTTGCCCTCTGCGAGGGACTGTCCGCGCACGCCAACTCCATCAGCATCCGAAGCGAAAAACGCTGATTGTGATACCGACACATTAGATATATGATTGAAAGGATGTTTCCGGATTTTATGGATATCATACCGTCGAAAATACAGACCATTGAGGAATACAAGCCCAACAAAACCGATTACCGCATCCGTCTCGATGCCAATGAGAGTCCCTTCGTTGCCGACGGCATTCTCGAAGAGCACATGAGACAAGCGGTCAAGACCTCGCTCAACCGTTACCCCGATCCGCTGGCCGAGGAGCTGTGCGAGGCCTTCAAAAAGGCATACGGCATCGAGAGCGCGTCGGTGGCGGTGGGCAACGGCAGCGACGAATTGATCAGCATCATCTGCAGCTCCTTTGTTTCCAAGGGGGACAAGGTGCTGGTGGTCACCCCCGATTTCTCCATGTACGAATTCTATCTTTCGCTGGCCGAGGCGCAGGTGGTGCGCTATGAGAAGAACGGGGATTACGAGATCGACTTTGAAGCGCTGGCGGAGCTGGCCAAGAGCGAGGAGGTCGCCTTCTGCATCTTCTCCAACCCCTGCAACCCCACGGGGCGTACCTACTCGCGAGAACAGATCCTGTCGTTTGTGGAAAGCGTGCCCATGCCGGTGATCGTGGACGAGGCGTATATGGACTTCGCCGGCGGTGACTTCAGCGTTCTGGGCGATGCGCCCTTCCATGAGAATCTGATCGTGCTGAAAACGCTGTCCAAGATCGGCTTTGCGGCTTTGCGCATCGGCTTTGCCGTGGGCGATGAACCGCTGATCGGCGCCATCCGCCGCGTCAAGAGCCCGTATAACGTCAACAGCCTCTCCCAGTGGACGGCGACGGCTCTGCTGTCCGATTTCGACATCGTCAAGCAGCGGATCGAATACATCAAGGAAAACGTCAAGGCGCTTTCGTCCTCGCTGGAGGCGCTCACGGCAGGGAAGGGCATCAAGATCATGCCCACCGAGGCCAATTTCGTCACCCTCCGCTTTGACGACGGCGAGCAGGCATCCGCTCTGTTTGAGGCGCTGAAGGAAAAGGACATCAGCGTGCGGTATACGCTGGGACGCTGCCTGCGGATCACCTGCGGACTGAAAGAGGAAAACGAGGAATTTCTGAAGGTCTTTGCCTCGCTTCTGTGAAGAAAAGACCGCGAAAGGATAAGGAAAACACAATGAAAGAAGCAACACTCGAGCGCAACACCAAAGAGACCAAAATCCGCGCTTCGCTTGCTGTGGGTGTGGAAAACGGCGGCCTTTGCGGCAAGAGCGGCATCGGCTTTTTCGATCATATGCTCAACTCCTTCTGCGTACACGGCGGTTTCCGCCTGACGCTGGAGGTCACGGGGGACCTGGAGGTGGACGGCCACCACACCGTTGAGGACTGCGGCATCGTCATCGGCCGCCTCTTTGCGGACATTCTCGGCGACAAGAGCGGGATCCGCCGCTTCGGCAACCGCTATATTCCCATGGACGAAAGCCTGGCGTTCTGCGCTTTGGATCTGTCGGGACGTCCGTTTTTGGTCTTCGACGCCGACTTTACTTCTCCCATGATCGGCGACTACGACAGCCAGTTGACCGTGGAGTTCTTCCGCGCGCTGGCCTTCCAGATGGGCGCAACGCTGCATCTGAAGCTGATGTACGGCGACAACGACCACCACAAGACCGAGGCGCTGTATAAGGCGGCGGCTCACGCCATCCGCGAGGCCATGGAGCCGACGGCAAACGGTCAGATCTTATCGGCAAAGGGGACACTGGCATGAAAAAGATCGGCATCATTGATTACGGCATGGGAAATCTGCACAGCGTAAAGAATGCGCTGGACTTTCTCGGTGCCGATTCGTTCATCACCTCCGACCGCAAGGAGCTGGAAAAGGCAGATTCACTGCTGCTGCCCGGCGTGGGCGCCTTCCCCGATGCGTGGGAGTGCCTGAAAAAAGAAAATCTGGTGGATTATCTGCGGACCGGCATCGGCGATAAGCCGCTTCTCGGCATCTGTCTGGGCATGCAGCTTCTGTTCGCCGACAGCTACGAATTCCGCCATTGCGAGGGGCTGGGGCTGATCGAGGGAAGCATCATCCGTCTGACCGCCTTTGAAACCAACGATTCGTTCAAGATCCCCCACATGGGCTGGAATTCTCTGCATATTCACCGCGAGTCGCCTCTGCTGAAGGGCATCCGCGAGGAGGATTATGTGTACTTCGTGCATTCCTTCCGCGCCCAAACCGAGGAGAAGAACATCCTCGCTTCGACCGAGTACGGCGAGCTCATCCCCGCGCTGGTCAGCAACGGCAAAAACGTGTACGGCGCTCAGTTCCACCCCGAAAAGAGCGAGAAGGTGGGACTGACGATCCTGAAAAACTTCGTGGAACTGTAAGCGAGCAAAACCGAAAGGAAAAAAGCATTATGATCATATTACCGGCTATCGACCTGCTGGACGGGCAGTGCGTGCGCTTGAAAAAAGGGGCGTATGACAGCGCGGAGCGGGTTGCCGTTTCGCCCGTGGAGACCGCCAAGAGCTTTGCGGCAAGCGGCGCGGGCTTTATACACATCGTTGACCTCAACGGAGCCAAGGACGGCCGCCGCGTCAACGATTCGACCATCCGGCAAATCCTCGATGCCGTGGACCTGCCTGTGGAGGTGGGCGGCGGCATCCGAAACCTGGAAAGCATACAGGACTATCTGACCTGCGGCGTGTCCCGCGTCATCATCGGAAGCGCGGCGGTGCGCGATCCCGAATTCTTGAAGAGAGCGCTGGATGCGTATGGCGAAAAGATCGCCGTCGGCATCGATTTTCTTGACCGCAAGGTGAAGGTGTCGGGCTGGCAGGAGGACGGCGGCGAGGACTATCTGGCCTTTGCCGAAAAAATGGCCTCTTTGGGCGTGAAGAACATCATCTGCACCGATATTTCGCGTGACGGCATGCTGGGCGGCATCGACGATATGCTGTACAAGGGGCTGCAGAGCGTGTACCCGTACGACATCACCGCCAGCGGCGGCATCCGCGACATCGACGACATCCGCCGCCTCACACAGACGGGGATCTACGGTGCCATCTGCGGCAAATCGCTGTATGCCGGCACGCTGGATCTGGAAGAAGCGGTCATGGAGGGAAAAAAGAATGTTATGTAAGAGAATCGTGCCCTGCCTTGATGTGAAGGATGGGCGTGTGGTCAAGGGCGTCAACTTCGTCGGCCTGCGCGATGCGGGAGATCCGGTGGAGATCGCCAAGTTTTATAACACGCAGGGGGCGGATGAACTGGTTTTTCTCGACATCACCGCCAGCTGTGAAAAGAGAAAGACCATCATCGACGTGGTGGAAAAGACCGCCCGCGAGGTGTTCATGCCCCTGACGGTGGGCGGCGGCATCCGCACCGTGGAGGATTTCAAGGAGATCCTGCGTGCAGGAGCCGATAAGGTGTCGGTCAATTCGGCGGCGGTGAAGGACAAGACCATCATTTCCCGCGCCGCAGAGCTGTTCGGCAGTCAGTGCGTGGTGCTGGCCATCGATGCGAAAAGACGCCCCGACGGACGCTTCACCGTCTACATCAACGGCGGACGGGTGGACATGGGAATCGACGCGGTGGAATGGGCTGTGGAGGCCGAAAAGCTGGGCGCGGGCGAGCTGCTTGTCACGTCCATGGACACCGACGGCACCAAGAGCGGCTTTGATATTGAGCTGACCCGTCAGATCACCGAGCGGGTGAAGATCCCCGTCATCGCCTCGGGCGGCGGCGGCAACAAGGCGCATTTTTACGATGTGTTCACCGAAGCGGGCGCCGATGCGGCTCTGGCCGCCACGCTTTTCCATTATAAGGAGCTGGGCGTGGGCGAGCTGAAGGAGTATCTGCATGAGAGAGGGGTGTGCGTGAGACGGTGAGCTTGGATACCAACAAGAATCTGAAGGATTTTTTCGTCAAAAGCGACCTGATCCCCGCCATCGTGCAGGATGAGGAGAACGGCGAGGTGCTGATGCTGGCGTATATGAACGAGGAGTCGTTACAAAAGACGCTGGAAAGCGGGTACACCTGGTTTTACAGCCGTTCGAGACAGGCGCTCTGGAACAAGGGGGCGACCAGCGGTCATCTGCAGAAGGTCTGCTCCATCGACTATGACTGCGACGACGACACGCTGCTGGTGAAGGTCATCCAGACCGGCGCCGCCTGTCACACCGGCAACCGCACCTGCTTTTACCGCAGATTGATCTGAACAAAGGAGACAAGGAATATGAACGAGATCGAAGCTTTGTACCAAGTGGTGGAGGACCGCAAGACCAATCCCATCGAGGGCTCTTACACCTGCTATCTGTTTGAAAAGGGACTGGATAAGATTCTGAAAAAGGTGGGCGAGGAGTGCGCGGAGACCATCATTGAGGCGAAAAACGGCGACAACGAGGCGCTGAAAAACGAGATCTGTGACCTGCTGTACCATCTGGTGGTCATGATGAGCGTCCGCGGCCTGCCCGTGGAGGACGTGATGGCCGAGATGGAGGAGCGTGCCAAGAAGATCGGCAACGCCAAGGTCCGCAAGACGGTCGATCATAATACGTGATTCCGCAGCCGGTCCCATATGGACAAAAAAGCACTTGCCGCCATTGTCTGATGTGCAAGTGCTTTGTTTTTTTGCCGATAAAGGGAACGGTTTGAAACGGTTTTCGTCAAAATAAAAAAGCAGAAAGGGGAAGATTGGTTGTGAGAAAAAACGGATGGATTGGTTTGATCGTCTTGCTGGCAGTCTCCTTTGGCGCCGTGAGCTGTACGGTCGAGCCCGATGCGGATGTGCATAAGACGCAAACGGAAGAATCGATCAATAACGAAAACGAGCATTCTGCGGCAAACGATACCGAAAACGGCGCAAAAGAGGAATCGAAACCGACCGAGGATGATGTTGTAAAAGCCTATCAGAAAGCAAGAGAAGCGGCTTCGTGGTTCCGAATCGCAAGCATGCTGGAGGATGGAAGCGATGGCCCGATTGACATGTCCGATCGGGTGGTCGAAAACGATCTGACGTATTTTCGGGTGAAGCGGTTTGATTCGTATGCCGATTTTTCAGATCACCTTACCTCATGCTTCAGCGATGAGGTGATCGAATCCCTTCTTTCTTATAACGGAACGATGTATATCGAGCACAACGGTTTGTTGTACGGTCGATTCGGTATGCGGGGGACGAATGTTTTCATGGGTGAGGAAACGTATGACATTGAGTATGTGAACGATGAGACGGTTCATTTGCTTGTGAAGGTGGAAAGATGGGAGCAGGATCTGACGAAAGTCAAAGAGCATCAGACCTTTCTTTTTCCTTATGAACAAAGAGAGGGAAAGTGGGTGTTTACGGATTTTCCCGAGATCCGCTGATCGTGCCGCTTCCGCAGTATGAGAAAAATGAAAGACAACGCAAAAAGGCGAATCCTTTTGGGATTCGCCTTTTGTCATCTTTACGGATGGACGAGCCTTACTCGGCGGCGTAAACGCTGACGCGCTTCTTGTCGCGGGTGACGTACTCGAACTTGACCGTTCCGTCGATCTTGGCAAAGAGGGTGTCATCGGTGCCGATGCCCACGTTGTTGCCGGGACGGATGTGGGTGCCGCGCTGTCTGACCAGAATGCTGCCGGCCGTGACGGTCTGGCCGTCGGCTCTCTTCACACCAAGTCTCTTGGATTCGCTGTCGCGACCGTTCTTGGTGGAACCGACTCCTTTTTTATGAGCAAAAAACTGCAAGCTGATTCTAAGCATGTTTTCGAACCGTTCCTTTCTTTCGATTTTTCAGTCGTCTTTGACGTCCACGTCAAGATAATCGTAGTAATCTTCCAGCATATCGTTGAGCTGCAGGTAATACGCCTCGATCAGCCCCGCGATGGCAAAGCGCTTTTTCTCATCGCTTTCAAAGTCGGGCAATGCCCCCATGGCTTTGACTCGGATGTCGGTGGTCTTCTCGTCGATGTGATAGTCCACATCGGAAGCGAAGGTCACCTCAATGGCGTTGATGATCAGCATGGTCATCGCCGAGACCGCCGAGCAGACAATATCGTTGCCGCTTTCGGCAAAGCCCGCATGGCCCTGCTCCTCAAAGCCGTAGAAAACGCCGCCGCGCCGGAAAAAGGTGAAATGGATCATATCCTATTTTCAGCCGACGATCTTCTCGATCTGGACCTTGGTGTAAGGCTGTCTGTGACCGATCTTCTTCTTCTCGTTCTTCTTGGACTTGTACTTGAGCACGTAGATCTTCTTGCCCTTACCGTTCTTTACGACCTTTGCCGTAACCTTGGCTCCGGCAATGTAAGGAGTACCGGCGGTAAAACCGGCGCTGTTCGAAATGCCGAGGACCTTCTCAAACGTGTATTCGCTGGCTTCCTCTGCCTCGAGTTTTTCAACGAAGATAACGTCGCCTTCGCTGACCTTGTACTGCTTTCCGCCCGTTTCGATGATTGCAAACACGAAAAGCACCTCTCTTTCTTTACATGTCTCGCTAAGTCGGGCAACGGCGAGCCGTATTTTGGGGACCCGAACATTATGCGGCATACTATCATAACACGATTTACCGCCTTTGTCAAGTCTTTTTGAAAAAAAGAAGAAAGGTTTTCCTTTTTTGTGCAACCCCCTTGACAAAAAGGTGTCTACTGTGGTAGACTAATCACAGAAAGTCTACTCGTGTAGACGAAAGGAGGACGAACGATGAGCATTCCGAAGATCCATGAGGGAGAATACCGCTTCTGCCTGATCCTGTGGGAGAACGAGCCGGTCAGCGCGGGTGAATTGGCGCGGCTATGCGCGGAAAAGCTGGGCTGGAAGCGGACGACCACATATACAGTCATCAAGCGTCTGGGCGAGCGGGGTGTGCTTCGCAACGAAAACGGGGAAGTGACCTCGATCGTGTCGAAAAACGATGCACAGTCATATGAGATCGATGAGCTGGTGGAGAAAAGGTTTGAGGGCTCGCTGCCCGCCTTTTTTGCCGCCTTTACGAAAAAGCAGTCGCTGTCCGCCTCAGAGCTGGATGAGCTTCAGGCGATGATCGATTCGATGCGAAGGGGGGAGCGCGATGAATGAGCTCTTTTTGAAGATTGTCAACATGAGCATTGCGGCAAGCTGGCTGGTGCTGGCGGTGCTGCTTCTGCGTCTGTTTTTGAAAAAAGCGCCCAAATGGGTGAATGTTCTGCTGTGGGGCATCGTGGCGGTCCGTTTGATCTGCCCGTTCTCGCTTCAAAGCCCGCTGAGCCTGATCCCAAGTGCTGAGACCATTCCGCTTGACATTGAAATGGACAAAACACCCGAGATCGACAGCGGGATCGGCGTGCTCGACGGTGCGCTCAATCCCATCGTCATCGGGGCCAATACGCCGATCGGCGGGGCAAGCGTGAATCCGCTGCAGATCGTTGTGGGGGTTCTTTGGAACGTCTGGATCGTCGGCATGATCCTGCTGCTGGGCTATATGGCATTCAGCTATTGGCGCATTCGCCTCAGGATGAAAACCGCCGTCCTGTATGGAGATAACATTTACCAAAGCGATGCGGTCTCTTCTCCGTTTGTTCTCGGCGTGATCCGTCCTCGGATCTATCTGCCCTTTTCTCTGGACAAGCGGAATATCGAATATGTCATCGCCCACGAGCAGACGCACATCCGTAGAAAGGATCACCTGTGGAAGCCGATCGGCTTTCTGCTGCTGACACTTCACTGGTTCAATCCGCTGATGTGGCTTGCCTATGTGCTGCTCTGCCGTGACATTGAGCTTGCCTGCGATGAAAAGGTCATTCAAGCGCTGGGATATCAGGAGAGAGCCGATTATATGCAGGCGCTGGTGGACTGCAGCGTCAACCGACGGAAGATCTCGGTTTGTCCTCTGGCCTTCGGCGAGGTGGGCGTGAAGGAACGGGTGAGATCCGTGATGCTCTACAAAAAGCCTGCATTCTGGCTCGTGATTCTGGCGCTGACTGCCTGCGTTGTGACAGCCCTTTGCTTCCTGACCGATCCGATCACGGTGCGCAACGAGTGGGTGAAAGAATATATCGTCGGGGCAGAGGGGATCGTTGGGCAGGTGGACAAGGAAAAATATGAAAGCGTCAGCGAAGACTTTGCCATCGGTGCCGACAAATACGGACGCGCGGTGTTCAAAGAGCCGCGGAAGGCCTTTGACACCATGAAAAGACTGTACGGAGACGCGCTGGCATTGATCGCCTCGCAGGAGGATCTGGCTCCGATCTCGCAGAGCAATTACAATATGTATAAAAAGTACGGCTGGCAGGTGACGGGCGTTTCGGAGGAGGAGAAAAAGCGCGCGGCGTTCGTTTCCTCTTTCCTCGACATCTATGAAAACAGCTTCACCAAAGACACGCCCTATGCCGATGCCATTCCCCCGACGGTGGCGGAGCATTCAATTGCGGACTTGTTTGAAGAGATCGAGTCATCTCCGGCAATATCCTCGAATCCTCAGGATTATATCAATGCGAACGCGGAAGCATACAATCAGCTTGTTGCCTTGGGTGAGGATACGCTCGTTTTTATCTTTTCTGAATTTCTTAAGGGCGGACAGACCGGGCTGCACGGACACATTTTGTATCGGGTGATGGCAGATATTCTTACCGATAACCAGTTGATTGCCTATGATGCACTCAATGGACAGGAGTATTTCGATCACTGGCTGGAATCGGCACGTTCGTTGCAAAGGCAGCACGATGATGCTTGGCTTGAGGAAAACCTGCCTGCTGCGGCATTGGTGCTGAGGATGGCGGAAAAGAAGGAGGGCTTGGCAAGCCTGCTTACCCTGACCGAGGTCAGCCGCGATCGGTTGGATGAGATCGATGCTTACAAATTCATTCAGGACAACTTGTATGCGAGATATCTTTTGATTCAAACCAAAGAACCGCTTTCCAACGTCCGTGTGACCTCAATGGCGTTGGAGGAGACGGGGATGATGATCGGGGATGTGCTGTACACGCTTCCCTCAATGAATGCGCAAAAGCCGCTCCTGCTGGGGCTGGTCTTTCCCGGCGACCTGACAACATACGGTCTTTTGTTCACCGATGCGCAAGGAAGAGAATACGGTTACCGCATCTCGGTCAGCGGCAGGGACGGCTCGCTGATCCTGCAGCCGCATTCCGATGCGGAGAGCGTTGACGATGCCGATCCTGCCCTCGACTTTGCCGCTCTCATCACGGAATGGGAGGTCTGGGAAAAGGACGAGCGGTATCTGGGCTCGATCACGGTCAATCCCATAGAGTTTGTTCTGTCCACCGACCAAGAGCGGATCCGGGAGTTGGATCTGAGCTTTCAGGACACCATCAACGGTTACTACATCCACGACGAGGAGAAGACGAGTACCGTTCTGAAGATCCCCAAGGGAACGTTGTTTGTCTTTTACGACTGGACCGATCTCTTCAACGATCCGACCGACAGCCGATACGGACGTGTTGATCGGAACGACCGCTGGGTGGGGACGAAGGATCTGTCGGTGTTTGCCGAGTACCTTGCCACCTACAAGCAAAACATCCCGCCCTTCACCTTCGTCACCAATGGCGATATGCTGACTTTCCGCGAGATCTTTGTGATGTGAGGATGCAAGCCCCGAACCGTCTATATTCCATATGAAAAATGACAGCCTGCGCGTCCTTTTGGCGTACAGGCTGTGTTTGCTACCGGCTCAATCGGCATCCGCACTTTTCTGCTCGGTCAGCATCCGTTCCAGCTCCTTGGCCGCGGGGGAGAGGGCAGTGTCGGTCCGCTTGACCATGCAGATGAAGCGCGGCGGGATCTCCTCTTTCAGATTGAGGACAAAAAGGCGTCCCTGATCCTTTTCGCTTCGGATGAAATCGTCGGGCACAAAGCCGATCCCCAGATCGTGCTTGACCATGGGCAGAACCTGATCGGCGGTGGCCGCCTGAATGTCGGCTCGGAGCGAAAGGCCGTGATCGGCGAACAATTGCGAATAAAACTCATAGGTCTTCGTTTCCGCCCCCAGAGACACGATGGGGTATTGCGAAAGCTCGGTCAGGCTTATCTCCCGTTCGGCCAGATGGGACAGCGCGTTGCCGCATACAGCCGCCTCGTGAAAGCTTTTGATCCGAAGCGCACGCAGAGGCGGGGGCGCGTCCAAGGGAGTTGTCACCACCGCCAGATCTACCAATCCGTTTTTCAAAGCGGCGATGGCCTGAGGCGTGGAATGGTTGGAGATCTTGAGGCTGACACCGGGATGCGCCGCCTTATATTGCCGCAGGACGGGGAGCAGGAGACAGTGGAGCGCGGTTTCGCTGGCACCGATGGAGACCATACCGCTTCCCAAAGACCGCCTGAGCGCCAGCTCCTCTTCGCCGCGCTGGATGTTCTCAAAGGCGATGCTGATGTGCGCGTAAAGCTTCTGCCCCTCGTCGGTCAGCTGAACGCCGCGGTTGGAGCGGACGAACAGCGTACAGCCGAGCGAGGCCTCCAGCTGCTTCACCGCACGGGTCACATTGGGCTGGTTGCTCAACAGCGCCTCGGCTGCACGGGTGAAGCTTTTGAATTTGGCAACGTGATAAAAAATGCGGTATGCGTCGTAGCTGATCTGCATGAGAACTCCTCGCTGCTTTTTTGTATGTCGATTTGACATGATGAATATATCTGATATACATTTTACATATGGACCGATTGATAGTATACTGAAAACACAGTCGGTTGTCAAGGGCTGTGAACGATGTTTTTTGGCGTAAGGAGTGTTTGTTTATGTCTGCCATTTTTGAAACGGTGATGCTTGTTTGCTTTGGCTTTTCGTGGCCGATCAGTGTGGTGAACAACTATCGGTCAAGGACGGCCAAGGGTATGAGCTTGTTTTTTATCCTATTGATCTTTTTGGGATATGTGGCGGGGATCGCAGCCAAGCTTTTGTCCGGCAACGATTCCTTTGTTCTGGCGGTGTATGGGATCAATCTGGTGCTGGTGGGAACCAACCTGCTGATCTATTTCCGGAACGTCCGTCTTGACCGCGAACAGGAAAGCACCCGCTCAAAGCGTTAAGAGCAAAACACCTTAAAAACCAAGCACAGCCTGTGCCATGTGCGGCACGGGCGGTGTTTTTTTATTTTTTTTGTATAAAGTATGAAAAAAACGCTCAAGCGGTTGCAAAATGCAAAAAAAAGTGATACAATAAGGCGAATTCATTGAAATGACTCTTGACATTGACGTAACGTCATAGTTTATAATCGGGAGAGAAACAATATGCTGTACACGGTAAGTCAGGCTGCGAAGCTTCTGGATGTCACCCCGCGCACGCTGCGGTATTACGATAACATCGGGCTGGCCCGTCCGGTCTCGGTGAAGGAGAACCGCTATCGGTATTACGACGACAACGATTTGGAAAGGCTTCGCCGGATCCTGCTGTTCCGCTCCTTCGGCTTTTCGCTGCAGGACATCGAAAGCATGCTTCAGCTGTCGCCGGAATCGGAGGAAAAGCTGCTCAAAGAGCAGCTGGGCATTCTGCAGGGCAGAACCACCGAGCTGATCCGCATGATCCGTCTGACCAAGATCCGCCTTCAGGACATACAGCAAAAAAAGAAAGGATAAACCTCATGAAACGAATTGTTCGCATCGTCATCCACGCGCTGGTGTTCGCCATGCTGTTCCCCATGTGTGCGGGCGCCGCTCTGACCGAGTCTCAGCAGCAGGCTGTGGTCAATTTCACCGAAAACTTCCTGGAAGAGGGCAACAAGCGCCGTCTTCTGCAGTACGGCAACGTGGACAACTTCAAGTGTCTGCAGGGCCAGCTTGTCCATTGCGATACCATCTACCGTGCCGACGGCAAGACCAAGATTCTTTGGATGATGAAGCCGGGCGGTTATCGCAATCAGGCTGAGTATATCGCCGATCTGGGCCGTCTGGACGAGGGCGATTATCTGTCGCTGTCCTGCGTGACCTTCTGCGCGCTGATGTACAAATACAGCCTTGGCTTCCGTCTGGACTATGCGGCCGCCGGCCACCTCAGCAACTGGGATACCTCCAAGTTCAAGGAGAATCCCATGGTCACCACTTATGACGGCAGCGGCTCGGTCAATCTCTTTGAGGTTGTGTTTGAAAAGGAAACGAGAGGCAAGATGTCCTTTGCCCGTTATGTGGATCCTTCCATCCTGCAGCCGGGTGATATCATCGTCGGCCGCTACGATCCCGAAAACTACGGCCATGCTGTCCTCAGCGGCGGCGGCGACGTGGTGTATCAGGCTTCCATGAGCCCGATCATAAGCAAAAACGGCCGATATGAGGAGTTTTTGGTCCGTAAGGACAGCCTCGCTTCGCTGACCAACAATTCCTATACGCATATCGCGGTGTACCGCATCTCCGATAAGGTGCTCGATCCCGAATTCAAGGGCTATGACGATATGTTTGATTTCGATTCGCTGTCCACCACCGCTTCGGTGTTCGATACCGATAAGCCCGAGATCCTGTCGGTCGCCATCAACGAAACGCCCGAGAGCGACGGCCGTTATGCCTTCACGCTCCGCGCCACCGATGAGATCGCTCCCGGACGTGTCACCACGCTGGCCGACGATCCGACCGTGGTCATGCGCGGCAATGCCAATCATCAGAGCGGCGTTCTTGCTTATTATTGCAGCACGAGCGACGAGCCTCCGACGGATGTGTATGCCAAGGGCTGGAGCACTGCCAAGACCAACACCTTCACAGGCTATTTGCCTGCGGGCACTTACAACATCTGGGTGAAGGATGCGGCAGGCAACTATTCCGATCCCTGGGTGCTGACCGCAGGCAAGGACGGCGTGTCCGCTTGCCCGAAGGCGTCCTCGGCGGTAACGGGTCTGAAGGCCGGTCTTTATCATCTGAAGACCAACGTGGCCTTTTAAGGGCCGATCCGATCTTTGATACATTTTGATTTGAAAAGAGGAAAACGACTATGAAACTCACTCTGACGGCCGCGGGCGATGCGGTCATGGTACAGCGGATGAACCCCGGTTATGCCGGCTTTTCCGCTATCAAGGATTTTGTTAACACGGCCGAGGCCAAGCTGGTCAATCTGGAGCTGGTGCTCACCGATAAAAATTGCTTTGCCTCCTCCTTCTGCGGCGGCACATGGGTAACCACACCCAAGAGCGTCCTGCCCGACCTGCTGTCCTACGGCTTCAACTACTGCTCGCTGTCCAACAACCACATCATGGACTTCTCCTACGGCGGACTGCGTTCGACCATCGACACACTCAACGAAGCCGGCGTTGCCTATTCGGGCGCGGGCGAGAATCTGTTTGAGGCCTCCAAGCCTGCCATCCTCAATCTGCCCTCCGCACGTGTGGCGGTCATCTCCATCGGCTCGTCCTTTGACGATTCGGCCAGAGCGGGCAATGCCAACCAGTCCTTCCGCGGACGTCCCGGCCTCAACCCCCTCCGCTTCGAGACGATCTACACCATCACCGAAGAGCAGATGAAGACCATGCAGAGCATCGCTGCGGAAACCTATATCAACGGCGAGCATTCGCTGCTGGCCAAGGACGGCTTTGTCAGCGGCGGTGAGGGCGGCATCTTCACCTTCGGCGGACACAAGTTCAAGGTGGGCAAGGTCTGCGGCAAGGAAACGCATCCTCATCCCGCGGATCTTGAGAGAACGCTGAAGAGCATCGACGACGCGCGCCGCGTGGCCGACTATGTGGTGCTGATGGTCCACTCCCACCAGATCCGTACCGACAACTTCCTTGAGCCAGACTACTTCTTTGAGGAGTTCAGCCGAGCCTGCATCGACCGCGGTGCGCACGCTGTCATCGGCGGCGGCACCCACCAGATCAAGCCCATCGAGATCTACAAGGGACGCCCGATCTTCTATTCGCTGGGCAACTTCATCTTCCAGAGCAACGTCTTCTATGAGCAGCCTGCCGACTTCAACGAGATGTACGGCTATCCGTCCGACACCAGTGCGCCCGAAGCGCTGGAGATCCGTGCCGAGAAGTGGACGAAGGGTCTGCACTCCAAGCCTCTGAACTTCCGCTCCATCATTCCGCACATGACCTTCGAGGGCGAGGAGATGACCTCTCTCAAGCTGATGCCCATCGAGCTGGGCTTCAACCGCGGACGCACCTTCAAGGGTCTGCCCACCGACACCGATGCCAAGACCATCGAGGAGATCTGCGCATGGACCAACGAAGTCAGCGCTTCTTACGGCACCTCCTTCCGCGTTAAGGACGGTCTGCTGGAGCTGGCGTAACGGCATAAGAAGAATCATCATTCTAACAAAAAAGCGGGTGAAAGCATGAGAAAGAAGCAGACAAGCGAAAGCGAGATCGTCCGATGCTGTGCCAACTGCGAGCATTCCTCTCCTCTGTATGGAGGTGAGCAGGTGCTCTGCCGAAAAAAAGGCGTGGTCAGCGAGCAATTTTTCTGCTCCAAATACTGCTTTGATCCTCTGAAATACATTCCCACTGAGCGTCCGATCTTACCGAAGCCGGACGGCGAGATGCTTTGACACGCAAAACCTCCTTTGGGCATATGCTGTACCGAAGGAGGTTTTCTTTTTGAAAGAGAGTACTATTGCAATAAGCTCGGTCAATTATGCGATCCGGGCGCGGGAGATCGCATCGCAGGCGGGGATCGCGGCGCGCATCGTCCGTCTCAGCCGCGAGCAGACACAAAAGGGCTGCGGCTACGGCGTGACGGTCAGCTTTGACAAGGCGCGGGCTCTGGCATCCCTTCTGCGGAAGGAAGGAGTCCCGTTCTCGGAACGGATCTTGTGATATGCAGCCATCGAAGAGAATGAAAGAGAAGCGGCTTGCCTCCTTTCGGGGAGAGCGTGAGAGCTTGATCTATCTGGACAATGCGGCCACCACCTTCCCCAAGCCGCCGTCGGTGTATGAAGCGGTGCTTCGCTGCATGAAGGAGTACGGCGGAAACCCCGGGCGGAGCGGTCACCGTTTGTCGATGAAGGCGGCGGAGGCGGTCTATGATTGCCGCGCAGAGCTGGCCTCGCTGTTTGGCTCGCGCCATCCGACCAATGTTGTGTTTACAACCAATGCCACCGCCTCGCTGAACACCGCGATCCAAAGCCTGCTGGGGACGCTGGGCGAACGGCGGCACATCCTCCTTTCGGACATCGAGCACAACTCGGTCCTTCGCCCCATCGTTTCAAGCGGATGTCCGTACAGCGTTTACCGCGTGGGGACGACCGAGGAGGAGACGCTGCGAAATGTGAAAAAAGCACTCCGCGCCGACACGGGGATGATCGTTTGCAATCACCTGTCCAACGTCTGCGGGCTGACCAATCCGGCGGAGGCCATCGGCAGGCTGTGCCGGGAGCGGGACATCCGCTTTGTGCTGGATGTGTCGCAAAGCGCGGGCAGCCACCGCCTTCACATCGGAAAAATCGGGGCTGATTGCCTCTGCGGTCCGGGGCACAAGGGCTTGTACGGTCCGCAGGGATGCGGCTTTCTGCTCTTTGCGGATGCGTATGCCTATGAGGAGACCGCCTCGCGCCTGTCCACCGTCTTTGCAGGCGGAAACGGCGTGGCGTCCAAGGAAACGTCCATGCCGGCATTCCTGCCCGAGCGGCTGGAGGCGGGAACGCTTCCCACGCCTGCCATCGCGGGGCTCTGTGAGGGGATCCGCTTTGTGAAGGGCATCGGCGAAGACGAGATCGGACGGCGGACATCGGCTCTGCGCGAGAGACTGAAGGGCAATCTGTCGGCTCTCGGCGGCATCCGCGTGTACGGGGGCGATACACCGCCCTGCGGCAGCCTGCTGTTCGATGCCTCATCCGATCCCGAGCAGACCGCGGCGGCGTTGGATCACGAGGGCTTTGCCCTGCGGAGCGGCTTTCACTGCGCGCCGTCGGTGCTGGAAAGGCTGGGATGCGGCGAATTCGGCGCTCTGCGGGCATCCTTCTCCTACTTCAACACCGCAAGGGAGATCGACCTTCTGACCGAAGCGATTGAAACGATCATAAAGAAAGGAACGGTATAAAAGCCGTTCCTTTTGCTGTAAAAAAGGCGGCGGAAAGAGAAAACAGCCCCGCCCTCCTCCTTGACAAACGGAAGAAAAAGGATTACAATATACTATTATATGATGAAAAAACACGAAAGAAAGAAGCCTATGCAGAACATATGTCACATCGCGGGAGCGGGCGGAATGGAAAAGCCCTTTTTCCCGCAAGAAGGAGAGCTTGTCATCGCTGCCGACGGCGGTCTTGCCGATCTGAAACGGTTCGGCATCGAGCCTGACTTGATCGTCGGCGACTTCGATTCGCTGAACGAAAAGCCCACGGGAGGCAACGTGCTGACCTATCCCGTGGAAAAGGACGATACGGATATGATGCTGGCCGTGAAGCTGGGGCTGGAAAAGGGCTGTACGCTTTTCTACCTCTACGGCGGCATGGGCGGACGCACCGACCACACGCTGGCCAACATCCAGACGCTCTGCTATCTGGCCGAGCGGGGCTGCCGCGGCTATCTGGTGGGGGAGAGCGAAACGGTCACGGTCATCCAGGACGGCTCTCTTCGCTTTGCGTCCTGCGGAAGCGGAACGCTGTCGGTGTTTGCGCTTTCAAAAGAGGTCTGCGGCGTGTATGAGCGGGGCGTGAAGTATGAAGTGGAAAACGCCCGCCTGACGTATGATTTTCCGCTGGGCGTGAGCAATGCGTTTGTAAAAGAATGCGCCGAGATCGGCGTGGAAAAGGGAACATTGGCCGTTCTGTGGGAGCACAGGGACGGCAAAAATGCGGTCGTAAGCGGCCGCGAGGCATGAGGAGGAAGAATCAAATGACCGATCGCAACAAGAAACTGCACATAGAGGGCGCCATTTTTGATCTGGACGGCACCTTGCTTGACTCCACCTACGTCTGGGAGGATTTCGGCAACCGCTTTTTTGACGGCACGGGCATCACGCCGAGACCGACTCTGCGCGACGACATCCGTTCGCTGACGCTTCGCCAGGCGGCGGAATATTGCATAAAAGAATACGGCATCAACCGAACGCCCGAGCAGCTGATGGATCACATCAACGAAAACCTGCGCTCCTTTTATGCCGAGGAGGTCAAGCTGAAAAAGGGGGTACAGGCCTTCCTGCGCTTCCTGCACGAAAAGGGCGTGCCCATGTGCGTGGCCACCGCCACCGACCGCCGTCTCAGCGAGAGCGCACTGGAGCGGTACGGTCTGCTTTCGTATATGAGCGACATCGTCACCTGCACCGACACGGGACTGAGCAAGAACACCCCCGCCATTTTTGAGTATGCGAGGGAGAAGATGGGCGGTCCGAGCAAGGAGCATACCTTTGTGTTTGAGGATGCCTTCCATGCCATCAAGACCGCAAGAAGCGGCGGCTACGGCGTTGTGGGCATTTACGATGTGTCCGAGGAGCGCAACCGAAAAGAGATCGAGCGGCTCAGCGATCTGTATATCGCCGATTTCGAGGGGCTGGATGCCTGCTTTGAGTAAAACCATACCGATATCCGTATAGTATAATATAAAGGAGAAAGAGCCATGAAAAAAGCGTTTCTGTCTGTCCTTCTTGTGACCGTCCTTTGCCTTGGGCTTTCGCTTCTGCCGACTGCGGCGGAGGGAGAAACGGTCGGAGCACCCGAAGGCATCGGCGCGCCCGAATTGCCGATTCCCACCATCCCTGCCGACAACTGGCTGGACTACGCCGAAGCGGTGGAAGAAAAGGATGACGTGTATGAGATCACAAAAGCCGAACAGCTGGCGTGGATCGCCAAACAGACGGTGATGCTCAAAACCGACTTCAGCGGCAAAACGCTCAAGCTGATGAACGACATCGATCTGTCAAAGCACCTCTGGACGCCCATCGGTCACAAGGACATGGCGTTCAAGGGCAGCTTTGACGGGCAGAACCATACGGTCAAGGGGCTCATCATCACCGACGACGCCAATGCGGGGGATTATGTGGGCTTGTTTGGATATGTTTACGGCGGCCTGCTTCAGAATGTCACGCTCACCGATGCCTATCTCAAGGTATCGTCGTCTTCTTCTCTTTATGTCGGTACCCTTGTGGGGGATGCTGATGATTCTTCGATCACAAACTGCTCTGTCAGCAACGCAACGGTGAGCGGCTCCTCCTCCTTCTGCCATGTGGGCGGTGTCGCGGGATCTGCATCTTCGATCACGAACTGCAGTGTCAGCAGCGCATCGGTAAGAGGTACGGCCTCATCCAATTGCCATGTGGGCGGTGTCGCGGGGTCTGCATCTTCGATCACGAACTGCAATGTCAGCTGTGTTTCGGTGAGCGGTACTACTACTTATTCTTGCTATGCGGGCGGTGCTGCAGGGTCTGCACATTCGATCACGAACTGCAGTGTCAGCGATGTTTCGGTGAGCGTTACAGCCAGCTCTGACTCCACCCTCTGCTATGTGGGCGGCGTCGCGGGGTATGCTAAATATTCGATCGTGAACTTCAGTGTCAGCGATGTTTCGGTGAGCGTTACAGCCAGCTCTTCCTCTTCCTACGACTCCACCCTCTGCTATGTGGGTGGCGTTGCGGGGTATGCTAAATATTCGATCGTGAACTCCAGTGTCAGCGATGTTTCGGTGAGCGTTACAGCCAGCTCTTCCTCTTCCTCGTCCTACGACTCCACCCTCTGCTATGTGGGCGGCGTCGCGGGGTATGCATCTTCGATCACGTACTGCAGTGTTAGCAACACCACAGTGAACGGCACGGCCAGTACCTCCTCTAACAACTACAACTGCTATGTGGGCGGCGTTGCTGGGTATGCGAATTCTTCGATCAGGAACTGCAGTGTCAGCAGTGTTTCGGTGAGCGGTTCTGCGTTCTCTCCCTCTGCTTCCAATTGTAGGATCGGCGGTCTCTGCGGATATGCAGATGGATCAATCTCCAACAGTTTTGCTGTTGTCAGCCTGTCGAGCAAAAACGATACTTCCGGCATTGGCGGTCTTGTGGGCGAGAATTCCGCCACCATCACCAACTGTTATGCCCATGTTACTACCGATCTCCCATGGTACGGCATCGCTTATACCAACAGCACAACGGTGACCAACTGCTATTATAACAACAGCGCAGCAGCCGCTTTCAAGGAAAACACCGGACGCGCCTTTGACTGCAAGGTCATGACCGATGATGAGATGAAGGCCGATGCCTTTGTCTCTGCCCTCAACGGCTATTGGGATGACGTGACCGATGAGATCAAATACAAATATTGGTCCAAGGATACGGCAAATGCCAACGGCGGCTTCCCAATCCTGACCATTCCCAAGATCACTTCGCTTGAAGTGGTTGCCCCCTCCTTCAAGGGCGGCACGATTCAGTTCCGATTCCACGGCGAGAATCTGGATAAAGCCGGTAACGTGACAGTATCTCGTTATTCTTCAAGTGATTATTTTACTGACACAGCGGTTGTCGATCCCACCCTCATCACCGCCTCCTATACGCCCTACAACTGGAGCGAAACGGAGGAGGGCTACACCTATTCGGGAACGGCTTATCTCACTCTTGACGGTGTGGAAACCTCCTATTCCTACACCGCTCTCATCCCCCTTGAAGCGAAAACGCCCAAGGTGACGTCCCTGTCTTATACGGACACGCTCTCTTCGGCAGGCGGCGTTGTGGACGTGACGCTGATCGGCGAGAACCTTTCCGACTTTGATGACACTCTCACGCTGACGGCCTCCTCCTCTCTCACCACCGTCCGCACCACCGAAGTCGAACGGGTAGGCGACACTCTCTGTGTGCTGCTGCCGCTTCCCGCCAATGTGGGCAGAAGCGACATCCGCTATTCGCTCTCGGTCTCTCTCGGAAGCACGTCGCAGAGCCTGTCAACCTCTTACACCGTCACCGTCAAAGCGCCCACGCCTACCGAAGAAAACAGCCCTCTCGACCTTAACGGCGACGGGCATGTGAACGTGATGGACGTGATCTATCTCATCGGCCGCATCACGGCGATGGTATCGTAAAAAATCCACAGAACGAAAGAAAGCAGAGTGTTTTTACCCTGCTTTCTTTTTTGTTTGATCCGGTTTTATTCTTCCACATGCTCCATCCCCTGCTCGATGATGGTCCGCACGTGGTCATCGGCCAGCGAATAGAAAACGGTCTTGCCCTCCCGCCGGCTCTTGACCAGCTTGGCACGCTTGAGCGCGTTCAACTGATGGGAGATGGCGGAGGAGGTCATGTTCAGCACCGCCGCCAGATCGCAGGTGCAGACCTCGGCCTCAAAGAGCACGAACAGGATCCGCATCCGCGTCGAATCGCCGAAGACCTTGAACAGCTCCGACAGGTCGAACAGCTTTTCCTCCGACGGCATTTTTTCATTGACAATGGTGAGCAGCTCCTCGTGGACTTCGGAGATCTCGCAAAGCTCGTTGCGTTCGGTCATGGGTGTTGCCCTCCTTTTTTATATTTGTTATCCTTTTTGTGTTTCGTTTTTCACGGACAGAGCGCGGACGGCATTCAGCACCGCCAGCACCATCACGCCCACATCGGCGAAGATGGCCAGCCACATATCGGTGATGCCGAAAGCGCTCATGGCTAAGAACAGCAGCTTGATGCCCAGAGAAAAGACGATGTTTTCGTATACGATGGCGAGGCATTTGCGGGAGATGCGGATGGCGTCGGCGATCTTTCCCGGATCGTCGTCCATCAGCACCACATCCGCCGCTTCGATGGCGGCGTCCGAGCCGAGAGCGCCCATGGCGATGCCGATGTCCGCCCGCGCCAGCACGGGAGCGTCGTTGATGCCGTCGCCCACAAAGGCCAGCGTGCCGCCGTTTTCTTCTTTTAACAGGCTTTCCACCGCCTCCACCTTGCCGTCGGGCAGCAGGTCGGCCTGCAGTCGGTCGATGCCCAGCGCTTGCGCCACCTCCTCGGCGGCTTGCCGACGGTCGCCGGTCAGCATCACGGTTTGGCGGATGCCCAGCTTCTTCAGCGAAGCGATGGCCGTTGCCGCTTGAGGCTTGATGCGGTCGTCGATGCGGATGTGACCGAGGTAAGCTCCGTCGACGCTGACGTGAACCACCGTACCGATTCCTTCGCAGGGCGGGAGCGAAAGACCGATGCTCTCCATCAGGCGTGCGTTGCCGACGGCAATGCTTTTCCCGTCGATGAGAGCGCAAACGCCCTGTCCGCCGATCTCGCGGACCTGCTTGATGCGCTCGCGGTCGATCGGCTTGCCGTAGGCGCTGCGCAGGCTCTTGCTGATGGGATGGTTGGAATCGCTTTCGGCCAGCGCCGCATAGGTGAGGAGTGTCTCGCTCTCAACGCCGACAGGGACGATGTCGGTCACCTCGAACACGCCCTCGGTCACCGTACCGGTCTTGTCAAAGGCAATGCGCCTGACCTTGGCCAGCGTTTCCAGATAGCAGGAGCCCTTGACCAGGATCCCCGCCCGCCCCGCACCGCCGATGCCGGCAAAAAAGGTGAGGGGAATGCTGATGACCAGCGCGCAGGGACAGCTGATGACAAGGAAGGTCAGCGCGCGGTAGATCCACACGCTCCAGCCTGCGTCCGTACTGAGCAAAAGCGTATTGACCAGCGGCGGCAGAAGCGCCAGCAGCAGGGCGGACAGGCAGACGGCAGGCGTGTAATAGCGGGCGAATTTGGAGATGAAGCGCTCCGAGACCGCCTTGCGCGCGCTTGCGTTTTCCACCAGGTCCAGGATCTTGGCCACGGTGGATTCGCCGAAGGGCTTGGTGGTGCGGATGCGGAGAGGTCCGCTTTGGTTGATGCAGCCGCCGATCACCTCATCGCCGACGCCCACCGTCCGCGGCAGGCTCTCGCCGGTGAGCGAGGAGGTGTCGATCGCCGAGCGTCCTTCGAGGATCACGCCGTCGAGAGGGATGCGCTCACCCGGCTTGACAACGATGATCTGCCCCACCGCCACCTGCTCGGGATCGACCTGCATGAGACTGCCGCCGTCCGATTCCAGAACGGCGAAATCGGGACGGATGTCCATCAGCGCAGCGATGCTTCGGCGGCTTTTGCCAACCGCACAGCTCTGGAACAGCTCGCCGATCTGGTAAAAGAGCATGACCGCCGTTCCCTCCGCATATTCTCCCAAAGCAAACGCGCCCACGGTGGCAACGGCCATCAGAAAGTTTTCGTCGAAGGGCTGACGGTTGATCACGCCGCGGACTGCATTGCGGAGAATGTCATAGCCGATGACCGCATAAGGGATCAGGAAAAGCAGTCCCTTGAAAGGCTCTCGGAGCGGCAGAAGAAAGAGCAGGGCGGTGAAGCCGGAGGCAATGAGGATGCGCGTCAGCATCTTTTTTTGTTTTTTGGTCATGGCTTTTTTTCTTAAAAGACGATCTCGCAGTCGGGCTCGATCTTGCGGCAGGCGGCCAGCACCGCTTTCATCACCGTTTTTTCGTCGCTGTTTTCGGCAAAGCGGACCGTCATTTTCTGCGCCATAAAGGCCACGTTCACCTCAGCCACGCCCTCGATGCGCGAAGCGGCCTGCTCCATTTTGTTCGCGCAGTTGGCGCAGTCCACTTCGATCTTGTACGTTTTTGTCATGAGAAAAAACCTCCTTTGTTCAAACGATTGAACGATCATTCAATTGTTGATTTGATTGTAACACCTCTTTCCCTCTTTGTCAAGGGGGGATGGCAAAAAAATGTCTGACTTTTCCTCTTGACAAATCGGTCTATATGTGATAGACTAAAAGCGAAGTCTACAACCGATAGACCGAAAGGAGAGATTCTATGGACGATTGGAAGCTGGGGGCAGTGGAGTCCCGCTTTGCCGACATTCTCTGGCAGAGAGCACCGCTTTCCTCGGGCGAGCTGGTGAAGATCTGCGAAAGGGAGCTGAGCTGGAAAAAATCCACCACGTATACGGTTTTGAAAAAGCTCTGCGAACGGGGGCTTTTCCAAAATAAGGATGGACTGGTAAGCGTGTGCATCGGCCGCGAGGAGTTTTATGCGAGGCAGAGCGAGCAGGTGGTGGAGGAATCCTTTGACGGCTCGCTGCCAGCCTTTGTGGCGGCCTTTACCAGACGGAAAAAGCTGTCCGAGGAGGAGGTTGCCGCCATCCTGCAGATGATCGAAGGCGGCGGAGGGGAGGGGTGAGTATGTTTCAAACGCTTCTCAACATGGCGCTGGCCGCGGGCTGGCTGGTGCCGATGGTGATCCTGCTCCGCCTGCTGCTGAAAAAAGCGCCCCGCTGGATCGTCTGCCTGCTGTGGGCGATGGTGGGACTGCGGCTGATGATGCCGGTCACGTTCGAAAGCGATTTCAGCCTGATCCCCAGCGCGGAAACGCTGCCCGCTGACATCGGATATGCACAGACGCCGGTCATCGAAAGCGGCTTTGCCTCGCTGGATGAAGCGATCAACCCCACCTTCTCCGAACGCTTTGCGCCGCAGGATGAAACGGCCAGCGTCAACCCCATTCAGATTTGGATGTTCGTTTTCCAGATCGTGTGGCAGGTCGGTGTCGTGTGCATGCTTTTGTATGCGCTGATCTCCTATCTGCGCCTGCGGAGGCGGGTGAGGGTGTGCCTGCCGCTGGGCGAGAGCGTGTATGCCTCGGACGGCATCGCGACGCCGTTCATTCTGGGCATGCTCCGCCCGCGCATCTACCTGCCGTCTGCTTTGGTCGGCGAGGGGAGCGAAACGCTGCAAAGCCACGTGCTTGCCCACGAGCGCGCCCATCTGAAGCGCGGCGACCATCTGTGGAAGCCCTTGGCCTTTGCGCTGCTGACGGTATATTGGTTCCATCCGCTGTTTTGGGTGGCTTACATTCTGTTCTGCCGCGACATTGAGGCGGCCTGCGATGAAAAGGTCATCCGCGCGATGGATGACGTGAGCCGCAAGTCCTATTCCCGCGCGCTTCTGGCCTGCAGCATCGGGGAAAACCGTCTGCGTCTGTCGGCCTGTCCGCTGGCCTTCGGCGAGGTGGGCGTGAAAAAGAGGATCGAAGGCGTTCTGCATTATAAAAAGCCTGCCTTCTGGCTGATTTGTCTGGCTGTTTTGGTCTGCGCCGTTGCCGCGGTCTGCTTTTTGACCGATCCCGCCTCTCATGCGCAGGAGGGGCTGACGGTGGAGGGCGGGGAGAACAGCATCCTGATCACGGGCGGCGGCTCGGAGCTGGAGGGCGTTGAGATCCGCATCGAGGACGTGAATCTTTCGGACTCTTCGCCGTCGATGACCGTGCAATGGATCAATCGCCGGGAGAGCGACATCTCCTGCGGCGCGGCCTTTACGCTCAGCCGCCTTGTGAACGGTGAGTGGCAGGACTGCGATCTGCTGACCGAGCGTGTGTATTATGCCATCGCTTACCGCATTCAGGCAGGACGTGAGCATGAGCTGCGCTATGGCTTTACCGGCATGGATCTGCGGGAAAGCGGGCGCTACCGTTTTGAGACCGAATGCACCGAAGCCGATGTCCCGACGGGGGCGAACGGAGGAAGGACCTACCGTGTCTGGCTGGAATTTGAGCTGGAAAAGGGGATCGATGCCGATGTGCTTCTTCCTCCCGCCGTGAGTGAACGGATCGGCCCATCGGAAAACGCGGTGACCTATCTCTACCCATTTTCTCCCGACTGGATGCCACCCTCTCTGAGGCTGGATGAGACGAACAAGACCTTTTCCTTCTCCTATTCGGGCTTCAGCAGCTATCTGCCCTTCGGTCACTACACCGAGGAAAACGGCCGCCTGACGCTCAAAACCGACGATGGGCTGTACACCTATGTTTTCGATGCCGAGCGAGACGGCTATGCGTTTCATGCCGCGCTTTCCTCAACCATCCCTTCCTATCGCTATTCGGCCGATGCCGAGGAAGCGCAGTGTCCTGTTCCCGACGGCGCGCTCTTCCGCCGTGTGTATGAGGTGGATGAGCAAAACGTGTTTTCCTTCCCCCTTGACCGATGCTTCTATGACATCGACGGCGACGGCAGGGAGGATGCGCTCTCGCTGCTTCCGGGACCGACCTCGGGGCGGAGCACCTTCCTTCTTTCGCTCAGCACCGCCGACGGCGAAAGCGCCAAGCTTCTTCTGGAGCTGTATCTGTCCGAGCTTTCCTTCGAGGAGACGGAGGAGGGATTGCTTCTCGTGGGCAAAAACGATGCCGATTCCTCGATTGCGCGCCTGCCCATTGCTTTTGTTGACGGGCAGCTTGTTGTCGATCGGGATGCCTCGGGGCTTTCTGAGGGGAAATAACGCAAAAACAGCAAAAAAAACCGATCAAAAAACGGAAAAATTTGCAAATATGTATTGAAATTTTACGCAAGTTGGAGTATAATACCTCTGTTATGGCCGAGATCGGCGCGAGAGAAAGCGCCATCCTGCCCAACGATGTGTCATTCAATATGTGGCTTGCAGAAAAGGCGGTTGCGTTTTGCGAAGCGTTGCTTTCTGCGATGAAAGGAAGGAAAGACCATGGAGAAAAAAGAACGTAGAGTCGGAACGGTTTCGAGAGGAATCCGTTGTCCCATCATCCGCGAGGGAGACGATCTGGCGGCCATCGTGACCGACAGTGTGCTGAAAGCGGCTGAATCGGACGGTTTTTCCCTGCGCGACCGTGATGTCATTGCGATCACCGAATCCATTGTGGCGAGAGCTCAGGGCAATTATGCCGATGTGAGCGCCATCGCCGAGGATGTGAAGAACAAGCTGGGCGGAGGAACGGTCGGCGTTATTTTCCCGATCCTGTCCCGAAACCGCTTTGCCATTTGTCTGCGCGGCATCGCCATGGGCGCGAAGAAGATCGTTCTGATGCTGAGCTATCCTTCCGATGAGGTGGGCAATGAGCTGGTCAGCCTTGATCAGGTGGACGCGGCCGGTGTCAATCCCTACAGCGACGTGCTCTCTTTGGAGAAGTACCGCGCGCTGTTCGGCAGCAATCCCCATCCTTTCACCGGTGTTGATTATGTCAGCTATTACGGCGAGTTGATCCGCGAGTGCGGCGCTGAGGTGGAGATCATCTTTGCCAACCAGCCCAAGGCCATCCTGCCTTATGCCGATCACATCATCAACTGCGACATCCATTCCCGTGCCCGCACCAAGCGCATCCTCTTAGCCGGCGGCGCGAAGGTGGTCTGCTCGCTAGATGATCTGATGAATGCTCCCGTCAACGGAAGCGGCTGCAACGAGAAATACGGTCTGCTGGGCTCCAACAAGTCCACCGAGGACAAGATCAAGCTCTTCCCGAGAGAGTGCCGTCCGCTGGTGCTGGACATCCAGAAGCGCATTCTGGAGAAAACCGGCTGCCATGTGGAGGTTATGGTCTATGGCGACGGTGCGTTCAAGGATCCCATGGGCAAGATCTGGGAGCTGGCCGATCCGGTGGTCTCTCCCGCTTTCACCGACGGTCTGATCGGTACGCCCAACGAGCTGAAGCTGAAGTACCTGGCCGATAACGATTTCGGCGATCTGAAGGGGGAAGCGCTGCAGCAGGCCATTGAAAAGAGCATCCGCGAGAAGAGCGGAAGTCTGGTGGGCAATATGGCCGCTCAGGGCACCACGCCCCGTCAGCTGACCGACCTGATCGGCTCGCTGTGCGATCTGACCAGCGGCTCGGGCGATAAGGGAACGCCTGTTGTTCTCGTGCAGGGCTATTTCGACAACTACACCAACTGAAATTATGAACAACCGAAGGGCTGTCCGTCAGATGCGGGCGGCCCTTTCTGTATCCGCTTCGGCAAGGGGGAGCGATCGGGCAAGGAAGGGGTGTTTTCTCAGCGCTTCTGTTCGGAAAAAAGAATAAAACGGGGAGAGCATTTTCGTGTAAAACGCTGATTTTGCTTTCTCCCTTCTTTACAAAAGGAAAGGGATGTGGTAAGGTAAAAGCAAGAGAGTTTGACGTTTGGAAAGGAACACAGCTATGATCATTGAACAATTGAGAGTACAGCATCTGACCTCGCCTCTGGGTGCTCGGATGGAGAAGCCGATCTTTTCTTATGCGGTGAGCGGTACCGTCGGCAAAAAGCAGAAGAGCGCGCGCATCACCGTCAGTGAAGAACCGAGCATGAAAACGCTTGTGTTCGACAGCGGCGAGCGGGAGGACATCTCCTCTCTGGCCTTTGAAGCGAATCTGGCGCTTCGCCCCCGCACCCGATACTATTGGCAGGTGGAGGTCACCTCCGACAACGGGGAGAAGGGACGTTCGGAAATCGCCTTTTTTGAGACCGGCAAGCGTGAAGAGCCGTGGGCAGGCAAGTGGATCAAGACTCCTTTTGACGCATCGGTCAACGGGCTGTTTCACAAGCGCTTTTCGGTGAGAAAGGACATCGCCTCTGCCCGTCTGTACATCTGCGGCCTTGGCGTATATGAGGCGGAGATCAACGGCGAAAAGGCGGGAGACGAATGCCTTGCCCCCTTCTTCACCAGCTACAACAAGCACATTCAGTATCAGAGCTATGATGTGACCTCGCTTCTCAAAGAGGGAGAGAATGCCATCGGCGTCATGCTGGGCGACGGCTGGTATCTCGGCCGCTTCGGCTGGCGGGACAAGACCAAAAATCTGTACGGCGACAGTCAGCAGTTGATCGCGGAGCTTCGCATCGCTTTTTCCGACGGCTCAGAGCAGGTGATCGCATCCGATGAGAGCTGGCTCTGCCACGCTTCGCCGATCACCTTCAGCAACATCTACGACGGCGAGCATTACGATGCCCGTCTGGAGGTGGCCGATTGGTCGGGCGCGGGCTGTGATACGACCGGCTTTGTTGCCGCAGTGGAGGCGGATGCCCCAAAAGCTCCTCTTTCCGACCGGCTCAGCCCCCCTGTCCGTGTGGTCGAGACGCTGAATAACCCCGCTCTGCTGAAAACGCCGAAGGGTGAGCTTGTGCTGGATTTCGGACAGCTTCTCACCGGCTGGATCCGCTTTGAGAGCGATCTGCCTGCCGGGCGCGAGGTGGTGTTGGAGTGCGGCGAGCTTCTCCAGCAGGATTGCTTTTACAACGAAAACCTCCGTACCGCGGAGGAAAAATACATCTATATCTCCTCGGGCAAAAAGGCGAGCGTCCGTCCCCACTTCACCTTTTACGGCTTCCGCTTTGTCCGCGTCACGGGCATGAGCGAGCAGGAGATCGCTTCCGCTTCCTTTGCTGCCGATGTGATCCACTCGGATCTGGGACGGATCGGTTCTTTGGAGACCTCCAACGAGAAGGTCAACCGTCTGGTCGCCAACGCCTATTGGGGACAGCGCGGCAACTTTTTGGATGTTCCCACCGACTGCCCCCAGCGCGATGAGCGTATGGGTTGGACGGGGGATGCGCAGGTCTTCGCCCCCACCGCCTCCTTTACCATGTATACGCCCGCCTTCTTCCGCAAGTATCTGTACGATATGCGTATGGAGCAGAGCCTGCTGGACGGCGCGGTGCCTCATGTGGTGCCCGATGTGCTGGATATGCGCCACCGCGTCCACGGCAACGGGATTGCCACCGATTTCGGCTCCTGTGCCTGGTCGGATGCGGCAACGGTGATCCCGTGGACGGTCTACTGCTTTTACGGCGACAAGTCGCTGCTGCGCGAGACCTATCCCGGCATGAAGCAGTGGGTGGACTATATGCGCCGCGAGGATGAGGAGAGATGCGGCAATTCCCGTCTGCGCCGCTGCGGCTTCCATTTTGCCGACTGGCTGGCACTGGATAACCCCGATAAGACCAGCAGTCACGGCGGCACCGAAAGCTTCTATGTTGCCACCGCTTACTACTATTATTCCGCCTCGCTCACCGCCAAGGCTGCCAAGGCTCTGGGGCTGGAGGAGGACTATGCTTACTACACCGAGCTGGCCGAGGAGATCAAGGAAGCGTTCCGCAAGGAGTATTATACGCCCGGAGGACGGCTGGCCATGCCCACACAGACTGCCCATGCGGTGGCGCTGTATATGGGATTGGCTCCGCAGGAGCACCGCGCACGCACCGTCGCCGACCTGAAGAAGCGTTTGGATGACAAAAACGTGCATCTGGACACCGGCTTTGTGGGCACCTATCAGCTCTGCGCGGCGCTGACCGCCAACGGGCTTGCCGATTATGCCTACACGCTCCTGCTCAACGAGGATTTCCCCAGCTGGCTGTATGAGGTCAACATGGGCGCGACCACTGTCTGGGAGCGCTGGAATTCGGTGATGCCCGACGGTCTGGTCAGCGGAACGGGCATGAACAGCATGAACCACTATGCTTACGGATGCGTGGTGGAGTGGATGTACCGCACCATGGCGGGCCTGAATCCCTGTGAGGAGGCGCCCGGCTTCAAGAAGGTTGAGATCCGCCCGATTCCCGACAAGCGTTTCGATTTCGTCCGCTGCTCGTATGATTCGGCGGCCGGGCGGTATGAGAGCGGCTGGAAGCGCGAGGGCGATGCGACCGTGTACACGCTGACGATTCCCTTTGATGCGCAGGCTGAGTTTGTTCTGCCGCAGAAGGCGGAGCGAGTGACGCTCAACGGCAAAAACTGCGCCGAACTGACCGAACAGGGCAGAGTCACGCTGGCGGCCGGCGTTTATGAGATCAGATCTTACAGCGGAAAAGCGGAGTAACGTTTCCCAAGCTTCGCCATCCGCACAAACAACAAAAAGAAAACCAATCATCTGTTTACGGAGGAAGAAATATGGATATCAAGGAAAAGATCGAAGAACTGGTAGAAAAAATCAAAAAAGACGACAGCATTCTGGAAAACTTCCAAAAAGATCCCATCGCCACGGTGGAAAAGCTGCTGGGTATCGACCTGCCCAACGATCAGATCGAGAAGATCGTGGACGGCGTCAAGGCCAAGATCGGGATGGATCAGCTGAGCGACGGGCTGAAGAGCCTGAAAAAGCTGGGCGGACTGTTCGGAAAATAAACAAACGATGCGGGACTGCTGCTTGACAAAAAAGCGGCGGTCCCTTTTTTATGAATTTTTTCGCCACGGTTGACAAGAGGGGAGGAAAAATGGTATAATAGAAGAAGATAAACAAACGGAGGTGCTTTCATGCGCGGGAAAAAGCGAGATGCCTTTCTCAGCTGGCTGATGAGCCTCGGGCTGTCGCTGGCGATGAGGCTGGAGTGGTCGATCCCTGCGTGGATCCTGCTGGCCTGCCACTTTTGGCTCGGTCTGCCGATTTGGTGGTTCTGGCTGGCGATCGCGGCGTGGATCCTGCCGATCGTGATCCGTTTGGCCATCCTTCGCTGGGCCTCCTCCTGCGGGCAAAAGACCGATCCTCCGAAAGAAAACAAGAATCCGTATTCGAAGCATTGAGATATCCAAAAAATAAAAAACGATCTTAAAATCCGAAAGGAGAACATAGTTATGGGACTTATCAAAGCAATCACGGGTGCAGCCGGCGGCGTGCTGGCCGATCAATGGAAAGAGTTTTTCTACTGCGAATCGATCCCCAACGATATTCTGATGGTGAAGGGACAGAAGAAGACCTCGTCCCGTTCGTCCAACACCAAGGGTGAGGACA
>SVTL01000012.1 GCA_015063795.1 Oscillospiraceae bacterium
AGTCAATCCAACGGTTGATATCTTTGAAACAATATCATTGATCTCGTTTGTCATTTTTGCGCAAACGATAGATATTTCAGTTTCCTTTATATTGGGGTCTTCAATAATTGTAACCTTCAAAAAAACATCTCCCTTCCTTTGTTGTAGCTTTATTATACAAGACTTAAAAACAAAAATAAAGCGTTTTTTCTTGTCTTGCAAATATACGAGGGTAAGATGCATTTAAATAGTTTTTGGTGTAAAAAGCTTGGCGTACCTGCTTTATCGCAGGTACGCCAAAGCGGTCCCCTTTTTTCGCTTTCAAAATGCCTTACACGCGCTTGCTCAGAACGTCCTTTTCATAGGCCTCGACCGCCTTGAACCACTCCTCGCGGACGGGCGCGCCGTTTTCCTCGCAGAAGAAATCCCACACCGCACCCAGCGGATAGGTCTTCATCTCCTCCTGAAGCATCAGCAGCTCGGTGTTGCGTCCCTCATGCTGCAGAGCCTTCATGCGGTCCAGCGGCAGGAGCAGCGCATACAGCAGAGCCTTCTGGAAGTTGCGCATACCGATGGTCCATGCAGCGATGCGGTTGATGCTGGCATCGAAGAAGTCCAGACCGATCTTCACGCGGGACGGATCGCCGCAGGCAATGATCTCCTTGGCGATCTCCTTGGTTTCATCGTCAAACAGCACCACATGGTCGGAATCCCAGCGGACGCCGCGGGTAACGTGAAGCGCCACCCGATCAAAGAAGAGAAGCATGGAGGACAGCTTGTCGGACACCACCTCGGTGGGATGATAGTGACCGTTGTCCATCAGAGGTGTGATGCCGCGGGTGGCGGCGTAATTGAGGCAGAACTCGGCCGAGCCCACCGTATACGATTCCATGCCGATGCCGAACACCTTCGACTCCAGGCAGACGATGACCTTTTCCTTGTCATAGGGGGTCGAGAGGATCTCGTCCAGCGAATCGGCGAAGCGCTTGCGGGGGGCGGTACGGTCGGCAGGGGTATCCTTATAGCCGTCGGGAATCCAGATGTTCATCACGCAGGGCTGCCCCAGCTCCTCGGCAAAGTACTGGGAGATGCGGATGCAGGCCTGCCCGTGACGGATCCAGAAGCGGCGGACCTCCTCATCGGGGCTGGACAGGGTGAGATTGTCCTTGACCATCTCGTGGGAGAAGCAGGTGGGGTTGAAATCCAGACCCATGCCTCTTTTTTTGGCAAAGTCCACCCATTTCTTGAAATGCTTCGGTTCGATGGCATCGCGGTCAACCCACTCGCCTTGATCAAAAATGGCATAGGAGGCGTGGAGATTGAGCTTGTGCTTGCCGGGAACAAAGCTCAGCACCTTGTCGATGTCAGCCATCAGCTCCTCGGGAGTGCGTGCCTTGCCGGGGTAATTGCCGGTGGTCTGGATGCCGCCGGTCAGCGGGCCGTCCTGGTCAAAGCCGGTGACGTCATCTCCCTGCCAGCAGTGCATGGAGATCGGGATGCTCTTCAGCTGTTTCAATGCGGCGCATACGTCCACACCGATGCCTTCATACAGCGCTTTTGCCGCTTCAAATCGTTCGTTCTTGCTCATAATCGTTTTCTCCTTTTATGGGGTTACGGAATGGTAAGTTTCATCAACATCAACGGCCGCTCGGCTCATACAGCCGCACGGGGAAGGATGCCTTCACACAGGCTCTGGCCTGCGAAAGCGTTTCAAATTCGCCGGAAGCGATCATCTGTGCCAGCAAATTGCCTGTGGCGGTCGCCTCCGACGGTCCTGCCAGAACCTGCTTGCCCGTGGCCTGCGCGGTGAGGCGGTTGAGATAATCGGCATGGGAGCCGCCGCCGATGACATGGATGCTGTGGTAAACGCGCCCGGTGTTGGCCTCGATCTCCTTCACGGTGCGTCCGTAGCACTCGGCCAGGCTGCGGTAGATGACCGCCGACAGCTCGCCCACGCTTTCGGGAATGCGCTGCCCGCTCCTTTGACAATAGCCTTTCAATGCCTCGATCATGCTGTCCGGTGCCAGAAAGACGCTGTCGTTCACGTCCACGCGCGAGGGAAAGTCCTTGGCCTCCTCGGCCAGCTCGCACAGCTGCGCGAAGGAATAGCGGTCATTCAGCTCATGGCGCACCGATTGGATCATCCACAGCCCCATGATGTTTTTCAGGTAACGGAAGCGGAGATCATAGCCGCCCTCGTTGGTGAAGTTGGCCAGACGGCTCTTTTCGTCGCAGACCGCCTCGGGCGATTCGATGCCCATCAGCGACCAGGTGCCCGAGCTGATGTACAGCCCCTTCCCTTCGGTGTCGGGCATGGCCATCACCGCCGATGCGGTATCGTGTCCCGCGCAAAGCATCACCTCGCAGCGGTAGCCGACCTCGTTTGCGATCTCGTCCTTCAGCGCTCCGAGCGTCTGCCCCGGCATTTGCAGAGGGAGAAAGATCTCACGCGGATAGCCCAGCCGCCCGATCAGCTCAACATCCCACTGATGCGTGACGGGGCTGACCAGCTGGGTGGAGGTGGCGTTGGTGTATTCCGATCGCTTGATGCCCGTCAGCCGATACTGGAAATAGTCGGGGAGCATCAAAAAGGTCTTCGCTTTTTCAAGCAGCTCCGGCGTTTTTTTCTTCACCGCCATCAGCTGGTAGATGGTGTTGAACATCTGCTTCTGGATGCCGGTGCGCGCATACAGCTCCTGCTCGGGAAGGATCTTATACACCTCAGCGTCCATCCCCTCGGTGCGGCTGTCGCGGTAGGCATACGTGTCGCCGAGAATACGGTCCTTTTCATCGAGCAGAACAAAATCCACCGCCCAGGTGTCGATGGCAACGCTTGCCGGCACTCTTCCCTTTTCGCCGCAGATCTTCATGCCCTTCACGATCTCGCCAAACAGACGCTCGGTGTCCCACAGGCGCTTGCCGTCTCTGACATCCATCCGATTCTCAAAGCGGTAGATCTCCTCCAGCTTCAGCGTTCGGTTTTCGATCCATCCGAAGATGTGCCGTCCGCCCGAAGCACCGATGTCAATGGCCAAATATCCCTTTTGCATCTTGATCGCTCTCCTTTTTTCGGTTTCTTTGTGTCCAGTATACCGCAAAAAGCAAAAGATTGTAAGGTCTTTATCGAATTTTTTCACGGACCTTATTTGCAATTTGTTTTCCTTTGTGATATAATACCTTTACACGAAGCAACAACATTCAAAGGAGAGTGCCATGCAAGAGCAACTGCTTTCCCGCTTAAAAAAGATCACCGAGGAGGAACAGCGTATCCTCAACGGACAGGACGGCATCCGCCGCGAGCTCTATTCCTCCCAGAGCGACTTTGTCATCGACAGCCGCAAGCTGTTGGAAAAGGGGCGGCTGATCGACATCCGCCCGCACACCCGCTTCGCCCACTTCCCCAGCCACCGCCACAACTATGTGGAGATGGTCTATATGTGCAGCGGACGCACCACCCACATTCTCGGCGGAAAGGAAACCATCGTGCTGGAGCAGGGTGATCTGCTCTTTCTCAATCAGCACACCACGCAGGAGATCTTAGAGGCCTCGGAGGAGGACATCGCGGTCAACTTCATCATCCTCCCCGAGTTTTTCAACCGCACCATCTCCATGATCGAACGCGAAAACCTGCTCCGCGATTTCCTCATCTCCACCATCTCGGGCAAGGAGTCCTCGGTGGGATACCTCCACTTCCGCGCCGGCGATATCCTGCCTGTGCAGAACCTGATCGAAAACATGATCTGGACGCTGATCCACAACACAAGCGGCTGCAACACCGTCAATGTGACCACCATGGGGCTTCTTTTGATGAACCTCTCGCTCTTTTTCGATTCGATCGACCGCGTTGACTCCACTCTCACCGACCGAAAGCTGGTGTTTGCCGTGTTGAAGTACATCGAGAGTCACTACCGCGACGGCCGCCTGTCCGAGATCGCCGAAGCGCTTGAACAGCCCGCGTATGCGGTCAGCCGCCTTCTCAAAAAGCAGACCGGCGCCAACTTCAAGGAGCTTTTGCAGGAGCGTAAGCTGCAGCAGGCCGCCTACCTCCTCTCGCAGACCACCCTCTCCGCCGAAGCCATCCTCGATGCCATCGGTTATGACAACAGCAGCTACTTCTACCGCCGCTTCAAGGAAAAATACGGCTGCTCGCCCAAGGAATACCGCACCGGATCGGTCGAATAAGGGGAAACCATTGGAACAAAAAGCCGAACGGAGTCGCTTTTCCCCATTGACAAAGAAGCGGAGAATGTGGTACACTAAAGCCATGAAATGACTGTAACCAGAAGGAGTTTGCAAATGGAATACAAATCCGACATTGAAATCGCACAATCCTGCCAAATGAAGCCCATCGGGGAGATCGCCGCCTTTGCTGACGTGGGTGAGGAATTCATCGAACCTTACGGCAAATACAAGGCCAAGATCGACCTGTCTCTTCTTGAAAAAACCGACCGTCCCGACGGCAAGCTGATCTTAGTGACCGCCATCACCCCCACCCCCGCGGGAGAGGGAAAAACCACCACCACCATCGGTCTGGCCGACGGTCTGAAGAGGATCGGCAAGAAGGTTGCCGTTGCGCTCCGCGAGCCCTCGCTCGGTCCCGTGTTCGGCGTCAAGGGCGGCGCTGCCGGCGGCGGATATGCGCAGGTGGTCCCCATGGAGGACATCAACCTGCACTTCACCGGCGACTTTCACGCCATCGGCGCGGCCAACAATCTGCTGGCTGCCATGATCGACAACCACATCCAGCAGGGCAACACCCTCGGCATCGATGTGCGCAAGATCACATGGAAGCGCTGCGTGGATATGAACGACCGCCAGCTTCGCTTCATCGTCGACGGCATGGGCGGCAAGGCCAACGGTACCCCCCGCGAGGACGGCTTTGACATCACCGTCGCTTCCGAGATCATGGCCGTGCTCTGCCTCTCCTCCTCCATCTCCGATCTGAAGGAGCGTCTTTCCCGCATCATCGTGGGCTATACCTATGACGACAAGCCGGTCACCTGCGGTCAGCTGAAGGCCGCCGGCGCTATGACCGCTCTTTTAAAGGACGCTCTCAAGCCCAATCTGGTGCAGACTCTCGAAGGCACCCCCGCCTTTGTTCACGGTGGTCCCTTCGCCAACATCGCCCACGGCTGCAACTCGGTCACCGCCACCCGTCTGGCCATGAAGTTTGGTGACTATGCCGTCACCGAGGCCGGTTTCGGCGCGGATCTGGGCGCTGAAAAATTCCTCGACATCAAGTGCCGCATGGCCGGTCTCACTCCCTCTGCCGTGGTCGTGGTTGCCACGGTGCGTGCGCTGAAGATGCACGGCGGTCTCGCCAAGACCGAGCTGGCAAGCGAAAACATCGAAGCGCTGGAAAAGGGCATTCCCAATCTGCTCCGCCATGTGCGCAACATCAAGGAGGTCTACGGTCTCCCCTGCGTGGTGGCCGTTAACCGCTTCCCCACCGACACCGACAAGGAGATCGACTTTATCATCGGCAAGTGCCGCGAGCTTTCGGTCAACACCGTTCTCTCCACCGTCTGGGCCGAGGGCGGCAAGGGCGGCGAAGCGCTGGCAAAAGAGGTTGTCCGCCTCTGCGAGGAGGAAAAGGCAAGCTTCTCTTACGCTTATGAGCTGGACGGCTCCATCGAGGACAAGATCGAAGCCATCGTCAAAAAGATCTATGGCGGCGACGGCATCCTCGTCACACCCGCCGCTTCCAAGCAGATCGCCCAGCTGACCGAACTCGGCTTTGATAAATGCCCGATCTGCGTGGCCAAGACACAGTACAGCTTCTCCGACGATCCGACCAAGCTCGGTGCTCCCGACGGATTCAAGGTCACCATCAAAAACGTGAAGGTCTCCGCCGGCGCAGGCTTCATCGTGGTGCTGACCGGCGACATCCTCACCATGCCCGGCCTGCCGAAGGTCCCCGCCGCCGAACGCATTGACGTGGACGAAAACGGCAAAATCACGGGCCTGTTCTGATCCGAAACAACACAAAAAGGTACTGCTTCAAACAGTACCTTTTCTTTTGTCTTTTTTCACCCGACGATGACGGGAATGCCGCAGAAGAGGCAATGCGTACCGCTTGTCACCCTACCGAATGCAACAGCGATCCGATCAGCGAAACAAGATTGTGCAGAAGCGGGGCGAAGAGGATGGCAGGCAGAAAATCCGCCACCTTGATCTTGGTGATGCCCATCAGATTCGTGCCGATCATGACGATCAAAAGAGAACCCGCGCAGGTCATTTCCGCGATGGCCGAAGCGCTCATAAAAGGCGCGATCAGCCCGGACAACAGCACAAGTCCGCCCTGGATCACAAAAACCGCAAAAGCCGACAGCAGCACGCCGATGCCGAGGCTGGACGCCAGCATCATCGACGACACCAGATCCAGCATCGCCTTGGTGATGAGAACCGAATGGTCGCCCGTGAGTCCCGCCTGGATCGAGCCGGTGACGGTCATCGAGCCCACGCAGAACAGAAGCGTGGCCGAGATCAGACCTTCCGCAACCGAAACGCCGCCGTCCTTCTTTTTGAATCTTTCTTCCACCTTGGCGGCGAGCTTACCGATGGCGCCGTCGATGTCAAGCAGAGTGCCCACGATGGCGCCCAGCACCACCGAAGCGATCAGGATCAGCACGTTTTCGCCCACGAGACTGCCGGAAATGCCGATATACAGTGTGCAGGCACCAAGACCGATCATTGCCGCCTGGCTGACCCGCTGAGGAATCCCCTTTTTGAACAACAGCCCGATGGATGAGCCGAGAATGACGGTTATGACGTTGACAAGAACTCCGAGCATGCGTTTTTTCCTTCCTTTTTCCTTGATTGCCTTTTCTGCTTTGATTCGTTCTCTTAAAATACCTTCTCCTGCCGCTTTCTCGCGCCGATCTCCACCCATGCCGGACGGAAGCCGCAGGCGATGGCGATGCACTGGGAATGGCAATTGGCAGGCGCGGTCCCATAAAAGGGGATATCCCCGTTTTCCTCGATCTTCGCCCGCAGCAGCGACACCAGCCCCTGCCCGATGCCGCGGGAACGGTGGGACGGCAGCACGTCGATGCCAATCTGCATCCAGTGCGGCGCATCCTCCGAGCATCCCGCCATGCCCACAATCGTATCCCCATCGTAAGCACAGACGGCGATGCGGTCGGGACGGTGGGGCTGATAGGTCTCGCAGAGGGCATTGCGGAAAGACGGATCGCCATAGAAGGGGTGGATCTCTTCGTCAAAAAACCATTTGACTTTACAGCCTTGAAGCGGCTTTGCGGACGGTTCCGCCAACGGCAGGTACATATGGTGCGCCGAGCGCAGCGTATACCCAAAGCGGTTCAGCTCCTGCTCCAGCGGCAGCAGATTGGGCTGTTCAAACAGCCAATGCCCCATGCGGTCCTTCAAAAAGCCTTCCAGAAACGGATGCAGACGCTCGTCGGCGGTGGCGACACTTCCCCGCCCCGCTGTCACCATCTGAAAAAAGGGAGGCGTCGGAGTCGGATCGTACATTCGCCGTCCCTCACGGCACGAGGAAACAGTCAGACGGTTCTCATCCTGCTCAAAAAACGCAGGCGGACAGTTGTATTCGATGGACAGCAGGCGGTAAAGCGCCTCTTTGTATGCGCGCATGGCAATTCCTTTCGTTTTTGTTTCTCTCACCGCGTCAGCGTCAGCACACACTCGCAGTGCTTGGTCCGCGGGAAGAGGTTGACCGGCTTTACGCTTGAAAGCGTATATCCGCCCTGAGTCAGCAGAGCGCAGTCGCGGGCGAGCGTTTTGCAGTCGCAGGAGACATAGACAATATGGCGGATGCCCGAGGCGATCAGCTTTTCGCACAGCGTTTCGTCAATGCCCTTGCGCGGCGGATCGAGGATCACCAGATCGCTCGTTTTCAGCAGCGCGTCAAGCCCGCTGACCTCTCCGTCCAGGTCGCCGCAGACAAAGCGCGCATTTTCGATGCCGTTGAGTTCGGCGTTTTCCTTGGCGTTTTCCACCGCCTCGGGAACAATCTCATAGCCGCAGAGCTCGATGCCCTCCAGCCTCTTGGCCGCCGCCAGACCGATCGATCCGATGCCGCAGAAGAGATCCAGCACCCTTTTCGGCTTCGCCTTCTCCACCTCATCGATGGCCAGATCGTACAACAGCTCTGCGCCGCCGCGATTGACCTGGTAAAAGGAATTGGGATGGATCTTGAGCGTTACACCGCAGAGAACGTCGGTCAGATAAGGCCTCCCCCACAGGCAGCGGTAGCGCTCACCGGTGATCTTGCTGCCGCGATCGCCATTCTCGTTGACCATCACACCCACCAGAGCGGGGCAGACTCGCCTCACACGGGCGCACAGCTCCTCCTCGCAGGGCATGGACCGACCGTTGTGCACAACGCAGAGCAGGACCTCCCCCGTCGCCTCGCCCATCCGCAGATAGAGATGGCGCAGAAGTCCCTTGCCGCTCTCGCGGTCATACCCACTGATCTTGTTCTCCAAGCAAAAGGCCTTGACCTCCTCCACGATGTCGGCAAACACAGCCGGCTGGAGCAGGCAGTCGGTCTGCTCGATGATGTCGTTGGTCTTGGCGCGGAAAAAGCCGATCTTCAGCGCCCCGTCCACGGGATACATGGCCTTGTTGCGGTGGCGGTGGATCCGTCCGTCGTCACGCACCTCCTCCACGACCGGAAACAGGCCGTGGTCGGCAAAGGCTTTTCGCACGTTCTCGCGCTTCAATTGCTTTTCGTACTCATATTCCACGTGCATATACACGCATCCGCCGCACTTGCCCGACACGGAACAGGCCGCCTCGGTGCGGTGAGGCGAAGGGGTGATCAGCTTTTCGATGCGCGCCACCGCATAGGAGCGGTTGACCTTGATCAGACGCACATCGGCCACATCCCCCGTCACCGCCGCTGCGGTAAAGACGATCATGCCGTTGATGCGCCCGACGCCATAGCCCATATCGTTGATCTCGGTGACCGAAAGGCGGTGGATCTCATTCTTTTTCAGCATCTGCATTTTTCAATTCCTTACAATTTTCTCAAACATTTACAAATTATGCTTTTTTTCTCTTGCTTCTTGCGGTATAATGCTGTATACTATAATAAAAAACAAAGGACGGACATTGATATGAACCTTTTCACCGCATTCCTCACCGCCGCTGACGGCGCAACTCCCGCAGGCGGCACCGGCAGCATGATCTCCATGGTGCTGATGATCGTCGGCTTCATCGCCATTTACTACTTCCTCATCCACCGCCCCCAGAAGAAGCAGGATGCCGAGAGAAAGCAGCTGCTGGACAATCTGCAGGTGGGCGATGAGATCACCACCACCGGCGGCATCATCGGCAAGATCATCAGCATGAAGGAAGAGACCCTCATGATGGAGACCGGCAACGACAAGACCAAGATCCGCATCCTCAAGACCTCGGTCAGACGCGTGGACGTCAAGGCAGAGGACGCCGAATAAGTTTGTTTCGATCCGCTTGATCCCGAATGTTCTGTTTTTGGAGCATTCGGGATTTTTGCATACTCTTTTCAGGCACCGCATAAGCATGAAGTGAAAAAACGTTTGATTGAGGTGCCTTGCCATGAACAAAAAAACTCTGCTCTGCTCGGTGAAAGCGGCCGCCTGCGCGCTTGGATTGGCGGCTGTTTTGCTTCTTCTCTTTGCCTTTGCCGCCTACAAGCAGGACGACCCCTCTTCCCTGCTCCCGCTCCTTTCCCATCTGATCCGCTTCGGCTGTGCCTTTCTCTGCGGACTGATCGCCGCAAAGAGCGCGGGGGAAAGCGGGCTTTGGTGCGGACTTCTGTCCGGCTCGCTGTTTTTGACCGCCAACATCCTCCCCGCCCTTCTCCTCTCAAGAGACGGCAGCGGTCAGGGGCTTCTGCTCACATTCGGTCTTTATCTCGGCATGCTCGCTCTGTCGGCCGTGGGTGGAGCTGTCGGTGTGAGCGGCGGCAGAAAAACAAACATGCGGAAAACAAAGAGAAGAAGGCCGAATCGTCATCCGGCCTCTTCGTAAAATTCTCCGTCGGTCATATTCAGCACATAGGTGCTGGTGTTTCTCAGATCGGGGATGTACACGCTTTGCAGCAGCTCATCGCCGCGCGAGACATACACCGTTTCGCCGACCTTCAGATTGAAGGGGGCAAAGATCTGATGGAAGGATTCAAAGTCGGTGTTGTTGTCACAATAGATCTTCAGCGTTTCGCCTGCCTTCACCGTGCGGGCGGGAAGCACGAAGCGCTTGGGATTCTCCTCAAGATCGGAGAGCATGTAACCGACTGTGGACACATCGTAATCGTTGGGGTTGTAAAGGACCATATAGTCGTTCTCGCTTCCCTCCGAGGAAATCTCGGTCAGCAGCAGGGGCATATCGTCCACCGGCTCGATGACACAGGAAACGGTGATTTTTTCGTCCTTTTTCGCGGGGGCAACAGTCAACACCTCGTCATACACCGCTTCGCCGTTGACCAGCCAATGATCGAAGCGGTATCCCACCGCCACGGTCGGCACAACGCTCAGACCGTATTCGACCAGCTGCTTGCCGCTGTAAGACTCGCACTCGTAGGTGCCGATGGTGAAGAACACGTTGTCGCTGTCCGCGATGTCCAGCTGATAGGTGCTTCCGCTGACCACGCCCTTAAACGCAGACTTCAGCTCGATGACCATGCGGCTCAGACGGCGGCTGGCATTGGACTTCATGGTCTTGATTGCGCTGTCCACATTGCCGAAATTGGTGGCATTGCGCTCGGCATTTTCGATGTAATAGGTCAGCTCGTTGAGACGGCTCGCATGGATCTCGTCGATGCGGGCAACCCAGTTGCTTTCCGAAAAAGCGCCGTTGACCAGCTCCATGCATTTGGTGATGTAGTAATCGCGGCAGTCGGCGCGCTCCATCAGCTTTTGGAACAGCGGACTGCGGCGGCTTGCCGTCTTTGAAAGCAGGTACGTGTTGAGGATGTTGCCGTCGGCATTGAGCACGTTGTCCACGTCATGGATCAGGAAGCGCCAGCGCCCGTCGAAGACCGTGCCCTCTTTATACTCCTCATCGGAGGAGCGGTAGTAGCGGTAGGCCTTGTGGTTGTTACTCGGCCAGTCGTTGTTGTTGATGGCCACGTTGACTGCATAGTAGAAGAGATAGTTCTCCACGTCCACCACTTTGCAGAGGGCGGCGTAGTTTTCCTCAACGGTCAGATCAAGGTTGGAAAACTTCTCATACATGAAGTTGAAATCGTCGTAAGCATAGGCGGGCATATCCTCCATGTAGAAGCGCTTGTCGGGCTTGCTTCTTTCCGGTCCGCTGACCTCCTCAAACACGCCGAGGTAAGCGCCGTACCGATCCTCGAAATACTCCGAGCAATAGGTATCGTTCATCCACATGAAGCCGTAGTAATCGCCGTTGATGTACACCGAAATGGGGACACAGCGGGTGTAATCGGGGAAGCCCGCGTCTCCCGCCAGCTGCTGATGCAGGGCGTTCTTCATCATCAAAACGCCGTTGTCATTGCCCGAGTTGTGCATGACCATCCGCTTATACTCCACCACCAGACGGTTCAGCCCGTCGTTGGAGTAGTCGGTGCCGAAGAAGGTGTATGCCAGCTTATTCTGCTCCGCATCGTAGTCATAGCGGGGCAGAAGCTTGATGGACTTCAGCTTTCTCGCGCGCGAATACGCACCGAAGGGGCGGACGCCCAGATCTTGCGAGATCACAGACGTTCCGCTCGGATCCAGCATCTCAAAATGCACCTCGCGCTCGGAGATGCTTCCGCGCAGGTTAAAGCCGGCAGGAGAGATGGAGATCACCTCCTTGCCGGGGTTATACTTTTTATAATCGTCACGCAGCTTACCCTCTACGAGGATACCGTTCTCATAGCCGAACAGCTTATCGGGATCGCAGGTGAGAAAGACAACGGGCGTGTCAAAACGCTGATCCGCATTCTTACCCACGTAATACGTGGCGATGGCCGGCTCCGACCAGGTCCCGTCGGGATACAGTCCGCGGGCGGTGATGGACGTGCAGGAATCGGCCGCCTTCGCCCTCAGCTCCACCGCCATCTTATACCGACGGGACTTCTCGGTGGGCAATTCGCCGGTGACCGTGTAGAAAATGCGCTCGGCACCGGGGCAGGTGATCTCCACCTCGATTGTTTCGGTATAGATGCCGCTGGGATGGGAGAAGGTGATCTCGCCGCTTTGCGTCTCCACGAACACAGGCTCCTCGCTCTCATGCGGAGTGTACAGATAGCTCACCGCGCAGATGCCGAGCAGCGTCAGAGACAAAATCAGCAGCGTTACGCCTTTTTTGATCATGGGGCTAAGCCTCCGTTTTTCTTACAGGTAACAGGTTTGGGGAGTGAAAAAAGCGAGACTCTTACAGATCGCCCGTGAACTCCACCAAAAGAGCGCTCTTCACGCCGTCGATGGCGCTCAGCTCCTCAACGGCCCCGGACTTCTTGCCGAGACGGACCTGCAGCGTCAGCTCGGTTTCGCCCTTGGTCTTGATCTTGTTTTTCAGCTTGCCGCGAAGAGCCTTGGTCTTCTGCTCCACGGCCTCAGCCGCCTTGTCTTCATATTTGATCACCAGCAGGTAACGGCCCTTCAGACCCTTCAGAAGACCGCTCAGCACATAAATGACCGCGATGAACAGCGAGCCGATGATGGCAAACTGATAGAGCCCTGCGCCGCAGGTCAGGCCCGCCGCAATGCCCCAGAACAGGAAGCCCACATCCAAAGGATCCTTGATGGCGGCGCGGAAACGGACGATGGACAGCGCACCCACCATACCCAGCGAGAGAACGATGTTGGAGGAGATGGTCATGATGATGAAGGTGGTGACCAGCGTGACGAGGATCAGAAGGGTGTTGAAATTCTCGGAATAGCAGGCGCCGCGGTAGAAGAGACGGTACATGGCGTAGATCAGCAGCGCGCAGAGCAGCGAAAAGGTCATACAGACGATGATGTACTGCGGAGACAGCTCCAGCAGCAGATCGGACTGGGCAAGACTTTCCTTAAACGTATCGATCAATGTTTTCATAATGCTTCACCTTTGTCTATAGAATTTGGTAAGATCCGGATGTGTCTGTCATCGAGGTAATCGGTGCAGAGGACAAATTTGGACGCCGCCACCGGAACCGAACGGCACTGCAGAAGATCGGCGATATAGCGCGGAAGATGCGTGTCGTACTTGATCTCTAAAATGGTGTCATCCTGCGGGAAAACAAGCCGTTCGTCCGCCTCCGCGAACAGATCGAGGGTGTTGATCGGAACCGACAGCTTGCGGTCGAAGGTGATGCGCGTGGTGGACAGCGGATGGACATAGGCCTCACGGATGTAATTGACGATCACCGAGGGTGCCAGTCCGTTGGCACGCATCAGCGCCACCGTCTCCCTCGCCAGCGGATGGTCGATGGCCGAAAGCGCTTCGGTCTCGCCGCGGAGCATCTGTTCATACACCGTTCGGTCGATCCGCACGCTTCTCTTGCAGATCTTGCCGCGGTTCTTCTCCTTGCACTCCAGACGGATGAAGGCATCGCTTCCGTTGTAGATGCGTATGCGGTACTTTTTGCGGTCGGGGGCGCCGGCCAGCTTTTCATACAGCGCCGAGCGCTGCAGATCGTCGAAGTACAGGCTGGAGATGCGATAGCCCTCCTCCCCCATGTTGGAATCGGGGGCAAGGACCGCCGCGATCCGCGCTGAGAGGATGCGGTACTCCTCCTCAGTCAGACGGAGCTTGATCTCATTGCGATATTTTTTTGCCGCCATGGTCGGGTCATCACCGCCTTTGCTCGATGTTTGCGGCATCGTTTATCCCCTTTATTTTAGCATATTTCCACGTCCTTGAAAAGGACTTTTTTTGCTTTTTTCATTTTTTCATCGTTTTCATGTTTTTTGTTTTTTCTTTTTGTATACTTTCGCCAAAAAAATGATCGTAAATTCTTAATTTTTCGCCCCTTTCGCAAAAAGAAAGACGGTTATACGGATCAAAAAAGACCGCCCGCAGGCGGCCTTTATGCGTTTTGCAAGCTTATTCCAGCACGTAAAGACGGTTGTTGTCGGTGAACACGAAGCGTCCGCCGTGCATCGACACACTGCCTGCCCTCCGTTCGAGGCGGAAGAGGTGATAGACAGGCTCGGCGTTTTCCTTGGTCAGATCGAGCGTATAAACAGACCAGATCTGCTCGAAGATGCCGTCATTGTTTTCGTCGATGCTTTTCGCCTCATCGTACACACCGAGAAGCGATCCTGAGGTAAAAACAGTGCTGTATTGCGTATAGTGATCCAGCTTGAACAGCGGCGTTAACTTCGACGGCTCGTCCAGCTCCACCGCGGCGATGACCGTCACATCCTCTCTTGTGCCGTTGGCCCTATCGTATTCAAAATACCGTCCGTAGGCCACGCCGTCTGCGACGGTATGCACATAGAAGCACTCATCGCGGTAATAGACATTCTCGCCCGTCCGCACGTTGTAGAAGCCGGTGGCGATCACCCACTCATAGCCGCTGACGGTGTACATCACCGTGTCCTCGTTCACAAAGTAGTACGAGGTCGGGGCCTCGTTCTGGAAGCCTACATCGGTGCCGTCGTCGATGGCTCTGCAGATCAGCTTTCGGCCTCCGCTTTGGCCGTTGATCAAATAAAGTCCCTCTTTCTCCCGCTCCAGACGGTAAGAAATGCCGTCGATGACCGCCTCCTGCTCGCCCGCATAGCCGGGACGGTAATCCTCCTGCGGAAGGGAGGTGAGGCTTTTGGACACAAAAACGCCGTCAGTCGGAAGCGGTTCTTCGATCAGCCTGTACTGATGCTCGCCGTTCACATAACAGCCGAAGAGAATGCGAAGCATTCCGTCTTTCACATCGCCCCACATAACCTGGCTCATGCGCTCGCCTGCATCCTCACAGGTCCAGGCAGCATCGGACAGCTTACCGCTCTCCCAATCGAGGAAAAAGATCTTGAGATCGGAGGTGGTGCGCACATCCTTCTGATTGTCGGGCTCGGAGAGAGAAATGGTCTCGTTGAAGGCCAGCACCGCCGCCGTTTTTTCATCGATCTCGATCAGCGACAGGCGGTTGTTGGCGGCAAAATGGTAGCCCCGCTCCTGAAGCTGCTTGTCAAGCTCGATCTCGCGCCACGTTCCCTCGCCGTTGTACTGCGGCAGTCCGGACGCCGATGCGCGGTAGGTAGCGCCGAACAGCTTGTCCGCGGCAAAGACGGCATCGGCCTCGGCATAGGAAGGCGTTCGGAAGGAGGAGGCATCCAGAATCCGCAGACTCAGCGGGTGATAGACCTCTTCCACTCTCTGATACGGTGCCTTCTCACTCATGATCAGCGTCCGCTCCTCAAAGGCATACAACAGGATCACATCAAAGCTGCCGTCCTCGTAGATGGGCGCGCTGATGTGCCACGTGGGATGGATGGTGTGGTGTTTTTCGCCCAGCACGTGGTCATAGGTGTTGGTATACAGCTTCTTCACCGAGGCAACCTTTTTCTCAGGCTTGACCAGCTCCGCATAGCGGCCGATCAGCTCCGTGTAGTCCGCATAGCCCTGCAGCTGAGGCAGGTACTCCGCCGACGGATCGACAGGCTCGGGAGTAGCGGTTGATTCGGGCGGTTCGGTCGTCTCGGGGGACGCAGTCGTCAGCAGCGGATCGCTCTCAACAGATGCATACGGATCAGTCTCGGGCGGCAAGGGCTGCCCGTTGCAGGCAGGCAGCAGCAAAAGCGTCAGCAGCAGGCAGACGGCGGTCAGTTTCTTGGTCACGGTCGATTCCTCCTTGTCGGTTTTCTCGGTCTCTTCGGATGGCGGTCTTACCTGTGTTTTTTCGAATCGAGATAGTTCTGCAGGATGATCTCGGCGCTGAGCGTGTCGATGGTCTCCTTGCGCTTCTTCCCGCGGGTGTTGGTGATGTTCAGAATGGTGTGGGCGGCCATGGTGGTGCACCGCTCGTCAAAAAGTACGACGGGGATGGCGGTTCTCTCCTCGATCAGCGCCTTCAGCTCCTTGGCGCTGTCCGAACGAAAGCCCTCGCTTCCGTCCATGTTGATGGGGTTGCCCAGCACGATCCCGCCCACGCCCTGCTCTTCGGCCATGCGGACGATCTCCTCGGCCAATTTGACGTTGTATCCGATCTTCAGCGTGCAGACGCCGCTGGCCAGAAAGCCGTTCACATCGCTCATGGCGATGCCCGTCCGCACGTCTCCGTAATCAATGCCCATGTATTTCATATGCCGTTTCTCCTGCATTCCACAACGCCATCGACAACCTTCCGGACAAAGGTCAGCACATCGCTGTACACCGTTTCGCGGTCGGTCTCATCGAAGAGGTTGTGACGGTCGTTTTCATACAGCTTCATGTCCAGAACGTTGATCTCCGCATCCTCCAGCATGGCATAGACCTCTTTTACCCCCTCGCCTCTTCTTCCGATCGGATCGTCCTTGCCCGAGATCAGCAAAATCGGCAGGCTTTGGGGCACTTCGCTTGCCCAATCCTCCGCATTCACCTCACGGATCAGCGTGAACAGGTCGCGGTAGGCAGCCACCGTAAAGGGCTCCGCCCCCACCGACAGCGCCTCCTTGTCCTTGCGGATGGCCTCGTCCTTGGTCAGCCAGGCAAACACGCCCTCTTCTTTTGGAAAAGCATCGTTGTTGTGTCCGAACGCCGCCAGCTCCAGCTTCAGCGAACGGTGGCGCTTGCCCTTGAACAGTGCCAGCAGCTTGGCGGCGGTCAGCGCCTTTCCGACGGCAGGCTGTCTGCCCATGGTCCCGCAGAGGATACAGCCGTCGATGTCCTGCCCATGCTCGGTGATGTAGCGGCGGAGCAGGAGACTGCCCAGGCTGTGCCCGAACATGACATAGGGCAGGAAGCGGTATTTCTTTCTCATCAACATGCGGAGCGAATCGATGTCGCCCAGCAGGCACTCCAGCCCGTTGTCCTCGCCGAAGAAGCCTAAATCGTCCTGCTCTTTCGCGCTCCCGCCGTGGCCGAGCTGGTCATGAACGCAGACCACAAGCCCTTGCGAGGCAAAAAAGCGCGCCGCCTCGTCGTATCGGCTCTTGTCCTCTCCCATACCGTGAACGATCTGCAAAATCGCAAAGGGATTGCACGCAGGCGTATACAGCGCATAGGAAATGGTATGGCGGTCGTCTTTGGAGGGGAATTCACCCTGTTCGACGCGGATGCTCTTGTTTTGTTCCATCTTGTTTTCTTCTCCTTTTCCTTTGGGGTTATGCCGCGGATGCAAAAAGCCGGCCTTCTTTTGGTGAAAAAAAGCCGACTTTTGTTGGTATCATATCCGCAGAGGCAGGCCGTGGCGGTCGGCAAAAGCGGCAAGATCCGCGCGCGTGGGCAGAGACGGAATGGCGCCCTCCCCCGAAACGGTCAGCGCCGCCGCCGCATTGGCAAATTCACAGGCACGCTTGATGTCGCCCGTGTTCAGGTATTCCACACTCAGCGCGGCCATAAACGCATCGCCCGCTCCGGTATGGTCAATCTCCTTCACATCGTAGGAGGGAACGACGGTGTAATACTTGCCGTCGTAGATAAACGAGCCTCGGTCGCCCAGCTTCAGCACATAATACTCAGCCTTCACCATCTGCGAGAGCAGACGGCAGACCTGAAGCGATTTCTCCGAATTGGAGGGGAGAATGCCGGTGTAGGCATACGCTTCGGCCGCATTGGGCGAAAAGATCTCAACATTTTCCAATCGTTCAAAGGGGAAATCCCGTCTGGCCGGGACAGCATCCACGATCACGGGGATCCCCTGCTCACGGGCAAAGGATGTGGCGCTCACGATCAGACTCTCGGGCATCTCCAGCTGCAGAATCACGCCGTCGGGATAAGAGGTAAAGGCGTTTTCCACGTCCCCCTCGGTGAGAAGCGAATTGGCCGCCGGGTAGATCACCGCCCGCTTGGCCCCGCCCGCATCGCTCATCAGCACCGAAAGTCCGGTGGGCTGACGGGGATCGGTCTTGAGAAAGCGGGTGTCCACGCCGTTGTCTTCAAAGATCTTGCGAACCCGCTCACCGTTCATATCCCGTCCCACACGGGTGCACAAAACAGCATCCGCCCCCAGCCTTGCGGCCGCTACGGCAACGCTTGCGCCCTTACCGCCGGGCAGAAATTTGAAGGAATGTCCGGTCACGGTCTGGCCGTTTCCGGGCAGGTATTCAAAGGACATGGTCAGGTCCACACCGGCCGCGCCGATGGCAAGGATCCGTTTTTGCATACCGCTTCACCCTTTCCGCGCTGATATGGGATTCTTCTTTCCGATCAATCGAACACGTACTGACCGCGGTCGGTACGGATGGTGACCTTATTGCCGTTCCCGGCATTTTCCTCGATGCGGCCGATGATTCTGGCCTCCACGCCGAAGCGCTCGGCTCTCTTGATCAGGTCTGCCGCCTCTTTTTCTTCACAGTACATCTCCAGGCGGTGCCCCATGTTGAACACCGCATACATCTCCTTGTCGCCGATGTCGCTGTTTTCGCCGATCAGCTTGAACAGCGGAGGTGTGTCAAAAAGGTTGTCCTTGATGTAATGAAGCCCGCGGCCGAAGTTCTTGCACTTGGCCTGTCCGCCGCCGGTGCAGTGCACCATACCGTGGATGCGCTCGCGGCCGCCGTCGAGAATGGACTTGACCACCGGTGCATAGGTACGGGTGGGAGAGAGGATGGCATCGCCCACGCTCACATCGGTGCCGGGGAGGATGTCGTGAAAGCGGTACTTGCCGCAGTAGACCTTCGATTCGTCGATGGTGTCGGAGAAGGTTTCGGGATACTTGGTGTAATACTCGTGGCAGAGGAGCAGATGACGGGCAGCGGTCAGACCGTTGGAGCCCATGCCCGCGTTGTAGCGGTCCTCATAATCGGCCTTGCCGAAGGAGGCAAAGCCCACGATCACATCGCCGGGACGGATGTTGTTGCAGTCGATGACGTGCGCTCTCTTCATGCGCACAAAGAAGGTGGAATCCACGATCAGCGTGGAGACCAGATCGCCCACATCGGCCGTCTCACCGCCGCTCATGGTGATGTCCACGCCGTAATCGCGCATCTTGCTCACAAAGGTCATATAGCCCTCGATGACCGACTTGATGGCGTTGCCGTCCACGCGGTGGGCATTGCGTCCGATGGTGTTGGACATGACAAAGCCCTCCGTGGCACCCACGCACAGCAGGTCATCCAGATTCATGACCATCGAATCCTGCGCGATATCGGAAAAGGCGGAATAGGCGCCGGTTTCCTTGAATTTGATATAGGCCAGCGAGGATTTGGTTCCCGCTCCGTCGGCGTGCATGGCCGCGCAGTAAGCAGGGTCACCGCAGGGATCGGCGATCAGCTGGCAGAATGCGCCGCTGAACAGCCCCTTATCCAGGTTGGCAACGGCTTTGTGAACTTCGGTTTTGCTGGCGGACACGCCGCGGGACATATAAGCTTCAGACATAGGTTTGTTCCCTTCTTCTTTTGTGTTGTCGGATCTTCTCACATACGATATGAACGCGCCCCGCACAAAACTTCGTGTACGGGGCGTGCGGTTTTTCTTCGTTATACCGGCTTTTTACTGTCTGCCGCGCCTGTTGAGCAGCGTGACGATGTCATCAAAATCCTCGTCGCTGATGCTGCCCTGCTCCGAAGAGGCAGGCTCATCCTTGCGGTCGGCAAAATAGTTGGCGGTGAGGTCCTCGTCGTCCTCCTTCGCCGGTGCAGCCTTCTTCTCTGCGCGCTCTGCGGGACGGAAACGGTATTCCTTGCTTACCGAATCAAAGCCGGTGGCAATGACCGTAACGCGGATCTCATCCTCCAGCGTCTCATCAAAGATGTTACCGATGATGATGTTCGCCTCGGGATCGGCCTCGCTTGTGATGGCGGCAACTGCCGTGTCAACATCCTCCAAAGAGATATCGGGCGAGCTGGTGATGTTGACCAGCATGGCCTTCGCACCCTTGATGGAGGTTTCAAGCAGCGGGCTGGACACAGCCATGCTGACCGCCTGCTCTGCCTTATCCTTACCCTGTGCCGCACCGATACCCATATGAGCATTGCCGGCATTCTTCATCACCGAGGAAACATCGGCGAAGTCCAGATTCATATAACCGTTTTTGGTAACCAGGTCCGAAATGCTCTGCACACCGCGGCGCAAAACATCGTCGGCAATTTTGAAAGCATTCATCAGCGTCAGCTTGGTATCGGGGATCTGCTTGAGTCTTTCGTTGGGAATGACGATCAGCGAATCCACCTGCTCGGCCAGCAGCTTGATACCCTCTTCTGCCTGCATCATGCGGCGCTTTCCTTCAAAAGCAAAGGGCTTGGTGACAACGCCGATGGTCAGCTTGTCCAGCTCCTTGGCGATGCGCGCCACAACAGGAGCCGCACCCGTTCCGGTGCCGCCGCCCATACCGGCCGCCACGAACACCATGTCCGCATCCTTGATGGCCTGAGCGATCTCTTCGGCGCTTTCTTCCGCCGCCTTCTGTCCGATTTCGGGATTACCGCCCGCACCGCGTCCCTTGGTCAGCTTTTCGCCGATGGTGACCTTTTGCATGACCTCGATCTGATCGAGCACCTGCTTATCGGTGTTGACGGTGATGAAATTGACATCCTTTATATTGGCTTCGATCATGTGGTTGACTGCGTTTCCGCCGCCGCCGCCCACGCCGATGACCACGATATTGACTACCGGCTTGTTGTAACCTTCCATTTCAAAATCCATTGTTTTTTCTTCCTCCCAAAACCATTATTCGGACATTGCCAAGGGGATCTGCTTATCGTTGTCTGCCAGTGGTTGTTTGTTTCCGATCGGAGCTTCCGACAACGGAAACGATGCAGAGTTTTCACCTATTTTATCTATTATATGATACTCTTTTTTTGTTTTTTTTGCAAGGGCTTTTCGCGGATTCTTCCAAATATTAACATATTATTCATCGCTTGAACTTTTATTGTTCAAAATAACCGATCCCACCGACACATCGTGGGCATCCACCTCGCCCGATTGCTCCTCGTCAAAGGTTTCGATCATCATGCCCGCAAAGGTCAGCTTGGTATCGATGTCCCCGCTGTCCCCCAGGTAGATGCGCCAGCGGTCGCAATAGGTAACGTAAATGCTGAAGCGCTTGGAAAAATCGATCTCGGTCAGCTGATCAAACATCTCCGCGATCTCCAGCTTGATCAAAAGCTCCTTGGCATACACCGACACGCTGCGGTTGGCAAACACGATCTCCTCACCCACCACCGCATAGATGCAGTCGGGGATCAGCAGATGCTTCAGCGCCGGCTCAAAGGTTTCGATATAAGCAAAGTCCGCCGTTTTTTCCAGCACGCGCATGGTGCTTGACAGCACAAAATATTCTCCGCAGATCGACGTGTAATAGATGGGACGGTCCTCGCTCACCTCAATCTGAAGCGTGGTGGGCAGCAGACGGCTGACATGGACGTCGCTTATGTAGGGGAAGCGCTCCATCACCGCCGCAGCAATGTCCGCCCGATCCACGCCGTAGAGATTGTCTTTTGCCTGAATGCCGCTGGCATCCACGATCCCATGGGGATCCACCCGGCGCGCACCGACCACATTTACCCGTTCCACGCGCAGAAAAATGGCCCCGCAGCCGATGATGAACACCGTGAAGAGGATGATTGCCACCGCGATATAGAACACACGGCTCAAAATCCCGTTGACGAGGTTTTTGGTCTTCAGCCTCTCCAACGATTCGTCGCCGATATACGGTTGTGTCTGATTGTTCACATAATAATTCGTATCCATAAGGACATTATACTACATTTTTTCCTTTTTCACAAGACTTATCAGCAAATTGTATATCCGTTCGCCCGCATTTTTCATGGCCATCGAGCTCATGGCCTCGCTCATGCGCTTCAATGTTTCTTCATCGGCCAGCAATTTCTCCACCGCCTGTGCCAGAACGCCCTCTTTCAGATCCTTTTCCTCGATCAGCAGCGCGCCGCCGCGGTCGGCCAGCACCTTGGCATTTTTATATTGGTGGTTGTCGGTGACATTGGGCGAGGGGATCAGGATGCAGGGCTTGCCCAGAATCTCCAGCTCGGAGAGCGTCATCGAGCCGGCGCGATTGATGACCAGATCGGCCGATGCCATCAGCGAGGGCATATCGTAGATGTATTCGCGGAGCTGAATGTTCTCTGCTTTCTCCAGCCCCATCTCCTCAAATTTCGCCTTCGCGATCTCATACTCGATCGCACCGGTGCCGTGAATGTGCAGCACCTCGGGGTGGTTGATCGTATACCGCTTCATCACATCCAGCACATTGAAATTCACCTGCTCGGCACCCATGCTGCCTCCGCAGGAGAGGATCAGACGGCGGTACTTCCCTTCCACACCCTGCTTCCTCCGCTCCTCCGCTCCGTCCAGAGACAGGAAGAGAGGATTGACGGGATTGCCCACATGCACCGCCTTTTCGGGCGATTTCAGATGCGCCTTGGTCTCCTCGTAGCAGACCATAAACAGGTCGGTGTATTTTTCTAACATCCGCGTGGTCATGCCGGGGAAGGCATTGGCCTCATGCAGAGCGGTGGGAATGCCCATCAGCGACGCGGCCTTGACCACCGGCCAGCAGACATAGCCGCCCGTCCCCACCACCAGATCGGGCTTGAACTCCTTGATTATCTTTTTTGCCTCGAACACCGAGGTGAAGGCAAGCAAAAACGTCCGCAGGTTGGACAGCGTCAGGCGTCGGCTCAGCGGACGGACATCCACATGATAAAGCGGATAGCCCTCCTTCGGGACCAGCTTGTTCTCGATGCCCCGGGGCGTGCCCGCAAAGGCAATGACGCTGTCGGGATCATGCTTTTTGATCTGAGCGGCTATGGCCAGAGCGGGATTGACGTGTCCGCCCGTGCCGCCGCCTGTCATCAGTACTCTCATAGTCTCTGTCTTTCTTTTTCGGTATTTTTTCGGATTTGTTCGGAAAGGTCGAAGCGCCTTGACCGTGTTCGGAGGCTCACAAAGCGTTTTGGGAGAACGCCCGTCCGCTTATCGACGGTTGAAGTCGCTTGTCGGATCGGCATAATCGATCACGATCTTGCGGCAGGAGCGGCAAAGATGGGCCTCCACCGCCGAGCCTCGGAGAAAGGACTGCTCGGAGAGAAGGACCGAGCCTTCATGAAATTCGGCGCGGTTGAAAAGCGGTCTTTTTTCACCGCTGATCCAGCAAAGCTCGTGGTTGCTTGCGATCAGTCCTTTTTCGGTCTGCGCGCCGCAGTAGGGGCATGTCATCGGCTTTTCCTCCGTTATGTAAGAATAGGATGCTCGTTTTTTCTACAGTTTATCCTGATAGGAATAGCGGGAGATCGAGAGCAGGAGTCCCATCTCCGCCATGAGAATGACCAGCGCCGAGCCGCCGTAGCTGAAGAACGGCAGGGTAATGCCGGTGTTGGGGATGGTGTTGGTCACCACCGCGATGTTCAAAAAGGCCTGCATGCCCACCTTGCCCACGATGCCGATGGCAGTCAGCTTCATAAACGGATCGGGAGCGCGGTTGGCGATGACAAATCCACGCCAGACGAACACCGCAAACAGCGCGATGACCGCCACGCTTCCCACAAAGCCAAGCTCCTCGGCGATGATGGAATAGATAAAGTCATTCTGCGGCATGGAAACAAAGCGGTGCTTCAGACGGCTCTGTCCCAGTCCGACGCCCAAAAAGCCGCCGCTTCCCACCGCGTTCAGACCGTGGATCGTCTGCCAGATCTCGTTCTGAGCCGAGTAATTTTCGGGGTGGAGCCAGGTGTCCACGCGAAGCCGCGCATGGGCGCTGAAGGAGATCAGCAGCGAGGCCGCGCATACTGCCATCACGCCCGCCACACCGAACCAGATCTTGCGCGCGCCGCCGCAAAAGACGATCATCATGCCGATGGCAAAGATGATGATGGTGCCCGACACGTGCTTTTCCAGCATGACCAGCACGCACACGCCGACGATGATCAGCAGCGGCAGACCGATGCCGTAAAGAGAGGCGGTCTTGAACGAACGCTTATCCAGCACCTGCTTTTGATAATACGAATAGTATTTGGCCAGAATCATGGCGATGGCCAGCTTCATAAACTCCGAGGGCTGGACACCGAAGCTGGTGCCGGGGATGCCGATCCAGCGCTGGGCGCCGCCTGCGTCAAAGCCGGCGAACAGCACCGCCACCAGCAGCAGGCAGACGATCCCGAAAAACAGGGGCGTATACTTTTCATACACCGACGGCTCGATCCACGAAGCGACAAACATCGCCGCAAATCCCACCGCCAGAAAGGCCAGCTGCCGCCAGACAAAGTACATGCTGTCGCCGTATTTGTCCAACGCATACGGGTAGCTGGCGCTGAAGACCATCACCGAGCCGAAGCTGACCATGATGATGATCAGCACAAGCATGGTGCGGTCGATGCCCCCGCGAACCCGTGTGATCTCTGGTCCCTGCGGAGAGGAAGGCGGCGTTTTTGCCGTTTTTTCGCGCACGGGGGCTTTCTTCTTTTTGTCCTCCGGAATGAATTCCAATCCGGTGCTTTGGTTTCTGTTCATAGGCATTTCATCCGATCCAGGTAAAATAGGCGATCACGCCGAACAAAAACGTGACCAGAGAAAAGACGACGACAATGCGGATCTCGTTCCATCCGCATTTTTCAAAATGATGATGAATGGGCGCCATCTTGAAAATACGCTTTTTGGTCAGCTTATAGCAGCCCACCTGCAGAATGACCGACGCGCTTTCGATCAGATACACGATGCCGATCACCAGCAGCATCAGCGGCGAGCCCGACAAAAAGGCCATGCCGCAGACCAAGCCGCCCAAAAACAGCGAGCCGGTGTCACCCATGAACACACGGGCGGGATAGAAATTGTACACCAAAAAGCCGACGCAGCAGCCGATGCCGATGCCCGACAGCAGAGCCAGCGAGCCATTGCCCAAGGCGAAGGCGGCCACCGCATAGAACGCGGAGACCACAAAGGTGACCGAGGAGGCCAGACCGTCCACACCGTCGGTCAGATTGACGCTGTTGACCATACCCGTCAGAAGCAGCAGGGCGATGACGTATGCGGCGATGCCGAATTCGATCTCCACGCCGAAGAAGGGGAGGACCAACGCCGTCTGAAAGCGGCCGAGAGCGGTCAGTCCGCCCAGATACAGAGCCGCGGCCAGCAGCTGAAGCAGGTACTTCTGCCCTGCGGTCAGCCCCTCATTCTGCTTTTTGACAAATTTGGTGTAATCATCCACAAAGCCGATGGCGCCGTTGACCAGCGCATAGGCAAAGGCCAGCACCAGCGGCAGGCTTTCCTCGCCCCAAAAAAGGAGCAGGAACGGGACAAAGACGACCGTTGCCGCCGCCATAAAGCCGAGTCCGCCCATGGTGGGGGTACCCTCTTTGTTTTTATGCCAGCGCGGACCGATGTCGAGGATCTTCTGCCCCATGCCGATGCTCTTCAGCTTGGGGATCAAAAAACGCTCGATGGCGGCGGTCAGCGCCAGTGTCAGGATCATAGATACAAGAAATGCGGTCATCATGGGCTTTCACGTTCCTCACTCGGTTTGTTTTTCGCCGATATTCCATCGGCCGTTCAAAGGTCTTATAACAGCGCGATCAGTCTCTCAAGGCGCATGCCCCGCGAGGCCTTGACCAACAGAAGATCGCCGCTTTCGCAGAGCGTTTTTGCCGCCTCCGCCGCCTGCTCGATCTCTTCGGTCTCAAAGAATCGGACCTTGGTCAGTCCGCCCTCCATAGCGCCCTCGGCGATGGCCTTTGCCCCCTCACCCACGGTGATCAGCATCTCCAGACCGACCTCTGCCGCCTTGCGTCCCACCTTGCGGTGCAGCTCTTCGCTGGCGTCTCCCAATTCAAACATATCGCCGAGAACCGCCGCCTTACGACCGTTTTTGCTCAGCGCGGACAGGTTTTCCAGAGAGGCCATCATCGATTCGGGACCGGCGTTGTAGCAGTCCTCCAGAATCCAAAGGCCGTTCTTTTCATACAGATTCTGACGCATGCCCACCGTGCGATATCCCATCAGTCCGCGGCGGATGGTATCCTCCTCCGCGCCTGCGAGAAGCCCTGCGGCATATGCCGCCAGCGCATCGGTGACGTTGTGCTTTCCCGTGACGGGGAGGGTGACGCCGCAAACCGTTTTTTCACGCATGCGGACATCGAAGCGCGAGCATCCGTTTTCAAACACGATGTTTTCCGCAGTCAGATCGTTGCGCGCATCGGTCAGTCCGAAGGATACAGACTGACCGATGCTCTCTTCCCGATTACGCAGGAGGGGCTCGTCGCCGTGGAAGATCAGCGTTCCGCCGTTCATGCCGTCCAACAGCTCGCACTTGGCGGAGGCGATGTTTTCCCGTGTTTTCAGATACTCCAGATGCGAGGAGCCGATGCAGGTGATCACGCCGATGTGCGGCTCCAACACCCTTGCCATCTGCGAGATCTCGCCCCGTGCACTCATGCCCATCTCACAGACCACCGCCTTCGTCCCTCTCGGCATGGCCAGCAGCGTGAGCAGCAAACCGGTGATGGTGTTGTAATTGCTCTCGCTCTTGTGAGTGGGGCGGTCGGCAGACAGCACAGAGAAGATCATCTCCTTGGTGGTGGTCTTGCCCACGCTTCCGGTCACCGCCACCTTCAGCGGCGAGATCTCCGCCGTATGCGCCTTCGCTCCGCGGATCAGCGCCTCCAATGCATCCTCGCAGAGAAGCGCGGGACACTCCCCTCTCTGAGCGGAGGGCGAGCACAAAACCGCCGCGGCCCCCTTGGCTGCCGCCATCGGCACATAGGCATTGCCGTCCGCCTTTTCGCCGCGGAGAGCAACAAACAGCGTTCCTTTCTCAATTTCTCTTGAATCGGTGGAGATCGAGGTGATCTTCACATCCTCCCCTTCATAGGGAAGAGAACAGAGAGCCGCCAGCTTTTTCAGCGTAAAATCCACGTTTATGATCATAATTCCAGATACTTCCTCACAATGTCCCGCTCCGAAAAGGGCTTTTTGCCCTCGGCGGTGATTTCATATTCCTCATGCCCCTTCCCTGCCAGCAGGATACGGTGTCCCGCCTTTGCGTGGGAGAGGCAGTATTCAATGGCTTGCTTGCGGTCCTCGATGACCGTGTAGGCGCTTTCCTTGTCGATGCCGCGCAGAATCTCGTTGAGGATCTCACGGCGGTCCTCGCTGCGGCTGTTGTCGCTGGTCAATACGGTCACATCCGCATACCGCGAGGCGATCTGTCCCATCAGCCTCCGCTTCCCCCGGTCACGGTCTCCGCCGCAGCCGAAGAGCAGGATCAGCTTTTCGCCCTCGCCCATCGTCTCGCGCAGCGTTTTCAGCACCTTTTCCAAGGCGTCGGGCGTGTGGGCGTAATCGATGTACAGAGAAAAGTCCCTCTCGCCGATGTCGATCTTCTCCAGCCGTCCCTTGACAAAGGGCATCACCGTCACCGCGCTCTTGGCCGCCTCGATGTCGATGCCCAGCAGACGCGAGGCCGATAGAGCCGCCAGCGTGTTGTACACCTGAAAGCGTCCGAACAGCGGACAGCGGATGCGCGTCATGCCGCCGGGAAAGAGAAAGTCGTACTGCAGTCCGCCCTTTTCACTCCAGCGTGCGTGCAGAGCGCGGAAGGGTGAAGACTCGCCGCAGGAATAGGTGTAAGCCTCCCCTGCCCCCTGCGACACCTCGCCTACATACGGATCGTCGGCATTGAACAGCGACTTCACGCAAAGCGGAAAAAGCTTCGCCTTCGCTTTCGCATAGGCACGCATATCGCCGTGAAAATCCAGATGCTCGCCGGTCAGATTGGTATAGATGCCGAGCGCAAAACGCAGGGCGGACACCTTTTTCCACTCCAATGCATGGGAGGAGACCTCCATAAACACATACTCACAGCCGTCCTCAGCGTACTCATGCAGGCGTCGGTAAAGCTCCTCGCAGTCGGGGGTGGTCAGACCGCCGTCCAGCGTTCCGATGCTTTCGCATGTCTTGCCCGCCAAGGTGAAGATGTGCTTGAGCATATGCACCGTGGAGGTCTTGCCGTTGGTCCCCGTCACCCCCACCAGCTTGAGGCGGGAGGAGGGATGGCCGTAAAAAGCATCGCAGAGAGAAGCCAGCGCCGCGCGGCTGTCCTCCACCGGCAGAAACGGAATGTGAGAGGGCAGAGCGGGCGGCCGTTCCTCGCCGACGACAGCGATCGCCCCCGCGCGCAGGGCGGAGAGCACATGATGATGCCCGTCGCTTTTCTGCCCGCGCAGAGCCACAAACACGTTGCCGCTCTTTACCTGACGGCTGTCTGAGCAGATGCCGCTGATCTGTCTTTCCACGTCAAAGTTGTTGCTGTCCTTGATGTTCAACGTCTGAAGCAGACGCTGAAAGGTCAATGGGATTCCTCCGTTGTGTTCAAATTTGGCAGATCGGATGGTTTTTGTGATTGGTTGCGATAAATGTGATAAAAAAGGTTGCGTTTCTCCCTTGCGGGAGTGCGGTTTGTGTGATATAATGAATGGATAAAACGGTCAATCGGTGCCGTCCACGTGCATGAAGCGCACGGTGACAACACTGCCCTTGGCGGCCTTTTCTCCGCCGGCCGGCAGCTGCTCCACCACCTTCGCGCCCGCGCCCGATTCGTAGTTCTGCGCGCCCTCCACCTTGATGTTGAAGCCGGCGTTGGTCAGTCTGGCGTTGGCCTGGGTGGCATTCAGCCCGACCACCGAGGGAATGGTTCCCTCCAGTTCGGCGCTGCCGTCGGTGTAGAAGATCACCTTGCCCGTGCTCATCAGCACCTGGCTGCCTCCCCGCGGGACCTGCGAGACCACCTTGGTCCCGTTGCCCACCACCTCATATTTGAGGCCCTGGTTGCGGCAGTTGAGGATGGCGCTTTCCACGGTGAAGCCGCTGTAATCCCACACGTTGACCTGCATGCGCGCTTCCTCCTCTGCGGTGTAGCTGCGCTCGATGCCGATGTAAGGCAGCACCTCTTCGAGCAGGTCGGAGACATAGGGCGCGGCCACGATGCTTCCGTAAATGTTGGAGTTCATGGGCTGGTCGCAAAGGATCAGCACCGCCACCTGCGGATCGTCCGCGGGAGCAAACGCCACACAGGAGCCCACATGGAGATAGGACTGTCCGTTTTCATCGAGAATGTCGCGCACCTGAGACGTACCGGTCTTGGCAGCCACCTTATAGCCGAGAACATAAGCGTTTTTCGCGCCGCCGTCCCCCGAAACACCCTCCTCGAGGATGTTGGTCATGGTCGTACAGGTCGCTTCGCTCAGCACCTGCCGTCTCACCTTGGTCTCATACGATTCGATGACGTTGTTCTTTTCGTCGGTGACCTTCTCCAGAATGTGAGGCGTCACCAGCTTGCCTCCGTTGGCAACCGCGGCGATGGCCGTCAGCTGCTGCAGAGGCGTGACCTTGAAGGTCTGGCCGAAGGAATACACCGCCATTTCCACCGCATTCAGCTGCTCAACGCCCACATACAGACCGGACGCCTCGCCCGGCATATCCACACCGGTCTTGCCGGTATAGCCGAAGGCGTTGAAGTATTCCCAGAACAGCTCGCGTCCGTTCCTTTCGTTGATGGCGATCAGCGCCGGGTTGCAGGACTGCTGCAGGGCACGGGCGAAATTCTGCGTGCCGTGACCGGTGGTCTTGTGGCAGTGGATGGGCTGGGAATAGCCCGGAACAAAGGCTTTGCCCGTGCAGGTAAAGGTGTCCGAAAGCTTGGAGGTGTTCTCCTCAAGGGCAATGGATGCGGTGATGATCTTGAACGTGGAGCCCGGCTCATACAGCCAGGAGACGTTTTTGTTGTTCCAGGTGGAGAACATCAGCTCATTGTACTTGGCGTTGTATTCCTCGCTGCCCACCTCGTATTCGGCCAGCCGCTGCAGAAGCAGCTCACTCAGCTGACCGGGAGCATTCAGGTTGTAGTCGGGCTTGGTGGACATGCCCAGAATGCCGCCGGTGTTCACATCCATGACGATTCCGCTCACTCCGCCTGCGGCATTGGAATCGGCCAGGCAGGCGTCCAGCTGCTTTTCCAGCAGGTACTGGATGTTCATATCCAGCGTGGTGACCACATTGTAGCCGTTCTGCGCCTCGATGTAGCTTTCATATTTGAAGGGCATATCCATGCCCAGACCGTTTTTGGCGGTGATGTACCGTCCCGGAATGCCCTGCAGAAGAGAATCGTACGTCAATTCCACACCGTAGCTTCCGCCGTCGGTGCCCGTGAAGCCGAGAACCGACGAAGCCAGCGAATCGTAAGGATAATAGCGCTTGGCGGTGGCCTGCAGATGGATCTGCTGAGAGAGCTCATTCTCCGCGATGAAGGCGCGGACCTGGTCGGCCTCCTCCTTTTCCACGTTGCGCTTCACCGTCTCGTCGGCGCGGTTTTCCTTGCGCGCACGGGTGAGGATGGTGTCGTAATCGACATTCAGGATCTCGGACAGTCCGCGGGCAATGAAGCGCGCCTGCGTGTCGTCCTCGATGTCCACAGGCGAAATGAACACGCGCCAGACCGTGACGTTGGTGGCCAGAACCGTCATGTTGCGGTCGTAGATCTGTCCGCGCTCAGCCGACACCTCGCTGGTCCGCTGGATGCTGTCGATGACATTCTGCTGGTATTTTTCATAATCGACGATCTGGAGCAGGAAAAGACGGGCGCAAAGCAAAAGCCATGCCGCCGCAAAGCAGGCGAGCAGGACCATACTGCGTCTCGCGATCATTTTGTTCAGCTCTGTGTACATTCTTTTTCTCGTCTCCGATCTGTTTTTGCCCCAAAAAAGCAGGAAGGCAAAGCCGTATATATGGATATACTACTTCACCCTCGCTATGTTCCGTATTCGTTTGCTATTGTATGATGGCCTCAATAAATATATTCCATCAGATTGCTGAAATTTTCACCGATGGCACTCATAACCGTGCTGAAGGTGCTTTCTTCCACTTCCTCCGGCTCGCTGACCTCGATCTTGTCCTCGTTGGAAATGTTCACATGCTGCTTGGTCAGGTTGTCCGACTTGACCATGCCGTATTCCAGCGATGCCATCTCCTCGATGACACGCAGGTCGTTCTTCTTTTCCATCAGGAAGTTCAGTTCCTTTTCCCGGTCGGTCAGCTGGGTCAGACGGGTCTGAAGGTCGCCGATGGCCTGGGTGGACTCGTTGATCTGGGCAGAGGTCCACATGATGAACATAAAGAGAATGGTGAAGATCAGCGCGGTCATCATGATGCCGAAGATGGGCTGCTTCTTTTCCCCTCTGGCCTTGACGATGCGCAGTCTCTCCTTTTCGCGCTGCTTATGTACCTCAAGAAGCGCTTCGCGCTTTTCAGCCTCCAGTCGTTCGGGCACAGCGGCCTCCTCCGGCTGGATGTACTTGGCCATGGCGGCCTCGCGCTTTTGAGCAGCTGCTTTCGCCTCTGCTCTGCTCTTGGTCATCTTCTCTTCGACGATCATGTCGAAGTCGTAGACGCGAACGTCCTCCCGCTCGATCCCATTCCGAGCATTTTTGACTCCCGAAATCACGAAAAAAGTCTCCCCTTCTTGCTTCCGCCTTCCCGAGCGGAAGTAATATCCCAAGCATACCTGCTGAGCGAGGCAGACCCCTCTGCTTCGTTTCTCTCAGCATTTTTCCGCCACGCGCAGCTTGGCACTGCGAGAGCGCGGATTGTTTTCCAATTCTTCCTCCGAAGGCAGGATCGGCTTTCGGTTTACCGCCCGGAGCTGCGGCTTTTTCCCACAGACGCAGACCGGGAAATCCTTCGGACAGGTGCAGCCCTTTTCCAGATCGGCAAAGGTCTGCTTGACAATACGGTCCTCCAGCGAGTGGAAGGTGATCACGGCGATCCTTCCGCCGGGCGACAGAGCGTCCACAGCGCTTCGGATGGCCGGCTCGATGGCATCCAGCTCCCCGTTGACGGCGATGCGGATGGCCTGAAAGCTTTTCTTCGCCGGATGATGTCCGCCCTCACGGGCCTTCGGCGGCAAAGCGTTCTTTATGATTTCGCTTAATTCCAGAGTGGTTTCAATGGGCTTGATCTGTCTTTGCTTGTCGATCTCGGAAGCGATCTTCGGCGCGAAGGTCTCTTCTCCGTACTGATACAGGATCCGCTTCAGCTCGTCCCGCGAATAGCCGTTGACCACGTCATACGCACTCAGCGCATCCTCGCGGTTCATCCGCATATCCAGCGGTGCGTCCTTCATATACGAAAAGCCCCGCTCCGAAAGATCCAGCTGATGGGAGGAAACGCCCAGGTCCATGCAGACACCGTCCAGGCGGTTGATCCCATACTCTACGATTATATCACCAAATGAGGCATAATTTCTATGAATTAATGTTACTTTTTCGCTAACAGAACCAAACTTCTGTGAGCAATGCTCGATCGCATCCATATCGCGGTCCACCGCATACAGATGTCCGGTGCTCAGGCGGTTCAGGATCTCGCCCGAATGACCGCCGCCGCCCAGCGTCAGGTCGGCATAGATCCCGTCAGGCTTCACGCAGAGCGCATCCACCGTTTCCTCAAACAGGACCGACTTATGTACAAATTCGCTCATGGCTTAAAAGCTCAGGTCGATCAGCGATGCGGCCAGGTCGTCCTCTTCCAGCGCTGCCTGCTCGGCCAGCCACTTCTCTTCATCCCAGATCTCCACATGGTCGCCCGCGCCGATAACAAACACATTTTTGCCCAGCCCCGCGTGCTCGCGCAGGTTCTGGGGAATCAGGGCGCGCCCCTGGGAGTCCAGCTGAGTTTCAGTGGCGGAAGAATAGAAAAAACGTCTCACTTTTCTTGCCTGTACCTCAGGCAAACGGTCTAACTTTTCGGTATAGAGCTCCCATGCGGCCATGGGATAAACAGCAACACAGCAATCGACGTTTTTGGTTAGCACTATGTCTCCCGCCAGCTTTTCTCTCATTGCGGAGGGAAAGAATAAGCGGGATTTCGGATCAAGAGTATGCTTGTATTCGCCTAAAAAACGGTTGCTCGGCATACCATTTCCTCCCACTTTCTTCATTTTCGCTCCACTTTACTTATATTATACTGACATTTTTGCTGTATAGCAAGACTTTTTTCATTCAAATCGAAAATTTGAAGAGTATTTTTTTTGCATTTGATCGTTTGTTCGTATTTTGTTCGGCTTAAAAAGAACATATATTCGTTTCACCCCAAAAGGACGTCCAACAGCATCATCAGAGCAAATCCGAGGAGGGTAAACAGCGTCATCAGCGACCGTTTTTCGTTGTTTTGGCTCTCGGGAACCAGCTCGCCCACCACCACATACACCATCGCTCCCGCGGCGAACGACAGCAGAAACGGCAGCAATTGCCGCGCCGCCAGCACCAGCCACGCACCGAACACGCCTCCGATCGGCTCCACCGCTCCGCTGAGCTGTCCGAAGAAAAAGGCCTTGCCTCTGCTCATGCCGTCTCGGTGGAGGGGCAGACTGACCGCCGTCCCCTCGGGCAGATTCTGAAGCGCGATCCCCGCCGCCAGCGTACAGGCCGCGCCCAAAGAAGCCCCCTCCAGACCGTACACCACCGAGCCGAAGGCCACGCCCACCGCGATCCCCTCCGGCAGGTTGTGAAGCGTGATCGAGCTGACCAGCAAAAGCCGCCGTCCGAAGGAGCGGTCTCCTCTTTGCCCCGACAGAGCGGTGAACAGGCGGTCGCCGAGAGCGATGATCAGTCCGCCCGCCAAAAAGCCGAGGCAAAGCGGAAAGGCCGCCTCGCAGGACAGCGTTTCGGCCATCTCTTTGGCAGGCAGCAGCAGCGACCAAAAGGAGGCCGCCAGCATCACACCTCCCGAAAAGCCCAGCATGGCGTCCAGAAGCGTCCGCCCCACCCGCTTGAAGGCAAACACAAGCCCTGCGCCGAATGCCGTTGCCCCCCATGTGAAAAAAGTGGCAAGCAGAGCCTGCCAGACTGCACTCGTTTGTTCGAATGTCATCGTCATCATCCCTCCTCTGCTTATTGTATGACCGCCCCCTCCTTCTTGACAGTCGTTCGCTTTTGTGCTAAAATGCTTTTGAACGATCGGATAAGAACGGATGGAAAGGAGAGTGCGTATGAGCGAGTGGGAAAGAAGCTGCTGCTTCACCGGGCACCGGCGTCTGCCGCCGTCTCAGCTGCAGATCATACAGGACCGTATCCGCGACCGGATCGATCTTCTCTACCGCAAGGGCGTCAACACCTACTACGCCGGCGGCGCTCTCGGCTTTGATATGCTGGCAGCAATCGCCGTGCTCAACGCCAAGGCTGTCTATCCCGATCTGTCTCTCCGTCTGGCCCTGCCCTGCCGCGGCCACGATGACAAGTGGCCTCTGACGCAGCGTCAGATCCTCCTCCGCCTCATCGACCGCGCCGATGAGATCACCTACGCCGCCGACACCTACACCCCCGCCTGCATGCACATCCGCAACCGTTTTATGGTAGACCGTTCACGCTACTGCCTCTGTTATCTGGAGAACAAAAAAAGGAGAGGCGGAACCGCCTCTACCGTTCAATATGCGTTGTCACACGACCGAATCGTGGTCAATCTTTGCGAGGACAGTACATCGTCGCAAGACCGCCTTCGCTCGTCTCCTTATATTGGCTGAACAGATCAAGTCCCGTTTGGTACATGGTTTTGACCACCGTATCAAACGAGATTTTTCTTTTATAGGTCAAAAAGTGGGCAAACTGCAGAGTATTCAGCGCGCGCATGGCCGCCACCGCATTCCTCTCGATGCAGGGGATCTGAACCAGCCCGAGAATGGGATCGCAGGTCAAGCCGAGATGATGCTCCAGCGCCACCTCCGCGGCATACTCGATCTGGTCAAGATCCATGCCGAACAGCTGAGCCAAAGCCGCCGACGCCATGGAGCAGGCCGAGCCGATCTCCGCCTGACAGCCGCACTCCGCGCCGCTGATGGAGGCATTGGTCTTGATCACGTTGCCGATCACACCGCCCGTTGCCAGCGCATGGATCATCTCTTCGTCGAAGAAGCCCTTTTTCTCCTGCATATACACCAGCACCGCCGGCACGACACCGCAGGAGCCGCAGGTGGGCGCGGTCACGATCTCACCGCCCGCCGCATTTTCCTCGGCCGCCGCATAGGCATACGAGCAAACCAACCGCGTTTCCTTTGTGATGCTCCGCTCGTTTTCCTTTTTCTGCGAATAAAAATATTTGGCCTTGCGCTCCACCTCAAGTCCTCCCGCCAAAACCCCTTCGGCAGCCAATCCGCGGCGAACCTCATCCTTCATCCGCTTCCAGACCATTCGCAGAAAATCCCACAATTCGGGGCCTTCATACCGCTCCGCATACTGCCAAAGCTCGATGCCCTCCGCCTGACAGTACTGCTTGATGGCGGCGAAATCGCGATGCGGGTAGAGATCGGGCGCTTTTTTGTCCTCATCGTCGGGCAGAAGGATGCGTCCGCCTCCCACACTGATCACGCGCCGTTTCTCCGCTGTTTTTCCATCCTTCACCGCCTCAAGATCCATGGTGTTGGGATGGGGCAGATCGGTCTGCGTCAGATCAAAAACGATCTCGTGCGGACGGTCGCCGAACACGCGGGACAGCACCTCGTCGGTCAGATGCCCCTTGCCGGTCTTGGCCAGCGAACCGTAAAGCGTGACGCGGTAGAAGTCCGCATCGGGGTAATCGGTCAAAAAACCGATCGCCGCCTTCTCCGGCCCCATGGTGTGCGAGCTGGACGGTCCCTTGCCGAAGCGGTACAGTTCCTTCAACGATTCCATGATACTTCCCTTTCTCCGGTTTCACCGGCATCAAAACCAATGCGGTCAACGGCTTTTTTGACCGTCAACCTCATCGGATCGTTTTTTTGCTTGCTTGAAAAAGACCTTCGTGATTCCGAAAGAATCATTCCGAAAGACGATAGGGTGCCTTGCCCTTTCTGGCGCGGTAAGCGTTCATCTTTTCCAGAAGCATATCCCATCTTTCCGCGTTCGTCTTGACCCATTCCTCGTAAGGGATAGCTTCCAGCGCCTTGCTGCGGGGCTTTTTGTTCATGCAGGGCTTGAAGCCAAAGTCGAGATAAATGTTGATGGCGTGGAAGTTCCAGGAGGTGGTGGTCAGGTACACATAATCGCCCTGCTCCAGCTTCTGGTGCAGCTCCATCATCTTCGACACCAGCGCACGGGCAATGCCCTTGCCCTCATGTCCGTCGCCCACGATCAGATAGTGCATACGGGGAGTCGGCGTTTCGTCCAGGTCGGTGCCCATCCACATCGAGCAGGTCGCCATGATCTCGCCGTCGGGCGCCTTGATGAACAGGCAGCGCTCATGAGGATCCAGCTCGGGAGTGGAGAGAAATTCGCGGACGAAGACCGCTCTGGCGTTGTTGAAATCAACGAACTGGCCGCAGGCCACCCACATACGGGCGAAAGCATCCTCATAGCCCATGTTCGGCTCGTACATATGAACCGTATAGCCCTCGGGAAGCTCACAATGAGGATAGTTGCCGGCATCAAACTTTTCCAGTCCCACTAAAAATTTCGGTAAGCTCTTGTCAATCATGATCTTGATCCCTTTCAAAATTCATTGTTTTGAAAAATCGGTTTCGCATTCCGCCCGTTTCGGGGATTCTTCAGGCGGTTTATGCGGCTTTCACGGGCACGATCGGCCCATGGCTACAGGTTTGATTCATTATAGCATGTTTTTTTCGCTTTTTCCATAGTTTTTCAAAAAAAATTCCCCTTATTTCTCTTGTATTTGTTTACAAAAAATATATACTATTCGTTTTAAAAATGTGGTATACTGTTGGATGAGCATCTTTACATATAAGGAAAGGAACTGCATTATGGCGGAGAAAAGCAAAAACTGCCGATTGGGTTCGGTGGGCGGACAGGCCGTGATCGAAGGCGTTATGATGAAAGCCGGCGAGCGTTACAGCGTTGCCGTCCGTATGCCCGACAACAGCATCAAGGTCACCAACAAGGCTTTTGTTTCGGTGAAGAAAAAACATAAATTCCTGAACATTCCCATTCTGCGAGGCATCGTCAACTTTGTGGAGACCATGATCCTCAGCTACAACACCCTCATGCTTTCCACCGAGGCATTCGGTCTGGAAGAAGAGGAAGAGACCAAATTCGAAAAATGGCTGAAGGAGAAGTGCGGCAAGAGTCTGTTTGACATCATCATGGGTGTTGCCATGGTCCTCGGACTCGCCCTCGGCTTCGGCATCTTCTTCGTCCTCCCCTCCCTGTTCACCGGCTGGCTGGACGGCATCACCGGCGGTCACATCGGTATGGCCAAAAGCGTCATAGAGGGTCTGATCAAGATCCTGATCTTCATCACCTACATCTGGGCGGTTTCCTTTATGAAGGACATCCGCCGTACTTTTGAATATCACGGTGCCGAGCACAAGAGCATCTTCTGCTATGAATCCGGCGAGGAGCTGACGCCCGAAAACGTCAAGAAGTTCAAGCGCTTCCATCCCCGCTGCGGCACCAGCTTCATCTTCGTCATCCTCATCATCAGCATCCTCTTCTCCACCTTCATCACCTGGGACAACATGGCGCTCCGCGTCATCGTCAAGCTGCTCATGCTCCCGCTGATCGTGGGCGTGGGCTATGAATTCATCATGTATGCCGGCAAGCACGACAACATTCTCGTCCGCATCCTCTCCGCGCCCGGTCTGCTGATGCAGCGTCTGACCACCCTTGAGCCCGATGAGAGCCAGATCGAAGTGGCCATCAAGGCGCTGAAGTGCTCTCTGCCCGACGTGTTCCCCGAAGAGGCGGCCGCTTCTGAGGAGGCAACCGAGCCCGAAAGCGCCGAAAGCGAGTCAACCGAACAGCATGGATGATATCGAGATTTTAAAAGAGCATTTTACCGGGAAGAACCGCGCATTTTTTCTTGCGCATCCCGAATACCGCATCCCGGCCGCGGATCAGCGCCGTTTGGATGAGGCCATCAAGCGTTATCAGGCAGGCGAGCCGGCAGCTTACATCACCGGCTCCGCCTCTTTTTTCGGGCGCGATTTTTTTGTCAGCCCCGATTGCCTGATTCCGCGCAGCGATACCGAATTTCTCGTGCAAAAGCTGATCGCCGCGCTCCCGAGGGGGGGCTGCTTTGCCGATCTCTGCACCGGCAGCGGATGCATTGCGATCACAGCGCTGAAGCAGGTCAGCGATTGCTCCTGTCTGGCGGTGGACCTTTCGTCAAAGGCGTTGGCGGTGGCACAGAAAAATGCCGCCATCCATGACGTCTCACGCCGTATCGTCTTCATGCAGGCCGACGTGCTCCGCCCCGATTTCATGCTTGGCTACTCGTTCGACTGCATCGTCTCCAATCCGCCCTACATCCCCTCCGCGGTGGTGGACACGTTGGACGAATCGGTGAAAAAAGAACCGCGCATGGCCTTGGACGGCGGCGAGGACGGTCTGCGCTTCTACCGCTTTATGATCCCCGCTTATATGAAGTTTCTCAATCCGGGCGGCACGCTGCTGTTTGAGATCGGATACGATCAGGGTGAGGCGGTCAAGGAAATCTGCATCGAAAGCGGTGTTGCCTGCACGGTTTGCAAGGATCTGTCCGGCAATGACCGCGTTGCCATCATCAAAGCCATTTGAATACAATCGTAAACATGAAAGGATGCTTTCTATGAAAAAACGACTTTGTTTCTGCGCGCTCCTTGTTTCCCTGTTTTTGCTGTCCTCCTGCTCCGGACGTGTGGCCAATCCCATTGTGAAGATCGGCGATCATTCCTTCAGCACCGACTTTTACCGATATCTGTACCTCAATTTTGAGGAGGAAATGCCCGATGCGGAGGAGGCGGAGATCCACCAGACCGTTCTGGCTGAGCTGAGAGAGGTCGCGGCCGTTTATGAGATGGCGGACAACTACGACATCCGCACCGAGGCAAGCGGCAAGGATGCCTATGAGGCGATGCTTGAGAGCGATTTTGAGGGCGACGAGGCTGCCCTTGAGGCCGCGCTGGAGCAGGCCCACATGGACCGTAAGCTGTTTGAAACGGCTTATGAGCTGCAGGCCATCGAGGAGGCTGTTTACTTTTTCGTGGTTGACGAAGCCAACGGCATCATTCATGCCAGCGACGAGATCCTGTTAAAAGACATTTCGACCAACTTCTTTCATGCCTCCCACATTCTGATCCGCTTTGACAATCACGATGCCAAGGAGGAATGCCTTGCGCTGGCTCAGCAGGCGCTGGACCGTGTCAACAAAGGCAAGGACTTCGCGGCTTTGATCGTTGAATTGGGCGAGGACGAATTTATGCTCAACAACCCCGACGGCTATTATTTCACGCACGATGAATTTGAAGTGATGGAATTTGAGAAAACGGTCAAGGAGCTTGAGATCGGACAGACAAGCGGGATCGTGGAAAGTCCCTACGGCTACCACATCATCAAGCGTCTCCCTTTGGAGGAGGACTACATCAACGAAAATCTGGAATCCCTCCGCGCCAGCTTCTGCACCAGAAAATATTATGAATTCAAAGCGAATCTGGCTTCCGGCTTTACCGTCTCCTACACGGATGCTTTTGAAACCTTCTCGGCGGAAGCTGAGTAAAGATCCTTCAACACGTTTCATACCAAAAGGCCGCTGTCCTATTGATGGCGGTCTTTTTTACGTCTCATGATGCGGATCGTTGGCATGAAATATGTTCTCTTGAAATTCTCAAGAAAGCAAAGACGGCCATTCTTATGGTGCATAATGTGAGTCTCTTCCGGCTCTCGGCAAAATAAGAAATGCCATTCTTATGATGAAATAGTGAACCCCTTGCGGCTCTCAGAAAAATCGGAAAGCCATTGTTGCATAAGGACTGCCGCTTGCAGTTTTCAGCAAATCAAAAAAAGTTCTGATGTTGCAAAAGGGGTTCGGCTCGCGGTCCCCGGCAAATCAAGAAAAACGTTCTGATGATGCAAAAAGGTGTGCTCCTTTCGGAACACACCTTTTTTGTTGTTTGCTTGTTTGTCAGTTGCTGATTACTTGTTTTCGACGTAAACAGCGGTGACGGTCATGTCGCTGGTGACGCTGTCAAGGTTCTTATCCCAGCCCTTGAAGGTGTAGCCTGCACGAGTGGGGTTGGAAGGACCAACAACGAATCTGTAAGGAGCGACCTGCTTGGTGGCAAGAACGGTACCGTCGTGGTCAACGAAGGTGACGGTGTACAGGTTCTTGGAAACCCACATGACCCAAGAAGTGAACATAGAATCATAGATGCTGTTCTTCACTTCGATGGCAATGGAGAGAACCGTGCTGTAATCGCCGAGCTTGACTTCGATCTGGATCTCAGTGTCGCCGGACTCGATTTCGCCGGAGGTGACCTTAACGGCAGAGCCGAGGTCAGCAGCAGCAACGGTCTCGGTGCCATTGATGATCAGATTCAGACCGGAGAGGTCAGCCTCTTCGCCGGGCTTATACTCGGACTTAACATTGGCGAGGGAAGCCTCATCGATCGCAATGGAGGTAACTTCGGTAACGGTGATCGGGAGAGTGGTGTCCTCACCGCCGAAGGTGATGGTGACTGCAGTCTCGTTGGTCAGCTTCGTGCCGTTCGCGGGAGCAGCGGTCACATCGGTGAGAGCGAACTCCTTGGTGGTGCCGTTCTCGTAGGTAGCAACGACAACCAGACCGGCGAGGTCGAGGTTTTCGCCCTTGTAGTAATCGCGCTTCACAGCAGCGGGATTCTTCACTTCGATACTGGTGAGAGCAGGAGCGGAAACGGTGATTGCATAAGAGGTTTCTTTGTCAACGCCTGCCTCAGAGTAGGAGATCTCAACGGTGGTATCAGCAATGGTGAGAGCCTTGTCAAGAGCGGGCTTGAAGGTGAGCTTGGCATTCTCGATGACCTTGTCGATGTCAGCGGAGCCTTCCTTAGCGTAGGTAGCGGTGACAACCAGACCAGCAATGTCGAGCTTATCGCCTTCGATGTAAGCAGTCTTGGCGGCAGGAGTGGTAACATTGATGGACTTCAGAGTCTCGGTGGGAACCTTAACGGTGACAGCGATCTCAGTCTTGACATCAGCAAAGCCCTTCACGGAAGCGGTGACCTTGGTGTCGCCGGCAACGAAAGCATCGGTCTTGTCGATGACGATGTCTTCACCGGAGATATCCTTGAAGGTACCGTTGGTGTAGGTTACGGTGTAAACGAAGCCGCTGTTATCGAACACTTCATTGGTGAAGTACTCGGTCTTACCGGTAGTCTTCACGACGAGCGTCTGAGGAATGAGGTCGGTGGGAGCAATGACTTCATGGAAGCCATAAGCGTAGGTGGACTTGGAGCCGTAGTAGGTTACGCCTGCAGGAGGATTAGCGGGAGTGACCTGCTTGCCGGGGAACATGCGGTACATGTCGTTGAGCTTGACATCAACGCCGCTTACCTTATAGGCATGATTCCAGTACTGATCGTAGGTCATGCCGGAGAAGTCGAGGATACCGTAGTAGCAAGCGGGCTGGGTTGCAGACTGCTGGCTTGCACTGAAGTAGTTGGAACCGGAAGCGTTGAAGAAGGAAGCGCCCCACTGATTGGATGCGCCAACGTTCCACAGCGTACCGGTGGGTCTCCAGTTGTCACCGATGAACTTGATGGTGAACTTGGAATTGGCATTGGTGAAGCCCATGGAGCCGAAGTCGATACGAGTGAAGGTAATCTCATTCTCTGCGCCGGAAGCGGAACCGTCAACGGTTACCGTTGCATTGCCGGCGATCTGGCCGTAGCGGTAAGGATGAGACATGTTGGTGGTAGAATCGGAGTATTTATGTGCATTGCTGGTGAGATAGATCATCTGAGCATTGGTGCCTGCACCGATGTAGATGTTGGCATCGCCCAGGATGTTACCCATACCGGAGATGTGGTCCTTGTTGACGCTGGTGGACTTGCAGGTGTAATCATTGAATGCATAAATGGAGCGGACGGTGGAATTCTTAACGGAGAGGTTGAAATCGCCGTTGATCTGGAGAGAATCCTTGCCGCCGAGGTTACCGTCGGTCAGCTTACCGGTACCGTAGATCTGGCCGGTCAGCTCTGCATTCTCAATGGAAATGTTGACATCGCCGTCGATGACCTTCGTCTCAGTAGAGAAGTTAGAGGTACCGACAACAGTGCGATACTTACCGCCCTTGATGGTGATATCCACAGCAACGCCGTCACCATCGGTATCCTTAGCGCCGTTCCAAAGAGCCGCGCCGTACAGATCCATGTAACCGGGAGTGCCTTCGACAAGGGTGGCAGTGATGCCTTCGCCAAACACAGTGGGAATACCGCTGAGGACGAAGTTGAAGTAGTCGATGGAACCGGTTCTTTCGAAGGTCAGGTTATCCCAGGTAACGGAGGTGTTGTTGCCGAAAGTACCGTTAGCCTGATGGAATCTCATCTTGAAATACTGCGAGGAAAGAACGATCTTGGCTACAGAGGTGAAGTCATCGTCAGCGGTCTTACCGGTGACAACGATCTCAGCGCCCTTGGAGAGGTTAGGCAGATAGAAGTTGGCAGCCTTGCCGCCCTCGGTAGCATCACCGGTGGCAACGGTAACGGTGCCGGCCACAACGATGGTACCGCCGGTCTCCTTCAGAGCATCCCAAGCCTTGTAGATGGCGCTGCCCTTGTACTCTTCAGCCTTACCGGAAGAAGAAGTACCAGTGGTCGTGCCGGAAGCAATGGCTGCAGCATAAGCAGCATCATTACCCATCAGGTTGTTCTTGTCCTTACCGGAGCCGTCACCGGTGGCAACGTCTGCGATGTAGATGGTGGTGAGGGGCACAATAGCGGCACCCTTCATGGTGATGGTAGCCTGAGTAACAGTGGGCTCATAGCTGTCGAACTCATCGTTGGTGATGTCCTTAACTTCAAGATTGAACTTGGAGACGGAATCGCCGGCGATGGTGAACTTAACAACAGCAAGTACGCCTTCACCATTCAGGACGGGAGAGGTGAGGGAGTCGAGACGGACATTGACATAGTTGCTAGCAGCAATATTAGCAAAGTCCTTACCGCCGTCAAAGGAATTACCGAATTCGCCCAGCTCAACGCTGACGAAGGTAAGTTCGGCGGGATCATAGTGGAGCCAAACCTGTGCACCGCTGATATCGGCGTTGGTTCCACTCATTTTGATGGTGGCGGTGACGGTGTCACCCTTCTCGTACTCGGCCTTATCAACGGTCACAGCAACGCTCAGATCCGCCATTGCAAACACTGCAGTGGGGAGGAGAGAGACGATCATGAGAACCGCCAACAGAGCCGAAAGGATTTTCTTAGACATAGTTCTAACCCTTTCTTTGTTTAAATATATAAAATTTATTTTTTACAAATCAACCAATCGGGTTTGCCACAGGATCGTTCACAAAACGAGCAAGCTTGGTAACGTCACCGTTCTTCAGGTTGCCATCGCCCGTGATATCGCCGGCAAACTGGAAGCAGACATCCAAAGGATTGCTGACCGCATCGTTGAGGAAGCGGCGAAGCTTAACAACGTCACCATTCTTAACAGCGCCATCGCCCGTGATATCGCCGAGAACGATTGCAATGGCTTCATCCACCTTGGAGGAACCGTTGTACAGTTCAACGATCGCGCCCGTACCGACAGCTGCGGTCTCGGCCAGATAATTGCTGCCCTTCTTGACCTTGATGATGCTGCTGCCGAACATAACCTGCAGATCAGCCACCGTGGTATCAGCGGGGATCTTGGTCAGAACAGCACCGACATCCGTCGAATTGATGGTTGCATCCGCAATGTACTTCAGCTCAGCGGGCGTTGCGGTTGCGAAGGTGACATTGGCAGAAGCACCGGCCTTGGTGATGGTGCCGGACAGCTGATTGGCGCTGCCGTTACCGACCACAAGCTTGGCGGTGGAGCCGCTGATGGCAATCTCATCGCTGGGATTGGCAATGTCAGCAAGAGCGGTCAGCTTGACGCTGAAAATGTTGTTGACACCGGAGAAGCCGCTGGAAGCGGTGAAATCATCCTTGATGGCAACAAACACGATCTTGCCGGAAGACGATACGCTATAGCCATAGAAGCTGCCTGCGGCAGACTTGAGAGCCTCGTCAATGGTGACGTCCTCTTTGGCAACAGCGAACTTGGCCTTATCGATCTGAAGCTCGATCTGGAGACCGGCGACGACATTGGCCGTCAGCTCGGAGGCATCCTTGAACTTCACATCCACCGTGAACTGACCGTCCTTAGCGACAGCAGCGGTGGGGACGGAAACGACAACATCAACACTGTCCGCAGCGGAGGCACCGACTGCAAGCAGGGTGAACATCGTCATAACCGCGAGAGCAAGAACAACGATTTTTTTCATAATTTTCACCTCGTCAGGAAATTTGGATATGAATATACCTATACATTATCTTCCTATACATTTTACAAAACTTTCAAGGGTTTGTCAATAGTTTTTTTCTTTTTTTTTCGTGTCGATTTCATTTCCCCACAAAGCACGAAAAAACGCTCGTTTTTTTGGCCATTTTGACGAGGTCAGTCGATGTCCTCCAGCACCTCTGCGGGCGGCTCGTCGAGACGGGACGGGTTCTTCAGATACTGCTTCATCAGCTTGACGGCCGAGGCGAAGTAATACCCGTCGCAGATGCGCTCGTCGGTGACCACCTTGAAGTCCACATAGGCTCTGCGGCGGACCTTCCCCTCCGCATCGGTCTCATAGGCATAGCGCTTGGCGCCGTAGGAAAGGAAAATGGGCAGGTTTCCAAAGTCATACAGATGGTGATAGATGGGTTGGATGCCCAGCGAGCCCATGGAGGTGATGATAAACGAGCCGTGGAAGGGACTGACCTCCAGAAGCGCCTTCGGCATGAGGCCGAAATAATCGAGGAAATTCAGCACTCCTACCAAAAAACGCAGGAGCAGACGGGGGATATAATTCAAAATTTTGGCAACTTTGTCAAAATCGCTCTCCCCGGGATTGCTTCGGTATTCGGTGATGAGTTGATTGAATTTTTCGTACACATCGTTGGCTGTGGCATTCCGGTCAAAACGGAGCTTGATGCAGGTGTCGGGCGCATCGAGGCGCATCTCGCGCTTGATGGTCATCACCACCTCCGCATAGTCGCGGGAATAGAGCGTTTGCCCCGAAACAAAACGGTTGATGCCCGGCCGCTGGCTGACCGTTCGTATGTATGCCGCCACAAACAGGTGCATCAGACCGAAGGTCTTCATGCCCTCGGCATGTTTCTTCCTTATATATTCATCCACCGCATCCAGCTCGATGGTGTCGGCAAAATAGTTCTGCGCATCCGAGCGCTTTTTCATGATGAAATAGATCACCCGCGCCATGGGCGCCACCGTCCGAAGCTTCCGTCCGTCGGGGCGGTCGCCGAAGCGCTTTTTTCTTTTTGTGTCGTGCTGTCCTTCCATACAGGTTTCCATCCGTTTCTGTCGGTTTTTGTCATGTTTTCTATCCTTTATTATAAGGGCTCTGCGCGCGCTTGTCAAGAGAGTGCGAAAAGGCGCGCGAAAAAAAGAAGAAAAAACGAAAAAACTATTGAAAAAGCATGACATATCTGTTATACTATTGATATCTGCGCATTTGTATGCACGAATACGATCGTTGATCTATGAGGTTGTTTTTATGGCTTATTCTCCTGACAAGACCGGCACCTCTCCCCTGCGCAAGCTCTTTTTGGTGGGGATCGACTTCTTCTTTCTCCTGCTGGCTGCTGCGCTGGTCACCTTTTTTCTCTTCCTCGACTCCTCGATGAAGGAAACGGTGGGCTGTGAGCGTTTGATCGCGCACTTTTCTCTGATGTTCCTTTTTATCGAATTCTTCCGCTTCTGCTTCCGCACCTATATAGGCATCTGGCGGTATGCGGAGGCCGGCGAGTACATCCGTTTGGCCGTGGCCGATCTGTGCGGCTTCGCGTCCTTCACGCTCTGCGAAATGCTCCTCTCACGCCTGCCGATCGGATGGTGCTATTCGGTCTCTCTCTTCCTCTTTTACATGACGGTTTTCATGCTCTCGCTGCTGCTGGTCATCGGCTCCCGTCTGTTTTACAGCGGCGTGCTGATCAAGCGGAGGCTGGAAAAGAAGAGCGGTCACAAAACCATGGTCGCCATCGTGGGCGCCGGCTTCACCGGGACCGTTCTGGTCAATCAGCTCCTCCACGACGAGCATTCGCCCTATATGCCCTACTGCTTCTTCGACAACGACGTTCACAAGCTGGGGCGGTACATCCACGACATTCCCGTTAAGGGACGGTCAGACCAGATCGCCGAGATTCTGAGCGATACCCCCGTCAAGGAGATCATCATCGCCATCCCCTCCCTGTCGGCAAAGGAAAAGCAGCGCATCGTTGACATCTGTTTCAATGCCTCGCTGAAGGTCAAGACCTTCGCCTTCTCCATCAACTCCGACGAGCAGGGCTCGATCAGCGCCACCAAAACGCTGAGCTCGCTGAAGATCGCCGACCTGCTCCACCGCGACGTCAAAGCCTTCGACAACACCGGTATCAAGGACTTTTATCAGGACAAAACGCTGATGGTCACCGGCGGAGGCGGCTCCATCGGTTCGGAGCTCTGCCGTCAGCTGGCCGCCATGGCCCCCCGCCGTCTGGTGGTGGTGGACATCTACGAAAACAGTGCCTATGAGCTTCAGCAGGAGCTGCTGGAAAAGCATCCGCGTCTGGATCTGAAGATCGAGATCGCCTCGGTGCGTGACAAAAAGAAGATGTTTGAGCTGGTCGATCGCTACCGCCCCGATTATGTCTTCCACGCTGCCGCACACAAGCACGTCCCGCTGATGGAGGACTGCTGCGACGAGGCGGTCAAGAACAACATCTTCGGCACCTACAACGTGGCCATGGCCTGCGAGACCTACCGGGTCAAAAAGATGGTCCTCATCTCCACGGACAAGGCGGTCAATCCCACCAACATGATGGGCACCTCCAAGCGGGTGTGCGAGATGATCATGCAGTCGATGCACGGCAGCTAGACCGTTTTCTCGGCAGTCCGCTTCGGCAACGTGCTCGGTTCCAACGGCTCGGTCATCCCCCTCTTCCAGAAGCAGATCGAAAAGGGCGGGCCGGTCACCGTCACCGACAAGCGCATCATCCGCTATTTCATGACCATCCCCGAGGCGGTCCAACTGGTTCTGCGGACCGGATGCTTCGCTCAGAATTCCCAGATCTTCGTGCTGGATATGGGCAAGCCCGTCAAGATTTTGGATCTGGCCGAAAAGCTCATCACGCTCTCGGGCTACCGTCCGTATGAGGACATCGACATTGTGGAGATCGGTCTGCGCCCGGGCGAAAAGCTGTACGAGGAGCTTCTGATCAAGGGCAACAACCTGTCCAAAACCGAGGACGACATGATCTTTGTGGAAAACGAGCCTCCGATCCGAAGCGAGGAGATGGACAAGATCCTGCAAAGGCTGCGCGATGCGTTGGAAAGCGACGAGCCCTTTGCCGTCCGCAATGCCCTGATGGCCTCGGTCCCCACCTACAAGGCCCCCTGCGATGTGAACACGGCCTTCGTCGGCGAGAAAAGCCGGGTTTAATTTTTGTGCGACTTTGCACGAATTATATCGTAATATCACAATATATCTTGACAGCCATCCCGATCGGCTGTATAATAAAGAGTATATTTATCCATCGGAAGCACTCGCTTTCCGAAAAGAAATAATGGAAGCAGGAGAAGAATATGGAACATTCTGAAAAGACGGTCAAATTGTCCTCTTTTTTGAAGGTGGTACAGCAAAGCTGGATCCTCATTCTCGTTGTTGGCATCCTCTGCGCCTCCGCCGCCTTCGTTTACACCTCGTTTTTCAAAACGCAGGAATATCAGTCGTCGATGCGGCTGATGGTCTATAACACCAACTGGGGTGAGAAGGCCACCTATTCCACCTCGGACATCTCGGCCAGCTCGGCAATTGTGGAAGCATCCATCACCGCCATCAAGGAGGGCATGGTGATCTCACAGGTCACCCAGCTGCTCAACGATAATTTTGAAAAGAACGGCATCGCACCTATCACCGAAAAGCAGGTGAAGAGCATGGTGTCCGCCTCCAGCGATGAGTCGATGTATATGACCATCTATGCCCGCTCCGAGTCGCCCAACCTCTCCAAGCTGGTCATCCAGGCTTATGAAACGCTGATGCCCGACATCATCAACGGCATCTTCCCTGCCAGCACCATCAAGATCACCACCAGCGCCACCGAAGGCACGCCGATCAGCAAAAAGGTCATTCCCACCTCGCTGCTCGCCTTCCTTGCCGGTGCCGCGCTGAGCTTTACCGTTGCCCTCATGTTTGACATGATGGACACGACCATCAAATCCGAAGACGACTTCCGACAGAAATTCCAGATTCCACTTTTGGGCTCGATCCCGGACTGCGAATCGACATCGGCCAACAAGAAAGGAGCCTATACCTATGGCAGCCGCCGCTAAGAAAAAGCCTGCTTCGGCCGTTTCCATTCGCCGCAAAGCCCGCTTGGATCTCTCTCATGATTTCGAATACCGTGAGGCGTACAAGGCACTCCGCACCAGCATCATGTTTGCCATCGCCTCCGCTCCCAACAAGAGCAAGAGCATTGTCGTTTCCTCCTCGGAGCCCAACGAATGCAAATCCACCCTCTCCTCCAACCTGGCCATTGCTCTGGCGCAGATGGAGGTCAAGGTTCTTCTGATAGACGCCGATTTCCGCAACCCCACCCAGCACAAGATCTTTGAGCTGAGCAACAACCGCGGTCTGGCGCAGATGATCGCCAACCTCACCCGTCTGGAGGATGCGGTCAACCACATCATGCCGGGGCTGGATCTGCTCACCTCGGGAAGCTTCGTCCCCAACCCCTCCGAGCTACTCGGTTCGGGCAACATGGCCGACCTGCTGAAGCGGCTGGAAAACGCGTACGATTACATCATCATCGACACGCCGCCGATCAATGTGGTCACCGATGCGCTGATGTTTGCGGATATGACCTGCGGTATCCTGCTGGCCGTCCGCCAGAACGAGACCAACCAGTTGAGCCTATCCAAGGTCATCGAAAGCATCAATCTGACCAACATCAACATTCTCGGCGCGGTCCTCACCGCCGATCAGGGCAGCCGCATCAAGAAGCACCCGCGCGGCTCCTACTCCTACCGCTACAACCCCTATTCGCACTATGTTCACAGCCCCACTGAATACATCCGCGAGAGCGAAGCTGCCGCTTCGGCTGAATCCCATGAAGCTGACCGTTGACTACCACTGTCACCTGCTTCCCGGGATCGATGACGGCGCAAGTTCGCCCGAGATCACAAAAGCCATGCTGGAAAAGCTGGCGTCTCAGGGCATCCGTCTGGTGTACGCCACGCCCCACTTCATCGCCCACCGTCAATCGGTCAAGAGTTTTTTGAAGCAACGGGACGACGCACTCAGGCAAACGCTTCCTCTTCTTCCGGAGGGGGTACGTCTTCTTCCCGCCGCGGAGGTGGCGCTGGAGCAGAACATCAGCGAGACCTGCGATCTCTCCTCTCTTACAATGGGAAGCAGCCGCAGTGTGCTCATCGAGCTTCCCTTCTCCGCAAGACAGGACTGGATCGCTCACGAGATCGACAACATCCTCTACGGGCAGGGCATCACGCCGGTGTTCGCCCACATCGAACGGTATCGGGACATTTACGGCAAAGAGCTGTTTGCCAAGATCCTCGCCACGGAGGGCGCAATCTTCCAGTTCACCACGGGGGCTCTGAGGCACTTCTCCGTCCGCAGGCTCTTCAAGCGTTTGTGCGAGGACGGGCTTCCCATTCTTCTCGGAAGCGATGCGCACAACGCCGACAAGCGTCCGCCCGATTTTGACAAGGTCTCTCCGATGTTGGACCGCCTGTTCAAAAAGGGCGTTCCCGATTCCTTCCACCGCTTGGAAAGCTGAAAGAAAAAAGATACGGCTGACGTTTTTTTCGCCAGCCGTTTTCTTATTGCCTTATTTGCTTTTTCCGCCTTCTTTGCCTTCTTTTTTCTTGCAGTCCAGCTTCACCCGCAGGAAGAGCCGCTTCAGCGCACGCCCGTTGAAGGGGATCAGCGGATAGAGATACCGTCTGCCGCCATCCACGCTCTTGTTGCTTGCAATCAGCACCAGCGTCAGAAGCGTACCGGCAACAAAGCCGGTCACATCGAACAAAGCGGTCAGCACCAGCAGGATCATCCGCATGAATTTGAGTGCATACCCCAGCTCATAGCTGGGCTGGGTAAAGTTGGCGATGGACACAAAGCCCATGTACAAGATCACCTCCGGCACCAGCCAGCCGGTCTGCACCGCAAAATCGCCCAAAATCAGACCGCCCACCACGCTCAGCGAATTGTTCAGCGTGTTCGGCGTGTTCAGCGATGCCATCTTCAGCCCGTCCACCACAAACTCCACCAGCAGCAGCTGGAAGAGGATGGGCAGAGCCCCCTCCTTGTCCACATCCAAAAAATGCAGCCACTGCGGCAGCCACTCGGGATGCTCGATGAGAAGAAACCAAAGCGGTGAAAGAAAGATCGTCAGCAAGAAGACCGCCACGCGAAGCAGACGCAGGTAGCTTCCGGTCAGCGGCGGATAGTAATAGTCGCCGGTCTCCTGCAGAAAATCGAAGATCGAGGTGGGCAGCATCATCGCCTCGGGAGACGAGTCACACAAAAGGATGATGCTCCCCTCCAGAATCATGGCCGTGGCCGCATCGGGGCGCTCGGTGTAACGGATCTTGGGAAAGGGATTGTACCACTTTTTCTCGATCAGGCATTCCGCCAGACTCTCATGCCCCATGCTCAGCGCATACACGTCAATGGCATCCAGCTTTTTCAGCACGCTGTTTAAAAGCTTGCGGTCCACACGGTCGTCCATGTAGCAGACCGCCACGTCGGTCTTCGAGGAGCGGCCGACGGTCTTTACCTTCACGGTCAGCTGCGGATCGCGGATGCGGCGGCGTATGATGGCGGTGTTGAACAGCAGCGTTTCCACAAAGCCGTCCCGCGAGCCGCGCAGGACCTTGTCGTTTTCGGGCTCGCTGACGCTTCTCGCCGGGTAAGTACGGGAATTGACCGCCACAGCCTCCTTCATCCCGTCGATGATGAAGACCGACACACCGCTCAGCACCTCCTTCACCAGCCGTTCGGTGTCCGTGTACAGTGCCGCCTCGATGTACGGCATCTCCCGCGCGATCAGCGTCTGCGGCGAATCGGGCATTTTCTTTACATTCATCATCACCTCTAGCAGCTTCTGCAGGATGTGATCCTTCACAAACCCGTCTACGTAATACAGGCAGACCTGCTTTCCGCCCATGATCAATTCTCTTTTTTTCAGATCAAAGCTTTCGCCGATCCGCAGCTCACGATCGACCAGCGCCACATCGGCGGTATACTCACCGCAAAATTCGGACAAAACCATCACCCCCGCGCAGTAGTATGCGGAAGAAGGGGGAATTTTATGCAATCTTCCGCGCGCTCTTGCCAAATGAGCAAAAATATGGTACACTGAAACGGTAAAAAACGACGATCGGAGCCCGTTATGAAGATCAAAACCAAAAAACTGTCCTTTGAGCAGGTGCGCGCCCTGCCGAAGCCGATCCACAAAAAGCCGAAAAAACGCGGTTTTCTCTTTTCCGCGCTGATCCGTGTCCTCTCCTTCTTCGATATGCTGGGGACCGGCTTTTCCTATACCACCCACCATATGGAAAAAGCGGGGGACGGTCCTTACCTGATTTTGATGAACCACTCCAGCTTCATCGATTTGGAGATCGCATCGGTCGTCCGCTACCCCGCTCCCCACTGCATCGTCTCCACCTTTGACGGGCTGGTGGGCAAGGAGTGGCTGATGCGGCAGATCGGGTGCATCCCCACGCAGAAATTCGTTTCCGACTTCCGCCTCCTCAGCGACATCCGCTATGCACTGAAGGAGCTGAAGACCGACGTGCTGATGTTCCCCGAGGCAGGCTACAGCTTCGACGGCTGTGCCACCACCCTGCCCCGTCATCTGGGGCTCCTGCTCAAGCGGCTGGACGTCCCCGTGCTCCACATCCAGACCTACGGCGCCTTCGCCCGCGATCCGCTGTACAACGGACTGCAGAAGCGCAAGGTGAAGGTCAGCGCAACGCTCTCCTGCCTGCTCAGCCGAGACGAGCTCCGTGAAAAAAGCGTAGAGGAGATCGATGCGGTCATTGACCGCGCCTTTTCCTTCGACAGCTTTGCCTGGCAGGCCGAAAACGGCATCGAGATCCAAGAGCCCTTCCGCGCCGACGGGCTCCACCGCATCCTCTACCGCTGTCCCCATTGCGAAAGCGAGGGCGCGATGGAGGGCAAGGGAACCAAGCTGACCTGCCACGCCTGCGGCAAGGTGTATGAGCTGGACACACTGGGGCGACTGCAGGCGGAGGAAGGCGAGACCGCTTTTCCCCACATCCCCGACTGGTATGCCTGGGAGCGGGAGCAGGTAAGAAAGGAGATCGAGGACGGCAGCTACCGTCTGGATGCGGAGGTGGACATCGGTGTACTGGCCGACCACAAGGCGCTGTATATGGTAGGCAGCGGACGGCTCATCCACGACCGTGAGGGCTTCCGTCTCACCGGATGCGGCGGCACGCTCTCCTACACCCAGCCGCCACGCGCCTCCCACAGCCTCAATTCCGACTATTTCTGGTATGAGATCGGCGACGTGATCGGCATCGGCGACAGTCAGATGCTCTATTACTGCTTCCCCAAAGGAGGCGAACCGGTGGCCAAGGCCCGCCTTGCCGCTGAGGAATTGTATAAAATGGAAAAAAGCGAAAAAGCACCCGCACGGTAAAAAGGCTGAACACAAAAACAGGACCGCCCGAAAGCGATCCTGTTCTTTTTTTGTTTTTCTTATTTGGTACCGAAGATACGGTCGCCCGCGTCGCCAAGCCCGGGAACGATGTATCCGCGCTCGTTGAGGCACTCGTCCAAATGCGCGCAGTAGACCTCCACATCGGGATGCGCCTCGGTCAGAGCCTTGACACCCTCGGGAGCGGCGATCAGGCACATAAACTTGATCTTCTTGCCGCCGTGCTGCTTGATGAGCTTGATGGCGTCCACAGCCGAGCCGCCGGTGGCCAGCATGGGATCGGTGACGATCACAAGACGGCTTCCGATGTTTTTCGGCAGCTTGCAGTAGTACTCATGAGGCTCCAGCGTTTCCTCGTCGCGGTAGAGACCGATGTGTCCCACGCGGGCGGAGGGAACCAGATTCAGCACGCCGTTGACCATGCCGAGTCCGGCGCGGAGGATCGGAACCACCGCCAGCTTAACGCCGGCCAGCATCTTGGTCTTGGTCTTGGTCAAAGGCGTTTCCACCTCCACCTCCTCCAACGGCAGATCGCGCATGGCTTCATAGCACATAAGCATGGTGATCTCCTCCACCAGCGCGCGGAACTGGTTGCTGCTGGTCTCCACGCTGCGGAGGATCGAGATCTTGTGCTGGATCAGAGGATGATCGAATATGGTCAATTGTTTGTTCATGGTGTTTCCTTTCCAAAATGCGTCGGGGGATGTTATACCTTAAAATTCACGCCGGTGTCTTCGCCCTTTTCCTCGTCGAAATTGTAATCCTTACCGGGCAGGATGGCATTGAGCAGGATGCCGGCGATGGATGCGACAGCCAGAGCGGAGAGGGTGATGGTGATGCCGAAGACACGGAAGCTGACCGAGCCGAGACCGAGGGCGCAAACGAGAATGATGGCGGCGATGATCAGGTTGCGGCTCTTGGAGAAGTCGACCTTGCTTTCCACCACGTTGCGCACACCGACTGCGGAGATCATGCCGTACAGCACGAAGGAGATACCGCCGATGACCGAGGTGGGGATCAGGTTGACCAGTGCGGAGAACTTGGGCGAGAAGGAGAAGAGGATCGCGATCACAGCCGCGATGCGGATCACGCGGGGATCATAGACCTTGGAGAGAGCGAGAACGCCGGTGTTCTCACCGTAGGTGGTGTTGGCAGGGCCGCCGAACAGCGAAGCCATCGTGGTTGCCAGACCGTCGCCGAGAAGGCTTCTGTGCAGACCGGGATCCTTGATGTAATTCTTGCCGCAGGTGGAGCTGATGGCGGAGATATCGCCGATGTGCTCCATCATGGTTGCCAAAGAGATGGGCATGATGGCTACGATGGCGCTGATGATCAGCGAGGTGTTGGACCAATCCACGCCGCCGAACACGGTGTTTTCCCAATGGATGGGCAGACCGATCCAGGCAGCCGACTTGAGGTTCTCAAGCGCCGAGACCGAGAAGAGCTGCATGCTCTCATTGCCGGCCAGCGTGATCACATCGTTTCCGCCGATGTTGACCGTTTCGCCGAAGACCAGAGCAAGAATGGCAGCGATGCCGCAGGAGCCGACCACACCCAGCAGGATCGGGATGATCTTGGCCATACCCTTGCCCCAGATGTTGAACACGATGATGATCGCCAGCGCGATGATCGCCATCATCCAGTTGGTCTTGCAGTTGTTGACCGCACTGCCGGCCAGACCGAGACCGATGGCCACGATGATCGGGCCGGTGACCACAGGCGGGAAGAAGCGCATAACGCGGTTGATGCCGACGACCTTGATCAGCGCGGCCAGAATCACATACACCAGACCGGCGCAGGCAACGCCGAGGCAGGCATAGGGCAGGAGCTGAGCATTGGTCATCTCACCGGAGCCGGCCAGCGGAGCGATGGCGCCGTAGCCGCCCAAGAAGGCAAAGGACGAGCCGAGGAAGGCAGGGACCTTGAAGCCGGTGAGCACATGGAACAGCAGTGTTCCGAGACCTGCCATCAGCAGGGTGGTACCGACATCGAGACCGGTGAGCAGAGGCACCAGCACCGTTGCGCCGAACATGGCGAACATATGCTGGAAGCCGAGGATCAGCATTTTCGGGATCCCGAGCTGTCTTGCATCATAGATCCCTTCGGTGAGGGGTTGCTTTTGGTTGTTCATAATAAGGTACTCCTTTTTTATATTGTCATTTTTCTTTGTTTTCATTTCATTCGGCCGACCGCATCGGCTATAAAAAAACTGACGGTTGAAGCGATCAACGTCAGCGAAAAGAAAGAGGCAAAGCCTCTGCTGTCAAGGAAGTATCCCGAAGGCAAAAAAAAGAGAAAAAAGGAAGGGCTTTGCCGAGGCTCGCCATCATTCGTCCTTTTTTCATGTTCTTCACCCGCCTATCGTATTCAGTATACCCCCTTTTTCGTCTTTTGTCAATATGTTATTTACAAAAAATTGATTTTTAGACAAAAAAGAAGACTGCCATCGAAAAGACAGCAGTCCTCTTGAGATCGGTTTATGATCGGTGTTGCCCACTCTCTTACAGAGCGGCAGCCTCTTCGCCCAGGTAGGCCTTCACGTCCATACCCAGATACACAGCCAGCTCCTTCATTTCCTTGACGGTCTTCACGTTGACGTTGATGCCGTTCTCCATGCGGTCGGCCATGGCGAAGATCTCCTTTTCGCCGTGGGTGTAGATGCGGGTCTCGCCCTCGGCCTTGGGAGAATTGCGAAGCTCCTCCAGATAGTTGGACAGGTGAGCCTTGATCTCAGCGGGATCGCCGAAGATGGAAGGATCGATGGCGATGAAGGAATGCGAGATCTTGCCCTTGCCGCCCTCATAGGTGTGAGCGGAGGTGTTGGACAGACCGATGATGCCGGTGAACAGCTCCACGATCATACCAAAGCCGTAACCCTTATGGCTGCCCATCTTCTCGGTGGCGCCGCCCAGAGGCAGGATACCGCCGGTCTTGGCCTTCAGATCGGAGATGACGCGGGAGGCATCCGAGCTGACCTTACCGGTGGAATCAATGGCCCAGCCCTCGGGCATGGGCTTCTCCAGCTTGTTATAGACCTCCACCTTGCCGCGGGTGACAACGGTGGTTGCCACATCAAAGAAGAAGGGATAGGGATCGGCGGGCATGGACACGGCCATGGGGTTGGTGCCCAGCATTGAACGGGAGCCGAAGGTGGGAACCATCAGCGGTGCGGTGTTGGTCATGGAGATGCCGATCAATCCCTGGTCGCAGGCCATCTTGGCGTAGTAGCCGGCGATGCCGTAGTGGTTGGAGTTGCGGGCAACGACCATACCGATGCCGCTCTCCTTGGCTTTCCGAATGGCCAGCTCCATGGCAAAGTGACCGATGACCTGGCCCATGCCGTCGTGACCGTCGATGACCGCGGACACGGGGCTTTCTTTTACAATCTCGGGCTTGCGGTCGATCAGGATCTCGCCGTCAACGATGTTCTTGTGATAGCGGGCGATGCGCTGGGTGCCGTGGGACTCGATGCCGTACAGGTCGGAAAGCAGCAGAACATCGGTGATGATCTTGCTCTCCTCAGCGGAAAAGCCGAAGCGTCCGAACGCATCGATGCAGAATTTGTTTAACGTTTCATAGGAAAATTTCATGTCAGCCATAGTGTGTTATCTCCGTTTTTTCGATGTTATATGAATTGTTTTTTGATCTATGTTTGGTTTCACCTATTATTTTACACATTTTCCGCCGAATTTCAAACACATTTTTTCTTAAAGGGAATCAACCGTTTGGTTGATATAAAAGCGAAAAGGTGCATTTTTGCCCTGCGGTATCCTGTCAGCGCCTGTCTGCGAACACAAACAGCTTGCTGAACACATAATTGAGCACGACCACCAGCACCGCCGCGATGACCTTGGCGATGTTTTCGCCCAGCGGAATCAGGTCCACAAACAAAAACATGACCGCCATCTCCGAAAGGAGCGACACCACCCGCGAGAGCGTGAAGGACAGCAGCTCCTTTCCCACCTTGGCAGGCGAGAAGTCCTTTTTTTCGAACACAAAGACCTTGTTGGTGACAAAGGCGAACAGCACCGCCGCCACCCAGCCGATGACGTTGGCAAGCTGGTAATGGACCGAAAAAAGGTTGACCAACGGGAAATAGATCACCCAATTGACCACCGTGGTCAGCACGCCGAAGATGAGGTAAAGCAGGATCTCCTTGTATTTGGCAAAGAGAGCCTTCAGTTTTTCAAGCATTGACGGTATTCCTCCCGTGTGATGAGAATGTTGAGCGCCGCCAACAGCGCATTGGAGCTCATGCCCTTGGGCAGACCGCACTTGAGTGCCAGACAATCCCTCTTTTCGCGGCTGTTCGCTCCTCCCGACAGACCGTCCGCATAAAAATCGGTCTTTGTGATCGGCTCGCCCGGCTTCTTCCCCCCGCCGTCGGAGGCAAAGGGCGAAAGCAGCGCATACAGCGTCTCGCGTTCCATCCCCTCCACGCCGAGGTACCCTTCCTTGGATGCTTCCTTTTTCCGCCTCTCCTTGCCCTCGATCTGGGGGATGTAGAGATGGATCAGCTTGTCACCGGGCAGCATGGAGTTGAAGCGGTTGCGGATCACCTTGCCCGCGCCGTCGCTGTCGGTGAGAATGATCAGCGGTCCTCTGTCGGACAGCCGGCGGAACAGGGCCTGCTTCTCCTCCGACTTGAACAGACCGAAGCCATCGGTGGTCAAAATCTGCCCGTCCACCAGCGTCAGCAGCTTTTCGCGGTCATACCGCCCCTCCACAATGATCGGCAGGGCGATGGTCAGTTTTTTCTCGTTTTGATTTCTTTGTTCGCTCACTCGTACTCCTCACCGTCCGCTCAGCAGGCGGACCACCAGCAGCTCCAAGAGCAGGTACTTGTCCTCCGACGAGCTTTTCAGCTTGATGTCGGTCTCAAGGCAAGCGGCCACCGCTTTTGACAGCTCCTCATATGTGCGCGAGGCAACTGCCTTCAAGCGGAGCGACACCGCATATTCATGCATCCCGACGGCCTTGGCGATCTGTGCTTTCTGCATGCCGCGGTCGGACAGAGCCTTGACCGAGCACATCTCGGAAAACATCTTGGAAATGCCGCCCAGTATCACCACAGGCTCCTCTTTTTTGCCCTTCATATCCGACAAAATGGCAAACACGCGCTCGCGGTCACGCGCCAGCAGAGCATTGGAAAAATCGAAGGCGTTGATCTCGGTGTAGGAGCAGGCTACCAGCGGAATGTCCTCTCTTGCCAGCTCACGGCGTCCGTGAGCGAGGAGGTAGAAGCAGAGCTTGTCGATCTCGTCGGCAAGCGTGGTCATGTCGTGACCGCTGTAGTCGATCAGCTCGGCACAGAGGTCGGCGCGCGCCGCGATCCCCTGCGAGGCAAAATGCTTGTTCACCCATGCCGTCAGCTTCGCACCGCTCTCCTTGGCAAATTCCACCGGCGTCATGCAGGCGGACAGAGCGCGGAAGACCTTGGAGGGCGACTTGGCACTGCCCGCATCCAGCTCCTGCTCGTTGGTATACAAAACAAAGACGTTGCTCTTGTCGTTTTTTATGCTCTCCATGGCCGACACAAAGCGGGACAGATCGGCTTCAGACGGCTTCAGGAGCATACATTCATGCAGCTCGGTCAGCTTACAGGGGGTAAAGGAGGGCGTGGCAAACAGGTCGGACAGATGCGAGGCCAGCTCTGAGAGGCTCTTCCCCTCGCCCGACAGCTTCACATAACCGAAGTCGCTCCCGTCCTCGCCGAGAACACTCTTCTTCGCCAGCGACAGACAGTGCCGCTTCATGTATTCCTCGCTGCCGTAAAACAGGTAGCCTCCGGCCAGTCCGCTTTTGACTGCGTTGCGGAATTCCGTAGCGTTCATCGATCCGCTCTCGCTTTCTCCACTTCCATGGACAAACGGGTGCGCTGAGCCTTCATGCCCTGCAGCTCGATGTCATAATCCAGCTTCAGCAGACCGCCGCTTTCTTCTTTCACGCTGTTTTCGATCTTGCGCGTGAACAGGCAGAGCTCCATGGGCATCACGCCGGTGTCGTAGGTGCAGAAGGTGCGCTGCTTTTCCGCATCAAAGACCATCGAGCCGTTCTTTTCGCCCTTTCGCAGGATGGTGACGCGGTTGGGATTGGACACGCGCAGGACCACCGAGGTCTCCACCTTGCCCAGCCCCATCTGCTCCATCTCCCGATAGGTGACCGTGAGCAGGTCGCCGCGGCTTTCCATACGCCCCTCCACCACATATTCGATTGTATCCTCTTTCGCACCGTTCGATGCCTTGATCTGTCCGCTTTCGCTCACGTCATACTGGGTGATCCGCGAGCGGATGCGGACCTTGACTTGTTGTTCCATGCGTTTTCCTTTCGGTCCTGCAGCCGTTTTGGATGCAAATGCGGCTCATTTTTCCGATATTCTCTTCTATTATACACGCAAAAGGCTGATATTGCAACCGTTTTCGGTTAAAAATAGGAAGACAAACCAACAGGAAATCGAAAGGAACGCTTATGAAACGCATTTTCCGCCTGCTACCTCTGCCGCTTGTCTCCACCGCCCTGCTCCTTGTGCTCTACACCGCTCTTTATCCGTCGCCTCAAGACAGTGAGGAGGCGCTCCGCATCGGCTCGCGGGGAGACGAGGTCATTTTTCTGCAGGAAAGGCTGACCGCGCTGGGGCTTTACACCGAGGACATCGACGGCATCTATGACACGCCTACCTCCGATGCCGTCCGCCGCTTCCAGCTCTACAACGGGCTGACCGCCAGCGGTGTTCTCGACAGCGCCACCGCTTCTCTCCTTCTCGGGAACGACGAAGCAGGCGGTGAATCGAATCCGGTTGGTCCGACGGCCGAAAAAGATACCGTCCGCAACCTGCTGGCCGTTTATGTGGACAAGCACTGTGAAAACGCCTCCTATCTGACCAAGTGCGCCTGCGCGGCGGTGGTTGTCAACCGCTCGGAAAGCGACGCCTTCCCCGACGGCATCATCACCAACATCCTCTCGCTCAGCGGCGCCCTTCCCCTCTCCCCTCCGCCCTCGCAGCAGGCCCTGTCTGCCGCCGACTTTGCTCTGGCCGGAGGCGATCCCACCGACGGCGCTTTGTATGTCAGCGAGCGGGGGAAACCGCTATCCGAACGTCTCTATCCCACCCTCTCCTGTGACGGCTTCACCTTTGGAAAATAGGAGGCATTGGACCGCTGCGGGGTGAACCGCTATCCGAGCGTCTCTATCCCACCCTCTCCTGCGACGGCTTCACCTTTGGGAAATAGGAGGCATTGGACCGCTGCGGGGTGAACCGCTATCCGAGCGTCTCTATCCCACCCTTTCCTGCGACGGCTTCACCTTTGGGAAATAGGAGGCATTGGACCGCTGCGGGGTGAACCGCTATCTCAGCGTCTCTATCCCACCCTTTCCTGCGACGGCTTCACCTTTGGAAAGTAGGACCGTCCGCCGGCGAACGCAAAAACGGCATTGACAGACGGATGAAAAAATGGTATACTGATAGAAAACCACAGGATTTTCATCCTGACAATCGTTCAGAAAGGATCTGACCTCATGCCGATCAAAATTCCCGAAGGCCTCCCTGCCGAAAAAATACTGGAAAACGAAAAGATCTTCGTCATGCCCGAATCCCGCGCGCTCCATCAGGACATCCGTCCGCTTCGGATCGCCGTTCTCAATCTGATGCCCACCAAGATCGTCACCGAGACTCAGCTGGTCCGCATCCTGTCCAACACCTCCCTGCAGGTGGAGCTGACGCTTCTCTTCCTCTCCTCCCACACGCCGAAAAACACCTCCTCGGAGCATATGGACCATTTCTACACCCGCTTCGGCGACGTGAAGGACCAGAAGTTTGACGGACTGATCATCACCGGCGCACCCGTGGAGAAGATCGATTTCACCGACGTCCGCTATTGGGACGAGCTGTGCGAGATCTTTGCCTGGTGCAAGACCAACGTCTTTTCCACCATCCACATCTGCTGGGCGGCCATGGCCGGGCTTCACTATCATTACGGCATTCCCAAGTATGCTCTGGACAAAAAGCTGTCCGGCGTTTACTCCCACCGCGTCATGACGCCGCACCATCCCCTGCTCCGCGGCTTTGATGAGGAATTTTTCGTTCCCCACTCCCGCTACACCGAGGTGCATGAGGACGACATCCTCAAAACCGGAAAACTGGAGATCCTGGCCAAGTCCGACGAGGCCGGCGTGTATCTGGTCAGCGACCGCCACGCCCGCAAGTTCTTCGTCACCGGCCACCCCGAATACGATTTCGACACGCTGGCCAACGAATACTTCCGCGACATCAACAAGGGGCTTTCCATCGATATACCCGCCCACTACTTCCCCGGAAACAATCCGCAAAACCGTCCGCTGAACCGCTGGAAGAGTGCAGCCCAGCTCCTCTTCTCCAACTGGCTCAACTATTTTGTGTATCAGATGACGCCCTTCGATCTCAACGAGCTGAAGGAGGTCTGACCGTGGACGAAACCCGTGCCAAAAGGCTTCTTCTGTCCCTGGCGCTCCTCTCGTCTCTTTTTCTGCCCCTGCTGACCAATTTGGCAGGTGCCTTCGGCGTTGCGATCTACCAGATGTCCGAAAACGTTCTCCCTGCGACCGTTTCGCTTCTGCAATCGATCCTCGAGGTGCTGGCCGTGTTCGCCATGTACCTCTACTCCGGCTGCCTGTTCTTCTCGGTGCTGCTGTTCGGTCACAAAAAAAGCGCAGGCATCGCCTGGCTGGGTGCGGCCCGCATCGCCATCGTTTACGGCTCGGGGCTGGCTGTCCAGTTTGCGCTGGGTGAAAACTTCGCGCAGGTGGCGATCGCCTACATCAAGGACGTGGTGGCGGTCCATTTCGTCCTCGACCTGCTTCTGCTGCTGGCCACGGTCCTGCTGGGGCTGCTGTTTTCACGTGGGAAAGACGCAAGCGCTCTCCGCCGTCCGCTGACCGGTCTTTTTGACTGCAGGCATCCCGCTGTCGGAGGTCTTCTGACGCTGATCGCCCTGCTGCTGCTCGTCTCGGCCGCGCTGAATCTGATCAGCGTACAAGACGTCCTTTCCTCTCTCAGCGAGGAGGAGAGTGCACTTTTGAGCATAAGCGAATACATGCTGCTGGCCGAGCCCTTTCTTCATCTGCTGATCAAAGCGGTCTGCGGCTATTTTCTCAACATCGCCGTCCTCTCCTTTCTGCTGGCGCCCTTGCCGTCTGAGGAGGATCGTGCATGAACGCTTATGTGTATTCGATCGATGCCGACTATCGCCGTATGCTGCAGCTGGAGCTTACCCCGCTCTTTGAGCAGGTGATCCTGTCTGACTCCGCCACGCTTCCCGCGCCGGGAACGGTCTCGGTTCTGAACATCGATGGCATGGAGGAAGGGCTCTTGGACCGCTTCCTGCGCAGCGATTCCCGGCTGTTCCTGATCTCCAAAAAGGAGTTTTCCGAAGAGCTGAAAAGCCGCGCGGTCTGCTATGCCCGCCCTTTTCTGATGCGTGAGCTGGTAGCAGAGCTGGCCACTGCCGTCATTGAAGACCGACGGCTTCGTCGGCGTCAGCACGAGCCGACACCCATTCGTCCCGCCGGCGCCTTTCTCGATTACGACAGCGCCTCCGACCGTTTTCTGCTCAACGAGCTTCCCCTCGCCCTCTCCGAGAAGGAGAAAAAGCTGCTCGCCCTCCTGTACGAGAACCGCGGAAAGGTGGTCACCACCGATACCATCTTCCAAAAGATCGGCGACCGCTCCAGCCCCGAAAGCAATTCGGTGGCGGTCTACATCTCCTTTCTCCGCAAAAAGCTTCAGAAGGACGACACGCCCTTAGTCATCATCCGAACCGTCCGCGGCATCGGGTATATGCTGATCTGACGGCTTTTACAAAACAACAAAAGGCAAACTGTTTTATGACACAGCTTGCCTTTTTTCTTCTCCCAATTCCTTTTTGAGTTCCCTTATACTGCAATCAAAAAACAGAACGATAAATTGGAATTTGGTTAACTCACAATTCCTTTTTTACTAAAACATACTCGGTGGTTCGCAGAACTTCAACAAACCCACATTTAAGGAATAGTGCAACAGAAGAATTGTCGATGGCAATATCGTCATAGAGTTCCCTAATGCCATTTGTCTTTGAGGCTTCACATAAAAGCAATAATCCTTTGCGACCATATCCCTTTCCACGATACGGAGCATAAATAATAACATCAGCAATGTAAATCTGTCTTTCTCCGTCGAAATGATATGCTACCTCGCCGACAAACGTATCCCTATCCTTGATATATCTGTAAAAGCGCTTGCCATTGTGGTTTGTTATCCATCTGTCATGCCAATCTGCCCAGT
>SVTL01000013.1 GCA_015063795.1 Oscillospiraceae bacterium
ACCGTGAGCTTTGGGACAGAGTGCAAGCTATGATTGCGGAACGGGCAAAGCCCTTTGACGTTGGCACAATCGGCTTGTTTGCAAGAAAAGCCCGCTGTGCAAGTTGCGGATATGTAATGCGTTCATCAAAAACGGCACCGCAACGAGGCAGTAAGCATTATCTGCAATGTTCAAACCGCCACGTCGCAAAAGACGCTTGCGAGGGTGCATTTATCTCGGTTGACCGTTTGGAACGGCTTGTGATAGCCGAGATAAACAGACTTTCCGCAGAATACCTTGACAAAGACGAGTTAGAGCAAAACATAGAGTTTTGCAACAACTTGCAAGCACAGAAAAATCGCATACTCTCCGATCTCGCGGCATACCGCAAAAAAAGCGAAGAATATGCAAAAGGTATTCGGGAGCTTTATATGGATAAGGTTAAGGGCTTGATAACCGAAAGCGACTTTGTGGAACTGTCGAAAGACTTTACCACACAGAAAGAACGTCTTGAACGTGTAGTTGCAGACGGTGAAAAACAGTTAGCCGAAATCGACGACAAAATTGCGGTTGGTGATAACCGCCGCGAACTCATTGAACAATACACAAACTTGGAACACCTTAACCGCGAAATCGTGGAAACGCTGATTGATTACATATCTATCGGCAAGCGAATCCCCGGAACAAGGAATGTTCCCATAGAAATTCATTGGAATTTCTGAAAAGTTTGTTCTTATATGATTGCACCAGAGCAGAAGGCGCGCGTCACCTATGACAACATCCTGCGCTTGGTGGACGATCCCGATGTGCGCGATCCCATCAAGTACCTCCGCGCAAGGGAGATCGTGCATTACCAGCGCTTCGGCGATGCTTTGCGTGTGGCGCAGGACCAGATGAATTCCAAAAACTTCTACGCCTTTAACCCGTCCTTTGATAAGCCCAGTTCGATGGATGACAGAAGTTGTCGTTAAGAAATAAGAAGCAGCAAAAAAAGCAGATGAGACGTTGTCTCATCTGCTTTTTCCTTTTTGCATGTTCTCTCTGTTCTGCTTCCGTTCGGTTGCCGCTGTCCGCCTGAAACGTGACAGAGCAGCCGGAAGAACGGCATGACAAATAAACGTGATGAGGATAAGAAACCTTTGTCCGTTTCGATATCACGGTTGACGCCGCAGTCGGATGCGGCGAGCTTTTTCAGCCTTTTCTTGTCTCAGCTCAGTTTCCAGTCCGCAATATCCGTCCACGTATAGATGTCACCAAGGTTAGGAGCAGCCTCGCCGGACTTTATGACCTTGAAGACCACCGCACACTCGAAATCCGTGACCTTGTTGGGCGTGATGATCATCAGCTTGTTGAAGCCGGAGCCGCCGTTTTCACCGCTGGTCTTCGGATAATTCGGATCGTAGGAAGCCGCCTTGGCGGTGGAGAATGTAAGCGATGCATCGGCGGAAACGATCTCACAGAAGAGAATATGGTTTCCGCGCTTGATGGAAGCGGAACGACCGTCTTCACTTACGGTGACCGTACCGATGGTATGTACGCCCCAGCGTACGATTTCGGGTGTCTTCAGATGCATCTCATCCTGCACGATGACGGTGGTACGGTTGTCGGTAAGCATCGCGCCGCGCTGACCGTCCGTTGCCTGAGCGTAGGCCGACGTCATATCCAACACGGCAATCGAGGAGGTATCGTTGTTCTCCACCCGCTTGAATGTGCCAACCGCATCCTTGCTCTGATCTTCCTTCGCATAGGAAACGTCGCCGATTACCAACGTATTCTGACCTTCGGCTCTCTTGCGGTAGTAGTTCCAGCGCTGCTGGCTGTCAAAGTAACCGGGGATGTTGTAGTTGTCCATGCCCAGCTCTGTCAGGAACATATAGCCGGCACCGCCGATGACGAAGTTGCCGATGTCCAAATCGCCGTGATGAGCTGCATTGCTGCCGCCGTGAAGTCCGACAAACAGTGCGTCGTTTTTCCAGGTGTCACGCATGGTGACCGATCCCACTTCCGTGTAGTATGCATCCAGATTCAGCTGCACATCGTCGGAGATGTTCTGCGGGTCGTACCACATCAAGTCGTAGAAGTGTACGCTCCTGACCTTGTTGTCGATGCTGTTTCGGCGCAGACGGTTGATGGAAGGATCCCCGGTTTTTTTGGCAAACCAGGAGAGGAAATGGGTGTTGGGCAGTTGGTCAGAATGGTCGTCATGGAAGGCCCAGCCGAAGTCTTCTGTTTCGAGATAGGCGGTAAAATAGGAGGATGCGGCAAGTCCGGGGGAGTCGTACAGTCCGTAGTTGGTGCCGCAGGCGGAATCAAGGGAAGCGATCATAATATGGAGGAATTCCGTGCCGTAGGCCCAGTAGTTCAAGGATTCCTGATAACCGCCGTCGGGGGCGTAGGTATACATTCCTCGTTCGACGTTTCGGATGGCATAGCCGATCAGCGCAGAGCACTCTTCCGGATATACATTGGCATAGGCCAAAGCCGCCGCCGACAAACCGCCGTTGCAGACACCGGTCCAGTTGCCGTCCTCCCACATGAAGAGTCGTCCTTCATATTTATCCAGACCGGGCATGATGCCCATCTTCAGCGTGGCCGATTCCATCTTCTCCCGACGTTCAACTGTCCAGTAGTCGTAAAGCCAGTCGTACGCAATGGCCATGGGATAGCAGATCTCAGCGGTATCGAGGAAGTGGTCGGGATGCCAGTCCTTGAAGTTGCAGAGGGCGTTAACTTCCTTCCATACGCGCTCCGCGTAGGCCTTCTCGTCCGTCAGTCGATAGAGAAGACACCAGGGGATGATGCGGTTTTTGGCTTTTCGAGAGATTTCGAGCAGACGGACACCGTCCGGCAGCTGATAGGAAACGGGGGCAGCCTTGAACTCCGAAGATTGGGTGCCGTACTGGGTTTCCAGAGTCTTAACCCAATTCTGGAAGGTTTTGTCGGTCTTGGCGTATCCCTTCAGACGGGTGAAGTCATCCTCGGTCAGCATGATGCGGGGATGCACGTCACCGCCCAGGTTGTCCACCATATCCGCCATAATCTCCTCGCCGGAGGGACGGGTGAAGCGCGTGGCATACGAAATGTTCAACAGCGCATCGAGATCTTCGCTTATGTTGAACGGATCCTTTTCATTCGACAGCATCACGATGCCCATGGTATCCGTATACAGCTCGCTGTAGCCGAACATCTTCATGGCATAGGTGTGAGGAACGAACAGGGAGTCGCCGTTGACACGGACGGTGAAGTCCAGCTTTTCTTCCTTGCCGTCCACCGTTACGGTATTTTTGTTGCCGGTGTAGGTGTAGGATTTGCCCTTGTAGCTCATGTTCAGCACGCGGGTGGAGGCGGTGTAGTCGGCTTTTTCGTCATGTTTGGCGGCGAAGACGGACAGCGGCAGCCAATAGGTTCCGTTTTCCTCAAAGACGACGGACGTGTCGTCCAGCGCACTGATCTCGATGATATCTTCGTCGTAGACAGCACGGGGACCATCCAGAGAGAAGGCTACCGCATCCCCCAAAAACAGGTCGGACGTGTTGGCGGCGGCCATGTTGGTGTGCAGGGTTACGGTTTCCAGATGGATGGTGGTTTCGGGATCGTTGGTCTGGCCCCAACCGGTTGCGGTTAAAACCACCTTATCGATGTGATCCCAGCCCCAGGGGTTTCGGTTTTTGGTGGCTGATGTCAAAGGTGCGGAAAAATAGATCCAGCCGGTCGTTTCGGGCTGCAGCTTGAAGGAGTAGTAGTCCCAGCCGTCGTTGCCCGGATCATCGCTGTTGAAGTATAAAATGAAGGTAGCACCGCGGTATTCCTCGGGCACGTAGTACCACATGGATAAGCCGGTGTACTGGCTCAAATCCTGTTTTTCTTCCGGAAGCTTTACGGTTTGCTGGGCTTGGGTGCACTTCCAGGCAAAGGAGACATCGTGATTCTTCACGATATCCTTGCTGTGCTGCGTTTGGTATTTTTCCTGCGTGAAGTCAAAGACGTGAAGCGGCTGATCCGGGTTTTCTTTCAGCTCGCTGTAACGGATCAAGTTGGCAGAGAGAAGACGGGTTACAGAGGGATCGGGCTTCTCCTTTGTGGGAAGACGGAGTTCAGCGGCGGGAGGAGTGGTCTCCGGTGGGGCGGTTGTTTCGGGAGCGTTTGTTGTTTCCGGCGTTTGGGCAGTCGAGGGGTCATCGGGGGAAATACTGCCGCTGTCCGCTGTGGTAACATCGTCGTTTTCTGGGGGGAGTGAGGCGTTGCAGGCGGTGAGTGGCAGAATGGTCAGAGCTGCCAGAAGAAGAGCGGTAATTCGTATGTTGCGTTTCATCTTCAATTCCTTTCTTTTGTTCCTTGATGTCACATGATATAAGCATTACGCTCATTATATTAAGCACAGTTTACGGATCAATTTGTACAAGGGAAACTGTGCTTGAATCGCTGCGTTTATGATAGCATACTTCTTCTTGAAATGCAAGGCATTGTCTCTGAAAATCGGATATAAAAACAGATTCGCTTCCGGCAAAAAAGCCTTGTGATGTCAAGCGCCGCTTGGCATTTTGCTGTCGGTTTATTCATCGCTTTTCGGCAGGTTCCAGTGGTAGCGGGCGGCGAGGAGGCGGAGCAGGATGGTCAGAGCCGCGCTGAGAAACATGGAGGGCGTTTCGCCCAAAAGCGGCCAGAGCGCGATACAGGCCGCGCCGCCGAGAATGGAGGCCGAGGCGTAAAAATGCTTGACAAAGATGTAGGGCATGTCGCCGGCCATCACGTCCCGCAGAACGCCGCCGCCCACGCCCGTGAGAACGCCCACGAACAGGAACAGAAAGACATTGAACGATTCGGTGCTTTCCATGGCGGTGCGGATGCCGGCGGCGGTGAAGATGCCAAGCCCGAAGGAGTCCATCACCAGCAGAATGAGCTCGTGCAGGTGCTGGCGGCGGTGGAAAAAGCGGCGGACGACGGGGAGAAAGACCACCACCGAGGTGGCGATGGCCAAAAGCGCATACATGGGGTTGCGGAACATCATCGGCGGGGTGTTGCCGAGAAGCAGGTCGCGGATGACGCCGCCTCCCGTGGCGGTGGTGAGCCCGAGCAGGATCACGCCTAAAAGGTCCATCTTTTTCTGGATGGCGATCATCGCGCCCGACCAGGCAAAGGCAACCGTTCCCATCAGCTCGAAGAGCAGAATAAGCAGAGAAGACATACAAAACACCTCGGAAAGAAGGATTCTGTTTTCATTCTATCACAGAACGCCGAAAAAGGGAACCGCTTTTTGAAAAAAGACCTGCCGCGGAAAAAACGGCAGATCTTGTATCGGATTTTTTACAGCATTTGTTTGCGGAGGGCGGCGGGATCGTTGGCGGAGAGCAGGGCGGGGGGAACGTCGAAGACCGTCTTGCAGCCGCGCTGTCCCTCTTTGGCCATACGGAATGCGGCGCGGGCGTAGGCGACCAGCACCGAGGAGGTGAATTCGGGGTTGGAATCCAGCTTCAGGCTGTATTCGATGATGTGCTTGTGCTCGCCCTCGAAGCCGGTGCAGCCGCTGCGGATGACGAAGCCGCCGTGGGGAATGCCGCTGTGATCGCGCTGCAGCTCCTCAGCGGAGATGAAGTGGACGGTGGTGTCGTAGTCGGCGAAATAGTTGGGCATTTCCTTGATCTCTTTTTCGATGCGCGCCTTGTCTGCGCCCTCTTCGGCCACCACAAAGCACTCACGCAGATGCTTGTCACGGGTGGTCAGCTCGGGATTTTCGCCGCTGCGGACGGCCTGCAGAGCGCTCTCCACGGGGATGGTGTACTGTCTGGCATCCAAAACGCCCTCCACGCGGCGGATGGCATCGGAATGCCCCTGGCTGACGCCCTTGCCCCAGAAGGTGTAATCCTTGCCGTCGGGCAGAAGCGCGGAGGCATACAGACGGTTCAGCGAGAACATACCGGGGTCCCAGCCCACGGAGATGATGGCCACCTTGCCCGCATCGACGGCGGCGCGGTCCACGTTTTCAAAATGCTCGGGGATCTTGGCGTGGGTGTCGAAGCTGTCGATGACGTTGAAGTACTTTGCCAAAGCGGGAGTCTGCTCGGGCAGGTCGGTGGCACTGCCGCCGCAGAGGATCATCACGTCGAGACGGTCGGCCCACGCGGACACCTCCTTTGCGGAGACAACGGGAACGCCGGCGGTCTTCAGCTTCAGCGAGGAAGGATCGCGGCGGGTGAAGACGGCGCAAAGCTCCATGTCCCTGTTCTGACGGATGGCGGCCTCCACGCCGCGGCCCAGATTGCCGTACCCGAATATACCAATGCGAATGCTCATAGATCAATCAACCTTTCTCTCAACAGATTCAGACAGCCTCACGGATGAGGTCTGCGCGGTATGTACGACCGCATGAAAAAATGATATCCATTGTACCACGTTATGCTCCATCCGTCAACGGTATTTTTTGAACAAAACGAAAAGAAGAAGCGATTGTTGACAAAAGAGGGAAGATAATCTATAATAGAACAGAATGATTTTTCTGTTTTTGGAGGTTCCGCATGAAAAAGAAATGGTTGAAAACATTCGCGGTCGGCATGCTGCTGTTTGCTATTCTGGCGATCGGCGCTTTTGCCGCGGACGGTCTTACGGGCGATGTGGACGGCAGCGGTCGTGTCACCACCTACGACGCGATTGCCTGTATCAAAGGCATTGCCGAGCAGACGGCGGACGAAGCCTGCGATGTCAACGGCGACGGCACGATCGATGTGCTGGACGCGATGGCGGTCGTGCAGATTGTGGTTAAGCAGGCGGACTGCGGTTTTTCCGTCCTGCCCAAGGTGACGGCCGATCCCGCCACCGGCTATGACCGCCTGACCGGTACGCCCTCGCTCAGCGGCAGTCTCTATTACTATTACACCGATACGGCGGAGGAGCCTGCCTCGATCCAGGAGTTTGTGAATACTTTCAACAGCATCGGCTCCGCCTCTTCGTACACCAGAGTCGGTGTGACATCGGTTGTGGCAGGTGACGCGATCAGACAAAGTTTAAGGCATACGGCATCCGTCAGCGGGTATGATTATGTGGTGATGGCGATCTATTACAGAACCGGTACGTATGCCAAGCCCATCGTTGTGAAGCGGGAAGCGGCGAAGCCGATCGAGTCGACTCCGCTTGCGATCGCTACCTTAAATGGATACGATTATCTGACCGGAACGCCCGCTCAGAGCGGTACGATCTATTATTACTACACCGATGTGTTGACAGTTATGCCTACCGTTGCGTCCTTCTGGTCCTCATACAGCGCGGCAGACTCAACCCATTGCGGTTCTATCTCCGCTTATGCCGGGACGCCTTTGACCAATGCGCAGATGAAGCCCACGGCGACCGTCAGCGGCTGTCGGTATGCGGTCGTGATGCTTGTCCCCGCGGACGGATCGGTTTCCTCACCTCAGTTGATCGTCCGTGGCGCATTGCCGTCCAATCCCGGCTTCAGCGTTGCGCCGAAGATAACGGCGGATGCTGCACTTGGTTATGATATGCTTTCCGCCACGCCCTCGGTCACCGGTACCATCTACTATTATTATACCAACACCGCTGCCGCTCCGACCGCGGCCAGTGAGTTTGTGACCAACTTTAACAGCGTCGGTTCTTCCTCGTCGTATGCTTTGGTCGGTACGGTCGCCGTCACTGCGGGTTCGGCCATCAACCGTAGCTTGAAGTCCACCGCTACGGTCAGCTCGTACAAGTATGTGGTCATGGCCATCTATTATAGCGACGGCTTGTATACCACGCCTGTGATTGCAACTCGCAACACGCTGACCTCGACGACCTTCTCGATCACCTCCTCCGGTACCCATGACTATCTGAACGGCACGCCTGCCAAGACCGGCACGATCTATTATTACTATGCGGTTTCTGCCATCGTTCCCGCCGCGGCTTCCGATTTCTGGATCGGCTACAACGGCAGCGTTTACAACGGCTCTGTGAGCGCCGCCGCCAATGTTCCTCTGTCCAACGCGCAGATGAGGCCCACAGCCGGCGTAACGGGTTACAACTATGTGATTGTAATGTTGGTCGGCAATGACGGCTCTACCACGACGCCTCAGCGGATCGTCCGCGGCGGCAACGTGACAAGCACCTTCAAGGGCGCTGCTCTCTACTCGATTGAAAACAACGTTGAATACATCACCGCCACGCCCGCCATGTCGGGGACGCTCTATTGGTACTATACCACCCTGAGCACGGTTCCCGCCACGGGCTCTGTTGCATTCACCAACTGGGTGAATGCCTCCACGCTCAGAGGCTCTGAGGCCGCTGTGGTCAACACCGCCGAGAAGTTCACGCTCAAGAGCTACGCCGATGTCTACCCGTATAATTACATCGTGGCCTTTATCGGCTATTCCAACGGTCTCACCACTTCCTACACCATGCCGGTGCTGATCTCCAAGACCAATTCGACCGTGATGACCCATGGCTTCACGGCAACGCCTACCCTGTCCAAGAGCAACGGCTTTGATTACCTGAACGCCACGCCCACGGTGAGCGGCACCATTCAGTATTACTACACCAACAACAGCACCACGCCCACCACGACTACCTTTGAGACCATTTACGACTCCGCTGCTCAAATCACCCGGGGCGTTCTGAGCGCAACGGCCAACGTCCCGCTGACCGGCAACAACGCCGCTCTCCACTCGGAAACCGCTCTGCCTCCGGCGCAGTACCGCTATGTGGTCATCCGCCTGCTCGATTCCACCGGCACCATCAAGTATGCTCCTGTGGTTCTGGTCAGACAGACCGCCGCGGTCACCGGCACGGGATTTACCTCCGTACCCGTCTATTCTCTGTACGGCGGCACGATCGATGCGGCGCTCTTCATGCCTGCGGTTACCGGTACGATGTATTGGTACTACACTACGCTGACCACCGCTCCGACGGCGGCGGATTACAACGGCCTGTACAACGCCGCTCTGCTGAAGAACTCCCTGAGCGTCTCCTCCCTCACCTCTCAGACGGTCTATCTGAAGGCTGTCGCCGACCGCGCCGGTTATACCCATGTGGTCTTCCAGATGGTCGATTTTGTCGGCAACCGCTACACGCCTGTGGTCGTTTCGGTCAGCACCGTTTCCACCACCAACGGCTTTACAGGCGGTCCTTTCTGGACCAGCTACAACGGATACGATTATGTGAGTGGTACGACTGCTTCTGTTGGCAAGCTTCACTTTTACTATACCAACATTGCCAATACTCCCGACCCCGACGGCTTCCTTGCTGCTTATACCGCTGCTCCCGGCGGATATAAGGGGCAATTCTCCGTTCCCACTCCGACCTTTGGCGCTGCCCTTTTCGCCTCTGATAATGTGTCTTCCTTCAAATATATCGTTATCATGTTTGAGGACGGCAACGGCACCAAATACAAGCCCGTGGTGCTCACTCGTGTGACGACTGCGGTCGACACCGGATTTGTGACAAGCGACAATGCGGCTCCCTTCACCTTCCTCTCCAACGATGGTGAGGGAAGCATCTACCTGCAGGCGACGCCTTCGACGGCCGGTAAGCTGTTCTTCTACCTGTCTGACAGCACCACCGTCGCCGACTTTGATACCGGCTATAACGGCGCGGCCATCAAGGGCATCCAGCCGGTGGTTTCCTCGTTGCAGAGAATCAAGCTGGGAACGAGCACCACACTTGCTCCTTACACCCATGTGATCGTGCGTATGCAGTCTGCTGACAATACGGTCGTGTATCAGCCTCTCGCCGTTTCTTTGGTGAAACTCGTAGACGTTCCTGGACATGAAGAGGAATTTTGACATCCCCGATTGGATGAAAGAACCGCCATCCAGCAAACGAAAAAGGAGACACCATGTCATACAGCGTATATTTGAAGAAAAACGAAGAAAAAAGGATCCTGCGCGGGCACCCGTGGGTGTATGCCAATGAGGTGCAGAAAATCGAGGGAAAGGGCAAGAACGGCGAGGTGGCTGCCGTCTATGACTGGAAGGGCAATCTTCTGGGCAAGGGCTACATCAACCACCTGTCGAAGATCCTTGTCCGTCTCTTTCTGAGCGGGGAGGAGGAGCCGACCAAGGAGCTGTTCAAGCGCCGTATTGCCGAGGCCGATGCCTATCGTCGGTCGCTGGGGTACACCGATTGCTACCGCATGGTCTTTGCCGAGGCCGACCGTCTGCCTGCGCTGATCGTGGACAAGTATCATGACCTGCTCTGCGTGCAGATCCTGTCTTTGGGCATGGAGAAGAACAAGGATACGATCGTGGAGGCATTGGCGGAGCTGTTTGCCCCCCGCGGCATCTACGAGAGAAGCGATGCGGCCGTGAGAGAAAAAGAGGGGCTTGCGCTTGTGAAGGGCAAGCTTTACGGCGAGTTTGAGCCCCGTGTGATCATCGAGGAAAACGGGCTGAAGATGGTTGCCGATCTGGAAAACGGGCAGAAGACCGGCTATTTTCTCGATCAGAAGGAGAACCGCTTTGCCATCCGCCGTTTCTGCGAGGGCAGAACGGTCCTTGACTGCTTCTGCAACGTGGGCGGCTTCTCGCTGAACGCCGCTTTGGCCGGGGCGAAGGAGGTTACCGCCCTCGATATTTCCGAGCGTGCGCTTGCCGATGTGAGGGAAAATGCCGCTCTCAACGGTCTGGAGGATCGGGTGAACACCCTCTGCGGCGATGTGTTTGAGCTTCTCCGCACCTACAAGAAGGAAGGGAAAAGCTTTGACACCGTCATTCTCGATCCGCCCGCTTTCTGCAAGAGCGCGGCCGATGTGCAGAATGCCTACCGCGGCTACAAGGACATCAATCTGCTGGGGATGAAGCTGGTGAAAAACGGCGGCTTTCTGATCACCGCCTCCTGCTCGCACCATATGTCCTTTGCCCTGTTTGAGAAGATGTTAAAGGAGGCGGCCTGCGAGAGCGGACGGAACGTGCGCACCGTGGAGATCCGCACCCAGTCGCCGGACCATCCCTCCATGCTGGCGGCCGAGGAAACTGCCTATCTGAAATTCTTTGTGCTGCAGGTGATCGATCGATAACAGAAAAAGCCCCTCTCCCCCTGCTTGACGAATGGGTTTGGAGAGGGCTTTTCCTCTTTTTTGCGGAAAAATTTCTTTTTTCGGTAAGAATGGGCATCCCTTTTGCGTCTGGATGTGTGAAGGGATACAAAAGAAACACACAAGGGGGAAAAACCATGGAAGATGCTTTGATCATCGAGCTGTTCTGGCAGCGGAAGGAGGAGGCGATCGGGCAGACGGCAGACAAGTACGGCTCGCGCTGTCTGTCGGTGGCGCGCAACATCCTGCGGGATGACGGCGAGGCGGAGGAGTGCGTCAACGATGCGTATCTGAAGGCGTGGCTGTCGATCCCGCCTGCCCGTCCCGAGCGGCTGTCCGCCTTTCTGGTGACGGTCGTCCGCCGTCTGGCTCTGGACAAATGGCGGAGGCGCAACGCCGAAAAGAGAGAGGGCGACCGACAGGCTCTGCTGTTGAGTGAATTGGCCGACTGCCTGCCCGACCGCGGGAGCGACGGCAACATCGATCTTTGGGTGGAGCGCACCGAGCTGACCGAGGCTTTGGACCGCTTCCTGCGCGAGCAGAAGCAAGAGCTTCGGCGTGTGTTCGTGCTGCGGTATGTGTATGCCTTTTCGATCGGGGAGATCGCCGAGCGGGAGGATGTAAGCGAAAATGCGGTGACGGTGCGTCTGTCGCGGATGCGGAAGGCGCTGCGTAAGAGACTGGAAAAGGAGGGGATTGCGCTGTGAAGAGTGAGATTTTGTTTGTGAGCCTTGGCGGGATCGGCGAGGATCTGATCGCGGAGGCGATGGAGGAAAAGAAGAGCATCGGGAGAGAGAGACGGCGCCTGCCCCTCCGTGCGATGGCGCTGGCCGCCGCGGTCTGCCTGTTTTTGATGGGGACGCTGTTGCTTGCGCTCCGTTCGGGAGAAGAGGGAAGCGCGCCGCTTCCGATGCTGGAGCTGGGCGTGGGCGAGTACGGCATGGGGCGCGAGGCGTATCTGCTGCATGACATCGACGAGCTGTTTGAAAACGGACGGCTGACGGTGAACAAAACGCCCAAAACGCTGCCGGTGTACCGAAACGAGACGAAGCTGGAGAAAGGAACGTTCGGCATCTCGCCGTCGGTGAGCGAGGAGCAGATGAAGCAAAAGCTGATCGAGACCGCGTTGCTGTTCGGCGTGAGCGTGAGCGGGGAGGAGATCTCGGACACGGCCATGCCCAAAGAGGCGCAGGCGCAGATGAAGGCGTCGATGGAGGAAGCGTCGGGGCTGACCGTTCCCGATTCGATCTTCATTCCCTCTGCGGTCTTTGCCGAAAAGGACGGCATCCATTTTGAAGTGACCTATACGCTGGCGGTCACGGTGCGTTTGGATCAGCCGATTGTTCTGCCAAACGGTCTGTTGCTGGCATCGGAGGACCTGACTTTGCTTTCCCAAGCAGGAGACCGGCTGGCGGAGGAATACGGCGCTCTCTTTGGCATGAAAGAGCCGACCTTCCGGCTGAGCGGCGGCGACTACGGCATCGACGGCGAGCGGAATGTGACGCTCTCGGTCATCGACCGCTCGCAAACGCCCTATGCCCTCGATGAGCTGATCGTCTACGGCGATGAGGAGGGCAGGCTGAAGATGCTCCGCTTCTTTGATCGCTCAAGCGGGCAGAAGATGGGCGATTACCCGATCATCAGCGAAAAGGAGGCGGAAAGTGAGCTTCTGGCAGGACGGGCGATCACGAGCTCTGAGCCGTATCGGGCCGAGTGGGAGATCGTCCGTGCCGAGCTTGTTTACCGCACGGGCGACCACGAGCCTTACTACATGCCCTACTACCGTTTCTTTGTCAACGAGAGCGGCACACAGGTGTCCGACTATCACCGCGAGAAGGGCTTTGACACCTACGCTGTCTACTATGTCCCCGCCGTGGAGAGCGAATACATCGCCGATTTTTCCGTGTGGGACGGGAGCTTCAACGGCGGATCAAGCAGCTGAAAAACGAGCAACAATAAAAAAGAACGGCACTGCCTGCAAAAGCGGTGCCGTTTTGAATTTGAAAAACATGGGTGCTCGGTCAGAAAGAATAGTCCGCGCGCAGCAGCTTTTTGCCGTTGGGCAGGTCTTTTTCCATGCGCAGGACCTTGGCATAGCCGAGGCTTTCCATCGCTTGCGTCAGCTCGTGTTCGCCGATGGAGCGGTGGATCGGATCAAGACAGTCGAAGGTGTGGAGATAGGGAGAATCGGACACAAAGGCGGAATTGGTGTCGATCTGCAAAATGCAGGAGATGTGGTTTGGCTTCACATGCGCCGCCACGTCCCGAAACCGCTCACAGCCAATGTATTCGATGAGCAGATCGGCCACCAGCAGCTCGGCGCGGGGGAGAGGGGAGAGATCGGCAGACAGATCCACGCAAAGCGTTTGCAGAACCCCGTCCAGCGCAGGGTGGCGTTCTTGGCAGGCGTTCAGATAGGCGGCATTGACATCCACGCCGTACACGGCGCGGAAGCGCTTGGGATCGATGTGCTCCAGTCCGTTTCCTCCGGCAATGCCTAAGATCATCACCGTTTGAGCGGGACAGCAATCCCATTGTTCCGCCATCATCTCATTCAGCGTTTGAAGCTGGTACACCTGCTCCAGCGCCATGTGTTTTTCGTAATCGTCAAGGGGGATGGTCGTCCAAGGGTTGCTCATGCGGCTCAATCTCCCAGCACGTCCAGCGCCAGCAGCGCTACCCAGGCGGCTCGCTTGGCGGCCTGATCGACATTGGCGTATTCGCCGGTCTGGTGCAGGAAACGTCCCGTCAATCCCATGCCGTCGAGGGTGGGGCATCCGACGGACGAGGTGAAGTTGCCGTCGCTGCCGCCGCGGACCATACGCCCCCACGCCTCGATGCCCAATGCCTGCCCGATGCGGCACGCTCTTTCAAACAGAGCCTTGTTTGCGGGGGCATCGGCGTCATAGGGAGGCTTGTTGATGCCGCCCTCGACCGTGAGGGTGACGGACGGGTTAATCGGCGTCAGGGAGCGGACCTTGCGGTCAAAATCATCGCCCAGCGCTTGGTTGGAAAAGCGGACGTCAAGCGACAGCGCGCCCTCGCCGGGGACGGTGCAGAAGGCGGGATTGCCCGACAAAAGCGATGTACAGGCCACGGTCAGGTGCCCCGATCCGTCCAGCTTGCTCATGGCCTCCAGCGCCAGCGCCTGCCTTGACAGCTCGATGAGCGCGCTGGCTGCCGCCTCGGGCTCGTTTCCCGAATGGGCGGAGCGCCCCTTGGCGCGGATGGTGTATACGCTTCGGCCGTAGCGCCCGATCTTCAGCCCGCCGATGCGGTCGTCGAACGACGGCTCCATGATGAACGCGGCGCGGGCGTTTTGCGCCAGCTGTTTGGTGTAAGTCTGCGAGGAGTAGCTTCCCGGCTCCTCGTCGGAATTGAGAAAAACGGTCAGCTTTTTTCCCTGCGGAAGAAGGTTTTGCCCGATGAGCACCTTGCACACGCGGTAGATCTGCAGAATGCCGCCCTTCATGTCCAGCACGCCGGGACCGTGCGCTTTTCCGCCGTCTCTTGCCCACAGGGGCTGAAAGCTTCCTTTTTCAAACACCGTGTCGAAATGCCCGACGAAGAGAAGCGAGTCCTCGCCCTCGCCGTATTCGGCAAGCAGGTGGTCGCCGTAACGGTCATCGCCGCTGGGAAGGACACTCACCGAAAAGCCGATGCCTTCAAACAGATCGGCAAAAAACCGACGGCAGGCCGCCAGATCGTCCTTTTCGCCCTCGGTGGGCGTTTCCATGCAAACGGCCTTTTCAAGCAGAGCCTCAAATTCGGCTTGGTTGTTTTCCATATATTGCAGGATGGTGTTCGCGTGTTCCATGATGTCTTCCTCCGCGCAGGTGGCGTTGTTTTTGTTTGATAGCCTATTATAGCCCCTTTTTCTTCCTTTGTCAATCGGGCGAAACGAAAAAAGGACGGCCGCTTTTGAAGCGACCGCCCCGTGATTGTTTGTGCTTGTCAGCTCTGAACGCTGTAGTTGGGAGCTTCCTTGGTGATGCTGATGTCGTGGGGATGGCTCTCGCGCAGACCGTTGCCCGTGATGCGGACAAAGCGCCCCTCGTTCTTGAGACGCTCGATGGTCTCGCAGCCGCAATAGCCCATGCCCGAGCGGAGACCGCCCATCAGCTGGAAAACGGTGTCGGAGAGAGGACCCTTGTAAGGAACACGTCCCTCAACGCCCTCGGGAACCAGCTTGTTGTTGGCCGAGCCCTCCTGGAAGTAACGGTCCTTGGAGCCCTTTTCCATGGCAGCCAGAGAACCCATGCCGCGGTAGACCTTGAAGCGGCGTCCCTGGTAGATTTCGCTTTCACCGGGGCTTTCCTCGCATCCGGCCAGCAGCGAGCCGACCATGATCACGCTGGCACCTGCGGCAACGGCCTTGGTGATGTCACCGCTGTACTTGATGCCGCCGTCGGCGATGACGGGCGTACCGGTAGCGGCGGCTGCGTTGGCCGCATCGTAAACCGCAGTGATCTGGGGAACACCGATGCCCGCAACCACACGGGTGGTGCAGATCGAGCCGGGGCCCATACCGACCTTGATGGCATCCGCACCGGCGGAGATCAGGTCGCGCGCGCCCTCGTAAGTCGCGATGTTGCCGCCGATGATCTGGCAGTCCGGGAAGGCGCTCTTGACTTTATACAGACAGTCGAGAATGTTCTTGGAGTGACCGTGGGCCGAGTCGAGGGCCAGCACGTCGGCGCCCGCCTTGAGAAGTGCGCCCGCACGCTCCACCACATCCACGGTCACGCCGATGGCGGCGCCGCAGAGAAGACGTCCGTTGGGATCCTTGGCGGAGTTGGGGTATTGAATGGTCTTTTCGATGTCCTTGATGGTGATCAGACCGCGGAGCATATTCGAATCATCCACGATGGGAAGCTTTTCGATCTTGTGGTGGCGGAGGATCTCCTGCGCCTGATCGAGGGTGGTGCCCACAGGGGCGGTGACCAGATTTTCCTTGGTCATGACCTCGCGGATTTTCATGTTGTGATCGGTGAGGAAGCGCATGTCCCGGTTGGTGATGATGCCCACCAGCCGTCCGGTCTCGTCGCAGATCGGCACGCCGGAAATCTTGTATTTGCCCATCAGAGCGTCGGCTTCGTACACATAATTGTCGGGAGAGAGGAAGAAGGGATCGACAATCACGCCGTTTTCGCTGCGCTTGACGCGCTGGACCAGGTCGGTCTGGCGTTCGATGGACATATTCTTATGAATGATGCCGATGCCGCCTTCGCGGGCCATGGCGATGGCCATTGCCGATTCGGTGACCGTATCCATCGCCGCGGACATCAGCGGGATGTTCAGCTTGATGGTTTTGGTCAGTTGGGTTTCCAGGTTGATCTGCTTGGGCATGATCTCGCTCTTGGCGGGGATGAGCAGGACGTCGTCGAAGGTGAGACCTTCTTTGACAAATTTGTCGTTGTGGATGAATTCGGCCATAGTCTACACTCCTTACCTTATGATACGAATTGGGACGGACACTTCCAATGTGATTACATCATTTTACCGCAAAGGGGGGGTGTTTGTCAAGAGTTTTGCCGAATTTGTCTGCCGCTTGCATTTTTTTGTGAAATGTGATAAAATAAAGATAACTGCGTCATGGGAAGGCCGCACGGCTTGATCGGCCGTCTCCGCGCACTGAGACCGATATCCTGCGAAAAAACGTACAGAAGGGACAACAGGAACATTGTATGCGTAACATTCACATCTATAACCCCAAGGCAGGGCTTGGAAAGGGAAAGAAGAAGGAGGGGATGCAAACAGGCGATTCGCCGTCCGCTCTTTCCCATGTGACCACGGGCATCCGCGATGCGGGCGATTTCATCCGCGAAGCCTGCAAGGAAAACCCCGACACGCTCTTTACCGTTTACGGCGGCGACGGTACCATCTGCGAGGCGGTGAACGGCATCATGGAGGCGGGCGCGGGAGAAACGGCCCGTCTGACGGTGGTTCCCACGGGAAGCGGCAACGATTTTGTCCGCAATTTCCCCTCCTCCGGCGAGCAGAAGGAATACCGCATCGACCTGATCGATCTTGACGGCATGTATGCGGCCAATGTGGTCAATGTGGGCTTTGACTGCTCGGTGGTGGCGAAAACCGATGCCATGCGTGCCAACGGTCTTGTGACCGGCGGCTTTTCCTACATTCTCGGCGTGATGGCGGTGCTGGTGGAGCAATACGGCATCCGTCTGGAGGTCGAGCTGACCGATGAGAGCGGCGATGTCAGCGTCTGCGACGGCGAATTCATGCTCTGCGCCATCGCCAACGGCGCGTATTACGGCGGAGGCTTCAAGGCCGCACCTGCCGCCTCACCCGAAAGCGGTGTGCTGGACGTGATTCTGATCCGCAAGATCAGCCGCGCCCGCTTTTTGAAGCTGGTGGGCGACTACAAGGCCGGACGGCACGTGGATGCGGAGAGCGGCGTTCCCTTTGACCGCTTTCAGGACATCGTGGTGTACAAAAAGTGCCTGAAGGCGGTCGTGCGCGGCATGGAGGAGGTCTGCGTGGACGGCGAGGTCATGAAGAAAAAGGAGCTTGTGGCCACGCCCTGTCCGAAGGCGATCCGCTTCCTCTATCCGGCAAACGCTTCCGACATTCTTCGATAAACCGCACAAACAGCGCACGGCTGAGCGGCTCTGTGTGAAGGATCTGCTCCGGATGCCACTGGACGCCGATGAAAAAGCGCTTCCCCGGCAGACAGATGCCCTCAATGTCCCCGTTTTCGTCGCGGGCAAAGACGCGGAAGGGGGGAGCGGTACGGTCGATGAGCTGGTGATGCCGGCTGTTGACGCAATACGTGAACTCGGACACGCGGATGGGGTGGAGCCTTCTCCCCTCGGGGTAATCGCCGCTGTGAAGGGGCGTGTGCTGAACAAGCGTACCGCCCAGCGCAGCATTCATCACCTGGATGCCGCGGCAGATGCCGAACAGCGGCCGATCGTGCTGAAAGCAAAGGCGGACGAGCGAGATCTCAAACGCATCACGACAATCGGATATTGCCCCGCAGAGCGGTGAGGTCTCTTCGCCGTAATAGGCGGGGTTCAGATCGGGACCGCCGGTGAGAAGAACGCCGTCGGTCCTTTTTATCAGCGAAGAGAGGTCGGAAAGAGAGGACGGCGGCAGGACGATCGGGATCCCGCCGCAGAGACGGATCGCTTCGGCATATTCTTTTTGCAGCCAGAGGCGGTCGGCTGAAAGATCGTGCTGTAATGTGAGGGCGATGAGCGGCTTATCCATAGGCGTTCTCCTTGGAAAAAGGCATAAAAATCGATGAAAAAGGGAAAAGAAGTTACAAAAAAGATATTGCATAAAGGGGAAGAATATGATATCATTTAAGATAAAGATAAAATATTTCCCTGCAAAAGAAAGAAAACAGGTGAACGAAAGGACGGTTTTTCCTTATGAAATATTTGGTGCTTTTGTATGACGGCATGGCCGACTACCCGATGGAGGAGCTGAACGGCGGCACGCCCATGTCCGTTGCCAAGAAGCCTCTGATGGATAAGCTGGCAGCCGATTCGCTGGTGGGAACGGTTTCCAACGTTCCGCCGCATATGGTCCCCGAAAGCGATACGGCCAACATTGCGGTCATGTCCTATGATCCCGCTGTGTATTCCAAGGGCAGAAGCCCGCTGGAGGCGGTGAGCATGGGCATCGACATGGCGCCCGACGAGACGGCATACCGCGTCAATCTGGTCACGCTCAGCGAGGAAGAAGAAAACTACGACGACAAGATCATGCTCGACCATTCCTCCGATGAAATCAGCACCGCCGAGGCAGACGTGCTCATCAAGGCGGTGGAGGAGGCCTTCGGTACCGACTTCCGCCATTTCTACACCGGCGTCAGCTACCGCCACTGCCTGATCTGGAAGAACACCCCCGCCGAATACAACTTCATGCGTCCGCACGACATCCTCGGTCAGTGCATCAAAGAGCACGTGCCCCAGGGCGAGAACGGACGTCCGTTCTACGAATTGATGAAGGCCAGCTATGAGCTGCTGTCCAATCACCCCGTCAACCTTGCCAGAGCCGAAAAAGGACTGCGCAAGGCCAATTCGCTGTGGTTCTGGAGCCCGGGCAAGAAGCCCGCTCTGCCCAACTTCAAGGAGAAGTGGGGGCTGGATGCATCGGTCATCTCGGCCGTCGACCTGATCAAGGGCATCGGCATCTGTGCGGGCATGAAGTCCATCGATGTGGAGGGTGCCACGGGCAACATCCACACCAATTTCCGCGGCAAGGGCGAGGCCGCCATCGGCGCATTCAAGGAGGGAAGCGACTTTGTGTACATCCACGTGGAAGCGCCCGACGAGAGCGGTCACCGTGCCGAGCTTGACAACAAGATTTTGTCCATTGAAAAGATCGAGCAGGATATTCTCACCCCTGTTTACGAATACTTAAAAGCGAGCGGTGAGGATTTCAAGATCCTCTGCCTGCCCGACCACCCCACGCCCATCTGCAAGAGAACGCACACCATCGATCCCGTTCCCTTCATGATCTACTCCAGCAAGGAGAAGAAGAACGGCGTTTCCTGCTTCACCGAGCAGACCGCCAAGGACACGGGGCTGTACATCGAGCACGGCTACAACCTGCTGGATCATATGATCGAAAAATAAAACGCCGAAAGGAGAAGCTTCCGGATGGAAAACGAAGAAAAGCGCCTCCCCGGGCAGGAAGCGGAAGACGCGCCGGCGGCAGCTGAACAAGCGCCTGTGCAGTCCGCGGAGGAAGCCGCCAAGCCCGATGCGGTGGAGAGCGTGTACGAATGGCTGGAGATCTTTGTCTTCTCCATTGCCTTTGTCATGCTGCTGTTCACCTTTGTGATGAGGCTGGCCATTGTGGACGGCCAATCGATGGAGAACACGCTTCACGACAAGGAAACGCTGATCCTCTCCAATCTGTTCTATACCCCCGAGCAGGGGGATATCATCGTCTTTCAGTCGCCGACAAGCGTCTTCAAAACCCCTCTGGTCAAGCGTGTGATCGCCACCGAGGGACAGGTGGTGGACATTGACTTTGACACCTGGCAGGTGACCGTGGACGGTGTGCCCGTGAAAGAGGACGACTATGTGAAATACGATTACATCGGCGGCGAGCTGTATCGGATGCGCCAGTCCGATGTGACCTTCCCCCATACCGTGGCCGATGGCTGCGTGTTTGTGATGGGAGATAACCGCAACGGCTCCTCCGACAGCCGAACGTCGGGTGTGGGAGACATTGACACCCGTTTTGTTCTGGGCAAGGTGCTCTGCCGCATCTTTCCGCTGAACAAGATCGGCGGACTTCGGTAAACAAAGCCGATTGCAAAAGACACCGGATCGGAAAAAGACATCCGAAGGAATTTTCAGAAAGCAGAAGGAATGACCATGCCCTCTCAATTGATTCAATGGTTCCCGGGCCACATGGCCAAAACCAAGCGCCTCATCCGCGAATCGCTCTCCTCGGTGGATCTGATCATCGAGGTGCTGGATGCCCGCGTGCCGTTATCCTCCGCCAATCCCGAGCTGATGCGTCTGATCAGCGGCAAGCCCCTGCTGAAGCTGTTCAGCAAGACCGGGCTGGCCGATCCCGATAAGACCGCCGCCTGGAAGCGTTTTTATGCCGAAAAGGGCATCGAGTGTGTGTTCATTGACACCATCAGCGGAAGCGGATACAACGAGATCATGCCTGCCGTCCGCCGTCTGCTGGCGGAAAAGATCGAGCGCAACGAGAAAAAGGGTATGAGCGGAAAAGCCCTGCGCGCGATGGTGGTGGGCATCCCCAATTCGGGCAAGTCCTCGCTGATCAACAAGCTGGCGGGGGCGAAAAAGGCCCGCGTGGAGGACCGCCCGGGCGTAACGGTTTCCAAGCAGTGGGTGAGCACCTCCATCGGGCTTGAGCTGCTGGATATGCCGGGCGTTTTGTGGCCGAAGTTTGAGGATCAGACGGTGGGACTGCGGCTGGCGTTTACGGGCGCGGTCAAGGACGACGTGCTGGATCTTCTCGACGTGGCCTCCCGCCTGTGCGGAACGCTCCGCGAGACCTATCCCCGCTGCCTCTGCGAGCGGTATAAGCTGAGCGAGGAGGAGCTGTATGCAGACGAGCTGTCCTACGATCTGCTGCTCCGCATCGGCAAAAAGCGAGGCTTCCTGCTCTCGGGCGGCGTTGTGGATGACGACCGTACCGCCCGCATTCTTTTGGACGAATTCCGCGGCGGAAAGATCGGGAGGATCACCCTTGAAAAGCCTTGATTTTACCGAACAGAATGCCCTCGCGTCAGAGCTGAAAAGCAAGGCGGGGCTTGCAATTGCCGACCGTCCTCTCCTGATTGCGGGAGTGGACGAGGCCGGGCGCGGACCGCTGGCAGGGCCTGTGGCTGCCGCCGCCTGCATTCTGCCCGAGGGACTCGTGATCGAAGGACTGAACGATTCGAAAAAGCTCAGCGAAAAGAAGAGGGAAGCGCTGTTTGATCAGATCTGTGAGAAAGCGGCCGCCTTCTGCATTGCCTCTGCCACGGTGGAGGAGATCGATCGGCTGAACATTTTGGAGGCCACGCTGCTGGCCATGCGCCGGGCGGTGGAGGGGCTGCCGCTTGTGCCCGATGTCCTTCTCATCGATGGCAACGTCAGCCGCAGCTTTGACAAGCCGGCGCGCGCGGTCATCGGCGGCGATGCCAAATGCCCGTCCATTGCGGCCGCCTCGATTCTGGCCAAGGTCTGGCGGGATCGGTATTGCGCGGAGCTGGATGCCAAATACCCCGCTTACGGCTTTGCGGCCCACAAGGGGTATGGGACCAAGCAGCACATCGAGGCTCTGCGTGCACACGGCGCCACCCCCGACCATCGGGCGCTGTTTGTGAGAAAATTTGTGTGAGGGAGACGGTATGAACAACCAACCCGACCGCAGGACCGTCGGACGCTTTGCCGAGCAGGTTGCCGCTTCGTATCTGGCGCAGAACGGCTATGCCATCGTCTGTACCAATTACACGCTCAAGGGCGGAGAGATCGACATCATCGCCGAAAACGATGAATATATTGTCTTTGTGGAGGTCAAGTCCAGGGACAAAGCCTATGTCCCCGGCTACGGACGTCCTTCGCTGGCGGTCACCGAGGGCAAAAAACGCCGTGTGGTGCAGACCGCGCAGTTGTATCTGCTGAAAAATCCCTGCGAAAAGGCGGCGCGGATCGATGTCATCGAGGTGATCACCGACCGTGAGGGCGGCAAGCCCAAGCTCAGGCACTATGAAAATGCCTTCGATGCCACCGGACGCAGTGTTTACGACAGGAGCTCGTACCGCTATTGATCTATTACGATTTTCATTGCGACACATTATATGAGATGGAAAAGCGCGGCCTTCCCTATGAGCAGGAGAGGCTGCACATCGGGCCTTCCAAGAGCCGCGTTTTTGACGAATACGGTCAGGTCTTTGCGGCCTGGTCGGACCATAAAAAGAGCGACGGCGCGTGTATGGAGGCCTTCCGCCGTATGCGAAGCCTGTTTGAAGAGCAGATCGCCCCGCGTGCTTCGGACACCTTCCGCCCCTTTCTGGCGGTGGAGGATGCCCGTTTGTTAGAGGGAAGGATCGAAAGACTGGAGGAGCTGTATGACAGCGGCGTCCGCCTGATGACGATGACATGGCAGGGCGAGAGCTGCATCGGCGGCGCCTTTGACACCGAAATTGGGCTGACCGACTTCGGCAAAGAGGCTGTCAGGCAGATGATCCGTCTCGGGATGGTGCCCGACATCTCCCACGCCTCGGACAAAACCGCCGGGGAGATTCTGGACATCGCCGAGAGGGAAGGGGGCATTGCCGTTGCCACCCATTCCAATGCCCGAAGCGTGTTTGCCCATCCGCGCAATCTGACCGATGACCTGTTCCGGAGAGTCCTTGCTGTCGGCGGCATGGTGGGCATCAGCTTAGCGCCTCAGCATTTAGCGGAGGATGCGGACATCGGTTCGGTCCTGCGCCATCTGGAGCACGATTTGTCGCTGGGCGGTGAGGATGCTCTCTGCCTCGGATGCGATCTGGACGGTGTGGAGAGACTGCCGCGCGGCATCGCGTCTGTTGCGGATGTGAAAACGCTCATCGAGGCCATGCCCTTCGGGGAGAGCGTGAAAAAGAAGATTGCAGGGGAAAACCTGAAGCGCTTTCTCCTGTCGATATACAACGACGGTTCAAAATACGATTGTACATAAAGAAAGGTACGAAAATGGAATACATTAGCACAAGAGGAAACAACGGTAAGGTATCGGCCGCACAGGCCATCAAGCAGGGACTGGCCGACGACGGCGGTCTGTTTATGCCCGAGAGCATCCCCCAGCTGACGGTGTTCAGCATGGAAAAGCTGATCGGCATGACCTATCCGCAGCGCGCGGCATCCATCATGTCCATGTATCTGACCGACTATACCTATGAGGAGCTTCTGGCCGACTGTGAAAAGGCCTATGCTCCCGACCGCTTCATCGGCGGCGCCTGCCCCATCAGCGAGCTGGGCAAGGATCTTCGCATTCTCGAGCTCTGGCACGGTCCCACCTGCGCTTTCAAGGATATGGCGCTGCAGATCATGCCCCGTCTGCTCTCCCGCGCGCTGGACAAGACCGGCGAGGAGAGAACGGCTTATATTCTCGTGGCCACCTCGGGCGATACGGGTAAGGCCGCGCTGGACGGCTATGCCGACGTGAACAAGACGCGCATCACCGTCTTCTATCCGCTGGACGGTGTCAGCCGCATCCAGAAGCTGCAGATGGCCACCCAGTCCGGTGAAAATGTGGACGTTTGCGCCATCCACGGCAACTTCGACGATGCCCAGACCGGCGTGAAAAAGATCTTCGGCGACAAGGAAGCGCAGAAGGAACTGAACGACAAGGGCTTCTTCTTCTCCAGCGCCAACTCCATCAACTGGGGACGTCTGGTGCCTCAGGTGGTGTACTATGTATCCGCTTACTGCGAGCTGGTCAAAAAGGGTGACATCAAGCTGGGCGAGAAGGTGAACGTCTGCGTGCCCACGGGCAACTTCGGCAACATCTTCGCCGCTTATCTGGCCAAGCAGATGGGACTTCCCCTGGCCAAGCTGGTCTGCGCGTCCAACGTCAACAACATCCTCACCGATTTCCTGCGCACCGGTACGTATGACCGCAACCGCGCCTTCCACACCACCATGTCGCCCTCGATGGACATCCTCATCTCCAGCAACCTGGAGAGACTGCTGTATCTGCTGGGCGGCAGCGAGAAGACCGCAGCTTATATGAAGCAGCTGAACGAGACCGGCTGCTACACCATCGATGAGGAGCTGAAAAAGCGCATCGACGACAGCTTCGTCGGCTATTACTGCGATGAAAAGGGCACGTCCGAGACCATCCGCAGCTCCTTTGAGACCTATCATTATCTCCACGATACCCACACGGCTGTCGCCGTCAAGGCGGCGGAGGACTATATTCGCGAAACCGGCGATCACCGCCGTATGATCGTGGCGTCCACCGCCAGCCCCTATAAGTTTGCCTCCAGCGTGTACACCGCGCTGACCGACAAAACGCTTGACGACGAGTTTGAATGCCTCGAGCAGGTCAGTGCCATCTCCGGCACCGAGATCCCGCGTCCGCTGGCCGAGCTTTCGCAGAAGGCCGTCCGCTTCAATCAGGCCGTGGATGCCGCATCCATGAAGAATTACGTGCTGGGCGGCATCGGCCGCTGAATGCTCTGCTTTTGACGGCAAAACGAGACCGCGAAGCGAATTGCTGCCTCTGCCCGCTCAGCCGATCCGCCTGAATGGGCGGTTACAAAAACTCAGCTCTGCTGCTTGAAGGTGGCGCAGACCGTGTCGGCACAGCTGGTTGCCTGCGTGGGACCGATGCTGATGGCCTTGGCGGTGCAGCAGCTTTCGCCGTCGTGGAAAGCACAGCTCTTCACGTTGCAGCAAACGCCCTTGATGTGCTTGATCTTTTTGCCTGCGGCGCTCTGCTGCGGCAGGCTGTTTGGTTGGTTGTTCATCGTCTTTTGCCCTGTTCTTTCTGTTTTTTGCTTTGAATCATGGAAGAAACGGATGGATCCGTTCCGCAGATAGTATGAGCGGACAACGTCATTTCGATACCTTTGGGGGAATTATGTCGCTTTTCACCATTTCCGATCTCCATCTGTCCTTGGCCAACGATAAGCCTATGGATATCTTCGGCTCGCGCTGGCAGGATCATACCGCCAAGCTGGAAAAGAACTGGCGCGCCGTGGTCACCGAGAAGGACACGGTGGTGGTGGCCGGCGACATCTCCTGGGCCATCGATCTGAAGGAGGCTGAGAAGGATCTTTGCTTTCTGCATTCGCTTCCCGGAAAAAAGATCATCAGCAAGGGCAACCACGACTATTGGTGGACAACAGCGTCCAAGATGAAAGCCTTTTTTGAAGAGAAAGGCATCGATTCCATCGATCTTTTGTATAACAACGCCCATTGCGAGCAGGGCTTTGTGATCTGCGGCAGCCGCGGCTGGTACAACGATGAGAAGGGCGCGCCCAAGGAGAGCGATTATGAGAAGATCGTCAACCGCGAGGTGATCCGTCTGGAGCTGTCCATTCAGGAGGGGCTGAAGAAGAACGATTGCGATGAACTGCTGGTGTTCCTGCATTTTCCGCCGGTGTTCCGCGGCTTTGTCTGTCAGGAGCTGATCGACCTGTTGAACAAATACCGCATCGGGCGCTGCTTTTTCGGTCACATCCACGGCGTTTACGATTTTCCGCAGACCTTTTTCCACGAGGGCATCGAGTTTACCATGACCAGCGCCGATTTTCTTCATTTTCTGCCGATCAAAATCCAATAAAATGAAGAGAAATTTTGTGAAAATCCTTGACTTTAATGCAAAACTTTGCTACTATATACATTTGATGGTATGTATTTTTTTGCAAATAATTTAACTGATATAGATATCGGAGGAAGTAACCATGAGTTTGAAGAGTGTCAATCAGCTCGAAAAAAATGCCGTTGAATTGGAGATCCTCATTCCCAAGAATGAGTTCGATGAGGCGGTAACGCGCGCGTTCAAGAAGAACGCAGGCAAGATCAGCATTCCCGGTTTCCGCCGCGGAAAGGCTCCCAGAAATTTTGTTGAGAAGTATTACGGCAAGGGCGTGTTCGATGACGAAGCCATCAACGACATCCTTCCCGCCATGTATGAGGCCGCTCTGGCCGAGTCGAAGGTGGAGGCGGTCAGCGCTCCCGAGTTCGAAGCCGTTTCCAACGATGAGAACGGCGTTCTGATCAAGGCTAAGCTCTACCGCAAGCCCGACGTGGAAGTGAAGGATTATCTCGGTCTCACCGCTGAGAAGGAGGTTGAGAAGGTCACCGCCGCTATGGTGGATGCCGAGATCGACCGCATGAGAGAAAGAAACGCCCGCACCATCGATGTCACCGACCGCGCCGCCGCCAAGGATGACACGGTCACCATCGACTACGAGGGCTCTGTTGACGGCGTTCCCTTTGAGGGCGGCAAGGCCGACGGCGCCGATCTGAAGCTGGGCAGCGGTCAGTTCATTCCCGGCTTCGAGGATCAGATCATCGGCAAGAGCATCGGCGATGAGTTTGATGTGAACGTCACCTTCCCCACCGAGTACCATGCCGAAGAGCTGGCCGGTAAGGCTGCCGTGTTCAAGGTGAAGCTCCATGCCATCAAGTGCAGCGAGCTGCCCGCCGCCGACGACGAATTTGCCAAGGATGTTTCGGAATTTGATACGCTGGCTGAATATAAGAGCGACATCAAGGCAAAAATGACCGAGAGAAACGCTCAGGCTGCCGACAAGGCGGTCGAGGCTCAGCTGATCGACGGTATCATCGCCAACATGACCGTGGATATCCCTGCGGCTATGATCGAGACCGAGTGCAATGCTCTGATCCGTGAATATGAGGGCAATCTGCGTATGCAGGGCCTGGACCTCAACACCTTCTTCAAGTACACCGGTATGGACCTCGCCAAGATGCGCGAGCAGTTTGCTCCCGACGCTGAGAGACGCGTGAAGGTCCGTCTGGCCCTGGAGAAGATCGTGGAGCTGGAGAAGATCGAGGTGTCCGAGGAGGATATCGAGGCTGAGTTCGACAAGATCGCAAAGGCTTACGATATGAAGATCGAGTCGGTGAAGGCCAGCATCCCCGCCGAGGGCATCAAGTCCGATCTGGCCGTTGAGAAGGCCATCAACCTGATCAAGGAAAAGGCCGTCATCACCGAGAAGAAGGCTGCCAAGAAGACCACCAAGAAGACCGCCGAGAAGGCTGAAAAGGCCGAGGGCGAGGCTGCCGAAAAGCCCGAGAAGAAGAAAACCACCAGAAAGAAAGCGGCCGATAAGGCAGAAGAAAAGCCGGCCGAGTAAGTCTTTCAAAAAGAAATGAGGCAAGCATATGGCATTGGTACCAACCGTAATTGAAACCACCAACCGCGGAGAAAGAGCGTATGACATTTATTCCCGTCTGCTCAACGATCGGATCGTCTTCCTCGCGGACGAAGTGAACGATGTGACCGCGTCTCTGGTCGTGGCCCAGCTGCTCTTTTTGGAGTCGCAGGATCCCGATAAGGACATCAGTCTGTATATCAACAGTCCCGGCGGCTCCATCACGGCCGGCATGGCCATTTACGATACGATGAACTACATCAAGTGCGACGTGTCCACCATCTGCGTGGGTATGGCCGCCAGCATGGGCGCGTTTCTGCTCAGCTCGGGCGCCAAGGGCAAGCGTTTTGCCCTGCCCAACAGCGAGATCATGATCCATCAGCCGCTTCTGAGCGGCATGCAGGGCCAGGCCAGCGACATCAAGATCCATGCTGACCGCATCATCAAGATCCGCGAAACGCTGAACGGCATTCTGGCAAAGAACACCGGCAAGTCCATCGAGGTCATCGAAAAGGATACCGACCGCGACAACTTCCTCACCGCGGAGGAGGCCTGTGCATACGGGCTGGTCGATAAGGTCATCGCCAAGCGGTAAAGCCGCAGGCGGACCATCCGCGGACCTGTTTATCATGTAGAAAGGCATATTCTTATGGCGTCGAATACGAACGGACAAAACGGACAGCCCCGTCAGCATCGCTGCTCCTTCTGCGGAAGGGGCGAAAAGGACGTGCAGATCCTGATTCCCTCCCAGAGCGGAGCCTTCATCTGCGAAAACTGCGTGGAATCCTGCGGCAGCATCATCGACGAGATCGAGCGCTCGGGCGTCACAGGCAAGCTGAACATCAACAGCCTGCCCAAGCCCATGGAGATCAAGGCGAAGCTGGATGATTATGTCATCGGGCAGGATGAGGCGAAGAAAACGCTTTCGGTGGCGGTTTACAACCACTATAAGCGGATCCTTCAGCTGGGAAAAGGGCGGAAGAAGAAGGAAGAGGACGTGGAGATCCAGAAGAGTAACGTGCTTCTGATCGGTCCCACCGGCGTGGGTAAGACCTACCTTGCCCAAACGCTGGCCAAGATGCTGCAGGTGCCGTTTGCCATTTCCGATGCCACCACGCTCACCGAGGCGGGATACGTGGGTGAGGATGTGGAAAACATTCTCCTGCGCCTGATCCAGGCGGCGGACTACGACATTTCGCTGGCCGAGCGCGGCATCATTTATATCGACGAGATCGACAAGATCTCCCGTCGGAGCGAGAACCGTTCCATCACCCGCGATGTGTCGGGCGAGGGTGTTCAGCAGGCTCTGCTGAAGATCCTGGAGGGAACGGTCTCCAATGTCCCCCCGCAGGGCGGACGCAAGCATCCCAATCAGGACTTCATTCAGATCAACACCGAGAACATCCTCTTCATCTGCGGCGGCGCGTTTGACGGGCTGGAAAGCATGATCGAAAAGCGGATGGGCAATCAGGAGATCGGCTTCAACAGCGAGATCAAGAACAAGGCCGAAAAGCAGAAGGAGAAGATCCTCCGCAAGGCTACTGCTCACGATATCGTCAAGTACGGCATCATTCCCGAGCTGGTGGGACGTCTGCCGGTGATGGTCTCTCTGGACGATCTGGACCGCGATTCGTTGGTCAAGATCCTCTGCGAGCCCAAGAACTCGCTGGTCAAGCAGTATACCAAGCTGCTTGCGCTGGATGGCGTTGAATTGGAGTTTGAGCAGAAGGCGCTCGAAACCATCGCCGACAAAGCCATCGAGCGCAACACCGGCGCCCGCGGTCTCCGCTCCATTCTGGAGGAGTCCATGACCGACATCATGTACGAGATCCCCTCCGACAAGTCGATCGAAAAGGTGGTCATCACCGCCGAGCTGATTCGCGGCGAGGGCAAGCCCGTGTATGTGCATAAGGCGAAAAAGGCTGAGAAGGCTGAAAGCGCTGAAACGGTCGAAACGTCCGAGCCCTCTGCGGAATAACAAACAAAAGAAACGTCCCCCGTTTTTATACGGGGGACGTTGTGCGTTTTCTTGCGGGTTACAGTCCGCATTCTCTTTCAAACGCATCGATCTGACGCTGGCTTTTCAGCACCGTCACCTTGTCTTTGTATTGCGTTTGAATGCCGCGGAACCGCTGCCGATGAAGCTTGGTGCGTCCCTTCCACAGGATCCAGCGGAGGAACTCACCGTCGATTTTTTCGGCGCAGCCTTCGGCCATGTCGGGGCGGCTCTTGCCTTTGTAGGTATGATATCGCTTGCACACGCGGTAGAGACAGCGGAAGCGGTTGAAGAGCAGCAGAAGAATGAGATCGGCCTCCTCCAGCCGCCGCTCAAAGGACAGCTTGGAATAGGTGCCGTCGATCACCCAGCCGCCTTCGGCATTGGCGTCGAGAAAATCGGAAACGATCTTCGCCGATTCCTCCCGATCGCGCACCTGCCAGCCGGGCAGATGGTGGACGGTGTCCAGATGCAGGACGGGCAGAGCGTGATGCGCCGCCAGCTTTTGCGCCAGCGTGGACTTGCCCGAGCCGCTGTATCCGAGAATGGCGATCTTCACCGCGCTCCCTCCATTCCGACCGCTTGGGCGGTCTGCTTTTTTTACAGAGCCTTGTTGTTCAGTCTCTCACCCACAGCGCCTCCGGGATGGATGACGGCAAACTGCTCGTTGCGGTAGCCGGTCTCCTCGATGAGGGCCGCCTGCAGAGAGTGGAAGATCATGCACAGAGCGGTGGTGGAGGTGGTGCCCTGCGCGTTGTATTTATCGGTTTCGCGGTTGACATGCTGCTTGAGGACAACGTCAGCGCCGAGCGCCAGAGGAGACTCCATGTTCTCGGTGACCGAGATGACCTTCACGCCCTTGGTCTTGCAGATGTCCAGAATGGGGAGCAGCTCCTTGGTCTTACCGCCGCGGGAAGCGAAGACCATCACATCGCCCTCCTGCAGGAAGCCGGTGGCACCGTGAACAGCCTCGGCGGGGGAGATGAAACGGGAGGGACGCTCGATGCAGCAGAGCAGATGGGAGAAATGCTGGCAGATGATGCCCGAGTGACCGCAGCCGCACGTACCGATGCGCTGAGCGCCTGCCAACAGATCAACAGCCTTGGCGAAGGCCTCTTCGTCAAAATACTCCACCATTTCGCGGATGCATTCTTCTTCGATCTTGTAGGCTCCAATAGCCTGTTCGAGAGCTTCTTTTTTCATGATGTATCAATCCTCCGATTTGAAAAGAATTATAAAATTTTGATTTATCACTATATTATACAACAAATCATAAGAAAAAGCAAGAGAAAAGAAGATTATGGCACGAATTTTGAAAACGTCATTGACTTTTTGGATGGATATGTGGTATAATGTAACATGTAAAAATACGGCGTTTAAAAGAGAAGGCGCCTGAATATTTGGAGGATAACAACTATGGAATTCAAAGTAGTCCAGAAAGAAATCGAGCTCCAGTCCAGAGGCTGGATCCCCACCTTCCACGACATCTCCCGCGAGGTCATGGATATCGTTAAGGAAGCCGGCATCGTCAACGGCACCTGCTCTGTCGTTTCCCACCACACCACCTGCTCGGTCATGATCCAGGAGTGCTCTCATGACATCGACTCCTTCGACCTCGAGTTCCTGCAGCACGACCTGCTGGACATCATGAGAAAGATGATCCCCGACTTCGCAGAAGAGGGACAGTACCGTCATCCCGGCCCGATCCATGCTCAGTTCGGCCGCTATGTCAACGAGCCCGGTAACTACACCAGCTACAACACCGACGGTCACCTCCGTTCGGTCTTCTTCGGCCGCAGCGAGACGCTCACCATCAAGGACGGCAAGCTGGACGGCGGCGAGTTCGCTCACATCTACTTCATCGACTGGGACCATGTCCGCGCCCGTCACAGACAGTGCAACGTCACCATCATGGGTACCACCGAGGATGTCGGCAGCCGCAAGTGGAACAACGGCGAGACCGTGAACACCCTGCGCAAGTTCACTCCCGAGGAGAAAGAATACATGAAGGAATTCGACTTCCAGCTGAAGAAGTAATTCCGACAGAAAGGATACATATCGATGAAACCGGTTATTCGCACCCCCTATTTTGAGATCGGAACCAAGAACTACGTTTGGGGCGACAAGCTGCTGGAGTACGCAAAAGCTGCTGATGCCGCCGCCGAAAAGTATGACATTGACATTCTCTTCATCGTTCCCGCCCTCGAGGTTCGCCGCGTGGCCGAGAACACCAAGAATCTGAAGGTCTTCTGCACCTACATGGATACCCTGCGTCCCGGACGCGGCTGTGCGGACATCCTGCCTGAGGGCGTGAAGGATGCCGGCGCTGTGGGTGTTATGATCAACCACTGCGAGAAGCCCATGAGCCTTCCCCAGATGAAGAAGACCATCGACCGCGCCAAGGAGCTGGATATGCTGGTGTTTGCCTGCGCCGACACGCTTGACGAGGCCAAGGCCATCGCTCAGCTGCATCCCGATATCATCAATCCCGAGCCGACTGAGATCATCGGCGGCGGTAAGGGTGCCAGCCCCATGGCTTATGTGATGGATTCCATCCGCGCCATCAAGGAAGTGGACCCCAACATCATGGTTGAGCAGGCCGCCGGCATCACCTGCGGTCAGGAGGTCTATGACTTCATCATGGCCGGTTCCGAGGCTGCCGGTGCCGCTTCGGGCATCATGAATGCCGCCGATCCCATCGCCATGATCGACGAGATGATCGCCGCCACCCGCCGCGCTGCCGACGATCTGAAAAAACAGAACGCATAAGGAGATAGAGATATGGTTTTCAAGGAAAGCTTTAAGCTGCAGTCCAATCACCGCGCCGTTTCCTTCCACGACGTCACCGATCAGGTCAAGGAGATCTGCAAGAAGTCCGGTCTGAAGGACGGTATCGTTGTCGTTTATTCTCACCACACCACCTGCTCGGTCATCACCCAGGAGTGTGCTTTCGATATGTCCATGACCGGTCTGGAGACGCTCCAGCAGGATCTGGTCAACGTGTTTGAGGAGTGGATTCCCACCTGCCGTTACGAGGGTCAGTACCTGCATCCCGGACAGAAGGCTCTGGACTTCGCCGAGGAGCACGGTGAGGACAACTTCGGCTGCCACAACACCGACGCTCACCTGCGCTCGTCCATCATCGGCCGCAACGTGACCATCGTGACTGTGGACGGCGAGATGGATCTGGGCGAATTCGGCCGCATCCATTTCATCGACTGGGACCAGACCAGAGGCCGTACAAGAACCGTTCAGGTTATGATCATCGGCGAGTAATTCGATTTCTGTTTGAGACAATATCGATAAGGAAAGCCGTCGGCGTTTGCCGACGGCTTTTTGATTTTCACTGCGGCGGGCAGAGCCCCAGCGTGTCATAATATTCCTCGGAATAGCGGAGGGCAGACAGATCGACTTCGTTTTGCAGAGAAAACAAATAGGCGATCGGATCGTCCGGCGGCGTGAGGGAAAAGGTGTCGGCCAGCTCCTTCAGCTGATGTTTAACCTCCTCGCTTTCCTGTTCGATCTGCTCGTTCAGCATCTCCCGTCCTCTTTTCTCGCCGAAAATGAGAATCTGATCGATGAGATTTGTCCCGTGCAGGGCGAGGACGAGACGCAAAAAGTCGGAAAAGGTGCGGGCGGTGGGAATGACATAATTGTCGTCGGACGGAGAGGGGGTGACGGTGAAAACCATGTCGCCGAAGCCCTCGATCTGACAGAAATGGATGCCGTCCACGCCGAGCGAGGCGAAGATGTCCGCGCCCACAGGGGTGCAGAAAGAGGGGACGGCGGTCGTTTTGTCCTCATAGCGAAGACCGATGCTCATCCAATCGGGAGCAAGACGGCGGTAGGCGGCGAGGCTTGCTTCGGTTGCTTTGTTTGCTTTCATGCGGTATCTCCTTTTGACAAAAAACACCGATCGAAGGGGTGTCGTTCTCCGATCGGTGTCGTTTTTTGATTGGATTTATGCCGTTTCGATGGAGTTGGCGGCCTGCAGACCCAGCTGTTGGACAGCCTGCTCGCGCATCTTGTACTTCAGAATCTTGCCGGCGGCGTTCATGGGGAAGGAGTCCACAAAGGCGACATAACGGGGCGTTTTGTGCTTGGCCATGTGGGTGAGCACGTATTCCTTGATCTCCTCCTCGGACGAGGTCTCGCCCTCCTTCAGGATCACGCAGGCCATGATCTCCTCGCCGTACTGCTTGTCGGGCACGCCGATGACCTGGACATCGGACACCTTGGGATGGGTGTAGATGAAGTCCTCGATCTCCTTGGGGTAGATGTTCTCGCCGCCGCGGATGATCATGTCCTTGATGCGGCCGGTGATCTTGTAGTTGCCGTCGGGGAGACGTCTTGCCAGATCGCCGGTGTGGAGCCAGCCGTCCTTGTCGATGGCGGCGGCGGTGGCCTCGGGCATCTTGTAGTAGCCCTTCATGATGTTGTAGCCGCGTGCGACAAATTCGCCGTCCACGTTGTCGGGCAGATCCTCACCGGTTTCGGGGTCCACGATCTTGCACTCCACGCCGAAGAAGGCGCGGCCGACGGTGTTCACACGGGTCTCGATGGAGTCGTCGGTGGAGCTCTGCGTACAGCCGGGAGAGGCCTCGGTCTGACCGTAAACGATGGTGATCTCCTTCATGTTCATCTTCTCGATGACCTCCTCCATGACCTTGACAGGGCAGGGGGAGCCGGCCATGATGCCGGTACGCATGCAGGAAAAGTCGGTCTTATCAAAGTCCTCGTGCCCCAGCATGGCGATGAACATGGTGGGAACGCCGTGGAAGCAGGTGATCTTTTCTTGGTTGATGCACTTCAGTCCCTTGCGCGGGGAGAAGGCGGGGATGGGGGACATGGTGACGCCGTGGGTGACCGAGGCGGTCATGGCCAGCACCATGCCGAAGCAGTGGAACATGGGCACCTGGATCATCATACGGTCGGCGGTGGAGAGGTCCATACGGTCGCCGATGGATTTGCCGTCGTTGACGATGTTGTAGTGGGTGAGCATAACGCCCTTGGGGAAGCCGGTGGTGCCCGAGGTGTACTGCATGTTGCACACGTCGTGCTTGTTGATCATAGCCGCGCGGCGGTAGACCGTCTCGATGGGGGTACGCTCGGCCTGTGCCAGTGCCTCATCCCAGGTGTAGCAGCCGGGCCGATCGGATTCGCAGGTGATGACGTTGCGCAGGAAGGGAAGGCGTCTGGCGTGGAGGGGCTTGCCCTTTTCGAGGGTGGCCAGCTCGGGGCAGATCTCGTTGATGATGGACACGTAGTCGGAGTCTTTATAGCCGTCGATCATCACCAGCGTGTGGGTGTCGGACTGACGGAGCAGGTACTCGGCCTCGTGGATCTTATACGCGGTGTTGACTGTGACCAGCACCGCGCCGATCTTGACCGTGGCCCAGAAGGTGATGAACCACTGCGGCACGTTGGTGGCCCAGATGGCCACATGGTCGCCCTGCTTGACGCCCATGGAGATCAGCGCTCTGGCGAAGGTGTCCACGTCGTCGCGGAATTTGGGATAGGTTCTGGTGTAGTCGCATTCGGTGTAGCGGAAGGCGTACTGGTCGGGGAACTCCTCGCACATACGGTCGAGGACCTGGGGGAAGGTCATGTCGATGATGGTCTCCTTGGGCCAGACAAACTGACCGTCGCCGCGCTTGTTGGTCTGCAGGCGGTCGCTGCCGGTGCTGCCGCCCAGATATTTGGACATGAAGTTGACATAATGGGGGAAGACGATGCCCGCCTCCGACAGGCCGGGAGCATACTGCTTCAGCCATTCCAGCGAGATGTAGCCCTCGTAGTTCAGCGAGCGGAGCGCCCTCAGGTATTCCACCATGGGGGGCAGGTCGCCCTCGCCCACCAGACGGTATTCCACCTTGCCGTTGTTCATCACCGAGTCCTTGATGTGGCAGTGCTTGATGTAAGCGCCTAAGTTGTTGATGGTCTGCTCGGGGGATTCGCCGTTGAAGCGGTAGGGATGGTTCCAGTCCCACAGAGCGCCCACCGCGTCGCTTTCGATGCGGGCGAGCACGTCGGCCAGACGCTTGGTGTCCGAATATACACCGTTGGTCTCGATGAGCAGCGTGACGCCTGCCTCCTCGGCGATGGGAGCAAGAATCTTCATCGGCTCGATGACGTTTTCGTCGGGGAAATCGCTTGTGATGCCGGCGGACTGGTCGCCGAGGACGCGGATGTAAGGCGAGCCCAGCTCCTTGGCCAGCGCGATGTATTCTTTCAGAGTCTCAATGTTCTCCTCGCGCTTTTCCTTGAAACGGAGGGCATTGCCCGAGGAAAGGCAGCAGATCTCCAGCTTCAGACGGCGGAGCGTGCTTTTCGTTTCCGCCAGGTTTTCGGGGCGGAAGGGGGCGGCGTGGATGGAGAAGACCTCTCCGCCGATGCCGCGCAGCTCAATGCCGTGGAAGCCAAAGTCCTTGGCCATGGTGTAAATGTCTTTCCAGGTGAAATCGGGACAGCCGAGGGTGGAAAACGAGAGTTTCATGTTGGTTTTACCGAACCTTTCTTTGCAAACTGTTTCGGAGACGAGACGCTGACGGAAAAAGAAAAAACCGTCTGATGCCCCCATGGGACAAGAGACGGAAAACAGATCCGCGGTACCACTCTTCTTGACGGGACAACCCGTCCGCTCCGAGGCACTGATATGCCCTTCTTTTGTTAACGGAGAGAACTCCGTCCGAACCTACTGACCTTGAAAAAGGCGTTCGATCGGCCGCTCGGGGGAGAGTTGCCTGCGAAGAGTCAAGCTGTCTTGCACCGACCGACAGCTCTCTGACATTGACCGGATCGCGGTTAGGCCCCGTCATGGCGTTTGGGTATTGATATTAGTATTATTTTACCACACGCTTTCTCTTTTTGTCAAGATATCTTTCATCAATATGTACGCTTGGACAAAATCGAGGCAGAAATCGCGCCCTTCTTTTGTCCTGTTTGCACAAAAATCAAAGCTGTTTTTTGATCCGTTCCAAAGCGCCCTTTTCCAGCCGGGAAACCTGTGCCTGCGAGATCCCGATCTCCTCGGCGATCTCCATCTGCGTCCGCCCCTGAAAAAAGCGCATGCGGATGATGTTTTTCTCCCGCTCGCTCAGCTTTTTCATCGCTTCGCCCAAAGCGATCTCCTCCAGCCACAGCTCATCGCTGCTGCTCTCGTCGCGGATCTGATCCATCATATAGATCGAGTCGGAGGAGGAATCGTTGTACACCGGCTCGAAGAGCGAGACCGGCTCGATGATGGCGGTGAGCGCAGACACGATGTCCTCCTTGCGGCAGTCCTCTCCGCTTTCCTGTAAGCAGGCGTGAATCTGCTCGATGGTCGGCTCCTCGGCGATGGTCTTCGACAGCTTTTCCCGCGCCTGCAGGGCCTTGTACGCCAGGTCTCTTACCGAGCGGCTGACGCGGATGCTGTTGTTGTCGCGCAGATACCGTCTGACCTCACCGATGATCATGGGAACGGCATAGGTGGAGAATTTCACGTCTAAATCGGTGTTGAAGTTGTCCACCGCCTTGATCAGCCCGATGCACCCCACCTGAAAGAGGTCGTCGGCCGAGTCGCACCGTCCGATGAAGCGCTGGATGATGCTTAAAACCAGCCGCAGATTGCCGTCGATCAGCTGCTGACGGGCCGAACGGTCGCCGCCCTTGCTTTTGAGCAGAAGCTCTTTCTTTTCCTCGTCGGTCAGCACCGGCAGCTTGGCCGTGTTGACGCCGCAGATTTCCACTTTGTTGTAAAACATGGTCGATCCGTCCTTTTCCGGAAAGCATCCGCCGTGGGAGGCAGAGCTTGTTTTCTATGGAAAAGTATTGACAGAACAGCGAGCGGTTTATTCAAAAAGGGAAGTGTATGATTTTGGTAAAAGCGGAACGGGCAGGCATAGGAGCGGGCGGGCGCGCATAGAGTGGAAAAGGACAGGCGGTCCGCTTTCGGCGGAAAAATGACCAAAGAGCGCGAAAGTGTTTTAAAAGTAAAAAAAGTGGGGGGGAATGATTAAGAATATCAGTTGAAAAATGAGAGAAAACGTGATATAATGAAAGATACCGACCATTGTCGGCAAATCTTCGGATGCTCCAAGGAGAAAAACAGATGAAACATGGAATGAAACGCATGATCCTGTCTCTGGCTGCGGCTCTGCTCTGCACCATGCTGCTGGCAGCGGCTGTCACCGCCTCGGCGGCAGACAGGGTCATATACATTGCCGATAACGGCAACGGCGACGGGTCCAGTGCGGACAAGCCGCTGAAGACCGAGTTTTACGATCCGAAAAAGATCGGATCCAACGCCAATTATCTCAATCATCCGCTCTATCAGGCGGTGGACAAGCTGAAGGAGACCGGCGGCACGGTCGTTGTCTGCGGACCGCTGACCATCTCCTCGGAGCATATGTCGGGTTCGGACTTCACGCTGCCCATCAGCGGTGACAACCACATCACGCTCACCAGTGTTTACGGCGATGCGGACTACCGCCGTACCAAGGGCGCAGGCATCACGCTGGGCGGCAACCTCTCCTTCCGCGGCGATGTGCTGCTGGAAAACCTGACCATCAGCACCACCCGTATGGAATGCAAGCTCTGCTTCGGCGGATACGATGCGGTCGTCGGCGAGGGCGTTTCCTGCAACAAGAACGAATCGGGCGCGGACGGCTATCCGATGCTGGTGGGCGGAAACCGCTATCATCACCTGTACGGCGACGACACCAATCTCACCGTCCTCAGCGGCACATGGACCTCCATCGTGGGCGGCTGCTTCGGTGCCAATGCGGAGACCGAGCAGGATTATGCCTATGGCGCCATGATCGGCGATGTGCATCTGACCATCGGCGGCAAGGCCTCGGTCACCCGCACGCTCTTTTGCTCCACTCCCTCGTCCGCAGCGCCTTTTATGGGCGATGCCTATGTGACCATACAGGATGACGCTGCCATCACCGGCCGTATCTTCGGCACCGGCGAGATGGGCGTGATCGGGAATCACACCATTTATCTGGATGTGAACGGTGGTAAGTTCAACTGCGAGGACATTCTCGGCAGTGCGCTGGGGAAGAACGGACGCGATCTTCCTACCGCCATCCTGGATGCTTCCGATTATGAGGGCGTTTTGTCAGCGTTCAACAACGCGGACAAGTTTGACGCCATTCTCTATCCCAACAAGATGCTGAAGACGGTCGAGCTGGTCAAAGAGCCGTCCGATCTGACCGTTTGCAAGGGCTTTGCCCCCGATCTGAGCGGCGCTGTGTTCAAGGCCTCCTATGAAAACCGCGGCAGCGTCATCGAGAGCGAATATCCCTATGAGATCTGCAAGAACAATATCACGGCATCGGTCGGCGAGGACGGAAACGTGTCGATCACCTTCGGCAGTTCCGAAACGCCGGTTTCCTACCAGGGCAAGCTTGTCAACACGCCTGCGCTGTCGGTTGAGGGCGCACAGATCAAAACAAGCGGCCGCAATCAGGGGCTCCGCTTTGTGGCGAAGCTGGAAAAGAGCGACGCGCTTCAGATCACCCGTTACGGTCTGCTGATCGCTCCCGCCGTTACGCTCTCTTCTCCCGATCAGCTCCGCTTTGACAATGTTTACGGCATGACCGTAGTCGATGCCACGGGCAAACCGCTGAAGGAGGAGAACGGGTTTGTCTATTTCACGGGCGCTGTGGCCAACCTCCCCGAGGAGGAGTATGAGTTTGCTTACACCGCCGTTGCCTTCTATGAATATCAGAGCGGTGAGGTGACCGGCATTGTCTATTCCGATGCCATCACCCGCAGTGTATACGACGTGGCCAAGGCCATGGAGAACGGCTCGCGCGAAAGCGTTTCGGCTCTCGTTGCCATCCGTGACGACGTTGTGTATAAGACCGAAAACAGCATCACCTATGTCCGTCCGCAGGCCATCCTGGATGACATGCGCCAGACGGTTGTCGATTACATGAAGAAGCTGGGCTCCATCCGCTGGACCAACCGCGTGCAGATGGACTTCACCTCCGGCCCCATCGAATACGCCGCGCCCAATTACACCTCCGGCATGGTCCTGCAGGGACTGCTCTACAACGGCGGTAAGTCGACGCTCGAGGAATGGGAGTACGATCTGACGGGCAACGCTTACACCAACACCAAGAAGACCGACTTCTACAAGGTCACCGGCACCAGCTGCTCGCATTCGATCTTTGCGGCATACCAGCTGGTCGCGGCCGATGTGCAGATCAGCGGTGCCACCCGTTGTATCCCCGCCATGCAGCAGGGCGTCATCGGCGTGGGTGAGTATGACTACGAGGGCAATTTTGCAACCACCGAGGCCATGATCATGGGCGATGACAAGACCGTCCGTGCCGCCGAGCAGCGCATCTATGCCGCTTATGCGGAAATGACCCCCGGCGATATCCTGCTCCAGTGGTGGCTGAACAAGAACAACGTTCCGCTGGGACACACCATCCTCTGCGCCTCCGAGCCGGTGCTGGTCTACAATTCCAACGGCACCATCAACGGCAACGCCAGCTATGTGCTCATTCATGAGCAGCATGCCACGCTCTTAGAGGAGAGAGGCTATAAGACCACCTGGAGACTGGACTACAAGATGACCTTCTCCACGCTCCTCAGCCGCTTCTTCGTTCCCGTATCCATTTCTCCGATGAAGACCGGCTATTCGGCCACGCCTTATTGCATCGTCACCGACCTGCCCTCGGGCGAGGAGCTGGCGGCAAACGGTCTGTCCGGACGCATCGACTCCAACTACCGCATCCGCTGGTACACGGTCAGCGTCAAGGATGCAAGCGGCAAGGAGGTCTACACCGACAAATTCTTCCCGCTGGAGTGCCAGACGGCCAACATCGACTTCATCGCCACCAAAGACGACTTTGCTTCCCTGCCCAAGGGACAGTACACCTGTGAACTTTCGGTCGCTTTTGCTCAAAAGGATGAAAAAGTGGCGTCAATTTTCTTCGAGAAAAACTAAAAGTGATAAAAATGACAAATATTCGGTCATAAAATCGGTGAAAATGGATATTTACATTTTCTCCTGAATGCGGTATAATAACCTTTGCGGTATAGCAACAGCAGCACAGCAGGATAAAATTTCCTTTGGAGCGTCAATCTTATGGCGTGATCACACAGGCGATTTTATTCTGTTGTGTTTTTTTACGGATATTTTTCAAAAAGTGTGGAAAACTTCACGAATGTATGGTATAATATAAGGAACAATTCGGAAAATGCGCCCTCAAACGGGTGCCGTGATGTCTCATCATAAGGCGGTCTGTGAAAAAAGAACGCTTTGATGCAGGAAAAACGGTGCCGCGAGGCTTTGCCTTTGCTCAGGGCTTGGAAACATAAAGGAAAAAAACAAAATGGTCAATTACACCGAAAGAATCGAAAAACTGGAGCTGCCCGTTCTTCCGCTGAAAACACAGGTGGCTTTTCCCTCCGTCCCCATCAATTTTGAGATCGAGGGCGGTCCGCTGGCCAAGGAGCTGGCGAAGATTGAGAAAAAGGGCGAGCCGATCCTGCTGCTCACCCAGAAGGAGCCCGCCGAGCAAAGTCCGTCCAAGGCCGAGGATTTTTATAAGGTCGGAACGGTGGCCACCGTGCGCGAGTATCTGAAGCTGCCCGAAAACGGCGTCAGCCTTCTGACCGAGAACCGCTGCCGTGCCTCGGTGCTGTCGATGAAGATGAACGGCAAAATCTTGGTCGCCGAGGTGCTGTGCAAGACCGTGGCTGTGGAGGGCAACGGCGGCATCAAGGGCGAGCTTCTGCGCAAAGAGGCCATGAGCGTGTTTGAGCGCTTCCGCAAGTTCATCCCCAAGCTGTCCAAGGAGATCCTGATGGCCATGAAGATGATGGACTCCCCCGGTATGCTGGCCGACTTCATCGCTTGCCATATGCTGGCGGATGTGAAGGACAAGGTGAAGATCTTGGAGGAGTTCGATCCGCTGGCACGGCTGGAGCTGCTGTCGGTTTTGATGGAGCAGGAGATCAAGCTGCTGGAGGCCGAGAGCGAGATCCACAAGCGCGTGGTGGGGGCCATTGAGGCGCACCAGAGAGAGTTTTATCTCAAGGAGCAGCTGAAGGTCATCCGCGATGAGCTGGGCGATCCCGACGGCGACAGCGAGATCGATGAGTATTACGACAAGATCGAGGCGGCCAACCTGCCCGAAAACGTGAGAGAAAAGCTGCACACCGAACTGAAGCGTCTGTCGAAGATGCCCTTTGCCTCCGCGGAGAGCGGTCTGCAGCGCAATTACATCGATTTTTGTCTGGAATACCCTTGGAGCGCCAAAACACGCGACCGTCTGGATGTGGCCAAGGCGAAGAAGATCCTGGAGCGCGACCACAACGGACTTGAGAAGGTGAAGGAGCGCATCGTGGAGTATCTGGCCACGCGCAAGCTGAATCCCGATCTGAAAAATCAGATCCTTTGCTTGGTGGGACCTCCCGGAACGGGTAAGACCTCCATCTCCCGTTCGATCGCAGAGGCCATGAACCGCAAGATGGTGCGCGTGTCGCTGGGCGGCGTGCGGGACGAGGCCGACATCCGCGGTCACCGCAAGACCTATGTGGGCGCCATGCCCGGACGCATTGTGGCCGCCATCGCCCAGGCCAAGGTGTCCAATCCCCTGATCCTGCTCGACGAGATCGACAAGCTTTCCCACGATGCTCACGGCGATCCGGCCTCCGCTCTGCTGGAAACGCTGGACAGCGAGCAGAATCATGCCTTCCGCGACCATTATATGGAGCTGCCCGTGGACTTGACCGACTGCGTCTTCCTCACCACGGCCAACTCTCTCGATACCATCCCCCGCCCGCTGATCGACCGTATGGAGATCATCGAGGTGAAGATGTACAACCGCCACGAAAAGCTGGCTATCGCCAAGGACCATCTGATCAAAAAGCAGATGAAGCGCCACGGGCTGAACGGCACGCAGCTGAAGATCACCGATGCCGCCGTGCTGGAGCTGATCGATTTCTACACCGCCGAGGCCGGTGTCCGTAATCTGGAGCGTGAGATCGCCACCCTCTGCCGCAAGACGGCGGTGAAGATCGTGTCGGGCGAGGCCAAGCGGTGCGTGATCGATGCCAAGGACGTTTCCGCGTACCTGGGCGTGCGCAAGATCCTGCCCGAGGCGATCGGAGAAAGCGATGAGGTGGGCGTGGTCAACGGTCTGGCTTACACCGAATGCGGCGGCGACCTGCTGAAGGTGGAGACGGCGGTGATGCCAGGCAGCGGCAAGATCGAGCTGACCGGCTCTTTGGGAGACGTGATGAAGGAATCGGCCTCCGCCGCGGTCAGCTACATCCGCGCTCACGCCGATGAATACGGCATCGAGGAATCGTTTTATAAGACCAAGGACATACATATCCATTTCCCCGAGGGGGCCACGCCCAAGGACGGACCGTCGGCAGGCGTTGCCATTGCCACCTCTCTGCTCAGTGAATTGACCGGACGTGCGGTCCGCCGCGAGGTGGCCATGACCGGCGAGATCACCCTGCGCGGACGCGTGCTGGCCATCGGCGGTCTGAGAGAAAAGACCATGGCCGCGTATAAGGCAGGCGTGAAGAAGGTGCTGATCCCGAAGGAAAACGAGCGGGACCTGGAGCAGATCGATGCGTTGGTGAAGGAGAATGTGGAGATCGTTCTCTGCTCAACGCTGGATGAGGCGCTGTCCCATTCGCTCACCCCCAAGGAGGAACGGCTGGATTCGGTGCTGAAAAAGCTGCCGGTCTACGAAAAAACAAAAGGCTTTGAAGAAGAGAAAACGATATGATTCTGAATTTTCAAAATTCCGCACTCACCCTCACCGCAGGGCGTCCCGACCAGCTTCCTCAGAAGGCAACACCGCAGATCGCGCTGTCGGGGCGGTCGAATGTGGGCAAGAGCTCGCTGATCAATTCGCTGCTCGGGCGGAAGAATCTGGCGCGCGTCAGCTCCTCCCCCGGCAAGACCATCACCGTCAATTTCTATGAGATCGACAAAAAGCTGTATCTGGTGGACCTGCCCGGCTATGGCTATGCCAAGCGGTCGGAGGCCGAAAGACGGATCTGGGCGGGGCTGACCGATGGGTATTTCACCCGCTACATCGACCGCGTGCCCTTTCTGTCGGTTTTGCAGCTGATCGATCTGAAGACCGGTCCCACCCGGGATGACGAGATGATGTTCGATTGGATGGAGGGCAACGGCATCCCCTATTTTGTGGCAGCCACCAAGTGCGACAAATTGAATAAGACCGACCGCGCCGAGGCCGAACAGGAGCTTCGCACCTACCTTGGCGAGGACCGTTTGGTGATCCCCTTCTCCTCGTTGACCGGTGAGGGCAGGGAAGAGCTTCGCTCGCATCTGTGCGAGCTGTATCGGACGAAAGGAATGTAAAAAGATGTTTATACACGCTTGTCTTGGCAAAAATGAAAAAGGACATATGACCATCGGCGGCGTTGACACCGTCTCGCTGGCCGAGCAGTACGGCACGCCGCTGTATGCGATGGATGAAGCGACCATCCGCGAAAACTGCCGCATTTACAAAGAAGCGCTGCGTGACGCTTACGGTGAGGACAGCCTGCCGCTGTATGCCAGCAAGGCCTTCTCCTGCAAGCAGATCTACCGCATCGCCGCTGAGGAGGGCATCGGCATCGATTTGGTCTCCCCCGGCGAGATGTATACGGCGCTGAAGGCCGGCTTCCCCATGGAAAAAGCCTTCTTCCACGGCAACAACAAGACCGATGCCGATCTTCGCATGAGCATCGAATCGGGCGTTGGCTACATCGTGGTGGACAACACCGATGAGCTGACCGCTCTTGAGCGCATCGCTTCTGAGATGGGGAAGGTGCAGAAGATCCTGCTCCGCATCACCCCCGGCATCGATCCGCACACGCATCAGAAGATCATCACCGGCAATGTGGACAGCAAGTTCGGCAATGCCATCGTCACCGGGCAGGCCATGGCCATCGTGAAGGCGGCGCTGGCCTGTGAGAATCTGACGCTGGAGGGGCTTCACTGCCACATCGGCTCGCAGATCTTTGACTGCGATCCCTTCGACGATGCCGCTTCGATCATGATCGGCTTCATCGCCGACATCAAGAAGGAGACGGGCAAGGAGATGCACTTCCTCAATCTGGGCGGCGGCTTCGGCGTGCGGTATGTCGAAGAGCACGAGCCGATCGACTATGCGAAGAACATCCGGGCCATTGCCTCGCACATCAAGGCGCTCTGCGAAGAAAAGGGCGTTCATCTGCCTGCCGTTCTCATGGAGCCCGGACGCTCCATCGTCGCCGCCTCGGGCATCACGCTGTATACGGTCGGCTCGGTGAAGGAGATCGTTGGCTTCAAGAAATACGTCAGCATCGACGGCGGCATGCCCGACAATCCGCGGTATGCGCTCTACCAGTCGCCCTATTCGGTGTACACCGCCAACCGTCTGAACGAAAAGGCCGAGTATACCTGCACCATCGCCGGACGCTGCTGCGAGAGCGGCGACCTGATCGCCGAGGATGTGACCATCGCCAAGCCCGTGCGCGGCGACCTGCTGGCGGTGACCACCACCGGCGCTTACAACTACTCCATGGCCTCCAATTACAACCGTATCCCCCGCCCGCCCGTGGTCATGATCCAAGACGGCGACAGCTATGTGGCCGTGGCGCGCGAGAGCTACGAGGATCTGATAAGGAACGATCGATAAATGTTACTGGATCTGATACAAACCGCCTTGAGCGGCGGGGAGATCCGCTGGCTTCTGATCTCGTTTTTGCTCAGCCTGCCGGTGATCCTCTTTTCCCTTTCCTTCCATGAATATGCCCACGCCTTTGCCGCCCACAAGATGGGAGACCAAACGGCGCGGAATTTCGGACGGCTGACGCTGAATCCTGCCAAGCACCTCGATCCGATGGGAACGCTGTGTATGCTGGTGTTCGGCTTCGGATGGGCCAAGCCCGTGCCGGTCAATGCCCGCAACTTCGACGATCCGCGTAAGGGCATGGCTCTGACCTCGGTTGCAGGGCCGCTGTCCAATCTGCTGCTGGCCTTTGTTTCGCTGTTTTTCTCCATGCTGTGGAATTCGCTTGTTCTGCCGCTGACCATTCAGGGAGGAGAAACGCTGTTCTATCTGGCGTATTTCTTCGGCGTGCTGCTGGACACCATGCACTGGATGAATCTGTATCTGGCGCTGTTCAACCTGCTTCCCATTCCGCCTCTGGACGGCTCCCGCCTGATGATGATGATCCTGCCCGAAAAGTGGTATTTTTCGCTGATGCAGTATGAGCGGTATACCTATCTCATCGTCATCATCCTGCTGGCAACGGGCATTCTGTCGGGTGCTTTGAGCACGGTCTCCGACTGGATCTCCATCGGGATGCGGACGGTGATCGGATTTCTCCCGTTTGTATGAGAGAGGACGCTATGAAAGAGGACAACAAGACAGCGGAGGGCGCCGTGCTTCCCATTGTCGAGGGGAGCGAGAGCGAGGGACTCCGCTTCAAAACCGAGGTGTATGAGGGACCGCTGGATCTTCTGCTGGCCCTGATCACGAAAAACAAGGTGGACATCTGCGATATTCCCATCGCGCTGATCCTTGACCAGTATCTGGCATATCTGGATCTGATGCGCCGTATGGATGTGGAGATCGCATCGGAATTCATCGTCATGGCCGCTGAGCTGATGCTCATCAAGAGCAAGATGCTGCTGCCCCGCCGTGAGGAAGAGGAAGAGAATCCGCGGGAACGGCTGGCCGCCGCACTGTTGGAATACAAGCGTGCAAAGGAGGCCTCCCCCCTGCTTCTCAAGCGGTACGGACAATTCTCCGGCCGTCTGATCAAGGAGGAGATGGAGCTTGCCCCCGAAAAGGCCGAGCTGGAGGATCTGGACGTGGAGCTGCTGGAAAAGGCCTTCGAGCGGATCCTGCGCCACGCCAAGCTGACCAAGACCGTTCCCGAGCAGACCTTCAAGCCCCTGATCACCAGGAAGGTGGTGCCGGTCAACGAAAAGATGAGCGACATCACGCACCTGCTGCAGATGGGCGGACGGATGAGCTTTCGTGAGATCATCCAGCTGGCCCATTCCCGTTCCGAGGCCATCGCGTCGTTTTTAGCGCTGTTGGAGATGATCAAAACGCGGGTGGTCAACCTGTTTGTCGAGGAGGACGAGGAGATCGTCTTCGAGCTGAATGCCGAACGGGATGAGAGAGAGCCGTTGATCTCCGACTTTGACAGCGGAGAAGGCGAAAGCCAAGAAACGAAACAAGAGTAAAAAAGTAAGGATACAAACGATTATGACCGAAGAGTCCAAGGAAACACTCCCCCTTTCGCCGGAGGAGATGCGGCGGATCCTCGAGGCGGTGCTCTTTGCCTCGGGTGCGCCGATGAAGTATGAAAAGCTGGGCGAGGTGCTGTCGCTGACGGCGGGCGAGGCCAAACAGCTGGTCCGCAGCTATGCCAATGAGTACAACAGCGAGTCGATCCCGCGCGGTGTGCAGATCTTACTGTACGACGACAGCTGTCAGATGTGCACCAAGGAGAGCTATGAGCCCTACATCCGCAAGGCTCTGGGCATCACCCGTGAGGGGGGCAATCTGTCCAATTCCTCGCTGGAGACGTTGGCGGTGATCGCATACAACCAGCCGGTAACGCGTGCGTTCGTCGAGCAGGTGAGGGGCGTGGATTCCTCCTATGCCATCTCGGTGCTGTTGGACCGCAACCTCATCGAAAAGGCGGGACGTCTGGATGTGCCGGGCAAGCCCAATCTTTATGCCACCACGCCCGATTTTCTGCGGGTGTTCGGCCTTGAGTCGGTCGAGCAGCTGCCCCAGATCGACCTGACCGAGCTTGGCGGCGTACCGAAGGCGTAAAAAAGATCGCTTAAGTCAAACACAAAGGATCGGAGAAACAGCATGAACGGATGGGGCATCCTGCTCATCATCGTGTCGCTCATCGCGGCGTTGCTCTCCGTGTGGGTGCGGATCCGCATCGTGGCCGCCCCCGAAGCACGGGTCTTTTTGCGCGTCTGCTTTTTCACCTTCCCGATCTATCCCAAAAAAGAAAAAAGGGTACGCCGTATGAAGGCGTGGCCGAAGGAAAAGACAAAAAAAGTCAAAAAAGAGAAGAAAAAGAAAGCGGCTGCCGATCAAAATGCCGGGGACGGGAAAAAGAAGGGGATCTCCTCCGCGCTGTTCACCGTGAGACGGGTGATCGCGGTCCTGCGCGTGTTTTTTGCCAAGTTTCCGCAGCATCTGCACGTGGACCTGCGGCATCTGACCGTGGCGGTGGCATCCCCCGATGCGGCGAAAACCGCCATCGAATACGGGCTGGTCAGCCAGGCGCTGGCGTATTTGGCCGAGCTGATCGACCGGCACAGCCATCTGCACATCGGCAAAAAGAGCGAGGTGTCGGTGTATGCCGATTTTCTCTCGCAAAAAAGCACCGTGCACATCGACATTACGCTTCGCATCCGTCTTCTGCACATCCTCACGCTGGCCATCCATTCCGCGCTGGCCTTTCTCCGCACGGAGGATACGCGGACAAAGACGGATGCCTCCCCAAAACCGTCGGGAGGGCAGAGCGGGGGAGCGCAGACCAAAGCGCCGCAGACCAAAGCACCTCAGACCGGCGTGAGGCAGCAGGCCGCAGCCGAATGAGAGCGGCATCCGAACACGCATACCATAGAAACAAAACGCAAAAACAAGAACCATACAGATGAAAATACACAAGAAAGCGGGGCGACTTTCATGGAACATCAAAACGGCAAGAGCAAAATGAACGACATCATCAAAACAACTCTGGAGAATATGAAGACCATCGTCGAGTCCAACACCATCATCGGCGATCCCATCGAAACAACGGGGGGCGTTGTGGTCATTCCCGTGTCCAAGGTCTCGCTGGGCTTTGCCTCGGGCGGATTGGACTATGCCTCCAAAAAGGAGGAGGTCAAGCCGTCGGCGGCCAATTTCGGAGGCGGCGGCGGTACGGGCATGAGCGTTTCGCCCGTGGCGTTTCTGGTCATCCGTCAGGACGGCAGCGTGGAGCTTCTCAACATCGCCAACCAGTACGGCGACACCGCGGTCAACCGCATCGCGTCCATCGGCGACATCTTCGAGCGCTCGCCCGACGTGATCGAGCGGCTGAAAAACGTCTTTACCGGCAAGAAAAAAGAAGAAAAAGAAGAAAAGACCGCAGACGAAACGAAAAGCAGCGAGAATGCCTGAGAAAAGCGGAAACATTTTTCACACATAAAAACGCCCCGTGCTTCTGACAATATCGTCAGAATTCTGCACGGAAGGTGTTTTTATGAAAGCCAACAAGATCATTCTTTCTCTGTTTCTGACGGGAGCGCTGCTTTTGCCTGCCCTGCCGGTGTCGGCGCTGTCTGCGGAGGCGTATGTGCTCATGGAGGCCGAAAGCGGCGGAATCGTCTGCGAAAAGCAAGCGGACAAACGCCTGCCCATGGCCAGCACCACCAAGATCATGACCGCCCTCGTGGCGATGGAAGCGATGCCGCTGGATGAAAAGGTCCGCATCCCGAAGGAGGCGGTGGGGATCGAGGGCTCGTCGGTGTACCTGAAGGAGGGCGAGGTGCTGACGTTGGAGGAGCTTTTGTATGCACTCCTGCTTGCCAGCGCCAACGATGCCGCCGAAGCGATTGCCATTGCGGTGGCGGGGAGCGTATCTGCCTTTGCGGAGAGGATGAACCGCCGCGCAGAGGAACTGGGGCTGACCGATACCCATTTCACAAACCCCCACGGTTTGTTTGACGAAGCGCACTACACCACTGCCCGCGAGCTGGCGGCGATCGCCCGTGAGGCGCTGGAAAACGAGGACTTTGCCCGTATCGTCTCCAGCGGGAGGGCGAGCATCCCCGGCAGCGACGGGGGGAAACGCTTCTTGGTCAACCACAACCGCCTGCTGAAAAGCTGTGAGGGGTGCATCGGAGTCAAGACCGGCTTCACCAAGAAGAGCGGACGCTGTCTGGTGTCGGCGGCGGAGCGGGAGGGCGTGCGCCTGATCGCGGTAACGCTGAATGCCCCCGATGACTGGAACGACCACGCCTGCCTGTTCGAAGAGGGCTTTGCTTGCTATGAGCATATGCTGTTGGCGCGGGAGGGCGACATCGGCTTTGTGATGCGAAGTGTTGGCGGCGAGCGCGATACGGTGTCCTTTTCCAACGCTGACCGCATCGAGGCCACGCTTCGCAAAGAGGGGAAGAACATCACCTGCCGCGTGGAAAAGCGCCCGTTTTACTATGCGCCCATTGCAAAGGGCGAGGTGCTGGGCAGGGTGATCTTTTATAACAACGGAAGCCCGATCGGCGAGAGCCTTCTCACCGCCGACCATGAGGTAAGAATCGGGGCGTGAAGTGCCCATAAAGCCGTGCGCGGGATGTGCCCTGACCCAAAACGGGCATGGGGCGCGCGGCAAAAAGGAGACAACGTGATTCGACTGCAGAAATTTTTATCGGAGGCAGGGCTCATGTCCCGCCGCCATGCCGAGGAGGAGATCGCGGCCGGCCGCATCCTGATCAACGGACGAAAAGCCGAATTGGGAGACAAGGTCGATCCGCAGACCGATTCGGTTACATACCAAGGAAAGAAGGTGGTCCCTCCCGCCTCAGCGCGGAAGGTCTATCTGATGCTCAATAAGCCGGTTGGCTATGTGACCACCCTTTCCGATGAAAAGGGACGTCCCTGCGTCAGCGATCTGGTGAAGGATGCGGGCGTGCGCGTGTGGCCCTGCGGACGGCTGGATATGTATTCGGAGGGACTGCTGATCCTCACCAACGACGGCGAATTGACCAATGCACTCACCCACCCGGTCCACGATGCGCCGAAGATCTACCACGTGCGCGTGGCGGGAAAGGTGGAGCAAGACACCATCCGTCTCCTCTCCTCGCCGATGACGCTGGACGATGGATATGTCACCCGTCCGGTGAAGACCGAGGTGGTGACGCTGAAGGAGGAATATACCGTCCTCCGCATGGAACTGTATGAGGGACGGAACCGCCAGATCCGCCAAATGTGCGAGCAGGCGGGGCTGAAGGTGCTGAGGCTCTGCCGCGTGGCCATCGGTACGCTGAAGCTGGGCAATCTGGCCCCGGGGCGCTGGCGCCATCTCACTGCCTCTCAGGTGCAGTATCTCAAATCCTTTGAAAAATAAGCAACCGACAACACACAAAATACAATAGGTGAACAACATGGCAAACGAAAACAAAAATCGGATCAAAAAGCCCTTTCAGCCGAAGGAGCTGCTGATGGACGCAGGCGTGCTGCTGCTTGGATCTTTTCTGTTCGCGGTGGCGGTCAATCTCTTCATTCTGCCCGGCAGGGTGGTGGTGGGCGGACTGACCGGTATCTCCACGGTGGTACATATGCTCTTCCATACCCCGGTGGGTGTGGTCATCATGGCGCTGAATGTACCGCTGATGCTGCTCTACGGCTACAACTACGGCTTCCGCCGTCTGGCCAAAACGGTGCTGAGCGTCATCTTCACCTCCGTGGCCACCGACGTGATCACCTTTCTGCCGATCACAAACGAAGATCCGCTGTTCTGCTCGATTCTGGGCGGTGCCTGCATGGGTCTTGCCTGCGGCATCCTCTTCACCCGCGGCTTCACCTCGGGCGGTACGGATCTGGTGGCATATGTGCTGAAAAAGCGCTTCAAAAACATTTCCACCGGCCGCTTCATCCTCATCATCGATGTGATGATCATCGTCGGCGCCACGCTGTTCACGAAAAACTACATCGGTGTGTTCTATTCGCTGATCACCACCTTTGTCTGGACGAAGGTCATCGATTTTGTGCTGGACAGCACGGGTAAGGCCAAGCTGGTGTTTGTGATGAGCGAGAAATACAAGGAGATCTCCGATCAGGTCACAGGCGAGCTGACACGGGGCGTCACGGTGCTGGACGGCAAGGGCTGGTACACCAAGCAGGAGCGTCCGGTGCTGATGTGTGCGGTCAAACGCACCGAGGTCTTCCGTCTCAAGCAGATCATTCAGAGCGCCGATCCCCATGCATTCGTCATATGCTCGGAGGCCAATGAGGTGCTCGGACAGGGCTTTGACGTTGCCAAGTAAGAGGAAAAAGGAGTTTGGAAAGCGATGAAACAAACAGGAAAGGCAAAAAGAAATACCGTTCTCACAGCGTTGGCGGCTGTGTCGGCTCTGGTGCTGGCGGTCTGGCAGAGTCTTCTTCTGCAAAGCAAGTTTGATTTTGATACCCATACGTACGATCCGGGCACCGCATCCCCGATGCTGATGCTCGCGGTGTTGGCTGTGTTTGTCCTCTTCTTCCTGTCCACGCTTGTGTGGAAAAAGGAGAAGACGGAGGAGACGCTTTCGCGCGGCGGCGTGCTGCTGTCGGTTTCGGCCTCCCTGTGCGGAGCGGCACTGCTGGTCTCGTGCGGTCTCTTCTTTCACACCATGCTCTTCAGCGGTTTGCCGTATGCGGGCAATCCCGACCGCGCGCAGTATGCGCTGAAGCTGGCGTCGGCTCTCTTGGCCATTCCCTCGGCGGTCTATTTCTTCCGCATCGCCTTCAGCCGTCAAAAGCTCTCCCGTCCCGCGGTGATGCTTTCCTTCGCTCCCGTGGCGTATACGGCGGTCTTTCTTGTGGGCGTGTATTACGACCGCTCCATCCGCCTCAACAGCCCCGTCCGAATTCTGGATCAGCTGGCTCTGATCGCGCTGATGCTGGCGCTTCTCTATGAATCCCGCTTTCAGATGGAGCGCCCGAATGCACGGCTGTACAAGGCCTTTGCATGGAGTGCGCTTCCGCTGCTGGGCGTGTCTGCCATCCCCCATGCGGTGATGATGGCAGGCGGATCGTATGCGATGGATGCTTCGGGGGCAGGCTATGCCTTTGCGGCGTTCTGCGCGCTGTATTTGGCTGTTCGTCTCTTTTCGCTGTCCGACTCGGAACAGGAGGAAGTGTCGATCGAACAAACGGAAGCCGATGCGGTGGAAACGGAAGCCGATGCAGGCGAAAAAGACAACGAACAAAACTGAGAAACAAATCAACGAACGAATCGAGCTTTTTGAGAAAAAAGCGTTTTTGGAGGCCGTATGACGAACTTCTTTCACGCTCCCATCACCGAGCTGCCGAAGGTGGGCAAGGTGCGCGCATCGCTTTGCGCCAAGCTGGGACTGAAGACCGTCGGCGACCTCCTGTATCATTTTCCGCGGTCTTATCAGGATCGCGGCGACATCCGCAAGGTCTGCCTGTGCGAGCCGGAGGTGACGCATGCCTTCCTGCTGACGGTGGCCACGCCGCCGAAAACCGCCAAGCTCAGCCGATCGATGTCCATCACCAAATTCACCGTCTTTGACGACAGCGGCAAGGCAAGCGTCACCTTTTTCAACCAGCCCTTTGTCAAGGATGTGTTCTGCGTTGGCGCCACCTACCGCTTCTTCGGTAAGCTGAAGAAAAAAGGGGGGGTACCCGAGCTGGTCTCGCCTCAATATGAGCTGTACAACGAAAGCGCCCCGCCTGCCGATCTGTATCCCGTCTATCCGCTGACGGCGGGGCTGAACAACAAAACGATGACCGCCATGGTCAAAAGCGCCTTTGCCCCCTTCACCCGTGACGGGATCTGCTATCTTCCCGAAACGCTTCCTTCGTATCTGATCGAGGAATACGGGCTGTTGTCGGCGGGGGCGGCGGTCAGCGGTCTTCACTTCCCGTCGGATTTGGGCGGTCTGGAAAAAGCAAGGCGGCGTCTGTTTTTTGAGCAGATGCTGGTCTTTTCGCTGGGCATTTCGGTCAACCGCCGTCAGATGAATGCCTGTGATCGGAAGCCCTTTCCCATGGAAAAAAAGGACGATCAGCCGCTTTTGTCCCGTCTCGGCTTTGCCTTTACCGGCGCTCAGCGGCGGGCGGCGGACGAGATCGCTTCGGATATGACGGCAAAAAACAAACGTCCCATGACGCGCCTGCTGTCGGGCGATGTGGGAAGCGGCAAAACGGCGGTGGCGGCCTATGCCGCGTATCAGGCGGTGGCCAACGGGCTTCAGGTGTCGCTGATGGCCCCCACCGAGATTTTGGCACGCCAGCATTATAAGGATCTGGCGCCGCTGTTTGAATCGATGGGCTATGCGACCGCGCTTCTGCTGGGCTCCACACGGGCGGCGGAAAAAAAGAACATTTATGCGGGGATGCAGCGCGGTCAGATCTCGCTTGTGATCGGCACACACGCGCTGTTGAACGAAAATGCGCTCTTCCATTCGCTGGGGCTGGTGATCACCGACGAACAGCACCGTTTCGGCTTTGCCCAGCGGGCGGCCCTGCTCTCGCAGACGTTGGACAAGGCGCACTACCCCCATATGCTGGCCATGTCGGCCACCCCCATCCCGCGCACCATGGCGCTGATCGTATACGGCGACATGGATCTTTCCCATCTCAACGAGCTGCCGCCCGGACGGCAGAGGGTGGACACCTTCCTTGTGGACGAGTCCTACCGTCAGCGGCTCAACGGCTTTATCCGCAAGCAGGCGGAGGCGGGCGGACAGGTGTACATCGTTTGCCCTGCGGTGGAAAGCGACAGCGAGGAGGAGTCGGAGGACGCGGGCGGAGACGGAGAAACGCTGATGCCGCTGAAGGCGGCGGTCAATTACGCGCAAACGCTGAAAAACGAGATCTTTCCCGATCTGAACGTGGGCTTCATCCACGGCAAGATGAATGCGGCAGACAAGGATCGTGTGATGGAGGCCTTTGCCGCCAATGAGATCCACATTCTGGTGTCCACCACCGTCATCGAGGTGGGCGTCAATGTGCCCAATGCCACGCTGATGATCGTGGAAAATGCCGACCGCTTCGGTCTGTCCCAGCTGCATCAGCTTCGCGGACGGGTGGGCAGAGGCAGCAAGAAGGCCTACTGCGTTCTGGTCAGCGACAGCAAAAACGAGAAAACGCGGGAGCGGTTGACCGTGATGAAGACCACCTACGACGGCTATCGCATTGCCGAGCAGGATCTGGCTCAGCGCGGTCCGGGCGATTTTCTGCCCTCGAAGGGGGGCGGACTCCGTCAGCACGGCGAGATGGAATTCAATCTCTCTCCCGCCGGCGGAGGGGATATGGAGCTGCTGCGGCAGGCGGTGGACTGCGCCAAAGCCATCGCCGAGAGCGATCCCGATCTTTCCGAGGAGAAAAACGCTCTGCTGAAAAAGGCCGTGGGCGAGCTGTTCGAGGGCGACATCAACGCTTGAAGCACCATCACGACCGACTGTATCCCGGTATCATAAACCATTTAAAAAACGCATCATAAACCATTTTCATACAAACAGGACGGAAGAACATATGAGCATTCATAAAAGCTATTTTGACACCATGGCGGACGGACGCGAGGTCCACGCCTTTACCATCACCGACGGCGATTGTTCGGTGAAGCTGCTGGAGTTCGGCGGCATTGTGAACCGCCTCTGCCTCCCCGACCGCGAGGGCAGGATCGCCAATGTGGTCTGCGGCTACGGCAGCATCCGCGACTATCTCTCCGACAACAACCACCACGGCGGTCTCATCGGCCGTTTTGCCAACCGCATCAAGGACGGACGCTTTTCGCTGAACGGCAAAGAGTACCGTCTGGCGCTCAACGAGGAGGGTGTGGTCCATCTGCACGGCGGCAACGAGGGCTTTGACCGCAAGAAGTGGGTGGGCGAGGCGATCGGCGAGCAGAGCGTCCGCTTTTCGTATGTGAGCGAGGACGGCGAAGAGGGCTATCCCGGCCGATTGGCGGTGCAGGTGACCTACACGCTGGAGGGCGGCCGCCTTACCATCCGCTATCAGGCCGAGACCGATGCGGACACCGTTGTCAACCTGACCAATCATGCCTACTTCAATCTGAACGGCGTGGGAAGCGGAACGGTGCTCGACCACCGTCTTTTCCTCGACAGCGACGCCTATTCGGTTCTCGACGAGCATCTGGTGCCGACGGGCGAGCCGCAGAGCGTGGAGGGAAGCCGCTTTGATTTCCGTAACGAGCGCCCCATCGGGGAAGGCTATGACAACAATTTTGTGCTGAGAAATCGCAAGGATACGCCTGCCGCCACCCTGTACAGCCCGGAAAGCGGACGGAAGCTGACGGTGTACACCGATATGCCCGAGTTGCAGCTGTACACGGCGGTGATGATGGAGGGCGTGGATTTTGAGAACGGCGAAAAGCAGCTGCCTCTGCAGGCGGTGTGTCTGGAAACCCAGTTCCGCCCCAACGATCCCAATGCGGAAAAGCCTGCCAGCCTGCTTCGCAAGGGCGAGCGGTATGACCGCACCACCGCCTTTGCCTTTTCCCTGCAATGACACCATGCACCCTTTGTCCGCGTCAGTGCGGCATTGACCGCAGCAAGAATCGCTCTTTCTGCCATGCGGGAAGCGAGATCCTGCTTTCCCACACCATGCTCCACCATTGGGAGGAGCCCTGCCTGTCGGGGCAGAACGGTGCGGGTGCGGTCTTCTTCGGCGGATGTCCGCTGGGGTGTGTGTATTGCCAGAACCGCACGATCGTGGAGGGCAAGGTGGGGCGCGAGGTCACGCCGCATGAGCTGTGCGAGGTCTTTTTGCAGCTGGAGAAGCAGGGGGCGCACTGCATCGATCTGGTCACGCCCACGCATTTCTGGGATCGGATCGCCGAGGCCGTGAAGGAGGCCAAGGCGAGAGGCATCGCCATCCCCTTTGTTGCCAACACGGGCGGCTTTGAACGAAGCGAGATCCTGCAAGAGTATGCAAAGGACATGGATATTTTTCTCACCGATTACAAATACGGCTCACGGGAGACGGCACAGCGCTATTCTTCCTTTGCCGATTACGAAGCGTATGCCTTCGGTGCGATGGAAACAATGGTGTCGCTGGTGGGCGAGCCCTGCTTTGGTAAGGACGGACTGCTGAAAAAGGGAGTGATCGTCCGCCATCTGGTGCTCCCCGCGCACGAGACCGAGTCGATGGCGGTTTTAACAAAGCTGTTCGAGCGCTTCGGCAATGGCATTTTGTATGCGATCATGAATCAATATACCCCGCCGCATGGCATCGGCGGGCAATTTCCCGAACTGGCCTCCCCCCTGCATCCCATTGCGTATAAGCGCGTGGTCCGCCATGCGGAGAGGCTCGGCATCGAAAACGGATACATGCAGGAGGGCGGAACGGTCTCCGAAAGCTTCATTCCGGATTTTCCGACACAGAGAGGACAGACAACATGAAGATCTATTTTACCAGACACGGACAGGTGTTTCCCTTTACCTTTATGGGCGATGAGATGTATGAACGAGGCGATCATCCGCTGACGCCTCTTGGCGAGGAGCAGGCAGAGCTTCTCGGCAAGCGGCTGAAGACGATAGGCTTTGCGGGCAAGATCTATGCCTCTCCCTTCCGCCGCACGATCCAGACCGCCGTGGCCATCGCCAAGGAGACGGGATGCCTGATCTACCCCTTCCCCTACATCCACGAGTGCTACACCAACGACGAGCGCGCCCGCGTCTTCCGCGGCATGGATATCGATAAGATCAGGGAACGCTTTCCCTGTATCGCTCCCGAGGCGCAGATGGTCTTCCCTTGGTTTGCCGGCAAGGCCGAAACGCCCGAGGAGGTCATCGAACGGGTGGCGGTTGGACTCAAGCAGGTGGAGGCAGCAGGGGAGGATTGCCTGCTGGTCGGACACGGCGCTTCGATGAACGGTGTCCGCAAATATTTCGGCGTGGAGCATCCGAAGGGGATGAAGAGCTGGAACTGCGGTCTCTCCTGCGTGGAGAAAAAGGAAGGCGAGGAAAGCTTTTCCTGCTTGATGTATTACAACACCGAGCATCTGCCCTATGAAAAGATCTCCTGCAACGGGCTGATGAAGAGCGAGGACGACATTGCCATCGCCAAGGCGGCCGAGGAGGCGGCAAAAGCAGCGGCCGAAGAAGCGGCGAATGCGGCAGCCGGTGAAGCGGCAGATGCAGAAACGGCAAAAACGGCCGAGGCAGCCGTCAAGGACGGAACAGCGCCCAAGGGCGAGTGAGAGGGACGGAAAAGAAAGGCTTCTTCAAGACAAAGACATGAGACTCAACAACCTCTTCGGCGACAGAGCGTTTTACCGTCGGATGATGACGGTGGCTCTGCCTATTATCATCCAGAACGGGATCACCAACTTTGTTTCTCTGTTGGACAATGTGATGGTCGGTCAGGTGGGAACGGTGCAGATGAACGGCGTTGCCATTTCCAACCAGATCCTGTTTGTTTTCAATCTCTGCGTGTTCGGCGTGGTGGCCGGCGCGGGCATCTTTACCGCGCAGTACCACGGATCGGGCGATTGTGAGGGCGTGCGCTTCACCTTCCGCTACAAGCTGATGGCGGGCGTTTTGCTGGCGACCGTCGGCGCCTTGGTGTTTGCGGTGTTCGGGCGAAGCTTCATCAGTCTGTTCCTGCGCGGCGAGGGAAGTGCCGCAGATGCCGCCGCTTCTCTGGAGTTCGGCTATGAATATCTGCTGATCATGCTCATCGGTGTTCTTCCCTTTGCGCTGTCCAATGCTTACAGCAGTACCCTGCGCGAGACGGGGCAGACCGTTGTACCCATGGTCGGCGGCATCTGCGCCATTTTCGTCAATCTCTGCCTCAATTACATTCTGATCTTCGGTCATTTCGGCGCGCCGAAGATGGGGGTTGCGGGCGCGGCTTTGGCAACGGCGATCTCTCGCTATGCCGAGCTTGCGGTGGTGGCAGGCTGGACGCATACCCACACCGCCAAAGTCCTCTTTGCCAAGGGGGCATACCGCTCTCTCCGCATTCCCCTCCGTCTGTTCAAGCAGATCCTCATCAAGGGAAGCCCCCTGCTTCTCAACGAATTTATGTGGTCAGCCGGGCTGACGGTCATCAATCAAAGCTATTCCACCTGCGGCCTTGACGTGGTGGCGGCGCAGAACATCTCCGGCACACTGTACAACCTGTCGGGCGTGGTGTTCATGGCCATCGGAAATGCGGTGGGCATTCTGATCGGACAGATGCAGGGCAAGGGGGAATCGGCCGAAGCGATCCGGGATGCCAACGGCAAGATGATCACAGCCTCCGTTCTCTCCTGCATGGTGTTCGGCGGGATCATGGCGGCCTGCTCGGGCGTCTTTCCTCTGCTGTACAACACCACCGATTCGGTGCGCGGACTGGCCACAAGGCTGATCGTCATCAATGCTCTGGTGATGCCCTTCAACGCTTTTACCAATGCCGCTTATTTCACCATCCGTTCGGGCGGAAAGACGGTTGTTACCTTCCTGTTCGACAGCGGCTTCATGTGGTGCGTGGCGGTGCCGCTGGCCTTTTTCCTGAGCCGTTTTACCAATATCACCATCGTGCCGCTTTTCTTTGTGTGCAGCGCCACCGATGTGCTCAAAAGCGCCATCGGTCTGAAGATGCTGAAGAAGGGCGATTGGATCCGAAATCTGACGACGGCATAAAGCGTTGCAGGTCGGATCCGTTTCCGTTTATAAGAAAAAGTCCCAATTCGATTTTGTGTTCCTGATCGATAGAAACGTGTTCGATAAATAAGAATTTACAAGTGAGTGTAAAAATGAAGTATATAGAATATGGAAAGCATTGTCTTGATACAATTATTCTTCTACACGGCGGTGGGTTGTCGTGGTGGAATTATGAGGATGTAGCAAA
>SVTL01000014.1 GCA_015063795.1 Oscillospiraceae bacterium
CTTGTTTTATCTCATGAACATACGGAACTTGTTTGGCTCCCATACAAAGAAGCAAGAGAAAGATTGCAATGGGATTCCAACAAGACTGCTTTATATGAATTGAATTGCATATTATCAAAACAACACGGTAAATGACTGCTTAACACCAAGCCTCCCTTGTGTAAAGGGAGGTGGCACGCGAAGCGTGACGGAGGGATTGTAATGCAGAGAAAACATAATAAAGACATTGTTCCAACCGCAAAAATGCTGCGGAAGAATATGACAAAAGAAGAAAATCACCTTTGGTATGATTTCCTACGCACCTATCCCGTTCGATTTTCTCGTCAGAAGGTTCTCGGTAAGTATATTGCGGATTTTTACTGTGCAGAGGCAAAGCTCGTCATAGAGCTTGACGGTTCAGGACATTATACCGAGGAAGGAAAACAATATGATGAAGAACGAACCGCTTTCCTTGAAAAATACGGATTGACGGTTATCAGAATACCGAATACGGAAATACATAAAAACTTTCGGGGTGTTTGCGAATATATTGATCAGCTCGTAGAACAATCCCTCAGTCAGCTTCGCTGACAGCTCCCTTTACACAAGGGAGCCTTTTTTGTTCATCTATGTCTTGTCAATTTTCCTGACAAGCACTGACTGAATTAAAGACATCAATATTTTGCCAAAAGTAACGCAAAGGCTCTTTTGACATTGACATATCAAAAGCCTATTCAATTACCTTCCGGGCGGTAAAAAAGAGCCTCCCTTGTGTAAAGGGAGGTGGCACGCGTCAGCGTGACGGAGGGATTGTAAAAGGTTAGATTTTCGCTCAAAACAATCCCTCAGTCGCTTCGCGACAGCTCCCTTTACACAAGGGAGCCTTGGTTCGTGCTAACTCGTTCGCTTTCAAACAGACGAAAAGTTGGTTGTAGTCTTTAGTTAAGGCATACGAAGCACTGCTTTTGTGGACACAAATGCAAAAATGCGGCATACCTCTTTCGAGATCTGCCGCATTTTTTGAAAACTGTCCTTTAGGGCTCACCCCTATCAGCCGCCCCGTTTTTTGTTTGTTATCACGATCGGCTCTGAAAATCCGCATTGATGTCATCGCTCCAGTCCTTGCAAAGCGGGGCGTTTGACCGCATGCGGCTGACCGCTTTGGCCACCGACTGATAGAGGATCTTCGTCCCCTTGCCGTCCGCCTTGTAGTTGACCGCGCGGTCCTTTTCGATGCCGTAACGGGCGGCGGTCTCCACCGCATCGATGTTGGCGCCGATGAAGAGAAACTCCCAGCCGTTGCCTTTCTTCTTTTTTTCGATGATGGCCTTGACCTGCTCGCTTGTATAGCGGCGGCTGGCGTTCTCCTGCCCGTCGGTGGTGATGACGAACATGGTGTGAGAGGGCACATCCTCGGGGCGGGCGTATTTGTGGATGGTCTCGATGTGGCGGATGGTATCGCCCAGCGCATCGATCAGCGCCGTACAGCCGCGGACGGTATACTCCTGCTCACTCATCCGCGGAACGTCGGAAAGGGCGATGCGGTCGTGCAGGACCGCGCTTTCGTGGTCGAAGAGAACGGTGGAGACATAGCAAACCCCGTCCTGCTGTTTCTGCTTTTCGATCATGGCGTTGAAGCCGCCGACGGTATCCTGCTCCAGCCCTGCCATCGATCCGCTGCGGTCGAGGAGGAAGACAAGCTCGGTTGTGTTGTTTTTCATGATAAAAAACCTCTCTTTCCTTTGATGGCTTTATTGTACATCAAAAGAAGAGAGGTTTGGTCGCCTGTCAAGCGACAAAAGAGGATTTGAATGGTCTGCGCCGTCCGTATGAGAAAAAACGTCATGCGCCGAGCAGGCTCTGGTCGAAGGCGAACAGCGCTTCGTTGATCTCGAAAATATTATAGTTTCCTTTTTCGATGAAATATTCGATGATGATGTCGAACTTGCTGCTGTGCGAGAGGGCAAAGCCGGCTTTGCGGAGCAGATCCTCGGTCTCCTCCAGAGAGAGCTCGAGGGCGATGGCAAAGGCGAGGGCGGTGGGCTTGCTGGGCTTGTAATGCACATCGCTGCGGATCTTGGAAAAGAGCTTGCGGTCGATGTTCGCTTTTTTGTAGCAGGCAGCGTCGGTCATGCCCTTTTCGTCGATCTTCCGCAGCAGCATCTGCGAAAAGCTTTCGTCAAGGAGCTTCAGCTTCGCTTTCAGGTCATCCTCGGCAGGCATAGCGGCAGCACCGCACGCATCAAGAAAGTCTTCGTCCGCTTTCTTACTTTTTATGCGCGGAGCCATTAACGAAAGCGCATTCATACGAATCGGCTCGCGCCTGCGATCGGCATGCTCGTCTGCGTAACGATCGTCAATGTATTCGGCAATGTCAGAGAAGAGCTTCTCGCTGATCGTGTGGGAAGCTCGGTCAAAGATGACGAGATAGACCGTCATCTCGTTTTCAAGCAGGAAGCCGCTGATCGCATCGACAGCCACCTTCAACGCCTGATCCTTGGGGTATCCGTAAACGCCGGACGAGATGAGCGGAAACGCAACCGTTTCACAGTTATGCTCCTTTGCGAGGGCAAGAGATTGGAGATAGCAGGAGGCAAGCAAGGCCTTTTCGTTGCTCTTTCCGCCAAGCCAACGGGGACCGACCGTGTGGATCACATAGCGGCAGGGCAGATGATAGGCACCGGTTATTTTGGCATGACCGGTTTCGCAGCCGCCAAGCGTTTTGCATTCGGCAAGAAGCTCAGCACCTGCGGCGCGGTGAATCGCACCGTCAACCCCTCCGCCGCCCAACAGCGACGGATTGGCAGCATTGACAATGGCATCCACCTTCATGTTTGTGATATCGTTTCTTACGATGTTAAGCGGCATGATACGTCCCTCCTCACGGTTGGCAGCGCAGATTTTGCGGATTCGTTAAAACGTCACGATCTCGGGCTCTTTGCCGAACGCGCAGAAGGAGGCGGTTGCATTCTTCATGTAAAAGACCTGCGTGTTGCCATCGGTTTCGTTGTACATTCCGCGCAGATTGGGATAGGCATCCAGCATCGCCTTTTTTGCTTCCACGCGGTCGTCTTCGACCAGCTCGCAGGCGATGCGGATCCAGGCGCCGTTACAAAAGGCGCAGATCTCGGCCTTGGGGTTGGTGGCCAGCTGACGGCTGGTGGGCTTGACCTTGCCGGTCTGGATGTAGAGCCTGCCCTCAAATTCGTTGACCGTACCGAACGGGCGGACTCTCGGCTGATCGCCCTCGACTGTGGCCAGATAATACACCTCTGCTTGTTTCAGAAAATCGTAAACTCGCTTCATGGTTTCTTCTCCTTGTGTTGTTTGTAAGCCGCACAGGGCATACAGCCTTTCGATGCACGGCGCTTTGTATTTTATGTAGGAATCGATGTCCTCGGGAAAAAGCGCGGCCGCCTGCTCCTTCACTTGGCTGTACGCTCGGACGGCCTCGGGATGGCTTCGCAGAAAATCGCGGAAGACGAGATGGCGGTTCAGCTCTTTCGAATCCTTCCTGCACACATACAGATGATGGCTCATCAAATGAGGCTTGTTCTCATAGCGGAAGGCCTCCCGCCCCGGAATTCCCAGATCGCCCTCGTGAAAATATCCGATCCCGGCCAAGCGGGACACAACATCCTCCCATGCGGCTTCATCCTCGATGATCACATCCAGGTCGATGCAGGGCTTGGCGGACATGCCCTCCACCGCGGTGCTTCCCACGTGCTCGATGCCAACGATCCGATCGCCGATCGCGCTTTCAATGTCCGTTTTGATTGTCTCAAAAGCGGTTTTCCACGCCCTGTCATAGGGCAGAACGGTCACTTTTTTGGTTTTCATTTCGTTTTCCTTTTGATCTGTCTTAAAAAAAGCGATCCCTCACGGGCGGTAAAACGGGCAGGCTTCCATTCGGCATTGGTTGTTCTGCTTCGCGCGGGAGCAGACAGGCGGACTGTGCTTCATCGGCACGTGCAGATGTTCGTTTGTAAAGCGAACCGCCTCCAGAATGGCCAGATAGGAATCCCTTTTGCAGCAGCGCGGACCGCCGTTTTGCCCGATGGCGGAAAGGGCTTGTGCCGTCATTTGATTGGACAGCCCCCACGCTTGCCCGGACAGAGGAGTTGCCTTCAGCGCGATGGAAACATACATTCCCGCGCTGATGCCCGCACCGCAGGCGCCCCAGAAGCCGCAGACTCCGCCCGGGACCTGACTGCCCCGCTTCTGCATCTCGGCCAGCGCGGGTTTCAGATCGAGCTTACCGCCGGCGTTTTTGTAGGCGGTCAACAGAGCTGAGCCCACCATGATGTGATGCTCGGGACCGTGCATGTGGCAGGAGGGCAGGCGCATCATCTGCTCTATGAGCGCGATCGGATCGGAGGAGCGGCTGTTCAGGCAGATCGAAAGGATCGGATCGGTGCTTCCCATGTGGCAGGCATCGCAGACAAAGTGTCCGTTGATGCAACGCGTTTTGCTGAGACACTTTTTGCGGCAGAAAACGCATTCCATTTCGGTATCGGCATCGAGATATTCCAGCGGTGCGCGGCAGATCAGGCATTCTTCGTTCATGTCATTTTTCTCCCATGATTATCGTTTTGCGATCACGATCGGCTGATAGAAGCCGGTCTGCTCGGGAAAGAGCCAGCTGACCTCACGGCATCCGCAGGCGGTGAAGCGCTCGGTCAATGTGTCCCGCCTGAGTGCGCGGTATTCGCATTCGAATTTGTGAATGGCAAGACTTTTTCCGTCGCGGCGACGGTCTTTTTTAAATCAAAATGCCGTTGGTGTGGTCGATCTCGTGCTGAATGATCTGCGCGGTGAAGCCCTCGTAGGTCTTGATGCGCACTTGAAAATCGAGCGTCTGCCAGCGCACCTTGATGCGTTTGTACCGCTTGCAGGACCTCGGACCGCCGAGAAGAGACAGACAGCCCTCCGTCGTATCGTAAGCGCCGTCCTTTTTGAGGATCTCGGGGTTGAGCATCACGGTGTAGGCAGGCGATTGTCCGCTTTCGTCCCAAAAGGCAATGATCCGCTTGCGGACGCCGATCATATTCGCCGCCATCCCGACACAATCCTCCTTGTGTGCGGTGAGCGTGTCAAGCAGGTCCTGCGCGGTCTGTAAATCGTCCCTGCCCGCAACCTCCGACTGTCTTGCAAGAAAGATCGGATCGTGCATCAGCTCTTTGACCATGGGGTTACTCCTTTTCTCTACCCGTTTTCGGGCGTTTTTCTCTCAAAATCTGCTTGATCACAAGCAGCTGAAGCGAATGGGGAAGGGCGTTCAGCATCCGAAGCAGGGGATTGCGGTTGATCGCGTAGGCAAAGGCGGGCTTTTTCTTTTGCAGAATGCCCGTCACCTTCTGCGCCAAACGGTCGGGAGTGATGCTTTTCGCCTCCACGCTTTCCACGATTTTCTTAAAACGGTCGGCGTTGCAGGTGTAGAGGGCGGTCTTGCGGCAAAAACGGTCGAGCGCATCGGTGGATACGTCTAACATCCCCGTCTTCACCGCTCCTGCGCGGAGGACACTGACGAAGATGTCCTTCAGCTGCAGCTCCATGCGAAGCGAGTAGGCATATTTGTCCAGCGTGCTTTTGGTGATGGCGTAAAGCCCCGTGAAGGGCAGGGGATCGAGGGGTGCCAGCTCGCTGGTGACCATCAGGATGCGGCTTCCCTTTTGCAGCAGGGGCAGAAAGGTCTTGTTGACCAGAAACGCACCGCCCACGTTGATGCGGAAGATCTGCTCAAAGGCGGCGCTGTCGGTCTCCACCAGAGAATCCAGCTGATAGATTCCCGCAAAGTGGATCAGAGCGAACAGCGAGTCGGTCTGAGCCTTGACCGTGCGAAAGGCGGTTTGAATGCTCTCTTCGCTTGTCACGTCTGCTTCGATGGGGAGGATGTTCTTTTCCGCCTCATCCACCTGCCTGTCCAGAGCGAACACGCGAAAGCCGTTTTTTGCCAGCAAACGAGCCGCGGCGCGCCCCATGCCGCCGTATGCGCCCGTGATCAGAATCGAGCGCATCATGCGTATGCCTCTTGTATGTTCGCTAAGATCTCCTCGTCGGCGGGGCAGAAGGCGTACTGCGGGATCTCGCTCGGTGTGATCCAGCGGATGTCGTTGTGCTCCAGCTTCTGCGGGTTACCCTGAGCGATCGCGGCGTGAAAGAGCGTGAGATGGACGGTCAGATCGGGATAGCGGTGGACAACGTCCGTAAACACATCGCCGACGGCGACCGTCACGCCCAGCTCCTCGCGGCATTCGCGGATGAGAGCCTCCTCCTTGGATTCCCCGCTCTCCACCTTGCCGCCCACGAATTCCCACAAAAGCCCGCGCGCCTTGTGCTGCGGACGCTGGCAGATCATAAACTGTCCGCCCTGCCAAATGAGAGCGGCAACCACTTCGGTCATAGTCGTTTTCTCCTTGCTTTTGCGTGCTGACCGCTTTGTCTTATTCCACAACCGAGATCAGCTCATCGGGATCCTTGCGTTTTTTCTCGCGGAGCTTGTCGCCCTCGGAGGCATAGCCCAGCGAGATCACCAACCGCACCGCGCCTTCCGGCGAGCAGATGCGGCGGATGGCGGCATCGTCAAACCAGCCGAGGATGCAGGTGCCAAGTCCCTGCGCGGTGGCCTCGGCGGTGATGTACGCCGCGAGGATGCCGATGTCGATGGAGCGGTAGTCGTTGTGCTTCACGCGGGCGCCGAGCGCGGCGGTGGCGGAATAGGGCATCTCCGACAGCACCAGGAAAAGCGGAACATCGTCGGCAAATTTGTTCATACCCATGCCCTGAACGGCCTTGGCCACCTGACGCGCGGCCTCTCCCTTGCAGAGGGTGATGCGGTAGGGCTGACTGTTGCAGGCCGAGGGGGCCAGACGGGCGGAGGAGAGAATGCTCGCGATCTTCTCTGTCTCCACGGCGCGGGAAGCGTCGTAGCTGCGGCAGGACTGTCTGTTTTTGGCAATGTCCGAAAAATTCATAAAGCACAACCTTCTTTCTTTTGTTCGTTGAAACCAGTATAGCATAAAAACGATAGAAAAAACACCCTTTTTCGCAAAAAAAAAAGACGCATCTTTGTGCGGCAAAAGGAAAAAAGCATCCTCTCAAAAAGAGACGATGCTCAAAAAAGACGATGCTCAAAGCGCTTTGCCGTAGATCCATTCCTCTGCTTCCTGCCCGGGCGGAAAGAAGCCCCCGATGCGGTGATAGCCGATGGCCTCGTAGAAGCGGTAGGCGGTCTCGTCGGACTGGGTGGAGGTCAGCGTATAAGAAAAGCCCATCGCCTTCATGTCCGCTTCCCATCGGCGCATCATGGCTTTGCCACAGCCCTTTCCGCGGCAGGCCTCGTCCAAAAACAGCAGATCGAGGAAGGGAAGCGTCTGCCAGAAGAGGCTGTAGCGCAGAATGCCGCGGATGGGGGAGGCATTGCCGCTTTCCTCCTTGAGCACATACACCTGCTTTTGGTGGATGCAGTCGGCAAGGCGGTGGGCAGGAATGTGGCGGTCGTAGACAAGAAGGGCGTCAAGATCACGGATCTCGGCGGGAAGAATGGTGATGGTCGGCATGGCAGACTCGCTTTCTGTTGCGTTTGATCCAGTATATCACATTCTTTTGCCTCCATCAAGTCCTTTTCTTTACAATTTGGAAGAAAAATGTTTTTCTCTCAGTCACGAATCAGAGCGGCTTTTCCCGTATCATAGTATAAGAAGAAGTCTTGAAAGGGGAACGCCATGCTGTATCTGATCACGTTTTTGGAGGGGATCATCACCTTCATCTCGCCCTGCCTGCTGCCCATGCTGCCGATCTATGTGTCGTATTTTGCGGGAGGCGAGGAGCGTTCGGCGAAAAAAACGCTTGTCAACGCCGTCGGCTTCGTCCTCGGCTTCACAACGGTCTTTGTTCTGCTGGGGGCTCTGGCGGGGACGGTGGGAAGCTTCTTGAAGGAGCATCGGACGGCGGTGGACATCGTCTCGGGCGCGCTGGTGGTGGTGTTCGGCCTTCACTATCTGGGGCTGTTTCAGCTGCCCTTCTTCCGCGGACGGGGCTTCACGGCCTCGGACAAGCCGCTGGGACCTCTTTCCGCGTTCTTGTTCGGTCTGATCTTTTCGGTGGGCTGGACGCCCTGCGTGGGTGCGTTTCTCGGCTCGGCGCTGTCGCTGGCCTCTCAGCAGGGGCAGATGGGCGAGGGCGTGCTGCTGCTGTTGGTCTATTCGCTGGGGCTGGGACTGCCGTTTGTGTTCAGCGCCATTCTCATCGATAAGCTGAAAAGCGCATTTTCCTTCATCAAACGGCATTATCGGATCATCAACACGATCAGCGGATGCTTTCTGATCCTGGTGGGCGTGCTGATGATGAGCGGTCTGCTGGGGCGCTTCCTCGCCCTGCTGGCGTGAGAAAACAAGGACAACGGGAGGATAGAAAGAATGAACAAAACGATCAAATGGATCCTTTTGACGGTGGTTTTTGCCGCGCTTCTGGCCGGCGTGTGGCTGCTGTATCAAAAGCTGGGAAGCGAATATAAGCCGGATGCGCTCTTTCCCGTCGAGGGGGAATCCACCACCGCGGTCACCGCGGGCGGCGAAACGGGTTCGGAGGGAGAAACAACGGCCCCTGCCGAAAACGGGGAGGAAGACAAGCAGCCTGCCTTTGATTTCACCGTTTATGATTACGACGGCAATGCCGTCAAGCTGTCCGACTTTTTCGGAAAGCCCATCGTGCTGAACTTCTGGGCGTCCTGGTGCTCGCCTTGTAAGGCCGAGATGCCCGACTTTGAGGAGATCTACCGCGAACACGGCGAGCAGATCCAATTTCTCATGGTCAACATGACCGACGGCCGTCAGGAGACGGTGGCAAGCGCGCAGGATTTCATCGACGGTCAGGGCTACACCTTCCCCGTCTATTTTGATAAGGACACCGATGCGGCCACTGCCTATTACGTCACAGGCATCCCCATGACCGTCTTCATCGACAAGGACGGGTACATGGAGGCCTATGCCATGTCGATGCTGGACAAGGAGACGCTGCTCAAGGGCATCGCCATGATCTCCGATGTCGGTCAAAGCGAAGACTAAAAAACAAAAGGGGCACTTCGTCTCTGCATTCATAGCGGAGAAAACACGAACACCACCAAGGAATTTTCTTTGGTGGTGTTTTTCTGTGCGCGATAGCTTACCAAAGCCTCCCTTGTGTAAAGGGAGGTGGCTCGCGTAAGCGAGACGGAGGGATTGTAAGAACGCAAAAGTTTATTCTAAAACAATCCCTCAGTCACCTTTGGTGACAGCTCCCTTTGCACAAGGGAGCCTTTGGTTTGTGAGTCCCAAAACTCCGTCAATTTTCCTGACAAGCACTGCTTTTGTATCCACAAAAGCAATATCTTATTTCGATTTTTCTTTTATCTTTGCAATTTCTTCATTAAAACCTTCGCGGAAACCATACCAACCTTCTTTCACTTTATAGATGTCAAGTACACGCAAAGCATTCTCGTAATATTCCAAAGCTTCATCATATTCGCCCCTGTCCTCGCAACATTCCGCCATCCGGTATGTGATAAACATAAATGCATAGAGCGCCTCATTAAACTCTTGACATGCCGCATCCCATTTTTCTTTTCCTTCCAAAATGGACGCTTTCAATCTCTGATTCGAGAAACGAATATCGGGAATAATATCGATTGCCTTTCGCGCACTTTCAAAATCTCCTTTTGCTTTGTACGCATACGCCAAGAATTGGCAAGCATCATATTTTATTGCTTCGTCTTTGGAAAGATCAATAATTTTCAACGCAATAGCGATAACCTCGTCGGGAGTTTCCTCACTGTTCATAACATAAAGTCTGTTAATCAAAAGAATAACGTTATCAGGATATGTTTTTAATCCTTCATCAATAATGTTTCGTGCTTTTTCCCAATCGGAACTACGATATTTCCAGCTTTCTTTTGCGATAGCAAATGCTTTATCTTCAATTTCTTTCAAATTGAAATCGAAAAGAACATCCATTGATACATCAAAATAACTTGCCAAAGCAGGAGCAAGCGTGATATCGGGCAAAGCTATATTATTTTCCCATTTGCTAACCGCTTGAAAGGAAACGCCAATACTATCTGCAAGCTGTTCTTGCGTAACGCCGCGCTGTTTTCTCAATTCTTTAATTTTGTTTCCAATATTCATAAATTCACCTCCGAAATTCAAGGCGGCACCTGCCTTGTGCTTTTATTATATCACGACGATCTTTTTTTTGACAATAACTGCTTAAACGAGGTTTTTCAACTGTCGGTTGAAAAGTAAAAACGCACCACCAATGTAGATGATGCGTTTTCCTGCTTTATGGTAGGCACTTCAAACGTGCTCCTTTTTTATGTCTTTTCATCGGGGCGGTCAGCTCTCTTCGCCCACATTCAGCGCGGTCCACTCCTCGTAGTTGTACAGCAGGTGGTCGGTCAGCGCCTCGATGGCCTCGCGCTCGCTGTCGTAATGCTTGTCGTAAACAGCCACCGTCTCGATGCCGGCCCGCTTGGCTGCTTCAATGCCCACCAGCGAATCCTCAAAGGCCAGGCATTCCTCCGGCTCCGCTTCCAGCTCACGCAATATGCGGCGGTAGATCTCGGGGCTGGGCTTGGTCTCCTTCACGTCATCCCGCGTGAGGATCAGGGAAAAATGCTCGTCCAGATCGGCCTTTTTCATGATGTTGACGTTCTGCAGACGGTAGACCTCCATGGTGTTGCGGCGGCTGGTGGAGGCGATGGCCAGCGTGTACCCCTTTTTCTTCAGCAAACGGACCAGCCTGTCCGCGCCCGGCTTATAGTCCACCTTGTAGCGGAGCAGATCCTGGGCGATGCTGTACCGCAGCTCGTGGATCTCCTCCTCGCTCAGGTTGGCGCCGTACTTGGCCTTCAGAAACGCGAAATACTGAAGGATGCTGCCGTCGTTTTTGTTGTATTTTCGCAGGACCGCATCGCGCCGGGACTGAACATCCGCCGATTCCTTTTTGCCGTCGGTGCGGATGCGCGAGATCAGCTCAGCATCCACCTCATTCCACATGCCCACCGAATCGATCAGCGTGCCGTCCATGTCGAAAATGATGACCTTTTTTCCCTCTAACATTGTCGCTTCGCTCCTTTCGACCGTCGGGTATCAGTCGGCATCCTCATCCAGCGCCTCCAGCAGGAAGCTGACCGGACGGAAGCCGTCGTTGCAGGAGATCATGGCCGAGGCGGGATTCTTCATCCAGCCGTCGTAAAAATCGGTTCCGCCGTGGGCAAGAGCCATGACAAACGGCGACATGCTCTCCCAAGCGCTTGTGCAGAGCCCGTCCGGCTTTTCCCAGCCGTTGGCAACAAACACCTGCCCGAGCTGCATATCGCAGGCGTGCTCGATGGGGTTTTCGTAAGAAGCGATCAGATCCTCATACCGCGCCATTTTCATCACCGTGATCCGAACCTTTTTCATCGGCGGCCGACCTCCTTGCAAAAGAATGAGAGTGGAAAAAGAGGAGGAAATCTCTGAAAAAAAGACTTCCTCCCGCTCTTTGGTGGACCTGGTGGGGATCGAACCCATGACCTCCGCATTGCGAACGCGGCGCTCTCCCAGCTGAGCTACAAGCCCATTTCCTTTTTCATTATAGCGATTTTGTCTTCGCTTGTCAAGGGCTTTTTTCAAAAGCAGATGGGAAACGCGAGCACTTTTCACGTCTGTCGGGAAGCGCCGGCAAAAAGAGAGAAGCTTTTTTCATTTCCCGATGCTTCTCCCTTTTTGTTTTTTATGCTTTTTCTGCACGCTGTTTTTTTAACAGCTCATTGACCTTGGCGGTGTTTTTTCTTGTGATGGCGTAAATGACCACCCAGACGGCCAGATAGCCGAGAAGGAACACGGCCGAAAAGATCAGAAGCGGTTTGGTGCCCGCCTGCAGCCAATCGTTGAGGCGGAAGGTGAGCAGATATCCCGCATACAAAACGGCACCGTGGATCAGAATGGCTGCCGCCAGCGGGAGACGCTCAATGGCATAGAGCACGTTCAGCCCGCCCGCAGCAAAGGCCAGCGCATACAGAGAAAAGATGCCGCGGCAGAGCTGATCGACGCTCAGCGTTTCCACGCCCGCAAAGCGGTGCAGGATCAGGTAAACAACAGCCAGCACCAGCGGGCCGAAGCCGCCGCCCACAAGACCGCGGAAGCAAAAGTCCGAGATTGTTTTTTTCATATCGATTCATACCTCCTTCGGATGTCCGCAAAGCAGCGTCTGGACACGTAATCCCGATGTCCGCAGGCAAACACCGCGTCCACGCCGCCGCTGAAGACCGCATCAAAGCGTTGGATACGCTGTTCGTTGGCCAGCGCGGATTTGTTGATGCGGATGAAATAGGCGGGCAGAATCGCCTCCAGATCGCGAAGGCTCTCCGAAAGGCGATAGTGCCTGCCGTCGGAATCGATGGCGATGACCTTCCGCCGCAGGACGGTGATGCATTCGATGTCCGAAAACAGAAGCCGCCGCATTCCGCTTTCGCCCTGCCCGAGAAGGCTGTCCTGCCCCGTGTGGGTACGGACGAGGGTTTCGATCTGCTGTGTGAGCGAGGAGGGGGCGTGAACGACGGCGATGATCTCCTCCTCCGCCTGCTTGTCTACGATAAGCTTGTATTTCATGTGTCCGAATCCTTATTGTTGTTTCATTTGCCTGAGAAAGAAGAAGACGGCCGCCGCCGTTGTCAGCCCTGCATAGAGAAGGATGGGCAGGGCGTGGGGGAGGACAGTCTCAAACGAACCCTGAAGCAGGGCTTTTTCCGCTTCCACAGCGTGGAGAAAGGGGAGCGCATCGGCGGCGGTCTTCAGCCATTCTCCCGCCAGAGACAGATCGAACCACACCCCCGAAAGCCAGGCGGCGAGGTTGGTCAGCAGCGCACCGCAGAGACTGCTCGTCTGCTTGACGCTCAGCACACTGCCGCACAAAAGTCCCAGCGCAATGTGGAAAAGGGCCATGGGCAGGATGCCGAGCAGGGCATGGAGCGTGCGGATGCTCAGCGGCAGTCCCAGCGGAACGGCGGCCAGATAGCAGACAGCGGCCTGTCCCAGCGCGATGGGCAGAAGCGGAAGTGTGTACCCGACGATGAAGTCAAAGGCCGTTAACGGCGTTGTGTAAAGCCTTTGCAAAAAAGCACTCTCCCGATCCTTGGCGACCAGCGTTCCCGCGAAGAGTGTCAGAAACGACAGGGAAAACACCGTGATGCCCGGCGTCAGCGAGCCGATTTCAAACAGACTCACGGGGATGTTTTTCTGAATGGTGTGGAGAAGCAGAAGCAGGATCAGAGGAAAGACCGATCCGAAGAACAGGTGGATCGGATCGCGCAGAATCTCTTTTGCACAGCGCTTGGCGAAGGTCAGCATTCGTTTCATACCGTCTCCTCCCCGGAAAGGGCGATGAATGCGCTTTCAAAATCGGCCTTTCCCGTTTGCTCCTTCCACGCATCGGCGCTTTCCACGCCGAGAAGACGTCCCTTTTTTAAGATCCCGATGCGGTCGGAGAGGGCCTCGGCCTCCTCCAGATAATGGGTGGTCAGCACAACGGTCACCCGTCCCTTCAGCGATTCGATGGTCTTCCAAAGGGCGTGTCGGGAAAGGACATCCAGCCCCAGCGTCGGCTCGTCTAAAAAGAGGATTTGCGGCTCACTGATCAGGGCCATGGCCAGACTGACGCGCCTCTGCCAGCCGCCCGAAAGCCGCTCGGCCCTCTCGTCAAGACGATCGTTCAGCGAAAAACGGTCGGAGAGGACAGAGATCCGCTCTTCTGTCTTGTGCTTGGACAGCGAATGGATGCCGGTTATCAGCTCCAGATTCTCTCTCACGCTCAGCTTCGGCGCCACCGCGTTCTCCTGCGGCGAAACCCCGATCCGCCGCTTGACCTGCTGCGGCTCGCGCTTCACGCTGTATCCGCCAACGATCGCATCGCCGTGAGTGGGCTGTGTCAGGCAGGACAGCATCTTGATCAGCGTGGTCTTGCCTGCGCCGTTCACCCCCAGCAGGGCAAACAGCTCCCCTGTGCGGATGGTCAGCGAAAGCGGTTCGATGGCGGTCTTGCTTCCGTAGCGCTTGCTCAGTGCCGTTGTTTGAATGGCATACATGTGTTTTCCCTCCTTTGCCTTTTTATGATAGCACAAAACAAGAGAAAAAACACAGCAAAAGTCTCTTCGGTCATTTTCGGTGTGCGATCGGTCATCAAAAAAGCAACGCCGGATGAAAGCACGGTCGCCCATAAAAAGGCGATCCCGAATAAAGCCACGGTCATCGAAAAAAAGCAACGCCGGATCAAACCGCGGACACCGATAAAACAGGCGATACCGGGTAATACCAAGTATCGCCTGTTTTTATGCTTTCATGAAAGGAAGGGGGATGCGATCAGTTGTACTTCTTTCTGCCGACGTAGGAGGTGTGCAGGGCCTCGTGAGCCTTGTGACCGCCGATGCCGTCGAACCAGTTCTCGTACAGCTCCTTGACCACGGGGGACTCGTGCGACTTGCGGAGAGCCATCTTGGCATCCTGGTCGTAGAGAGCCTTGGCGCGGAGAGTTTTGAGATCCACATTGTTGAGCACGACTGCGGGCTGGATGGGCTGACCGCCGCCGGTGACGCATCCGCCGGGACAGCACATGATCTCCACAAAATGCCAATCGGCGGTGCCGTCGGCAATGCGGGACATGATGTAGTCCGCGTTCTTAAGACCGTGGGCAACGGCGACCTTGATCTCGGTTCCGCCGATGTTGTACACCGCTTCCTTGATGCCCTGCGTACCGCGGAGCTCATGGAATTCCACGTTCTCATTGTTCTTACCGGTGAGCCAGTCGTTGGCGGTACGGAGAGCCGCCTCCATCACGCCGCCGGTTGCACCGAAGATCACGGCCGCGCCGGTGTCCGCACCCAGAGGAGAATCAAACTCTTCATCGGGCAGGTTGACGAAGTCGATGCCGGCGCGCTTGATCATGCGGGCCAGCTCACGGGTGGTGATGGCGATGTCCACATCGGCAACGCCTGCGGCGCTCTGGTCCTCTCTGCCCACCTCAAACTTCTTGGCGGTACAGGGCATGACCGACACCGAAACGATGTCCTTCGGATCGATGTTCTGCTTGTTGGCATAGTAGGTCTTGATGACCGCGCCGGCCATCTGCTGGGGAGACTTGCAGGTGGAGAGGTGACCGAGCAGATTCGGATAATAGTACTCAGCGAACTTGATCCAGCCGGGCGAGCAGGAGGTGATCATGGGAAGCGTACCCTTGTTCTGGATGCGCTCGACCAGCTCATGAGCTTCCTCGACGATGGTCAGGTCAGCGGAGATGTCGGTGTCAAATACACGGTCGAAGCCGAGTCTGCGGAGAGCGGCAACCATCTTGCCCTCCACGTTGGTGCCGATCGGGAGACCGAACTCCTCGCCGAGAGCGGCGCGGATGGAGGGAGCGGTCTGAACGACCACGTGCTTGCTTGCATCGCCGATGGCAGCCCAGACCTTGGCGGTGTCGTCCTTTTCGCGGAGAGCGCCGGTGGGGCAGACTGCGATACACTGACCGCAGGACACGCAGGGAACATCAGCCAGCTTCTTCTCGAAGGGGGTACCCACATGGGTGTGGATGCCTCTGTCGTTGGCGCCGATGACCGAGACCAGTTGCTCGTTACAAGCGGCGACGCAGCGGCGGCAGAGGACGCACTTGTTGTTGTCGCGGACCAGGTGTGTGCTGGATTCGTCCAGCTCATATTCGGGCTTGTAGCCGTCGTAGAGACCGTTGTCCTCAACGCCGTAGTCGCGGCAGAGTCTCTGGAATTCACAGTTTTCGCTTCTCACGCAGGAGAGGCACTTTCTTTCGTGGGTGGAGAGGAGGAGCTCCAGCGTGGTCTTTCTGGCCTTCTGGACCTTCTCGGTATTGGTCTGAACCTCCATGCCCTCGGCAACGGGGTAGACGCAGGCGGTGACCAGACCGCGGGCGCCGGTAGCCTCAACAACGCAGATACGGCAGGCACCGATCTCATTGATGTCCTTGAGGTAGCAGAGGGTGGGGATGTCAACGCCGGCGATGCGGGCGGCCTGAAGAATGGTGGAGCCGGCCGGTACGCTGACCGCGATGCCGTTGATCTTTACATTTACGTTACTCATCTTAAAGCGACTCCTTTCTTACTCTTTCACAATGGCCGAGAACTTACAGGTATCAATGCAGGCGCCGCACTTGATGCACTTGGCCTGATCGATGGTGTGAAGCTCTTTGACCTTGCCCTGGATGGCGCCGACGGGGCACTTTCTGGCGCAGGCGGTACAGCCCTTGCACTTGTCTTCGATGATCTTGTACTGCATCAGGGACTTACACACGTGAGCGGGGCACTTCTTGTCAACCACGTGAGCGACATACTCATCGCGGAAGAAGCGCAACGTAGCGAGAACGGGGTTGGGAGCCGTCTGGCCGAGACCGCAGAGCGCGTTCTGCTTGATGTAGGTGCAGAGCTCTTCCATCTCGTCGAGATCCTTCAGCTCGCCCTGACCGTTGATGATCTTGTCCAGCTTTTCGTACAGTCTCTTGATACCGACGCGGCAGGGGGTACATTTGCCGCAGGACTCGTCAACGGTGAAGTCGAGGAAGAAGCGGGCGATGTCGACCATGCAGTTGTCCTCGTCCATGACGATCAGACCGCCCGAGCCCATCATACAGCCGATGGAGGTCAGGTTGTCGTAGTCAATGGGGGTGTCGACCAGCGAATCCGGGATACAGCCGCCGGAAGGACCGCCGGTCTGAGCGGCCTTGAACTTCTTGCCATTAGGAATGCCGCCGCCGATGTCTTCGATGATGGTGCGCAGGGTGGTGCCCATGGGAACCTCGACAAGGCCGGTGTGACCGATCTTGCCGCCGAGCGCGAAGACCTTGGTGCCCTTGGACTTTTCGGTGCCGGTGGAAGCGAACCAGGCAGCGCCGTTGCGGATGATGTGAGGAATGTTGGCGAAGGTCTCCACGTTGTTTTCAACGGTAGGCTTGCCGAACAGACCCTTGACAGCCGGGAAGGGCGGACGGGGACGGGGCTCGCCGCGGTTGCCCTCGATGGAGGTCATCAGAGCGGTCTCCTCGCCGCAGACGAACGCGCCCGCGCCGAGACGGATCTCCAGCTCAAAGTCGAAGCCGCTGCCCAGGATGTTCTTGCCCAGCAGACCCATTTCGTTGGCCTTGTCGATGGCCAGCTGGAGACGCTGAACGGCAATGGGATACTCAGCGCGCACGTAGATAAAGCCCTTGGAAGCACCGATGGCATAGCCGGTGATGGCCATGGCCTCGATCACGCAATGGGGATCGCCCTCCATGATGGAACGGTCCATGAAGGCACCCGGGTCACCCTCGTCGCCGTTGCAGCAGACATACTTCTGATCGGCATCGGGAACCAGACGTCTGGCCAGATCCCACTTGCGTCCGGTGGGGAAGCCTGCACCGCCGCGTCCGCGGAGACCGGAGTCCAGCACTTCCTGGATAACGCCCTCGGGCGTCATGTCAAAGATACATTTTTCAAGCGCCTCGTAACCGCCGACAGCGATGTACTCCTTGATGGAGGTGGCGTCGATCAGGCCGCAATGCTTGAGCACGATACGGTCCTGCATTTTGTAGAAGGGAATGTCCTCCTGCTCCTTATGTACGATGCCGCTCTTCAGCTCATGGAAGGCCAGGCGCTCGATGTGCTCGCCCTTGAGGATGGTCTTTTCCACGATCTCCTCGCAGTCCTCGACCTTGACCTTGGTATACAGCCAGCCCTGAGGCTCGATGCGGACCAGCGGACCCATTTCGCAGAAGCCGTGGCATCCGCTCTTTTTCATGCCGATGGCGCTACCGTCGTTTTCCTCGGACAGCTCCAGCTCGCACTTGACGTTGTTGGCTTTGAGCAGCTCAAGGAGCTTGTCAAACACCTTCAGAGCACCGCCCGATACACAACCGGTACCGGCGCAGACCAGGATCTTTTTCTTTTCGGCATTCAGAGCGGCCACATAAGCGGCTCTGCTCTTCTGCAGTTCTTCTCTTGTTTTGAACATCGTCTTAACCCCTTTCCTTCAGTTCGGCCAGAAGCTTGGTGACCTTTTCGGGCGTGACCGCGGCATACACCTCGTCGTTGACGGTCATGACCGGAGCCAGACCGCAGGCGCCGAGACAGCGGCAGGGCGTGATGGAGAACATGCCGTCGGGCGTGCATTCATCGGGACCGATGCCCAAAATCTCGACAAGCTTGTCCATAACCTTCTGAGCGCCCTTGACGTAGCAAGCGGTGCCCATGCAGAGAGAAATGTTGTACTTGCCCTTGGGAGCGAGGGAGAAAAGGGCGTAGAAGGTGGAGATGCCGTACACCTTTTCGATGGGCATGCCCATACCCTCGGCGATCATCTCCTGAACCTCAAAGGGGAGATAGCCGTAAATATGCTGGGCCTCCTGCATGACGAACATCAGACGGCTGGCGTCGGACTTGTTGGCGTCGATGATGGCTTTCAGCTGTTTTTCCTGCTCGGGGGTACCCGTAAACGGAAAAGAGCTTCTCTTCTTTTGCATTGCTGGTGTTCCTCCTGTAATTTGGTGTGTATGTATTTACTGCGGTTCTCGGCCGGATCGGAGAAAAACGAGAACACTTGCCATATCAAAATCGATCAATTGGGCGCTTGCCCGCAGTATAAAAGTTGATACAGAATGATTATATACCATATTTCCTTTTTTGGCAAGAGACTTTTCGCATTTTTCTGCGAAAAAAACCGTTTTTTTGAAACAAAAAAAGGTCTGCCGCCTATTTTCGTAAGGGCAGGACCTTCTTTTTGTGAAAAGATGAACAGGAGAACAAAAAATAAAAATACGTCAAAAGAGAACAACAAAAAGCCGCTGTCGCTTGTTCGGCGGGCGGCTTTGAAAAAACGGACGAAGGAAGGCAGAGGCGGAAGAGGGAAGCGGTCAGCCCAGAGGCGTTTCGCCGTAGACCTCCCCGAGAAGACGGGGGATGCAGCGGCCGTTGGTGATGTCCAGCAGCTGCTTTTCCAGCTGACCGACCAGCAGCGAATCGATGGAGAGCGTCATGCGGATATCGGCGGAAAATTCGCTGCTTTTTTCCACAGCGCCGATGAGCTCGGTCAGGTTTTTGATCCGCTCGTATTCGTTGTAGCGGCAGGTGAGCTCCAACAGCGAATGGGGCTTCATCAGCACCACGCCCGCGGCCTCAACAGCGTCGGAAGCGGCCTTGGAATAGGCGCGGACCAGACCGCCTGCTCCCAGCAGAATGCCGCCGAAATAGCGGGTGACCACCACCAGCGCATCGGTGATGCCCTTTTTGCGGAGCACGTCCAGCGTGGGCATACCGGCCGTCCCCTGGGGCTCGCCGGCATCGGAATAGCGCATGAGGTTGTTCTGCCTGAGCACATAGGCGTAAACGTTGTGGGTGGCATCGGCGTAACGGCTGCGCATCTCGTCGATGTAGAGAAGACAGCTGTCCTCGTCGGACACGGGAAAGGCGTGCCCCATAAACACCGATTTTTTCTCGGTGAATTCGATGTGAGCCTCGGAGCGGATGGTGGTGAATGTATCCATAAACGGCGTTGCCCTTTCTTGCGCTTTTTTTCGGTTGCGTTACGGCTTGTCTTCGACGATGTATTCGGCCAGCCGTCCGCGGAGAACACGGTCGGCCAGCACGCGCAGTCTGACGGCATTCTCCTCGTATTCGGTCTCCAGCACATTGCCGTCGCGGTAGATGGTGTTGAGCAGACGGCTCTCGCTCATGGGGATGGAGAAGAGCGTGATGCGCTTGCTCTCCTCGGTCAGCGCTTCGATGGCGGCGATCAGCGTGTCCAGCCCCAAGCCGGTCTTGGCGGAGACGCAGACGGTGCGCTCACGCCCTTGCGGAAGGGGCGCGGTGAGCAGGTCGCACTTGTTGTACACATACAGGATCGGCTTGTCGCCTGCGCCTAACTCCTCGAGAAGCTTTTCGGTCACCTCGCGCTGGGTGTCGGCGTTGGGATCGCAGGCATCGATGACCAGCAGCAGGGCATCGCAGTAGACCACCTCGTCCAGCGTGGACTGAAAGGCCTTGACCAGATGGTGGGGCAGGTTGCGGATGAAGCCGACCGTGTCGGTGAGCAGGATGTCACTGCCGTTGGGCAGCGTATAGGAGCGGGTGGTGGGATCGAGGGTGGCGAAGAGCTTGTTCTCGGCTAAGATGCCCGCGTCGGTGAGACGGTTGAGCAGGGTAGACTTGCCCGCGTTGGTGTATCCCGCGATGGCGAAGCGGGGGATGCCGTTGCGGTCGCGCTGCTTGCGCTTGGTCTTGTTCACCCGATCCAGCTTTTCCAGCTCCTCCTCCAATGCGGCGATGCGGCGCTTCAGATGGCGGCGGTCGCTTTCCAGCTTGGTCTCGCCCGGACCGCGTGTGCCGATGCCGCCGCCCAGACGCGACAGCTCGGTTCCTCTGCCGGACAGACGGGGGATGGTATAGCGAAGCTGGGCCAGCTCCACCTGCATTTTGCCTGCTGCGGTGGTGGCGTGGAGGGCGAAGATGTCCAGAATCAGCATGGTACGGTCAATGACCGTCACCTCATGCTCCTTGCTTGAGAGGTCGGTCTCCAGCCCCTTGATCTGCGAGGGAGTCAGCTCGTCGTCGAAAATGACCAGCGGAACGCCGTTGGCCTCGCACAACTCCTTCAGCTCCTTCACCTTGCCGCTTCCGATGTAGGTACGGGAGTCGGGGGTGGGCTTGTTCTGGATCAGACGGCAAAAGACCTCGCCGCCGGCGGTGTCCAGCAGGAGCGCCAGCTCGTCGAGGGAGATGTTCACCTCGTCTGACAGGTCGTTGTCGGGACAGACACCCACCAGAACGGCTTTTGTTTTTTCGTTTTCTTCAAAAATACGGTTCATATTCCTCCGTCGGGGGCGGTCCCCCGCAATGCGTCAGCGTTTGACTGCAAACGCCGGCTTCGGACTTTGGAGCGTGCAATGGCATCCCTTGGGCGGAGCGTGCAATGGCATCCCTTGAATGGAAATGCCGGCTTCGGACGATGGATGACAGGCGGGAGAGGGAAAGCAAAAAAGGCGGACAAGCAACACCAAAAAAGTGCCGCTTTTCCGCCGCTTTGACGTTCCGAACTTATTTGTTGTTCTCGACCATGCTCAGACGCTTCTTGAACTTGTCAACGCGTCCGCCTGCATCAACGAACTTCTGCTTGCCGGTGAAGAACGGATGGCACTTGGAGCAGATTTCAACCTTCAGATCGCCCTTGGTGGAGCGAGACTTGACTTCTGCGCCGCAAGCACACTTGATGGTGCACTCTTTATATTCGGGATGGATCTTATCCTTCATGTTGAAAACCACGGCCTTCGAGCATTGAAAGCCTACCTTTCTTGGGTATTTTTTTTAGCACAATGATCTTTGTTGCGAAGTATATCATATCACAGATGATGGCGAAATGCAAGAGGTTTTTGAAAATTTGTGCAATATTGCATAAAAAACTTGATTTTCCGCTTTGCCTGTGGTAAAATATTGTGGAAAACGATAACACAGAAAGCGAAGCCCTTATGAATGCAAGCATGATCGAACCATCTGCCGTCCGTGAACTGACTCTTGCCGACCGCGAACGGCTTCTTTCTTTGAAAAAGGATATCCGGATGTCCTTTTATAATTTCACCAATCTCTTTATCTGGCGAAAGCCCATCCACCTGCGCGTCCGCGAGATCGGCGGCTGTGTCTGCCTCTCCTCTCAGTGGCGGGCGGGGCGGCTGTTTGCCTATTATCCGTTGGGGGAATCGCCCGATCTGAGAGCGATTTTAAAAACCATCCGCGACACCACCGATGCCAAGGTGACGCTTGGTCCTTTGGACGAACGGATGGCGGGCGAGGTGAAGGCGCTCTTCCCCGATGCCGAGCTTCGCGAGCGGCGCGGTCTTTGCGACTATGTGTACCGCTATGAGGATCTGACCGAGCTGAAGGGCGACAAATACCACGGCAAGAAGAACCATTACAACCGCTTCATCGCTTCCTATGACTGGGAGTATATCGAGATCGGGAAGGACAACCGTGACCTGTTAAAGCAGGCGGCGGAGACCTTCCGTCCCGAAGGCGATGGGGAGCTGGCCGATGAATACCGCACCGTTGAAGAGCTGATCGCCCATTTTGATGCGTTTTCTCTGCATGCGGCGGTGCTGAAGGCCAATGGCGCGATCGCGGCCTACTCCATCGGCGAGGTGATCGACGGCGATACGGCGCTGATCCACATCGAAAAGGGAGACCGCACCGTGTCGGGGGCCTATGCGGCCATCAACCGTCTGTTTTTGCAGAACAGCTTCCGCGGCTGTGCGTATGTCAACCGCGAGGAGGATATGGGGCTGGAGGGGCTGCGGAAGGCCAAGCTGTCCTATCATCCCTGCCGCCTGGATCCGGTGTATGAGGTGGATCTGGATTCGCTTCCGCTGTAAGAGGGCGGAGAGTGCATAATGTTCGGAAAAGAGGTGTATGCTATTGGAGAAAAGAGGGGATCGAGTGGTTTTGCCTGAAACGATTCTTCGTTTGCTGGAGGAAAAGCAGTATAGCGTGTTGAGAGAAGCGCTTTTGATGCCGTCGGCGGATCTGGCGTTTCTTTTCGCGGTCCTGCCCGAAGAGGTGAGACCGCTTCTTTTCCGCTTGCTGCCGAAAGAGGAGGCGGCCCTGCTTTTCGTTGAAATGGACAGCGCGATGCGCGAGAGCCTGCTGAACGGCTTTTCGGATGCCGAGATCAAAACGATCATGGACGAGCTGTACAACGACGATGCTGCCGATGTTCTCGAAGAAATGCCGGCAAGCGTGGTGGAGCGCCTGCTGAGGCAGGCTGAGCCGGAAAAAAGGCAGTCGATCAATGAGCTTCTGAAGTATCCGCCGACCAGTGCGGGAAGCATCATGACCACGGAGTTTGTCGCGTTCAAGGAGGGCTTCACGGTCCGCGATGCGCTGGAGGAGATCCGGAAGAGCGGGATCCGCCGCGAAACGGTTTACACCTGCTATGTCACCGACGAGGAGAAGAGGCTTGTCGGCTATGTGGGCGCGAAAACGCTTCTGATCTCCGATGAAGGCGTGAAGGTCGGCGAGCTGATGGAGAAAAACGTCCGCTTCGCTTATACCCTTGACGATCGGGAGCAGACGGCGCAAGCCATTGAAAAATACGGGTTTCTGGCTCTTCCGGTCTGTGACGGGGAAGGACGCTTGGTGGGCATTGTGACCGTTGACGATGCCATCGATGTCCTGCGCGAAGAGGCGGAGGAGGATATCGCCATCTTGTCGGCCGTCACGCCAGAGGACAAGCCGTATTTGCGGCGGAGCGTGTGGGAGCTTTACCGCGCCCGCATCCCGTGGCTGTTGCTTCTGATGCTTTCGGCCACCATCACCGGCGCGATCATTTCCGCCTTTGAGGAGGCGCTGGCTCATATGGTGATCCTGACCGTTTTCATCCCCATGCTGATGGGAACGGGCGGTAACGCAGGCGGGCAGTCATCGGTGACGGCCATCCGCGCGCTGTCGCTGCAGGAGATCGGCTTTTCCGACCTGCTTGCCGTGGTGGGAAAGGAGCTGCGCGTGGCGCTTCTGGCGGGACTGACGCTGGGAATCGTAAATGCGTTGAAAATGCTTCTGATCGACCGCCTCGCCGTGGCGGTGATCGCGGCGGTCTCCCTGTCGCTGGTGGCCGTGGTGGTGCTCGCCAAGCTGGTGGGCTGTGTCCTGCCCCTGCTGGCCAAACGGATCGGACTTGACCCGGCGGTGATGGCCGGCCCGTTTGTGACCACCGCCGTGGATTCTCTCGCCCTGCTGATCTATTTCACGCTGGCCTCGGCGCTGCTTCCCATCTGACCGAATCCCTGCCTCTGTGTTTTTTTTGACTTTGTGCTTCCGTATGCCTCTCTCCCTTGTCGGGACGGGGATGCGGGAGCTTTTTTTGCATCCGCGCGGCAACCGTGTGGTTTTTTGGCAGCCATGCGGCAATTGCGAGGTTTTTGATTGGCAAAAGAAAAAGCCGCTTTGAAAAGCGGCTTTTTCTTATCGATATGCAGTATATCTATATGCTATATATAAATAGGAAGAGTTTTGAACGGAAGGAGGTCCTGCGGCTTCCTTATCGGTTCATCAGCGTGGCCATGACCGCTTTCTGCGCGTGCAGACGGTTTTCGGCCTCGTCGAAGATCTCCTTGGCGTGAGCCTCCAGAACGTCGGCGGTGATCTCCTCGCCTCTGTGGGCGGGCAGGCAGTGCTGGACGATGGCGTCCTTGTGGGCAAGCTTCATCAGATCGGCGTTGATCTGGTAGCCGGCGAAGTCGCGGTGACGCTGTGCGGCCTCCTCCTCCATGCCCATGCTGGCCCAGACGTCGGTGTAGAGAACGTCGGCATCCTTGGCAGCCTCCTCGATGGATTCGGTGACGGTGAACTTATCGCCGTAAGCCTTGGCGAATTCCAGCACCTTGGCATCGGGGGCATACTTTTTGGGGCAGGCGATGGAGAAGCTCATGCCGGCCAGCAGACAGCCGACAGCCAGCGAGTTGGCCATGTTGTTGCCGTCGCCGATGAAGCAGAATTTCATTCCGTCAAAGCCGCCCTTGTATTCGCGGATGGTCTGCAGGTCGGCGAGAACCTGGCAGGGATGGGCATAGTCGGTCAGACCGTTGATGACGGGGATGGAGGCATATTCGGCCAGCTTTTCCACGCTCTCGTGGGAATAGGTACGGATCATGATGCCGTCCAGATAGCGGGAGAGAACGCGGGCGGTGTCCTCAATGGGCTCGCCGCGGCCGATCTGCAGGTCGTTGGCGCTGAGGAACAGACCCTGTCCGCCCAGCTGATAGATGCCGGTCTCAAAGGAGACGCGGGTGCGGGTGGAGGACTTCTGGAAGATCATACCCAGCGTTTTGCCGGCGAGAATGGGGTGGGCAATGCCGCGCTTTCTTTCGTCCTTCAGCTTGGCGGCCAGATCGAGAAGATCAAACAGCTCCTTCTGTGTGAGCTGCTGCATGGTGAGAAAATCTTTATTCAGCATGATGTCTGTTTATCCTTTCATTACCTGTTCTAAAATGGCGAGACCTTGGTCGATCTCTTCGTAGGAGATGGTCAGCGGGGGGAGGAGACGGAGAACGTCCTTGCCGGCGGTGAGGGTGAGAAGCCCTGCCTCCAAGCACTTTTTGCAGAGGTCCTTGGGCGATTCGGTGACCTGAATGCCGATCATCAGACCGCGTCCGCGCACCTGCACAACGTTGGGAAGCTCCATTTTGAGGATCTTTTCGGTGATATAGCGTCCCTTTTCTCCCACCGAGGAGAGAAAGTCGCGGTCGGCAACGCGCTTCAGCACCTCAAGAGCACCGGCTGCCACCACGGGATTGCCTCCGAAGGTGGTGCCGTGCGTGCCGGCGGTGAGCACATTCATGGTCTTTTCGCCGCAAAGGACGGCACCGATGGGCAGACCGCCGCCCAATCCCTTGGCGCTGGTGACCACATCGGGGCAGAAGCCGAAATGCTCAAAGGCGTAGAGACGTCCGGTGCGGCCGATGCCGGTCTGGACCTCGTCGAAGAGGAGAAGGATGTCCTTTTCCTCGCAGATCTTTTTGAGAAGGAGGGCAAATTCGCCGGTCATGATGTTCACGCCGCCCTCGCCCTGAATGGGCTCAACGAAGATGGCGCAGACATCGGGCGTGAGAGCCTCCAGCAGTCCCTCGGCATCGTTCAGCTCCGCATACTTGAAGCCCTCGGTGAAGGGGAAGAAGAAGTTGTGGAAGGAGTCCTGAGCGGTGGCGGCCAGCGTGGTGACGGTGCGGCCGTGGAAGGAGGAATTGAAGGTGATGATGGTGGAGCGTCCCTCGCCGTATTTGTCGAAGGAGTATTTTCTTGCGATCTTGATGGCGGCCTCGTTGGCCTCGGCGCCCGAGTTGCCGAAGAAGACCTTCTTCATGCCGCTCAGCTCGATGAGGCGGTCGGCCAGCTCGGTGGTGACGGGAGAATAGTAATAGTTGGAGATGTGCTGAACCTTCGTTAACTGCTCGGTGACAGCCTTCACCCAGCCTTCGTCGCAGTAGCCGAGGGCGTTGACGCCGATGCCGCTGGTGAAGTCGATGTAGCTTTTGCCGTCAACGTCGGTGAGAACGGCCCCCTTACCGCATTCGGCGGCCAGAGGAAAACGGCCGTAGGTGGGCATGACGTGATGGGCGTCCTGCTCCACGATATGATTGGTGTGTGTCATGAGATGGTTACCTCGTTTGGAGATGGTGTTTTTTTACGATTTGCCTGAAGGACGATGCGTTGGTTTTTCGTCCGCCGCAGGCGGTAAAAGGAGTAAGCTCAATTTTTAAGCCGGTCCCGTTTCGAGAAAACAAAGCATTTTCAGCATTGAGGACAGCTGTTAACGGCGAAGCCGTTTACAGCAGCGGTTGCGCCGCTTGCGGCGTTACAGCTTAAATATCGTGTTCAATGGATTTTCTTGAAACGGGTTGGGTCCCGTTTCAAGAAAACAAAACCACGTGCTTTATTGCGTGCAGCTGTTAACGGCGAAGCCGTTTACAGCTTGAACATCGTGCCGATACCCTCGTCGGTGAGAAGCTCGATGAGGATGGAGTGGAGGATGCGTCCGTCGATGATGAAGGTGTTCTTGATGCCGCTTCTGACGGCTTCCTCGCAGCACTTGACCTTGGGGATCATGCCGCCGGAGATCACGCCCTCGCTCATCAGCTCCTCGATCTCGGACAGACGGATTTCGGGGATCAGGGTGTCCTCGTCCTTCACATCGCGCATGACGCCGCGGGTGTCGGTGAGCAGGATCAGGTTTTCGGCGCCGAGAGCGGCGGCGATCTTGGAAGCGGCGGTGTCGGCGTTGATGTTGTACACGGGCTCGCCGTCCTCGCCGGCCGCGATGGTGGATACGACGGGGATATAGCCGCGGCTGATGACATCCTTGATCACGTCGGCGTTCACCTCGGTGATCTCGCCCACCTTGCCGTAGTCATACTGACCGTCCTCCAGCTTCTTGGCCTTGATCAGACCGCCGTCGAGACCGCAGAGACCGATGGCCTTGCCGCCGATGGCCTGGATGCGGTTGACCAGCTCCTTGTTGGTCTTGCCGGCCAGCACCATCTGTACGATGTCGATGGTGTCCTCGTCGGTGTAGCGCAGGCCGTTGACGAACTTGCTTTCGATGCCGACCTTGTCCAGCATCTTGTTGATCTCGGGACCGCCGCCGTGCACGAGCACGGTGTTGATGCCGACCAGCGAGAGCAGAACGATGTCGCTGATGACCGCGTCCTTCAGCCCCTCGTTTTTCATGGCGTTTCCGCCGTATTTGACCACGATGGTCTTGCCCACGTACTTCTGAATGTAGGGCAGAGCCTCGATGAGAATGGTTGCTTTATCGAAGTTGGAAATAAACATAACGGTATACCTCATATTGACCGCCTTGGGCGGCTTTTGTTTTGAAAAAACGGCGGAGACTTACGAGCGGTAGTCGCCGTTGATGCGGACGTACTCGTAGCTGAGATCGCAGCCGTAAGCGGTGGCACGCTGGTCGCCGTCCTTCATGTCGCAGTCGATGAACACGTGCTTGGCGAGAAGGATCTTCTTGGCCTCATCCTCGTCAAAGGGCAGTCCCTTACCGTCGCGGCAGACGGCGATGGCACCCTCCTTGGAGCGGAAGTACAGATCGACCTTCTGCGGATCGAAGTCCACGCCCGCATAGCCGAGCGCGCAGAGAACACGTCCCCAGTTGGCATCGGAGCCGAACATGGCGGCCTTGACCAGCGAGGAGCGGATGACGCTCTTGGCCAGAAGACGGGCGCCGGTCTTGTCGGAGAAGTTGATGACGTTGCACTGCAGAAGCTTGGTGGCACCCTCGCCGTCGGCGGCAATGGCCATGGCCAGATAGGTGCAGACCTTCTTCAGCCCCTCCACGAAGAGGGTATACGCCTCGTTTTCGTAGGCGATCTCGTTGTTGCCGGCCTCGCCGCTGGCCATCACGCAGACCATATCGTTGGTGCTGGTGTCGCCGTCGACGCTGACCATGTTGAACGAATCGGCAACCGCCTCGCGCAGGGCCTTCTGCAGCATGGCGGAGGTGATGGCGGCGTCGGTGGTCACAAAGCCGAGCATGGTGGCCATGTTGGGCTGGATCATGCCCGAGCCCTTGCACATGCCGCCGATGGTGACGGTCTTGCCGTCCAGCTCGAAGGAGACGGCGGTCTTTTTCATTTTGATGTCGGTGGTGAGGATGGCGGTGGCGGCATCGGTCTCGGCCTTTTCGTCATCGCCGAGAGCGGCAACCAGCGCGGGGATGCCGTTTTTGATGGGCTCGATGGGCAGAGGGACGCCGATGACGCCGGTGGAAGCGACGACGATGTCCTTCTTGTCGATGCCCAGCCCCTCGGCCAGCAGCTCACCCATCTGCGAAGCGGTCTCGTAGCCGTCGCCGTTGCAGGTGTTGGCGTTGCCGCTGTTGCAGATGACAGCCTGCGCCATGCCGTCGGCCAGATTCTCGCGGGTGACGGTGATGGGCGAGGAGAAAACGCGGTTGGTGGTGTAGACCGCCGCAGTGGGGCAGCGGTGGGAAGCGAAGATGCAGGCAAGGTCATACTTGCCCTTGTTTTTGCGGAGTCCGCAGTGTATGCCGGAGGCCTTGAACCCCTTAGCGGAGGTGACGCCGCCGTTGAAAGCGTTAATGGTTGTATTCACAATGAAACTCTCCTTTGTTTGAGGGTGTGATCAGAATGCGGGGGGATAAGCGGTAAGACCGGCGGTCTCCTCCAGACCGAACTTGATGTTCATGTTCTGGATGGCCTGACCGGCTGCGCCCTTGACCATGTTGTCGATGCAGGAGCAGACGATGACGGTGTTTGCATGGGCATCGAAGTGGAGCGAGATGTCGCAGAAGTTGGACATACGCACGTTTTTGACGTTGGCGTAAGCGCCGTCGGGCTCAACGCGGACGAAGGATTCATCCTTGTAAGCCTCCTCGTAAGCGGCTCTCACCTGCTCGAAGGTGACGCCGTCGGCCAGCGTGAAATAGATCGAGGACTCAATGCCGCGGTTGACGGGGAGCAGATGGGGAACGAAGGTGACCTTCACCTCGCGCCCTGCGATCCTGGACAGCGTCTGCTCGATCTCGGGGGTGTGGCGGTGGGCACCGGCCTTGTAAGCGGAGAAGGCCTCGTTGGTGTCGGGATAGTGGGTGCCCTGCGTGAGACCGCGTCCGGCACCGGTGACGCCCGACTTGGAGTCGATGACGATGTGCTCATCGTTGGTCAGACCGTTCTTCAGAGCAGGCATCAGACCGAGGGCAATGGTGGTGGGATAGCAGCCGGGGTTGCCGATGATCTCGGCTTTTTTGATGGCCTCGCGCGAAAGCTCGGGAAGAGCATACACGCTCTTTTCGTGCAGATCGGGATGGTTGAACTCTTTTTTGTACCATTTGGTGTAAACAGAAGCATCATCGAGGCGGAAGTCGGCGGACAGGTCGATGAGCAGCGCGCCTTTTTTCAGGCACTTCACCGCCAGCTCCTCAGCCAGACCGTGGGGGAGGGAGGCGAAGACCACGTCGCACGTTTCAATGAGGCTGTCGGCGTTTTCGAGGATGGGGAGGTTGAGCCCCTTCAGATTGGGATAGATGGATTCGAGAGCCTGTCCCTCGGCGGAGGTGGAGGAGACGGCGGCGATCTCCGCATAAGGATGGGAGGCGAGAAGGCGGACCAGCTCAGCCCCTGCGTAACCGGTGGCGCCGATCACGCCGCATTTGATCTTGTTCATGGTGTTGTTTTCCTTTCGGTTTGTTGGATGGGGTGGCTTGTCACGCGTTGGCAAGAAATCTTCTCACATCGGCGATCTGACGGTCCACCGAGGAGGCGGAGGGACCGCCGATGACGCTGCGCTCGTTGACGCAGGTATCAAGGTCGATGGCATGGTAGATCCCCTCGTCGAAGATGGGGGAGAACTGATGGAATTCGTCCAGCGAGAGGGCATCGAGGGTTTTGTCGTTGTCGATGCAGTAGGCGACCAGCGAGCCGATGATCTTATAAGCGGTGCGGAAGGGAAGACCCTTCTTGACCAAATAGTCGGCGCAGTCGGTGGCGTTGATGAAGCCGCCCTTGGCCGAGCGGAGCATGTTTTCCTTTCGCACGCGGAGGGTGGCGAACATGGCGCCGAAGATATCAACGCAGGCAATGGTGTTGTCCACGGCGTCGAAGATGGCTTCCTTGTCCTCCTGCATATCCTTGTTGTAGGCGAGAGGCAGACCCTTCATCATCGTGAAGAGGGTGGTCATATCGCCGTACACACGTCCGGTCTTGCCGCGGACCAGCTCGGCGATGTCGGGATTCTTCTTCTGGGGCATGATGGAGCTGCCGGTGGAGAAGGCGTCGTCCAGCTCCACGAAGGCAAATTCGCCTGAGCACCAGAGGATGATCTCCTCGCTGAAGCGGCTGAGGTGCATCATGATCAGCGACAGGCAGGAGGAGAGCTCGAGAACGAAGTCGCGGTCGGAAACGCCGTCGATGCTGTTGGCGGTGACGCGGGAGAAGGCCAGCAGCTCGCAGACTCTCTGACGGTCGATGGGGTAGGTGGTGGAGGCGAGCGCGCCGCTGCCGAGAGGCATCTCGTCCATACGGACATAGCAGTCGTCGAGACGCTTCACATCGCGGATGAACATCTGCGCATATGCCAATATGTAGTGGGCGAAGGTGAGGGGCTGCGCTCTCTGCAGGTGGGTGTAGCCCGGCATGACCGCGTCCTTGTTTTCCGCGGCGGTGTCGGCTATGATCTCAAGCAGAGCCAGCAGGGAGGACCGCACCTCTTTGGTCTTCTTTTTGAGATACATACGTATGTCGAGCGCGACCTGGTCGTTGCGGCTTCTGGCGGTGTGCAGTCTCTTGCCGCTGTCACCGATGCGCTCGGTGAGGACCTGTTCGACAAACATATGTATATCCTCGGCCTCGGGCGAGATGGCCAGCTCACCGCTTTCCAGATCGGCCAAAATGCCTTTCAGTCCGGCGATGATCTTCTCCGATTCGCTCTTGTCGATGATCCCCGTCTCTCCGAGCATGGTGGCATGGGCGATGCTGCCGGTGATGTCCTCGCGGTACATCACGCTGTCAAAGGAGATGGAGGAGTTGAAGTCGTTGGTACGGGAATCCAGTTCTTTTTTGAAGCGTCCTTCCCACATTTTCATGGTGCTTTTGCCTCCGTAATAAAGTAAAGATTGGCAAAGCCACCGATGGTTCGGATCGGTGACTTTGCCCGATTGCGTTTTTATTAAGGTCTTATTTCTCTCTTCTGGCATCCAGACGGGCCTTGACGGTGATCGGCAGGCCGAAGAGGTTGATGAAACCGTCGGCATCCTTCTGGTTGTAGTCCTCGTCCACGCCGAAGGAAGCGGTCTGCTCATCGTACAGCGTGTAGGGCGAGGTGACGCCGGCGTTGATCATGTTGCCCTTGTAGAGCTTCAGCTTCACATCGCCGGTGACTCTCTGCTGCGTGCTGTCCACGAAAGCGTCGATGGCCTCGCGCAGGGGGGTGAACCACTGGCCGTTGTAGACCAGCTCAGCCAGCTTCTGCGCGACGATGTTCTTGAAGTGAGAGGTCTCCTTGTCCAGCGTGATGGTCTCGAGAACCTCGTGAGCCTTGTAGAGGATGGAGCCGGCGGGAGTTTCATACACGCCGCGGCTCTTCATGCCGACCAGACGGTTCTCCACGATGTCGAGAATGCCGATGCCGTTGGCGCCGCCGATCTTGTTCAGCTTTTCAACGATGGCAACCGCATCCATGGCAACGCCGTCGATGGCGGTGGGAACGCCCTTTTCAAAGTGGATGGTGACATAAGTAGGCGTATCGGGAGCCTTCTCGGGAGCAACGCCCAGCTCAAGGAAGCTGTCGTTGAGGTAGTCGGGCTCATTGGCGGGATCCTCCAGATCCAGACCCTCGTGGCTCAGGTGCCACAGGTTCTTGTCCTTGGAGTAGTTGGTCTCGCGGCTGATCTTCAGCGGGATGTTGTGAGCCTCGGCGTAATCGATTTCCTCATCGCGGGACTGGATATCCCACAGACGCCAGGGAGCGATGATGGCCATTTCGGGAGCGAAGGCCTTGATGGTCAGCTCGAAGCGGACCTGGTCGTTGCCCTTACCGGTGCAGCCGTGGCAGATGGCGTCGGCGCCTTCTCTCTTGGCGATCTCCACCAGACGCTTGGCGATGCAGGGACGGGCGTGAGAGGTACCCAGCAGGTACTCCTCATACTTGGCGCCGGCCTTCAGGCAGGGCCAGATGTATTCTTCCACATATTCCTTGCGCAGGTCCTCGATGTAGAGCTTGGAAGCGCCGGTCTTGAGAGCCTTTTCTTCCAGACCCTCCAGCTCGGTGCCCTGGCCCACGTTACCGGAAACGGCGATGATCTCGCAGCCGGGATAGTTCTCCTTCAGCCACGGGATGATGATGGAGGTGTCAAGACCGCCGGAATAGGCAAGAACGATTTTTTTGATTTCTTTTTTCATGATACGATCACTCCTGTGTATATTATGCGAAAATTTTGTATAAAATTTCAAAACACCGCCCCGTCATAAGGCGGAGCGGCGTTCAGCTTCTGCAGGACTCCACCGAAACGGGATTTCGGGATTGTCCTATATTATATCACAGTCTTTTCCCGATTGCAATAGGCAATCTGCACAAAGTTGAATAAATATTCAACCAATTCCTCATATTCTTGCAAGACCGCAGTCTCTGGCGGCCTGCTCAACGGCCTTGGCCACAGCGTCCTTCACGCGCGGGTCGAAGGGGGTGGGAAGGATATAGTCGGCGTTCAGCTCCTCATCGGAGACGAGAGAGGCGATGGCTCTGGCGGCGGCGATCTTCATCGCGTCGTTGATGTCGGAGGCGCGGCAGTCGAGCGTGCCGCGGAAGATGCCGGGGAAGGCGAGGACGTTGTTGATCTGGTTGGGGTAGTCGCTTCGTCCGGTTCCGATGACGGCGGCGCCTGCCTTCTTGGCCAGCTCGGGCATGATCTCGGGGGTGGGGTTGGCCATGGGGAAGATGATGGGATCTTGGTTCATGCTCTTCACCATCTCTTCGGTGACGCAGCCGGGGGCAGAGATGCCGAGGAAAACGTCGGCGCCCTTGATCACATCCTCCAGCGAGCCCTTGCGCATGGCCTGGTTGGTGATCTCGGCGATGGCGCGCTTTTCGTCGTTGAGGCCGTCGCGTCCGCGATAGATGGCGCCTTGGCGGTCGCAGAGGACCACGTCCTTCAGCCCGAGGGAGATGAGCAGGCGGACGATGGCGATGCCGGCCGCACCCGCACCGCTGGTGACCACACGGATGTTCTCAATGGATTTGCCGGTCAGCTTGAGGGCGTTGAGCATGGCGGCCAGACAGACCACAGCCGTACCGTGCTGGTCATCGTGGAAGATCGGGATGTCGCAGCGCTCCTTCAGCTTACGCTCAATCTCAAAGCAGCGGGGAGCGGCGATGTCTTCCAGATTGACGCCGCCGAAGCTTCCGGCCAGCAGCTCCACGGTGCGGACGATCTCGTCCACGTCCTTGGTGCGGACGCAGAGCGGGAAGGCGTCCACGTCGCCGAATTCTTTAAAGAGAAGACATTTGCCCTCCATCACGGGCATGCCGGCCTCGGGACCGATGTCGCCCAGACCGAGAACGGCGGTGCCGTCGGTGATGACCGCCACGGTGTTCCAGCGGCGTGTGTAGTCAAAGGACTTGCTCACGTCGGCGGAAATGGCGAGGCAGGGCTCGGCAACGCCGGGCGTGTATGCGATGGAGAGAGCCTCCTTGGATTTGGCGGTGGTTCTGGGAGTGATTTCGATTTTGCCCGCCCATTCGGCGTGCTTTTGCATGGCTAATTCTTTGATGTCCATGTTTTTTGACCCTTTCTTTTTTTAATGATTTCTTATGAATGGCAACGGTAACGGATGCCGTCGGTGCTTGCTTTCTGCCGTCGGGATGAAAAAACGAACGTCTCTTGATATATAAAAAAGCATAATATACATCTCGAAAGATTCAATATCTCATGTTCGTTGTAAAACCATCAACCGCTCGTTGGCAAAACACGCAAAAACGGCATAAATCGGCTTAAAATGGAGGAAAAACCGCTCTTTTCCTCGTTTCATCGATGGTAGTATATCACAGCGGTTTGAAAAACGCAATTCGAAATCTCATTGACGCTTATCAACTTTTTTGATGATGCCCATAAATTGCAGAGTTTATTTTTTATAAAAACAGGAAAACTGAACATGATCGGCGCTTGTGCGAAAAAACAAGGCGCGCGTTTCAATCGTTTGCTTGAGGGCGCTGAAAGCAAAAGCCGATCGAACAAAGAAAAAATTTACAATTTGACAAAGGAGGCATTCGATGAAACACATCGGAACGATCCTTCTGGCGTCTCTTTTGCTGATGCCGACGGTCTCGGCGCTCCCCCACAGCGAGAGCACGCCCTACAGCTGGTATTGCAAGCGGAACGGCGAGCACCGTCTGCCGTCCTGCGATCCGCAGCTGGAGTTTCTGGACAGGCATGCGGCCTTTTATGCCGACGAAAACGCAACCGAGGAGGACAAGGTGGTCTATCTGACCTTCGATGCGGGGTATGAAAACGGCAACATCGCCGCCATTCTGGACACCCTCCGCGATTATGATGCCCCGGCTTCGTTTTTTATTCTATCCCATCTGGCGGAGAGCGAGAGCGGACTGGTGGCGCGGATGTTTGACGAGGGGCATCTGGTCTGCAACCACACCGCCTCCCACCGCGACATGAGCGGGGTGAAGGACCGCGAGACCTTCCTCGGCGAGCTGAGCTTGCTGGAGGAGACGGTGCGGGAAGCCACAGGACATGAGGTGGCCAGATATTACCGTCCGCCCGAGGGGCGCTTCAGCGAGCGGAACCTGATCTGGGCGGAGGAGGCAGGGTACACCACCGTGTTCTGGAGCTTTGCCTATGCCGACTGGGACAACGAAAAGCAGCCCGACTGCGCCGCGGCCAAGCAGAAGATTTTGGACAATCTGCACAACGGCGCCATCCTGCTTCTGCATCCCACCTCCAAGACCAACGCTGCCATCCTGCCCGAGCTGCTGGAGGAGCTGACGCAAGCGGGCTACCGCTTCGGGAGGATCGATGAGATCGACGCTTAAGCGGACAGGCAGGCGCGCGGCTGCCTTCTCTTTGATGACGGTGTTGATGCTGGTGCTGACGGCGAGCGCATCTCCGACCGTCTCAGCCGCCTGGCCGCCCGAGAACGTGTATGTCCGCAAGGCCAACGCCGACAACAAGATCGCCATCACCTTCGATGACGGTCCCAATCCGTCGCAGACGGCAGAGATTCTGGACATCCTGCGGGATTTTGACATCAAGGCCACGTTTTTCATGGTGGGCTCCAACGCCGAGCGCAACGGCGAGCTGGTGCGGCGGATCGTCCGCGAGGGGCATGAGGTGGGGAGCCACACCTATTCCCACGCCGGTATGGCGCAGTGTACCGATGAGCAGCTGACCGAGGAGATCCGTCACACCGAGCAGGTGCTTTTTGACATCACGGGCGTCCGTCCGAGGCTGTTCCGACCGCCCGGCGGCTGCTGCGAGGGGAATGTGGTCAAGATCGCCAATGCGCTCTCCTATGAGGTGGTGCTCTGGAGCGTGGATACGCGGGATTGGGCGCATACGCCGGTGAGGACCATGGTGGAAAACGTGCGCGAAAACACCAAGAGCGGCGACATCATCCTCTGCCACGATTTCGTGGGCAAGGGGACCAACACGCCCGATGCCCTCCGCGCCTTTCTGCCCATTCTGCTGGAAAAGGGCTTTGAGTTTGTAAAAGTGTCCGAGCTGCTGTCATCGTAAACAAGAGGAAAAAAACGGGGCGCTCCGACGGCGGAAAACGGCGTTTTTCGGTATGGAGCCGCCCCCCCTTTTTCTTGCTTTTTTCCATTTTGCGTCCCGCTCTTCCCATTGACAGACAGCGGCGTTTGTGATATAATAATGAAATAAGCCTCTTGAAAAAAGAGGGGCGGATCGGGAGACAGTCCCGAAACAAACGGAGGAAGCACGTGGACAATAGACAGCAGGACAACCGAATCGGCGGCGATGCCTTTTGGGATATGGGCGAGGCCGTGAAAAAAGAGAAGCTGTCAAAGCCGAAAGTGGACATCGGAACGGTGCTTCTGGAGCTGAACAAGCGCGGCGTTTCGGGCGGCGGCGAGCCGATTCTGAAGCGTGCCAGCGAGATTTCTCCGCCCAAGGAAAAAAACGGCTTTGCCTATCAGCCGAATGCCCCCTTTCTCACCTCGGTCAGCGTCAGCGACTGGCCCACGCGCTACACCTTCTATGCCCGTTTCCGCGAGAGAGCGCTGCAGCTGTTTGACCGCGAGGGAGAGCCTAGCCCCCATGTCCCCTTTTTCTCCTATATGCCGCAGTATTCGCAGCTGAGCGGTGAGCAGCTGGATTTTTATCTGTATTTCCGCCGGTGCCTGCGGGAGGATAAGCCGATCAAGGCCGATGCCGGTTATGTGCTGCTGTATCTGTATGAGCTGATCAACCTGCCCGAGAAGCATTCGCCGAGCGAGGCCTGCGAGGGGCTCTGCCGCGTCTGGCTGGCCTACCGCGCTTCGTATCCGAAATTGGACCGTCTGCTCAGCGAATGGGTGGCCGATCTCTGCCTGATCCACCGTCTGCCCTGTCCGATCGCGTCGCTGGCGCCGATTCGGAGCGTCATTCTCAAATATGCCTCGCTGAAGGAGTTTTATCTGGACGGCGAGTCGGAGGACGAGGCCTATTCCCATGCGCTTCTCTGCTGTGAGAGCGAATACAATTTCTATGCCTCCAAATACATCACCGAGCAAAACCGCTCTCTGTTTGAAACGCACATTCCCGCCGCCTTTCTCTCGGCCTGCCGTCTTCTGGCGGAGAAAGACGAGCGCTTCCGCATGAAGAAGGAGGCCTTCCAGCCCGCAACGCAGATTCGCGATGCGTTCAGCGCGGCGCTTTGCGCTTATGATATCAAGAAAAAAATTGAAGTGAATTACCGCGCCTATCAGCGCATGAGCGGTCTGCGGCCGCTGGTGACCGATCTGGTCAAATATGCGGAAAATGTGCTCCGTGCCCGTCTCGGCATCAAGGCGCGGATGTCCACGCTCTTCCTCGATGCTTCGATGAAGGGGGCTGTGGATGCCTATTTTGACCGAGCGATGCCTGCTCCAAAAACTGAGCCGAAGAAGCCGCAGGAGAGCGTGAGCGAATTCGAATCGCTGTATGCGCCCCGCGATGTGAAGCTGTCCTTTGCCTCCGCTGCCGATATTGAGCAGAAGTCGTGGGAATCGACCGCGTCGCTTGTGGCCGATTTCGATTCGTATTCGGCCGGCGGACCTGCCGCGGACGCTGCGGAAAGCGAAGGAAACCCGAAGGAGGCATCCTTCTCCGAATGGTCCGGGCAATCGGGGCAAGCAGAAGAAAAAACGCCGCCGAAAACTGCTGTGGACGAGGGGCTTTCGCTGGTCAAAGAGGCGCTTTCTCTGCTGCTGCAGAACGATCAAAAGCGCTTTGCTTTGCTGGCGGAGGAGAATTTGATGATGCTGGACACACTGGTGGAGTGTGTGAATGAATTTTGCTATGACCTTCTGGGCGACGTGGCGGTGACGTTGGAAAACGGCCGCGCGGTCGTGTGTGAGGACTATCGGAAGGAGATCGAAGAATGTCTGAAGGAATGAACAAGCAGAGGATCCCGCGCCGTATCCTGCTGGCGCTGCTCTCCTCGCTGTCGGCGGGCGTGGTTCCGCGGGCGGGTGCACCCTTTGTGGCCATCGGACGGGACGAGGAGCTGTCGCTTTTTCTGCGGGATCTGGATGCGCTGGGCGACCGCGGCTCCTTCTTCCGCTTTGTGATCGGTAAGTACGGAAGCGGCAAGAGCTTTCTCATCCAGCTGATGCGTGTCTGCGCGCTGGAAAAGGGCTTTGTGTGTGCCGATGCCGATCTGTCGCCCGAAAAGAGGATCTGCGGCACCAAGGGAAGCGGACTGGCTACCTACCGTGAGCTGATGAAGAATCTGTCGGTGAAGACCTCTCCCGACGGCGGCGCTCTGCCGATCGTGATCTCCAAATGGATCTCATCGCTGAAGTCGCAGACGGCGGCCGACGGCTTTTCGCCCGACAGCGATGACTTTGAAAAAGAACTCTCCCGCCGGATCTACGGTGTGGCGGGCGAATTGGAATCGGCGGTGGGCGGATTTGATTTCGCCAACGTCATCAAGAGCTATTATCTTGCCGACCGCGGGGGGGATGAGGAGAAGAAAAGCGCCTGCATCCGCTGGCTGCGCGGCGAGTTCAACACGCGGACCGAGGCGAAAAAATGCCTTGCGGTCAGCGACATCATCCACGACGGCAACTGGTTTGATTACATCAAGCTTCTCGCGCTCTTTGTCCGCAAGGCGGGCTACGGAGGGCTGACCGTCTTCCTCGACGAGTGCGTGAATCTGTATAAAATTCCCAACCGCGTTGCAAGAGAGAGCAACTACGAAAAGCTGCTGGCGATGTACAACGACACGCTGCAGGGCGGCTCGGAGAGTCTGGGAATCGTCATGGGCGGAACGCCGCAGTTTCTGGAGGACCGCCGAAGAGGGCTGTTCAGCTATGAGGCTTTGCGGAGCCGTCTGGAGGGAAGCCGCTTTGAAAGCGGAGAGTATAAGAACATCATGGGGCCGGTCATCCGCCTGCGCAGGCTGAGCGACGGCGAATTGCTGGCGCTGATCGCCCGCGTCACCCGTCTTCACGGCGATTGCTATGAGTGGACGCCCCGCGTTGAGCCCTCCCACATGGAGGCGTATCTGCGTCTCTGCCTCGAACGGGTGGGAGCGGACAGCATGATCACCCCGCGCGAGATCATCCGCGATTACCTCTCGCTGCTGAACATCCTTCTGCAGAATGAGGACGCGGACATGAACAAGCTTCTGCTCACCTGTGACGGACCGGTGTCCGACCGCAAGGCGGAGGATGAGCTGACCGAGGGCGAAAAAACGGTGAGACAGGAAACACCGGCTTCATCCTTTTCACCGGAGGACATCGAGTTTTAATAAAAAGCAGGCTGAATGCACCGGACAAAAGCCGGATTCACAGCAAAAGAAAGAAAATAACAGCTTCCCGACCGCTTTTTTGCGGAAGGGAAGGAGAAAGGGATAAAACGACTATGAAAAGACTGGGTTTAAACGAACTGCGCGAGACCTATCTCCGCTTTTTTGAGAGCAAGGGACACCTGGCGGTCAAGAGCTATCCGCTGGTGCCCATGGGCGACAAATCGCTTCTTCTGATCAATGCGGGCATGGCACCTCTGAAGAAATTCTTCACCGGCGAATCCGAGCCCCCCTCCCGCCGTCTGACCGACTGCCAGAAGTGCATCCGCACCAACGACATCGAGCGCGTGGGTGTCACCGCCCGTCATGGCAGCTTCTTTGAGATGCTGGGCAACTTCTCCTTCGGCGACTATTTCAAGCCCGAAGCCATCGCCTGGGCGTGGGAGTTCCTCACGCAGGTGCTGGAGATCCCGAAGGACAAGCTCTGGGCCACCATCTATCTCGACGATGAGGAGGCCTACGGCTACTGGATCAAGGCGGGCATGGATCCGACGCACATTGTCCGTCTGGGCAAGGAGGACAACTTCTGGGAGATCGGAAGCGGTCCCTGCGGTCCCTGCTCGGAGATCTATGTTGACCGCGGCGAGGAGCGCGGCTGCGGCTCGCCCGATTGCCGTCCCGGCTGCGACTGCGACCGTTTTCTTGAGATCTGGAATCTGGTGTTCACCCAGTTCAACAGCGACGGCGAGGGCAACTACGAGCCTCTTGCCCATCCCAACATCGACACCGGCATGGGACTGGAGCGCATCGCCTGCCTGCTGCAGGGCGTCAACAGCCTTTTTGAGGTGGATACCGTCCGCTCGATCCTCGACCGTGTGTGCGAGATCGCGGGCAAGACCTACGGCGAAAACACCAAAAACGACATTTCGATCCGCGTGATCACCGACCATATCCGCAGCACCACCTTCCTCATCAGCGACGGCGTTATGCCCTCCAATGAGGGACGCGGCTATGTTCTCCGCCGTCTGCTCCGCCGTGCATACCGCCACGGACGTCTGCTGGGCATCGACGGCATCTTCCTCACCTCCCTGGCCGATACGGTCATCGCCAACAGCGGCAAGGCTTACCCCGAGCTGGAGGAAAAGAAGGATTACATCAAAAAGATCATCCGCATGGAGGAGGAGCGCTTTGCCGCCACCCTCGACAGCGGTCTGTCCCTGCTGGAAAAGGTGATGGAATCGGCCGCGAGCAAGGTCATTCCCGGCGAAGAGGTGTTCAAGCTCAGCGATACCTATGGCTTCCCCTTCGATATCACCCGTGAGATCGCAGGCGAAAAGGGCTTTGCTCTGGACGAGGAGGGCTTTGTCCGCTGCATGAACGAGCAGAAGGAGAGAGCCCGTGCCGCCCGCAAGGAAATGGGCGATGCCGGCTGGACCGAGGGCGCCGATTCCTTCCTCAATGACATCAAAAAGACGGTCTTCTGCGGCTATGAGTCGCTGTCCTGCGAATCGGAGATCCTCGCTCTCATCGATGAAAACGGTGAGTCGGTGGGCAGCGTGTCCGAGGGCAAGGTGACCGTGATCCTGGGCGAAACGCCCTTCTATGCCGAAAGCGGCGGACAGGTGGGCGACAAGGGTACGATCGGAAATAACAGCTTTGCCGTCCGCGTGGAAAACACCGTCAAGAAGGACGGCGTGTACCTGCACAAGGGCAGCGTGGTGAGCGGAAGCGTTCAGAACGGCGCCAAGGTGACCGCTTCGGTCTGCGGCGATTGCCGTTCTGCCATCACGAGAAACCATTCCTCCGCGCATCTGCTGCAGGCGGCTCTGCGTAAGGTGCTGGGCAGCCATGTGGAGCAGGCAGGCTCGTATGTGGACGAGCGCCGTATGCGCTTCGACTTCTCCCACTTTGCCGCGCTCACCCGTGAGGAGCTGGACAAGGCCGAAACTCTGGTCAACGAAGCGATCTTAGCCGGACTTGACGTGGAGACGCTCGAGACCGACCGCGCTTCTGCCGAAAAGATGGGCGCGATGGCTCTGTTCGGCGAAAAGTACGGCAGCACCGTCCGTGTGGTCAAAATGGGCGATGCTTCCGTGGAGCTCTGCGGCGGCTGCCATGTGTCCAACACCGCTAAGATCGGTCTGTTCAAGATCGTGTCCGAAAGCTCGGTGGCTTCGGGCGTACGCCGCATAGAGGCGGTCACCGGTCTGAACCTGCTGGCCTTCCTCGGCGAAAAGGAAAAGCTGATCGCCGATACCGCCAAGGCGCTGAAGGCCAACAACCCCAACGACATCGCCAACAAGGCACAGTCGCTGGAAGCCGAGCTGAAGGAGGAAAAGTCCAAACTGGAGTCTCTGACCGGCGAATTGGCCTCCCTCCGCACCGCCAGCCTGTATGACAGCGCGATCTCGCTGGAAAAGGTCAGGCTTGCGGTGATGAAGAGCGGCGATATGGACGTTGCCACTGCCCGCAAGGCCTGCGACAAGCTGAAGGATGCCCATCCCGATCTGGTAACGGTCATCGCGGTCAGTGCCGACGGCAAGCTGAATTTCGTCTGCACCTGCGGCAAGGATGCGGTGGCGTCCGGCGCGCACGCTGGCAATATTGTCAAGAAGATGGGCGAATTGACCGGCGGAAACGGCGGCGGACGTCCCGACAGCGCGGTTGCCGGCGGACGCGATGCCTCCAAGCTTGAGGCGGCTCTGGCTGAGCTGGAGGGCTTTGTCCGTTCTCTGCTGAAATAAAACGAAAATAAAAAAGAAAGCAAACGATCAAGGGGCTCGGGGCGTTCATGGCTCCGAACCCCCTTTCGTTTGTCGGCAAATGTGTCATTTTGATGAGAAAAAATTGTGGAAATCGACGAAAGAAAAGAGCGGTTTTCGGTTGACAAATTCGGAGAAATCCGTATAATGGAAGTCAAGCAACTCCCAACAATACGCGGTAACAAGCCGCAAACAGAGTCGTACTCTCGGTCTGAGTGAGGGGAGGGGACTCAAGGAGGACAGTATTATGGAAGAAAAACGCAAGATCAAAGTCGGTGTCATCGGCGTCGGGCGAGGCTCCACGTTTATGAGCCACAAAAACACGCCTGCCGCCCTGGAGCTGGTCGCTCTGTGCGACATGGATGAGGCGCGTCTGCTGGAGTGCCAGAAAAAGCGCGGCGCTCACATCCGTACCTACACCGATTACGATGAATTTCTCAAGGACGAAGAGATGGAGGCGGTCATTCTCGCCAACACCTTCAATCTGCATGCCCCCTTTGCCATCAAGGCGCTGAAGGCAGGCAAGCACGTCATGAGCGAGACCGGCGCGATGGGAACGCTGAAGGAGGGCATCGAGCTCTGCGAAGCGGTGGAGGCCAGCGGCAAGGTGTATATGTTTGCCGAAAACTTCGGCTTCACCAAGTGCGGTCTGGAAATGAAGAGACTGTACGATGCCGGCGAGATCGGCGAGGTCATGTATGCGGAGGCGGAGTATAACCACCCGACCACCGGCATTGCCCCCACCGATTACCCTGTGGTCACCAACCCCCGTCACTGGCGGCTGTGGTGTCCCACCACCTATTATTGTACCCATGCGGTCGGCCCGATGATGTATATCACCGGTCGCAAGCCCAAGAAGGTCAACGCCCGTTCGATCGTGCTCGATTACAACAAGGACAAGGAGCTTCTCAAGGACGACGGCTCGATCATGCTCATCACCATGGACAACGGCGCGGTCTTCCGCACCATGGGCAATTCCTTCCCCGGCCACTCCTATTGGTACCGCTTCCACGGTAAGGAGGGCGCCATGGAGCTGGAGCGCGGACCCAAGGCCTTCGGTCCCGGTCATATGCGCGTTTGGCACGAGCCGCTCCACCTGAAGGACGGCCGCCAGAGCGAGACCATGTATGAGCCCCAGTGGCCCATGCCCGAGCATTCGCTGATCTACAACCGTTACGGTCACGCGGGCAGCGACTTCTGGACCAGCTATTTCTTCGGCGAAGCCATCCGCAACGGCACCAAGCCGGTTCTGGATGTGTACGATGCCTGCGCGATGACCGCAGTGGGTATCTGCGGCTGGAAGAGCGCTCTGCAGGACGGTAAGGAAGTGGAGATCCCCGACTTCCGTGATAAGGTTGCCCGTGAGAAATTCCGCGACGACAACTTCTCGCCCTTCCCGGATCAGCCCGATTCCCGCTTTGTTTCCACCACCATCCGCGGCTATGACTTTGAAAAGTCCATGCAGCTGGCCGAAAAGATCTACGAGGAAAACCGCGAGTATTACGACAGCTGGAAGCAGTATAAAAAAGGTCTGTAAAAAAACAACATTTTCTATGGGGCGGCTGCCGGGTGCGGCCGTCCCTGCTTGTTTTTGGCAAAATACGGCCGAAACCTTGACAAACGGCGAAAAAGGGTATACAATGAATATATTATAAGGAAAAATATCTTCTTTTTTATCGGAGGCATTATGTTAGACCAGAACACAAAGGCGCTTTTGAAAGAAAAAGCGGCATATATCAGATTGGATATCGTCGAGCAGGTGTTCCGTGCCAAGTCCGGTCATCCGGGCGGCTCGCTCTCCTCGGCAGACATCCTGTCCTATCTCTATTTCAAGGAGCTGCGCGTCGATCCCAAGAATCCCGATGATCCCGAAAGAGACCGCTTCGTGCTCTCCAAGGGACACGCATCTCCTCTGCTGTACGGCGCATTGGCCGAGAAAGGCTTCTTCCCCAAGGAGGATCTGAAGACCTTCCGTCAGACCACCAGCTATCTGCAGGGACATCCCGATAAGAAGGGCATCCCCGGTGTGGATATGACCACCGGCTCGCTGGGCATCGGCATCTCCACTGCTTGTGGTATGGCGCTGGCCGGCAAGATCTCGAACAAGGACTATCGCGTGTATGCCCTCTGCGGCGACGGCGAGATGGAAGAGGGCCAGGTCTGGGAGGCGGCTATGTTCGCTCACCACTATGAGCTGGATAACCTCTGCGTGTTCGTGGACTTCAACGGTCTGCAGATCGACGGCAAGATCACCGATGTCATCGACCCGACTCCCATTGATGAGAAGTTCAAAGCATTCGGCTGGAACGTGATCTGCATCAACGGCAACGATCTTGATGAGATCGACGAGGCTGTCTGCGCCGCCAAGGCCTTCAAGGGCAAGCCCACCGCCATCGTGGCTTCGACCACCAAGGGCAAGGGCGTTTCCTTCATGGAAAACAACGCAGGCTGGCACGGCAAGGCACCCAACGAAGAACAGTATCAGCAGGCCGTGAGCGAGATCATCGCCGCCATGGCGAAGTGAGAAGGGGGATAAAAGACAATGGCAGATAAGATTGCAACCAGAGAGGCATACGGCAAGGCCCTTGCCTTCTTCGGAGAAAAATATCCGGATCTTGTGGTGTTCGATGCCGACCTGTCGGGCGCAACCAAGACCGATGTGTTCAAGAAAGCCTTCCCCGACCGCCACTTCAACTGCGGCATCGCCGAGGGCAACATGGTCAGCGTGGCGGCCGGTATGGCGGCGGCGGGCAAGATCCCCTTCGTCAGCTCCTTTGCGATGTTCACGGCGGGACGCGCCTTTGAGCAGATCCGCAACGCCATCGGCTATCCTCACCTGAATGTGAAGATCGGCGCCACCCATGCCGGCATCAGCGTCGGTGAGGACGGTGCAACCCACCAGTGCAATGAGGACATCGCCACCATGCGCGTCATCCCCGGCATGACCGTCATCTGCCCCGCCGATGCGGTGGAGGCCAAGGCTGCCGTGGAAGCCGCCATCCTGCATGACGGTCCGGTGTACCTCCGCTTCGGTCGTGCGCCCGTTCCGGTGCTGTTTGACGAAAACACTTATAAATTCGAGATCGGCAAGGGCATCGTCATGGCCGACGGCAGCGACGTGACGCTGGTTGCGACCGGTCTGATGGTCGCGCTGGCTCTGGAGGCAAGAGAGCTTCTGGCCGCTGAGGGCATTTCCGCCCGCGTGATCAACATCCCCACCATCAAGCCCATCGACGGCGATCTGCTGGAGCAGGCAGCCCGCGAGACCGGCGCCATTGTTACCGCTGAGGAGCACAGCATCATCGGCGGTCTGGGCAGCGCAGTCACCGAGGAGCTGGCTCAGCGCTTCCCCGTTCCGGTCAGACGTGTGGGCATGAACGACTGCTTCGGCCGTTCGGGCAAGGCGGATGAGCTGCTGACTTACTACGGTCTCACCTCTTACAACATCGCCGCCAATGCCAAAAAAGCGATCGCTTCCAAGAAATAAGCGTTAAAAAAACAAAGGATCCCTCATCGGTTTCCGTGTTCTTCTTTTCCTCCGTGTTTGCATAGGATGAAAAGGAGACGTGCATACTGATAGGGAAACGAACAAAAAGAAATGAGGAAATAGTATGGCACTGATCACCTTCACGAAAGCAAACTTTGAGGAAGAAGCGCTGAATGCCGATCTTCCGGTCATGGTGGATTTCTGGGCACCCTGGTGCGGTCCCTGCCGTATGGTGTCTCCCATCATCGATGAGATCGCCGAGGAAACGGCGGGCATTGCCAGAGTCGGCAAGGTCAATGTGGACGAGGAGCCCGAGTTGGCTCAAACATTCGGCGTGATGAGCATTCCCACCGTGGTTGTGCTGAAGGGCGGCCAGGTGGTGGCGAAAGCTGTCGGCGCGCGCCCGAAGCAGGCCTTCCTCGATATGCTGAAGTAAAAAAAGCCGCTTTCGGCGGCCAAAAAGCGGATGATAAAAAAGAAAGCCGGCCATGCCGGCTTTTTCCGCCAAAAAAGAGCGAAGCCTTCGCGGGCAACGCTCCTTCGATGGTCGATTTTTCGTGACGGATCGGAAACAGTGAGGGCTTATTCGCTGTCCTGCTGCTCGGACGCGTAATCGGCAGCCGCCTGGTCCTCCAGCATACGGTCGGCCGCGGCGGAGGCAAGCTCAACCTCGTAAGCGTCGATGACCGCATTTTCCAGCATCGTGCGGAAGGAGGCGTTGATGGGATGGATGATGTCGCGGTAGGTATTGTCGGGATTCTTCCGACTGGGCATGACGATGAAGAATTTATCGCGTGCATTGATAACTTTGATGTCGTGAACCGCAAGCTGATTGTCAAATGTCACCGATACAATGGCCTTCATGGGTCCGCCCTCGAAAATTTTTCTGACCTTGATATCTGTGATTTCCATTCTTTTGTCTGTCCTTTCTTGGATTTTAATAAAATGCAAACAATTAAAGGGTAGAGTGGCCAAAATACACAAAAAGATGGCCGAATTTTCACACAACTTTGTGATCCTAAAGGTATTATACAAGATCATTGTGTCAATTATACAACGCAAAAGCAAGTTTTTCATTAATATATTGTAGATTTTGTTTGTATTCGCGGAGGAGAGCGTATGATCTCGGAGAGTTATTTTCATTTGCCGAAGGACGTGAAAACGATTTTTTTCATCGGCATCGGCGGCATCAGCATGTCATCGCTGGCGCGGCTGGCCCGTCACAGCGGCTATGCGGTGCTGGGAAGCGACCGCAGTGAGAGCCCGATGGTTCAGAGTCTGCGCGCGGAGGGCATCACGGTCTATCCCGAGCACAGGGCATCCAACCTCGGAGGAAGCGATCTTGTGGTATACACCGCCGCGGTCAACGACACCAATCCCGAGCTGGCGCACGCAAAAGAGAGGGGCATCCCCTGCCTGATCCGTGCGGACTTTCTTGGGCGGCTGATCGGAAACTACCAAACCAAGATCGGCGTGTGCGGCATGCACGGCAAAAGCACCACTACCTCCATGATCTCGCACCTGTTTCTGGCGGCGGAGAAGGATCCGTCCATCATCAGCGGCGCGGAGATCAACGAGCTGCATTCGGCGTACCGTCTGGGCGGCGAGGCGTATATGATCTTCGAGGCCGACGAGTACAAGGCCGCCTTCCACTCCTTTCCCACCGATATCGCCGTCTGCCTCAATGCTGAGCTGGATCACGTGGATTTTTATCCGAATCTGGATGCGGTGGTGGAGGCCTTCCGCGTGTATCTGCACCGTGCGCCCTGCGCGGTGGTGAACAAGGCCGATGATGAGGTGATGATGGCCTGCGAGGGGTATGAAGGACGGCTGATCACCTTTTCGATGGCAGGCGAGGCCGATGTGCAGGCGAAGAACATCCGCATGACCTGCGACCGCTCGCTGTATGAGCTCTGGATCGGCGGAGAAAAGATAACCGATGTGGTCCTTTCCGCGCCCGGACCGCATAACGTTGCCGATTCGCTGGCGGCTTTGGCGGCGGCCTATGCCGCAGGGCTGGACGTGAAGGAAGCGGCCCTGGCCATGACCTCCTTCGGCGGCACCAAGCGGCGCGGCGAATACAAGGGGACGACTTCAGAGGGCGTGCTGGTCTACGACGACTATGCTCACCATCCCTCCGAGATCCGCGCCTCGCTGGCCGGCTTCAAGGCCATGGGGCACAAGGTCATCTGCCTCTATCAGCCCCACACCTATTCGCGCACCATCGGGCTTTTTGAGGAGTTTGTCAAGGCCTTTGACGATGCGGATGAGGTGGTCTTTGCCGAGATCTTTGCCGCTCGCGAGCAGAACACCACGGGCATTTCGTCTGCCGATCTGGCGGCCCACATTGAGGGGGCGCGCTTCTACCCCACCTTTGAGCAGATCGCGGCGGACGTGAAGAAAAACGCCGAGGCAGGCGACATCGTGATCACCATGGGAGCCGGCGATGTGTACAAGATCGGCGATATGCTGCTTGGGAAATAAATCGAATCAAAAAAAGAACTGCTGTTTTTTTACGGCAGTTCTTTCTTATACACACAGATCAAAAATTCGATCTCGGTTTCGAGCGTTGTCATCGCGGCGATCCTGTCGGCGGCTTCGCGCGAGCTCTTTCGGCTGTAGGGCGTCATCTCGTAAAGCCCCTTGATCTGTTCGCGGTCGGTGACGGTGATCACGTCATGCACCTCACGGCATTCAACCAAGCGGAAGGCGGGGTATTCCTTCGCCTCGCCGCTGTTGGGGTAGGGCGTTTCGTACAGCGCCTCCTTCATCTGCCACAGATGCTTTTTGCCGGGAATGACGCTGATCATGAGCCCGTCGTCCTTGAGAACGCGGAAGATCTCCTCGTGCGCGATGGGGGTGAAGATGTTGGTCACCACGTCCGCGCATCCGTCGGGGAGAGGCATATGGAAGCTGCCGGCCACGATGTAGAGCGACTTGTGATCGATCTTGGACGCGATGCGGACGGCCTCCTTGGACAGGTCAAGCCCCAGCACCTTCTCACAGCAGTCGGCAAAGGCAGAGGTGTAATAGCCCTCGCCGCAGCCGCAGTCGATGAGCAGGGAGGAGCCGCGGACCATGTCGGTCAAAGCGTGCTTCAGCGCGCGGTAGTGGTCGCCGCTGTGGAAGAGACGGCGTGCGCGGACCATCTCCTTGTCGTCACCGGGGTGAAGCGAGTGCATCTTGCCCGACGGGAGCAGATGAACATACCCCTCCTTGGCGGGATCGAAGGCATGTCCGTTTTCACAGCGGAAGCAGATCCTGCCCAAAGAGGATTCCTGCCCGATCAGGGGGAGGGCGCAGATCGGACAGGAAAGAAAATCAATATCACTTGGTCTCATTCAGATATCTCGCATAGTAGGCGTCGGCGATGGTCTTGTACAGATCGGGCGCCTTGCCGCCGATGGGCTGACCGTCCAGACTTTCGGCAGGGCGGCAGAGGATGGTGGCGCTGGCCACGATGATCTCGTCGGCGTTTTTCAGCTCGTCAACGGTGAACACGCGCACGTCCACGGGGATGCCAAGCTCCTCGCAAAGCTCGATCAGGTGCTTGCGGGAGGTGCTGGGCAGGATGTACTCATCGGTGGGGGGCGTGATGAAGTGACCGTCCTTCAGCAGGTTGATGCTGGTGTGAGAGCCCTCGGTGACGCGCTCACCGCGGTGGAAGAGAGCCTCTTCGCAGCCGTTTTCGGCGGCCTCCTGGCTGGCCAGCACGTTCAAAAGCAGGTTCAGCGTCTTCACGTTGCAGAACTGGAAGCGTTTGTCCTCAACCGAATGGAGATGGAACTTGCCGAAGAGGCTTTTGATGGTCAGAGGGGTGGTGTAGGCCATCAGGTTGGCCTTGTATTCGCCCTTGGGAAAGGTGTGGGAGCGGGAAGCGGTGGCGCGGGAGGCCTGCCAGTAGAGGATGAATTCGTCCGACTCTTTTTTGGCGGTGTCGATGAGACGGAGAAGCTCGCTCTCCAGCTCCTCGCGGGTCAGTCCCAGCTCGATGCGCGCCAGTTTACAGCTGTTCACAAAACGGTTCACATGATCGGCAAAGGCAAAGGTCTTGCCGTTTTTGACCATAGCCACGTCGTACACGCCGTCGCCGAAATACACGGCTCGGTCGAGGAGGGGAAGCGTCATGTCCTCGAGAACGCCGATCTTGCCGTTGTAGTATCCAATGTTTTTCAATTTTCGGGACCTCTTTTCTTCATATGATATTTTATATTATATGACCAAATGCAGGAAATGTCAAGGGGCGAGGCAGAAAAGAGGCAATTGCTTTTGGCTCTTTGTCAGGAGCCGCTCACCTCAAGGGCAAAGACGCATTCATAGCCTCGGCTTTCATGCTTTTGCGATGCTTCGATGTAGTCGCCCTGCTTTTTGACGGTAATGACAAGATAGTAGCGGCCTGCGCTCAGCTCGTCCAGCACCGACAGCTCTTCGTTGTGGTGAAGCCGTTCGTAATCTTCGGAATAGATCGAGACATACAAAAAGGAAACGCCGTCTTGGTAGAGAATCTCCCAGTCCTTGTGATAGACGAGCGGGGGGAGCTCGGCTTGGATGTCAGAAAATTTTCGGGAAACCGACATGCCGTCGCCGCTCAGCCAGCCGTATTCGGTCCAGCTTTCGGCCCACAGGGAATTGACATAGGGGAAGGTCTCGCGGTTTTCGTATCGGATGGAAAGAGGCGTATCGGGGAGGGGAAGGACCTCCGGCATTGCGGTTGTTTCGGTGTCGGACGAGGTGTTTTCTGTGGGAGATACGGTGCTCGGCGCGGTGCTTTCTGCGGGAGATACGGTGGTGTCCGGCACGGCTGTTGCGAAATCCTGAGAGGTCTGCTCTCCAACCGGCGGGACGGCGGGTGTACAGCCTGTAAAAAGAAGCAGAGCGAGAAGAAGGAGAAAACACTTACGCATATTCATAAACCACCTTTCGTGCTTGTATCCGATAAGACGGAAAAACAAGGAAAAAGGTTCCCGAGGATAGGGGAAAATCGATTTTTCGGAGAGCCCTCCGATGCTTCATCGCTCAACCGTTCGCCCCTGCAAATACGTCAGTCGCTTTTCTCTTGCCTGAAGAAGGCGCAAGAGAAAAGCTAACAAAAGAGAACGCCGTGACGGGGGGCGCCGCCCCCTCTACCCCCGCAAGCTTTTGAAAAAGCTTGACCAAAACTTTGATTCGGGAGATGCCGAAACGTTCGCAAAACGCGCAGCACCCTATGGGTGCTTTTGGTCAGCACTTGTGCATCGCGTTTCTGCTTTTTCGCTTCACGACGCAAAAACCACCCCAAGGGGCGGTTTCTGTCAGCATTTATGCTTCGTTCAGAAATATTCGCAAACGCGAAGAAGCACCCAGAAGGGTGCTTCTTATTAGCTCTTGTGCCTTGCACAAGAGCTGTTACATCTCTTTTTCCCAGCTGGCGCGGACGCTGATGCCGGTGCGGTCGGCGGCAATCTCCAGATCCATCATCTCTTCATCGGAGAGGACGATGGTCGAAGCGTCGATGGCCTTCTGAATGTGGTTCTTCTTGGTCGCGCCGATGATGGGCAGCATACCCTTGCTGATCGCCCAGGCCATGGCGATCTGGGAAGCATCGGCACCGCCGTGCTTCTTCCCCAGCGCGGTCATGTCCGCAACCAGCGGCTGCAGAGCGTCCAGCGTCTCGGGCGGGAAGCAGCGGCCGCGGCGGCTCTCGGCGGGGAAGGGATTTTCGGAGGTGAAGCGGCCGGTCAAAGCGCCCTGCTCCAGGATCATGTATGGCATAAAGACCGCGCCGTTTCTCCGGCACCAATCGACCACGCCGCTCTTGATGGAGTTGCGGTAGATCAGGCTGCAGTGGTTCTGGACGGCGGAAATGCAGTAGCCGGCGGCCTGCAGCACGCTCTGGGCGTACTCGATGTCATACAGCGAGTGGTTGGACACGCCCACGTGGCGGATCAGACCCTCCTTCAGCAGCGGGATCAGCTCCTTGGTCCAGCGCTCTACATCGGCAGGCGTGTGGATCCAGTACAGATCCATGCAGTCGCGGTTCAGGCGCTTCAGGCTGCCCTCCAGAATACGGCGGACCTCGCCATCGGTCTGACCGGGCAGGGGCGTGAATTTATCGGAGAGGAAGTAGTCGCGTCCGTCGGCGCACTGGCGAAGAAGATCCTCCGCGCCGCCGAAGTCGTATACATAAGCGGTGTCCCACAGAGTATAGCCCTGCTCGTAAGCCAGATCGAAGACCGGCTTGAGAGCATCGGCCGAGGTGTAATCGTTTCCGAAGACGGTCTTGCCGCTGTTCTTGTCGCCGGCGCCCCAGGACCAGGTGCCGAACGCGATCTTGGGCAGCTTACCGTTTTTAAAGGATGCGTACATAAGTTCAATTCCTTTCTTGGTGTTGTGATTTGAAAGAAAAGGGGCTTGCCGAAAAAGCACGCCCCTTTGAGGTTGTTTGAATTAGTGGATCACGCTGCGCTCGGTGTCCTTGTCGAAGATGTGGATTCTCGAAGGATCGATGGCAATCTTGATGGTGTCGCCGGCTCTGGTGGTGGAGCGGGAGGAGACACGAGCGGTGAGGTTCTGCTCCTCGTTGACCATGTAGAGATAGATCTCGGCGCCCATAAGCTCGGTAACCTCGACGTAAGCGTCGACGGTGGAGTCGGGCATGCTGCTGAGGTACATGGGCTCATCGTGGATGGCCTCGGGACGGATACCGATGATAACTTCCTTACCGATGTAGTCCTGAAGCTCTTCGGCACCGGCCTTTTCAGCAGGCAGCTTGATCTTGCTCTCGCCCCAGGTAACGAACACGTCGCCGCCGGACTTGACCAGCTTGGCCTCGAGGAAGTTCATCGGAGGAGTGCCGAGGAAGCCTGCAACGAAGGTGTTGACGGGCAGATCGTAGAGGTTCTGAGGCGTATCAACCTGCTGGATGATACCGTCCTTCATAACGACGATACGGGAAGCCATGGTCATAGCCTCGACCTGGTCGTGAGTAACGTAGATAAAGGTGGTGCCCAGCTTCTTGTGGATCTTGGTCAGCTCGGTTCTCATCTGAGCACGGAGCTTAGCATCCAGGTTGGACAGAGGCTCGTCAAGAAGGAAGACGCGGGGCTCACGGACGATTGCACGACCCAGAGCAACACGCTGCTTCTGACCGCCGGACAGAGCCTTCGGACGTCTGTCGAGCAGGTGCGTGATGTCGAGGATGCGGGCGGCCTCTTCCACTCTGCGCTTGATCTCCTCCTTGGGAGTCTTGCGGAGCTTCAGACCGAATGCCATGTTGTCAAACACGGTCATGTGGGGGTACAGAGCGTAGTTCTGGAACACCATCGCGATGTCTCTGTCCTTAGGAGCGATGTCGTTCACCAGCTTGTCGCCGATGAACAGCTCACCTTCGGTGATCTCTTCCAGACCGGCGATCATACGCAGGGTGGTGGACTTACCGCAACCGGAGGGACCGACGAAGATGATGAATTCCTTGTCCTTGACTTCCAGACAGAAGTCGCTTACAGCGGTGACGCCGCCGGGATACTTTTTGTAAATATGTTTAAAAGATAAGCTTGCCATTTGAATCCTCCCAAAATATTAGGCATACATTTTTACTTCCTACCTATTGTACCAAAAAAACACGGTTTTGCATAGATGTTTTTTCTCCAAACTTTGTCGCAAGGCTTTGTGCAAGGTGAACAATCCAGTTGGATTTTTTATGAACGGAGTCAAAATCAAATTCATTTTCGTTTTTAATATATTAAAAGCGATCGCTCCGCCCCTCCCTTTTACCTTTTGGACTGATTCAGGCAATAAACAACCTTCCTTCGTCAAAATGACGGAGGAAGGGATGCTCACGAACCACAACTGCTCGATAAATTGGAAGTTGCTTATTTCATTCTGCTAATCTCATTTTGCAGATTCTCCAAAAATCTGCCAGCATGAGCGCCATCCATTTGCGTGTGGTGGAACTGAAA
>SVTL01000015.1 GCA_015063795.1 Oscillospiraceae bacterium
GGCGGCTCTTCAGATCGCCGGCGAGGGCAGTACCGTTATCATCAATGACGGTGAGTTCTGGGGCTGCGGCGGTGCTGACGTCATCGGCATCAACGGTCTGAACGGCGGAAGCGTAAAGGAATACACCCTGCGTATCAACGCCGGCACCTTCGACACCTCCAAGACCGATAAGGAGCGCGTTCCCGACCGATGTGCGGGTGTTGTGAACAGCGGTCCCTGGCCCTGGTCTCATTCAAACTGGATGTTGTGGGCGAACTGCCGCTGCATCCGGGATACTCTCCGCGGCAATATCGGCATCCCCGCCGTGGACGGCTACGGCGAAAACGTGTTCAACACGAAAATGGTTCACGTCTATATCGACGATGAAGAGCCGGAGGACGAGTGCATTGACAATGCCGATCTGAATTTCCGCTATAAGAGCGACAGCGACACCATCATCGTAAAGCCCAGAGCGGAAAAGGATTACTGGCACACCGAAACCCATACATGGAACAATTATGCCGATCGCGCTCACTATCAGATCTATGCCTATTTAAAGGGCGAGGAAATCGGCGGCAAAACGCTGTACTATGGACCGGCAGAAACCCCGACGCTTTTCTTCTCCGCAGAATCCCATTACGATCTGACGGACGATGACAACCCCTATTTTGACAGAGGTCATCTGGCTATTTGTAATTGGATCCTGTACGAAGAGGATGAAAACGGCAATTTGATAAACAGTTACCCGCGTACGAGTGCGCCCTTCAAAACGGAACACAGGGACGGACATACCATTTTCAATTTCAAGATCCCGCTGAGCTACTTCACGAATTATTCGGCGGTGGCGTGGGATGAAGATCATACATATTATATGGTCGCGTATATGGAGGAGCGTTTTGACAGTAACGTAAATAGCTACGAGTCGCATTCCTATACGACCGGTGTTTTCCAGGACTGGGAGAATGGCATTTACGACGGCGACGGCGTTTATGACTTCTATTACAATATGGGGCTTGAGATCGTCTACGGCCAATCCCTTGCTACCTGCGGCGCAGAGGTTGTTTACAGCAACGCTATCTATAACAGCGATCCTGTACTGACCTTCAACGACGCGTTCAATGAAATGAAAGTGAACGGAACGGAAGTCTACCAGTGGCAGGTTCTTGAAGGCGATAAGTGGGTGGATCACGGAAATTACCAATACTCTCCCGAACTGGCTGTCGATGGGCTTCTTAAGCACCAGGGCGTAACCGGCAAGCAGGTGCGTCTGAAGATCACCCCCGAGTACGGCGATGAGCGCCCGATCTACTCCAACGCCTGCACGGTGCTGAAGGATCAGAATACGCGCTGGCCCACCTTGGGCAACTTTAGCTGGAAAGCAGACTCTGACCATTCCGGAAAATATTGTTTAAACACGAATACCTTTAACGACTGGCTGGAATTGCTGATCTATCCCTATGACTCCGACCGCGATCTTTCCACGCTGGATTGGAGCAAAGCCATAAGCCCGTCCGGAGACGGACCTGTTGTGTTCGATGATCTGGAGATCGGCGTCTATACCGTTTATGCGCGCTTCAAGGAAACGGAAGATTACGAAGCGGGCACCGAGATCGGATACAGCAAAGCGGTCGTTGGCCCGTACACGGCGCCCACCGGCACAAACATACTCTATGAAGGAAAGCCTGTTACGGAGATCTTCGTAAAGAAGGGCGAGACCTTTGAACTTACGGTTGGTCCCGTTCCCGCGAACGCAACGCTGAACAGCACGAACGTAACGACATGGCTGCCCGATACGGAAAAGAGCAATATCCTTCAATACTACACCGGCAGTAATGGTCTCTATGCACCCTTTAACAAATCCCGTAGCGGAAGAACGATTGAGTTCATGGCTGATCAATTGGGTTATGTCACCATCAACGCCCAAACAACGCTTGCAGACGGCAAGAGCTCTACTGAACCCATAACCGTTCGTGTCGTTCCGGAGAACTATATCCCTTACACGGTTTCGGTCGTGAACAGAGGTGCAAAAGTGGAAGAAGGCGGCTCGTTTACGCCGCAGGTGGCACTGCACGCCCGCGTTGAGATGCTGAAACAGCGCCGTGCAACCAAGTTTGAAGCCGAGGATCTTTTGGACAGCGAGATCAAAACACAGCTGCAAAGCGATACGATCAAGAAACAGCTGAGAGACAGGCTCATGTGGGCTTTGGTGAATCCTATTCCTCAGCTCGGCAGTCCGATGTACACCGAAAGCACCGCCAAGGCGAGCATCAATACCACAACCGGTAAGATCACGCTCAAAGACGCCGCTGTGGCAGGGAATGTGATCCGCTTTGTGGGAATCCTGAATGATCCTTATCTCGGAAAAATCACGATTCCCGGTTCCTTCACCGTCGTTGCCGCACCGGAACCCGAGCCTCACACCTGTGATTACGAGGGCTATTCCGTCATAGAGGGCAACATGGGCGCGCATTACCGCGTGTGCGAATGCGGCAAGAAGAAAACGGAAACGCACAGCTTCACGGAGTTCACCTCTGAGGCTGCCAATCAGGCGGTAAGCAAATACGTATGTCCCTGCGGATTCTCTTACAGCAAGACCGCCGATGCTCCCGCACCGATACACGTTCATACGCTTGAATACGCTTACGACCATTACAACCACTGGCAGATCTGCACCGATGAAGACTGTACCGATGCCGATTTCTCCATCCTTGCTCCTCACAGCTTCACACCTCTGAGCGATGAAGAAAGCGGCACGGAAGGCTATGTTTGCAGCATCTGCAAGTATGTAAAGACTCACTTGCAGGGCGACACCAACGGCGACGGTGCTGTGGATGTTCTGGATCTTCTTCGCGCGAAGATCATGCTCACCGCAGGCGACGGAACGCTTGAAGAAACGCTGGCGGCGGATATCAACGAAAACGGTACACTGGATGCAGACGATCTGATCCTTCTGCTGAAGGAAATTCTCGGTTGAAGTCAAGGCCTGAGACCGTTTCTTTGAAGCTGCCTGCCATGCCGGTCCGAATTGACCGCTTGTCTGCAAAAATTCAAAAAAAAAATATGGCAAAAGGATCCGCATTCTCTGAAGAGGGGGAGCCCCGTCTCCCCTTCTTCTCAAAGTCCTTCTCCGTGGGTGTGTGAGAAGGATTTCGAGAAGAAGCCATCTTCAAAATATCTTGATACAGGAGGCATGGATTATGGACTATACAGGCAAATGGGTGTTTCATTCCATTGGTACGGTGAACGATTCAGATGAACTGGTGTACCTCAGTGCAGAGGAATATCTGAACGCACCGATGCCGTATGTTGATGAATCGGACAAGGAAGCCGTGGCAGACGAGATGAAGGAGAGACGGCAGATGATCGGCGGGCAGATCGCTGTGTGCGGGGACGGCAAGCTGTATATGCTGATGCCTCTGCCCGAAAAGGTTTCCCAAGAGGAGATCGACGAGGCTGTCAAGGCGGGCATCATCAAGCTGTTCGACGGCATGATGGCCGATGAGCCGAAGGCATGGGAAGAACGGGACGGCGCGCTGTGGCTGGAGGTCGGCGAGGGGATGAGCGAGGACGGATGGGTGAAGCTCTCCGATGGCGACGGGTATCTTACCTTTGCGACCGCCCGCTATGTGAAAGCGGAATAAGGCGGCATTTTGAAAAAGCTTTTGTTGATTTTCGGCATTCTGATCCTCATTTCCGGCGCTATCGCTTTGGTATTCTCCGCCCTGCAAGGATACGGCTATTTTCATTTGCTGGACGGAGACGCCGATCTGTATATCCGACTGCACAGGAGAATGATCCTGTTTTTTGTGATCGGAATTGTTCTTTCGTTGCTGGGGATCTTGTGCATGATCATTCGCAGATGACCTTTTGAAAATTTGAATCTTTCTCTGCAGGCAAAGCAAACGAAAATGCGGCAGAGAGCCAATCAGGAGGAAAAAAGATGAGTATTTTTGATTCATTAAAAAGCGCGGCGCTCTCCGCACTCAAAAGAGAGTCGAGAAAAGCGGTGACCAATGCGGTAAACACCGCTGTTCAGAACATCGGAAAAGGCAGAAATCACACGGAAAGATTTACATTCACCGCACTTCCGACCAATGTGGACGAGCTGAAAGCGCTTCCCGAGGCCAAGATGGACACCGCCTTCAAGACGACCGCTCTGACGATCCTTGCACTCAGCCGATACGAAGCCGATCCCGAAGCCACCTTTGCGATGCTTTCTTTTCTGAAGGGGCCCGAAGAATTCAGCACCAGCGAAAAGAGCTTTATGAAGGACCGTCTGAAGGACAAGGAATATAAAGTGCGTTCCTTCTTTGAGGGCGCAAAGCCGGAGAATGACTATACGCCGAATAAGCCCTATGTCGTTTCGGTGATCGAGAATCCGTATTCGTTCGACAATGAAAACTGGGCAACGCTTTATGTGACCAGCGGCGGCGCGGATCATCCCAGAAACATCAAGCTGCGCAAAAAGCCCTCCACCGGCCAGTGGTTCTTAAACGACATTCAGTGCCTCGGAGACATCCGCCTTCCGAAGTCCGAGGACAAATGGGCGTAAGCGGTATGAACATGGATCTGTTTGACAGCGGATCGTTTCAAATCGCCGTGCCCGATGGCTGGATAGCCTTCTGCGGCATTGACAGCGAATGCAGGACAACGCAGAAGAAGGTACATATTTTCAAGGAAGCGAAGCTTGAAACCGACATTTTCACCCATGCCGGCATCACGGTCTGCTTTTTCAGCAAGGAGGATTTTTATCTGTCTCCCAAGTTTTTCTACGACGATGTTGTCGACATGGAGCCGTTCACCCTCGGCGCTTACACATGGGACGGCTATACCTGTACAAGTTTCGGCTATCCCTATACGATGCTGGAAGCAAGGCAGGACGGCTGTGTCTTTCAGGTGATGATCCTCACCAAAAACGGCGAACATGAGATCTCGCTTGCGGATGCGGACGTACAAGCCATATTAACAAGTCTTACACAAACGAACTGACAAGGAGGTAACATGATGGCAAAACATACCTGTGCAATCTGCGGAGCAGAAGTCGGTCTGCTCACCGAACAGAAGCTGGCGGACGGCAATTTCATCTGCCGCAAGCTCTGCGTAAAAAAATGCATGAAGCTCTTCAACAAGGTCGAAGCCACGCTTGATTCGGTCAATTCCCATATCGAGCAGGTGGAATTCGGCACAAAGGTCTGGAATCAGATCTTCGTTCCGCTGACAAAAACGAAGGTCAAGGAAGAAAAACTGAAGCGGTTCGGAAAGAACGGCGAGCTGTATGTCTCTCCCTCCACAGGCCTTATTGCACTCACCGAAAACCGCTATAAGATCTTTATCTTCGGCAAATCCACCATCGCCTGCGTTTACCGTCTCGCGGATCTGTACGGCTACGATTACGATTCCGAAACGGTAAAAAATTCCGAGGGCAAGGAAGAAACCAAGCATTATTGTGTGCTCATGTTCCACAACACGCCCGGACTGTATGAGGTCCGTCTGGAGGTCCGCGCCCGCGAATATGAAGACATGGAAAAGCATTTCAACACCCTTTTCGGGATTCAGAAGACGCTTCGCAACATCGGCAATACCTTCAGGCAGCAGATGAATGCCGCAAAAGCAGTGGCAGGCGCATTCAAGGCAGCGAAAGACGGCACGTTGGATGAAGCGCAGGCGGAAGCGACCGCGGATGCGCTGGACGCAGCTCAGTATGGCGACAGAAGTGAATGGATCGCCAAAGCGGATGCGGCACTGGCAACGATCGCCAAATAATCGATTCAGACAGCAGACAGGGCGATGGAGCGGAATGTTCCCTCGCCCTCTCATGCCAAAGGAGAAACATATGAAACGAAGAACCGTTCTGTTTGTCGGATTGCTCCTGATCCTGTGCCAGCTTGTCGGCTGTCAGGCTGAACGCACGCCCGATGAAGCAGAAGCTTATCAAAGCAGCGCAGAGAAAACAGAAACAGACGAGGGAGGGAACGATCCCATGATGCCGTCCGCACAACGGTCTGCCGCAGACCATATCAGCCTGACCAAGACCTTTGCTCAGCAATCTGAATGGGACGGCGAAACCCTGCTGGCGTTGAGCGAATACTCTGTTGTGGCTCTGCATGAAGAAAGCGCCCGAATGTATCCCGCTCTGGCCGAAACGCTGGAACAGACAAAGAACATGACAGTGCGCTCGATGGAGGACGAGTTTGACAATCTTCTTTCCACAGCAAAAGAGGAGCGGAATCGTCTCGGCGCGGACAGCTTTGTGACAAAAACCTCCACTCTTGATGTACAGATCCGCCGCGCCGACAGTGTGGCGGTCAGTCTGCTGTCGGATTCCTTTCTGGTGTACGGCAACATCAACGACCGCTATGTGAACGGAACGACATACGATACGAAAACCGGAAAGCAGCTGATGCTCACCGATGTGATCAAGGACATGAGCAAGATCCCCGCCATCGTGAAAAAGGAGCTGACCTCCCACACATGGAAGGGCGACCTTCTCTCGGCAAGCGCTGTGGAGGAGTATTTTCTCAACACGCCCGCAGACGGCATTGCATGGACGCTTGACTCTGACGGCGTGACCTTCTATTTCAAAAACGGCGATGTGGCTCAGATCGGTCGGAACGGACGATTGGCGGCAACGGTGTCCTTTGCACAGTACCCTGATCTGTTTGAAGAAACCTACACGGCTGTCCCCGATTCATACATGGTAGAGCTTCCTCTCGCACATCCGTTTTACACCGATCTTGACGGCGACGGCGATCCGGAAGAGCTGACTGTCACTCCCGTCCTTGATGAAAGCGGTCTGCTTTACGGATCCTTTGATGTTTACACCGACATGGATGCAGAGCATTACCATGCGGATTTTTCCGCGGATACGCTTTACCGCACCGGCGGCTATCATCCGTATTACATCAAAACCGCGGACGGACGGCATTATCTGTACGTTTTCGCGGAAGGAAGCGAGCTGGCGTCAAGGGACATGACGCTTCGTGTGATCGACATCACCGACGGAACGTTCAAGGAAGCCGGTGATCTGCACATCGCTCCCGGATCGATTCCGATTGACACCTCCTATGCGTTGACCGATCCGGACAACATGATGCTGGAGCATTTTGAAACGCAGCAGCAAACCGCGGCTTACCGCGTGGGAAGCGACGGAATGCCTGTACTGAAATAAAGAGGATTCTTCTATGTATTATTCCAAAAATCACGGAGAACTGGTTTTCATCGACCGTGGTATGGGGGAACTTGAGTTTAGCGGTAAGGGCGGCATCCGGCGGGAAGATACCGAGATATGGAATCCGGTCGAGAACTGGAAGGACGTTTTCACGACAGTGACGGTTTGTGAGGATATCACGGAGCTTTACGCAGGCGTTCTCGAACAGTTTCCGAACGTGAAAAAACTGAATCTGCCGAAATCTCTGAGGTGCATTGACATGACCGATGCACTGAAAATGCTTCTTCACACAAACGATGTGCTCGTACATGCGGCTTACGGATCATACGGCGACGCTTTCGCACAGGAGCACGGACTGCGGTTCCTGCCGGAGAATATCGAGCTCGGATGGCACCGGGACGAGTCGCATGACGAAAGTACGAAGCTGGTACTGCGCTTTTACGAAGACGGCACGACGGATATCCTCATCGATGTTTTCACCACAGGCATCTCGGCAGGCTCGAGCGGCGGCGCATCTCTGGATCGACCGATGCCGGAGGATTATTATCCGGGATGCACTCTTGACGAGTTTGCAGATATGTTCCCGGCTCGGTATCATGAGCAGATCATGAGCAATCCCGAAGTGAAAGTATTTCTGCAGCGTGAATCCAAACGTAAAAATAAATCGGAATAAACGAAAGGGGGATACCGAATGGCAGACAACAGGAAAAACGGACGATACTTCATTCCAATGATCTCCATGGAGATTTTTTGCGGAAAAAGCAGATGACCGTCTGATTGGCGGAGTTTCCCGTTTGTCGGGATATGTGAATCAGACACGCAGGGATGAACCAAATACGATTTACTGCATTGCCGGAGATATGTTTCGAGGTTCGGTGATTGATTCCGAAGTCCGCGGCGTTTCTACCATTGAAATCATGAATATGATATTATGATATCTCCGGATGTGGTCTTTTTTGCCACACCTCCGATCGACGGTGTGTTTCAGGAATACGTCGCTCACGAAGCGGAGCTGTGCTTCAAGCTTCCGGAAAAGTGAATCTGAAAGGGATCGTGACCGACGTATTCGATCTGGACGATGTCCAAACGGCCATGGATCACAGCATAAGCAACAAAGCGGATATCGTCAAGGCGGTTATCCGAATCGCAAAGGATGCTTGAAACAAAAAAGCAATCCCTTTCCACTTCGGTGGGCGAGGGATTGTTTTTTATAAAAAAGCTCTCTGCTCTTCTCAGCAGAGAGTTCTTTTTTTTATGCTTTTATGCCTTCAATCCTCCTCCAACAGCTTGGAGGGGGATATGTTTAATACCTGCGCAATCTTGAACAGCGTCTCCAGCGAAACACCGCGAACCGTTCCGGTGCCCTCGACTTGTCCTAAGAAATTCACGCTTTTATCGATCATTTCCGCGAAAGCTTCTTGTGTGTAGCCTGCCTTTTTTCGATAATAAGCGATTTTCAAACCCAATGTAATATATTTATCTGCAAACTCTGTTTTCATTCTATCGCCCCCTGTATAGTTATAGTTTACAGGGAAACGAGAAAAATTATTACTTTCCTAAAGTAAAAGATTATTTACTTTAAATCAATGATAATGTATAATAGGTGATGAATCATTTAACTGAGGTTAAAAAAAACAAAAACCTGCTGTTTCATCGGTCATCGCACGATTGAAGAAAAGAAAAAAACTCACTGTGATTTTCCGAATACAGAGAGTTTTTCATGCGCATGAATTATTTATTTCTTAAAACAGCCTTTGTGGTTTTGATAACCTCCGCAAGGGACTTGAGTTCTTCCGCAGAGCAATCCGAAAGAATATCGTCAATCAACTTCATGGAAACATGATTGCTCTTGACTAAGCTGCCATATGCGATTTCGTCAAGAGTTACACCAAGCGCGTTTGCGATATTAACTAATGTGGGCAAGCTCAGTTTGGTTGCCGCACGTTCGATATGAGAAATGTTGGACGGCTCAATGCCGGATTCTTCTGCAAGCTTTGCTTGCGTCCATCCTTTTGCAGTACGAATCTCTTTGATTCTGCTGCCGATCGAAATATAATCAATCCCCATGGAATTCACCTCATCATTTGCACTGAAGTTATTGTATATCCGATTCGGATATGGTAAAATAATGTACATATCCGATTAGGATACAGAATAATATTTATTTGTTTTTTCTTGTGCAAACGATACACGCGGTGAGTATTTTGACAAAATATCCCTGCTGTTTCATCGGTCACCGCACGATTGAAGGAAAGAAAAAACTCACTGTTCTTTCACAGCGAGCTTTCCAACCTTATTTGCGTGTCGGCTTTACATTGGAATCGGGTTTGATATCGCCCTCAATGGGGCCGTTGGCATCCTCAAAGGCTTTGATGTGCTGTCGGATCAAAACCAGCACCTGACTGTTCACACTTCTTCCCTCGTAATCGGCAACATAAGTAATTTTGTTCAGCATTTCCTCTTCGATCCGAATCGATACGCTCTTGATAGCCATAAGATCACCTCAAAACAAATATATGATGTATTTATTTTAGATGCATTATGTGATATAATGGCTAAAATAGATATATGGTATATCTATAAAATTTTAGGAGATGAACCAATGACATCGAAGAACATCCTGCATACCTGCTGTTTCATCGGTCGTCGCAAGATCGAGGAAAGCGAAGGATTGACGTTGAGCATAAGGCAACATATTGAAAGACTGATCACGGAAGAACGGGTGAACACCTTTTTGTTCGGAAGCCGATCGGACTTTGACCGCCTGTGTCTGAAGACGGTGAGCGAACTGCAGAAACAATACCCGCACATCAAAAGAATCTACGTGCGGGCGGAATTCCCTTTCATTGACGATACCTACAAAGCCTATCTGCTGCGATCCTACGACGAAACCTACTACCCCGAAGCGATCCTCGGTACCGGACGAGCGGTCTACATCAGGCGCAACCGCCACATGATCGACAACAGCCGCTTCTGCATCGTTTACCTCGACGAAGCCTCCGCCCCCCGCAACAGCGGCACCCGTCAGGCAGTCGCCTATGCCAAAGCGAAAGGCGCCATCACCGTCAACATCGCAGAAGCATAAACGGCATCCTTTCGCTTGCAAAAAAACATCCGCCGAGGAATCGAAACTCCGCGGCGGTGTTTTTTCCGTTTATCGGACAACCGACGAATGGCTGTATATATAGAACTCTTCCTGGCTGGGCGCCCACGCCTTTTCCTTGGGCGGGAACGAAGCGTCAAACGTTTCCACCGCGGCGGTGTCCTCACAGCAGTCGGCAGCCGTTGAGGGGATATACATCCACGGTCTGCCGTCCAGCGCGCCGGGGATCAGCTCGCAGACCAGAAGCGCAGTCGGGTAATGTCCCGCCGCCGCAAAGCTGACGTTCTTCTTTTTGCAGCTGACAAAGCCGCGGCTGACGTAATTGCCCGGGTTGCCGAAGTTGATGTTCACATCATATCCCATCGCCCGCGCCGCATCAAAGGAATGCTCGATGAGCAGCTTGCCCAGCTTCTGCCGTTGATAGGCGGGGGCAACGCAGAGCGGACCGAAGGACACGATCTCCTTCCTTTTTCCGGCTTCATCTTCAAGCCACGCCTTTGTGTACATGATATTCCCAATGATCTTGCCATCTTTTTCGATCACAAACGCAAGCTCGGGAATAAAATCGGGATGAGAGCGCATGGTGTGGACAAAATAATGCTCGTCAGCACCCGGCTTGTAGACATTCCAGAACGCCTCTCTGGTCAGTTCCTCCACGGCTCGGTAGTCGGTTTCTTTTTCCAAACGGATCGTCAAATCGTTCATTTTTAAATCCTTTCCTATGTCGTTGACGGCGAGAATACGAGAGGATTGCGGGATTGGTTTGGCAAACCTCTCGTTTACCGCACAATCTCCAAGGTGTTGTTCTTCTTCAAACAGCATTCTCCAAAAAAAGATAGTCAGGCTGAGCCTGCAGAGACAGTATAGCACATTGTCGCATTTTGTTCAAGAGAAAATGCACCTTGGATTGTTTTTTTCCTTGTCTTATGCTATAATAAAACAGACAGATCCCAAAGGATGAAAAAAGTTGCATGAGAGACATGCGGCGCTCATTCCCGCCGCGGTCTGAAACAGACAAAAACGATGCATGAACGGAGAAAAAACGGCATAGGCTGATACGGTTTCCCATCCAACATAAAGGAGCTTCTCTCCATGGATTTTTTCATCAAGATCACTCTCCGCGCTTTTCTTGCCGTGATCATCGGCATCGTCATCGGCAGCGAACGGGCGCATCACGGGCGCGCCGCCGGCATGCGGACACACATTCTTGTGGCGCTGGGCGCTTCGCTGACCGCTATGATCAGTCTGTATGCAAAAGAATATCTCGGCTATGAGGGAGACATCCTCCGTCTGTCGGCGCAGGTCATCTCGGGCGTCGGCTTTCTCGGCGCGGGCATGATCATCCTCAAAAACAACAGCATCATCACAGGGCTGACCACCGCCGCAGGTGTGTGGACCACGGGTGTGATCGGCATCGCCATCGGCTGCGGCTTTTACTTCGGTGCGCTGATCATCACTTTTTTCTACATGGTCTCCATCATCCTCTTGGGCAGGCTGGAGCGCCCGAAAAAACAGCGCGACATCCTGTACATCGAGATCAACTCCATGTACAAGGCCAACGAGACCGTGGAAAGGCTGAGGGCGACCGGGGCGGATTTTACCCACCACTTTCTCCCGCCGAAAAGCGGTTTTCCGGGGCATCTCGGTATCAGCCTGCTGATCGGAAGCCGTAAGACCTTTCCCGTCGAAAGTCTGAAGGAAGTTGAACACATCGTGTTTTACGAGGAAGAATAACAAGAGAGGAACGATACTGTGAAAGCCATCGTACAAAATTTGAAGCTCTATCTCTTTGACATGGACGGCACGCTGTACATCGGCGAGAAGCTGTTCGATTTCACCGCAGACCTGCTGGCCGCCATCAAAGAGCGCGGCGCTTCGTATATGTTCATCACCAACAACTCGGCCAAGAGCGTCAGCGACTACGTGAAAAAGCTGAAAAGGCTGGGCATTGACGCCGACGAGAGCGAGTTCTTCACCTCCTCGCAGGCCACCGCTTACTATCTGAAGAAGCACCTCCCCGCCGCCCGTCTCTATGTCTGCGGTACCCGTTCGCTGAAGGAGGAGCTGGAAAGAGAGGGCTTCACTGTCACCGATCGGCTGGACGAGGTGGACTGCATCGTCATGGGCAACGACACCGAGCTGACCTTCCAAAAGCTTCACGATGTTTCCAAGCTTCTACTCACGCGCAAGGACATCCCCTACATCGCCACCAACCCCGATTACGTCTGCCCCACCGAATTCGGCTCGGTCCCCGACTGCGGCTCTTTTTGCGATATGCTGTACAACGTCGCCAAGCGCCGTCCGATCGTCATCGGGAAGCCAGAACCGCTGATGCCGATGCTGGCCATGGAACGCGCCGGCTGCACGCCTGAGCAGACCGCCGTCATCGGCGACCGCATCTACACCGACATCAAAAGCGGTCTCAACGCAGGAGCGGTCACCATGCTGGTCATGAGCGGTGAGACCACGCCCGAAATCCTAAGCCAATCGCCCGACAAGCCCGATCTGGTCCTTGCCGATGCCGGCGAGCTTCTTCCCTGTCTCAAGCCGTAAGCTCCCCAAAGGATGCGCCATCACGCGCGTCCTTTTTTCTTTCCCGCTCTCCCCCGCCCGTTCCCCCGCCAAGGGCGGATGCTCTGCATCCGCCTCTTCTTTTTGCCTTCGCATCACAAACAGCGGCCGCCGCCGGCAACAACGGCAAAAAGCGACGACGGACCGTTTTCCGAGCAAGCGAGCTTGCGTAAGGAAACGGTTCGCCGCTTGGCAGGGGACGGGCGGGGCGGTTGTGCGTTTTTGTGGATAGTACACAAGAAAACAACCGCTGTTTTATTGGTATCGACAAATCGAAAAGCAATCACCTCTCCACTCTTGACAATCACTTGACCATGTGATACAATCATAGTACAGGTATTGATCCGCTAAGGAGGTGATGGGATGGCAAGCGTATACCCGGGAACGACGGTGGAGGTGTCGGCTCTGCAGAGAGGCGGTTCCAAGCAGTTGTTTGACGGCATCTTTGCCGCGGGCGGCATCACGCTCTCCCAAGTGTCGGTGATGACGGGGCTTGAGCCATACGTGATCCAGAACTGGGTGAAGCGGAAGTTTGTCTCGCCCCCCGTCAAGCGGCTCTACTCGCGGGAGCAGTTTGCGCGGATCGTCATCATCAATATGCTCCGCGAGGCGCTTCAGATCGAAAAGATCTGCAATCTGATCCATGTGATCGGCGGCAAGTTCGGCGATCCGACCGACGATTTGATCGGCGACGAAGAACTCTATCACCGCTATGCGGATATGCTCTGCGACGAAAGCATCCGTCTGACCGATCCAAGCACAGTGCAAAAGGCGGCGGAAGCAGCCTCCCTCTCCTTTGAAGGCAAAACGCCCGATGCCCAAAAGCAGCTGATCCGTATTCTCCAGGTCATGCTCTTCGCCCATGCGGCGTCAAGACTCCGCAGCTCGGCAGAAGAGATCCTGTTCACCCTCTCTTGATATTTGAAAGGAACATTGCTATGTTTATCCTCGATTGGTGGAATTCCCTCTCATTCATATCCCAGGTGTTTTACCTGATCGCCATTCCCTCCACGCTGCTTCTTCTGGTGCAGACGGCGATGACCTTCCTCGGTCTCGGCGGAGAAGGAGGCGATGCATCCGATCTGCCCGACGATCTTTCCGCAGACCTGCCCGATGAGCTCGATCTGCCCGATGCCGATGCCGACGGTCTGTTCGGAAGCGGTGACATCGAATCGCCTGCCGATGCGGGCGGCGGTCTTGACGGACTCCGTCTGTTCACCCTGCAGGGGATCGTGGCCTTCTTCGTGGTCTTCGGCTGGCTGGGCGCGGCCTTGGACACAATGGGCATCCCCCTCGCGCTCACGCTTCTCATCGCCGCCGTCGGAGGCTTCGGCATGATGTTCCTGTTGGCATTTTTAACGCGTGCGGTCTTCCGTCTGAGAAGCGACGGCACCGCCGACAACCGCAACGCCATCGGCGTCTCAGGCAAGGTCCACCTGACCATTCCGCCCTCCCGCACGGGCAGCGGTAAGGTCCACATCCTGCTCCAGGGCTCTTACACCGAGCGGGAAGCGGTCACAGACGACAATCAGCCCATCCCCACCGGATGCGAGGTGGTGGTCATCGGGCTCAGCGGTCAGACCGATCTGGTGGTCAGAAGAAAATAAACCCAACCGTTTCATCTCATTCAGCATCTATATAATACAAAATAAGACAAAACAAACATAATACGGAGGTAACACCATGAAACCCGAAATCATTATTCTCGTCTGTGCAGTCGTTCTGATCCTGATCTCGTTTTTGATGTGGGTCGCGTCGCGGTATAAAAAATGCCCGTCCGACAAGATCATGGTCATCTACGGTTCCATCGGCAAAAACAAGGACGGCTCCAACCGAAGCGCCAAATGCATCCACGGCGGCGCCGAGTTTGTTGTCCCCGTCTTCCAGTCCTACGCCTATCTGGATCTGACTCCCATCTCCATCCAGGTGGATCTGAAAAATGCCCTCTCCCGCCAGAACATCCGCATCGACGTGCCCTCCCGCTTCACGGTGGGTATCTCCACCGAGCCCGGCGTGATGCAGAATGCCGCTGAACGTCTTTTGGGGCTCCAGCTGTCCGAGATCCAGGAGCTGTCCAAGGACATCATCTTCGGTCAGCTTCGTCTGATCATCGCTACCATGGACATCGAGGAGATCAACACCGACCGCGATAAGTTCTTGGCGGCAGTCAGCAGCAACGTGGAAACCGAGCTGAAGAAGATCGGTCTGCGCCTGATCAACGTCAACGTCACCGACATCAGCGACGAATCGGGCTATATCGCCGCATTGGGTAAGGAAGCCGCGGCCAAGGCCATCAACGACGCCAAGAGAAGCGTTGCCGAGCAGGAGCGCGACGGCTCCATCGGTGAGGCCAACGCCCACATGCAGCAGCGCATCAAGGTGTCGGAATCCGACTCCATCGCCATCCAGGGCGAAAACGAAGCCAAGATGAAGATCGCCATGTCCGAGGCCGCGCTGAAGGAAAAAGAGGCCGAGGCGCTGAAGATCGCCACCACCGCCGAAAAGATCCAGGCCGCCAAAGCGCTGGAGGAATCTTATGCCGCGGAGGAAGCCGCCGAAAAGGCTCGCCGCGACCGTGAACAGGCCACGCTGGAGGCCGACGTTATCGTCCGCGCCGAGGTGAAGAAGAAGGAGATGGAGCTGGCCGCCGAAGCCGAGGCCGAACAGCTTCGCCGTCGTGCTCAGGGTGAGGCCGATGCCATCTATGCCAAGATGGAGGCCGAGGCACGCGGTCTGGAAGAGATTTTGAAAAAGCAGGCCGCCGGTTTCGCCGAGATCGTCAAATCCGCAGGCGGAGACGCCGATGCCGCACTGAAGCTTCTGATCGCCGATAAGTTGGAGGATCTGATGCGCGTTCAGGTGGATGCGATCAAGAACATCAAGATCGACAAGGTCACCGTCTGGGACGGCGGACAGAACGGCGACGGCAAAACCTCCACCGCCAACTTCATCTCGGGCATGATGAAATCGGTTCCGCCCCTTGACGAGGTCTTTTCCATGGCCGGTATGCAGCTTCCCACCCTGCTGGGGCAGAAGACTGCCGAAGCCAACGCCGCCTCTGCCGCAGCCGAGCCTGCACCCGCAACCGAAGACAAGTAATTGACAAAACAAAAGGAGATCGCCATGCACGGAAAACACTTTCAGAGGCTGATCCTGAACATGGTCAAGGGCTTTGCCACTCTCGCCCTTTGCAACGGAATCGGCTACCTCTTTTACATCATGATCCTCAACGTTGGCAACGCCGAGGACCCCAAAACGGCCTCGGGACGCACCGCCATCTTCAGCTTGATTCTCTTTGCGGCCTCCATCTATGCGTTTTACCTCGTGGCGATCGCCGAAAGCTCCGATTCGGGCAAGATCGACGAGCGAAAGCTTCTTGAAGACGCCTACAAGGATTCGGGCTATGCGCTCGACTACAAGGCCTATTTCATCGAGCAGGTCAAGACCCGCCTGTGGGGGTACTACTTCGCGGTGGGCGTCGGTCAGCTCCCCCTCTTCCTCAACTTCCTTGTGGAAGCGGTCATCCCGGGGGATGTGACCATTTACGAGCTGCCCATTCCGCTCTTCAAGTTCTATACCACCAACATCTTCGCCTATGAGCTTTTGGGCAAGGCCTGGTTCCTTGGCCCCGTCCTCTATCTGCTCCTCTTCATCCCCATCTTCACCTATCTGGTGTACAGAGAGCAGAAGACCTGGATGGCCAAGCCCAGCTATGTGAAGTGAGGCAATGGGAACACAGATCTTCTATCTTCTCCTGTACTGCTCGCCCGCTCTCATCGTTCTGTACATCCTGTTCGTTCACCCGCCTTTCAAAACGCTGTCCGGGCACATCGCGCTCAGCATCCGCATCCGTCGAATCTGCAAAAAGCGCGGCCTTGTTTACACCCACCGCCGTTCCTTTCTGACCGCGCGTCTGTTCGAAAGCCGCTCCACCCCCGACTTCACCGTGGAAACGGCGGATAAGATCCTGCGCGTTCGGTATGTTTTCCGCTTTTATTACAAGTATTTCACCCTGCAGTTCACAGGAGACGATGCCTATTCCATTTCCACCCTCCTGCGCTTCCGTGTTGTTGCGAAAAGCGATCACCGCGGCAGGATGGTCACCTCTTCCGAACCCTTTGACGGCGATGCCCCTGCCATGTATGAAGGTGACGGCTTCGGCCATACCGCCGCGCGGAAGGAAACGGTTGACATCTATCTGGTCTACCCCGCCTTCGATGACCTGCGGATCGTGAGAAACAACCGCAGCGAAGCGGCCGCCTTCGGCGAAAGGATCAAGCGCCGCTATGTCCACGGGCGCACGAGCTTTCTCCGCCTGCTCGACGGGGAAAAGGCCGTCCGCTTTGCCGCCGCAAACGGAAAACGATAAAAGCATCCCAAAAACCACTTCCATCAAATTTTACGAAATCACAACGGAGAAACCGCCATGCCAACAACCAAATCGATCATCAAACGTGCCATCACCGAGGATGGCAGCGCCAGAATCTTTTTCATCGACAGCACCGCCATTGTCAAAAGAGCGTGCGAGATCCATCACACCTCCAAAACCATGACCGCCGTTCTGGGACGGGCCCTCTCGGCTGCTTCCCTGATGGGTACCCTGCTCAAGGATAAGGACAATTCTCTCACTCTGCAGTTTCGCGGAGACGGACCGGCCGGTATGGTGGTCTGCGTCAGCGATTATGCGGGCAATGTCCGCGGCTATGCCGAGCATCCCGACGTTGAGCTTCCGCCCAATGCCATCGGCAAGCTGGATGTCAGCGGCGCGATCGGACGCGGCACGATGTATGTCATCAAGGATATGGGCATGCAGGAGCCGTATGTGGGCGTTTGCCCTCTGGTGTCGGGCGAAATCGCGGAGGATGTGACGCAGTACTTTGCCACCAGCGAACAGACGCCCTCGGTCTGCGCTCTCGGTGTCCGCGTGGATACAAGCAACGTCTGCTTTGCCGCCGGCGGCTTTCTGCTGCAGCTGATGCCGGGCGCCGACGAGAAGGTGATCGACCGTCTGGAGGCCAACATCAATCTTATGGGCTCGGTTTCCAAACGGATCGCCGACGGTGCCACGGGCGAGGAGATCATCGCCGCCGTTTTCGACGGCATTGCCTACACCATGTTTGACGAATTCGATGCGGAATACAAATGCACCTGCGCCCGCGAGAAGTACAAGATCGCCCTGGTCGGCCTCAACAATGCGGATATGGCGGAGCTGGATGCAGCTGATGAGCCCATCGAGACCAACTGCCGCTTCTGCGGAACGCAGTATGTCTTTTCGCTGGATGAGATCCATCAAGCACGCAAAGAAGCCGGACGGGAATAAAAAACGCAAAGCGTCTTCCGAACAGGGGGACGCTTTTTTGTATCCTGCCCCCCCTTTTTGTATCAAAAAATGCTTTTCAACATACGATAACAGAAAGACAACAAGCAAACGGAGGCATGGGAAATGGCAGGGATCCATCGGTTTTACAGAGAATCGGCAACCCTTTCACCGTTCGGGCAGGTGGAAGAGGCAATCGCAAGATACACAAGCGCTCATCCGTCTCAAAAGCTCTTCCGCATGGGCATCGGCGAGCTCTCCCAGCCGATCTGCCCAGCGGCAGTCAACGCCATGAAGCAGGCGGCGATCGAGCTGTCAAAGGCCGAGACCTTCCGCGGTTACCAGCCCGAATGCGGAGCCGGCTTTCTGCGACGTGCCATCGCAAGCCATTACCAAGCGCGAAGCATCCCGCTTTCTTCAAACGAGGTGTTCGTCACAAGCGGTGCCACCGAGGGGCTCAGCGGACTGTCCGATCTGTTTGCCGCGGACTGCCGTGTTCAGATCGTTGAGCCCACCTATCCTGCTTATGCGCTCCTTAACCGCTTGCAGGGGCGTGAGATCTTCCGCATGGCCTGTCTTCCCGACGGGCGCCTGCCTCTGCCCGATCGCTCTTGTCGCGCCGATCTGATCTTTCTCTGCTCGCCCAACAACCCCACCGGCGCCGCTGCCGATCACACAACGCTCAAAGCGTGGGTGGACTATGCCAACGAGCAGGAGGCGGTCATTCTCTTTGACGCCGCCTATGAAGCCTTTGTCACCGATCCCACCCTGCCCCGCAGCATTCTGGAGATCGAGGGTGCGCGAAGCTGTGCGATCGAGATCGGTTCGTTATCCAAGACCGCCTCCTTCACCGGTGTGAGGCTGGGGTATGTTCTCATCCCCCATCAGCTCAAACGGGACGGCATCGCGCTGGCCGATCGCTTCCGTGAGCATTGCGCCATTCGCACCAACGGCGTTTCCTACATCGTCCAGCGAGGGGGCGAGGCTGTGTTTACCCCCGACGGGCAGGCGCAGATCCGAAGGGCGCTGGACATCTACCGCCGCAATGCCTCCCTCTGGAAGCAAACGCTCTCTTCCCTGTCCCTCCCATACGGCGGCGGTACGCATCTGCCCTTTCTCTTTTTCCGCTGTCCGAACGGCATGAGCGGATGGGAGCTGTTCGACCGCCTGTTAAGCGAAAAGCAGGTGGTCGGGATGCCGGGCGAGGTGTTCGGACCGTTCGGCAAAGGCTGCTTCCGTCTCTCTGCCCTCTCTTCGCCCGCCGATACTGCCGAGGCGGCGCAACGCTTTTTTGAGGCGATAAACAAGCTTTGAAACCGTTTTTTATAAAAATATGCGAAAATCTCTTGACAAAACCGCGAAAATGTGATATCTTGATAAAAAGTGAATACAAACCGTTGAAGCGGAGATAACGTCAGTGATGCCTTCACAGAGAGCCTGCGGCGCTGGGATGCAGGTAGGAAACAAGCTGGCAAATGGACCGCGGAGGGTGCAGTCAAAGGCGAACGGATCGGATTCGGTCTTGCCGCTGAGTATTCTGCAACGTGTCGGCGCGCGTCAGTCGTCGGGGATATGTCGGTATCCTGAAAAGCGCATCGTAATTTCAAAATTGCGATGAATTCAAGGTGGCACCGCGGATAAAATCGCTTTATTCGTCCTTGACAGAGAACCTTTTTCTGTCGGGGGCGTTTTGTTTTCCCCGCCGGCAATCCCAAAAGAAAGGCGGAAACCATTATGTTTCTTCTCACCAAGCGATGGCGGCGCTGCTCTGCCCTTTAACAAACACACCAACCTGAAAACGAATGCAAAAAACGGAGGAATGTTCCCATGGAATTCAACGGAATCAATTTTGACACATATCTGAAAAACTATCCCGATCAAAACGGCTACTTCGGTAAATACGGCGGATGCTACATCTCCGAGGACCTGAAGGCAGCCATGGCCGAGATCACCGAGGCTTATTTCACCATCTGCAAATCCAGCAAATTCATCAGCGAGCTGCGCCGCATCCGCAAGGAGTTTCAGGGCAGACCCACGCCCATCTCCTATCTGGAGCGTCTGTCGGGCAAGCTCGGCAACGTTCAGCTCTACGTCAAGCGCGAGGATCTGAACCACACCGGAGCGCACAAGCTCAACCACTGCATGGGCGAGGCTCTGCTGGCCAAATACATGGGCAAAAAGAAGGTCATCGCCGAGACGGGTGCCGGTCAGCACGGCGTTGCTCTTGCCACCGCCGCCGCTTACTTCGGACTTGAGTGCGACATCTACATGGGCTCGGTGGACATCAAAAAGCAGGCTCCCAATGTTGCCAGAATGAAGATCCTCGGTGCAAATGTGGTGGAGGTCACACACGGTCTGGCCACGCTGAAGGAGGCGGTGGACGCTGCTTTCGAGGCCTATGCCAAGGACTACAAAAACTGCATCTACTGCATCGGCTCGGTGGTCGGCCCCCATCCCTTCCCCATGATGGTCCGCGACTTCCAGAGCGTGGTGGGCATTGAAGCCCGCGAGCAGTTCACCTCGATGACCGGCGAATTGCCCGATGCCATCGTCGCCTGCGTGGGCGGCGGCTCCAATGCGGCCGGCTTCTTCTCGGGCTTCCTCAACGATCCTGTAGACATCTACGGCGTTGAGCCTCTCGGACGCGGTCCGAAGCCGGGCGATCACGCCGCCAGCCTGCAGTACGGCACCGAGGGCGTCATGCACGGCTTCAACAGCATCATGCTCAAGGACGAAAACGGCGATCCCGCCCCCGTTTATTCGGTGGCCAGCGGTCTCGATTACCCCTCCTCCGGTCCCGAGCATGCCTTCCTGCATGAGCTGGGGCGCGTCAAGTATGACGTGGTAGACGACGAGGAGACCGTCGATGCCTTCTTTGAGCTCTCCCGTATGGAGGGCATCATTCCCGCCATCGAAAGCTCCCACGCCGTTGCTTATGCCATGAAGCTGGCCAAGAAGATGGGCAAGGGCTCCATCCTCATCAACCTCTCCGGCCGCGGCGACAAGGATATGGATTATATCATCGAAAAATACGGCATCCGCTAACCCAAAAAAGCCATAAAAACAGCGTTGTGTTTTCCTGCACAGCGCTGTTTCTTTTTTTATCCAAAAGCCGCTCTTCGTCCGCTTTACAAAAGGCGGCGGATGTGGTATACTGTTTCTATCCAAACAAAAAGGGGGAAGACGCATGGCCGCACACCGCAAAGCCTATGTTGAAATCACCAACCGATGCAACCTGAGCTGTGCCTTCTGCCCGGGCACCGACCGAGCGGCAGGCTGTCTTGACGAAACGCAGTTCACCTTTCTTGTCCGCCGTCTGACGCCCTTTGCCGAATATTTGTATTATCACCTGATGGGTGAGCCCACCGCCCATCCGCTTCTCCCCCGTTTTCTCGAAATCGCGGCCGGTATGGGAATGAAATCGGTCATCACCACCAACGGAACGCTTCTTCCCTCCCGCGGCGATGCCATCCTGCAGGCAAAGCCCTACAAAGTGAGCATCTCTCTCCATGCCTTTGAGGCCAACGAGACCGATCTTTCCTTTGAATCCTATCTTGACGGCTGCTTCTTTTTTGCCAAAAAAGCATCGGAAAAAGGCGTGATCACCGCTCTGCGGCTCTGGAATCTGGACGGGCGCGCCGAGGGGGCTCTGCACGAGAAAAACGAGCTGATCTTGGACAAAATGAAAGCATATTTTCCAAGCGAGTGGCAGAAGATCCGCAGCGGACAAAGGCTGTGCGAGCGCGTTTTTCTCGAATGGGGCGAAAAATTCGACTGGCCGGACCTGCAGAGTGAGATCCGCTCGGAAAGCGGCTTTTGCTACGCTCTCCGCGACCAGATCGGCGTTTTGTGCGATGGGACGGTGGTTCCCTGCTGCCTCGACCGCAACGGCGATCTGGCGCTGGGCAACCTGTTCGATCAGCCGCTGGAGGAGATCCTGTCCTCAGCCCGTGCCAAAGCGATCCATGACGGCTTCACCGCCCATCGATGCGCCGAAAATCTCTGCCAACGCTGTATGCGGGCGGGCTATTACCGCAAACAGCCTCAATCACCTGAACAGCCCGAATCATGCAAACAGCCCGAATAAGGAGATATCATGCAAGAACCATACATCCATCCGCTTCAAGCCATCGTGCCGCCGCTGATCGAATGGTACCAAAAAAACCGCATCGAGTGGCCCTTCCGAAAAGATCCCACGCCCTACCACGTCTGGCTGTCGGAGATCATGCTGCAGCAGACTCGTATCGAGGCGGCACTCCCTTACTACGAACGCTTTCTCACCCAGCTTCCCACCGTAGAGGCGCTGGCAGCCGTGGAGGACGACAAGCTGATGAAGCTCTGGCAGGGGCTTGGCTACTACAGCCGCGCACGCAATCTGAAAAAAGCGGCGATTCAGATCTGCGAGCAATACGGCGGCGTTTTGCCCAAAGACGTAACGCTTCTCAAAAAGCTCCCCGGCATCGGCGACTACACGGCAGGCGCCATTTCTTCCATTGCCTACGGATGCCCCGAGCCCGCCGTTGACGGCAACGTCCTGCGCGTGATCATGCGCCTCACCGCCTGCTCCGATGACATCATGCTTCCCGCCGTCCGCACCCGCGTGGCCGACACCCTGCGCTCCTTTTACCCCAGCGGCAAGGACGCCTCCCTTTTCACCGAGGGGCTGATGGAGCTGGGCGAGGTGGTCTGCATCCCCAACGGCGAGGCGCGCTGTTCTCTCTGCCCCATCCGCGGGCATTGCGAGGCCTTCCGACGCGGCGAGACCGACCGCTATCCGGTGCGAAGCTCGAAAAAGGAGCGTCGGATCGAGAAAAAAACGATCCTGCTGCTCAAAAACAGCGACCGCTATGCCATCATCCGCCGTCCGGAAAAAGGACTGCTGGCCGGGCTTTGGGAATTTCCCTCGCTCGACGGGCATCTGACCGCAGACGATATCGGCGCATGGTGCAAAGAAAAAGGGCTTGCGCCGCAAAATGCGATCCCCTGCGGCAAGGCCAAGCACATCTTTTCCCATGTGGAGTGGCACATGATCGGCTATCAGATCGACTGTGCAAGCGAAAACGCCGATTATGTGTGGGCGGACACCGAAATCATTCGGAGCGAATATGCCCTGCCCACCGCCTTCCGCTTTTACGTAGCTCTTTTGGATTGATCTTTCTTCATCAAAAAACAACAGCTCCCGCGGCATCTTGAACTGCCAAACGGGGGCTGTTTTGTTTGTTCTTCTATGGTTGTTTTTTTACCGCTTATCGGAAAAGAAACGGTCGGCTTTCAGACGGCTCAGCATCGTGAACAGCAGCATGGCCAGCGTCAGACCGACCGCACCCTGCAGAGCGTCACCCGGCAGGCTCAGCGCCGCACCCCAGCCGTTTCCGAGGAGAAGAGCGGAAAAGCCGAAATAGCCAAGCACCATCAGCGTCTCTGCCAGAAGTCCCGACAGCAGGCGGATACCGCTCTTTCCTTTTCCTCCGATCCAAGAAGCGATCAGCGCCATCGTCCCCTTGATGAGGAAGGTGGCCGGCACATACATCACGTATCCGCCGAGCAGGTCCGCCAGGCAGGAGCCGATCCCCGCCGCCAGAAAGCCATACAGCGGCCCCAGCAGCCATCCGCAGAGCAGGACAAAGCCGTCTCCGAAATTGATGTATCCATTGAGCCCGTTGGGGATGCTGATGACCGCCGTTGCCAAAAAGACGACTGCCGCCATCATCGCCGCACAGACTGTTTTCCGCACGCTGTTTTTCATAAAAAACACCTCATTCGCAAAAAATTGCACTTGCTTTTCGGATGAAAACAGTATATACTATATCTGATCTTATGAAAATATCCAAAACAGGAGAAAAAGATAATACCAGATGAAGAAAACGCAAGAGAATGAAAAACATCTCCCCGCCTATGTGGCTCTTTACCAAAAGCTGCGCGAGGAGATCGTGCGCGGTGTATATACTCACGGAAGCAAGCTTCCCTCCAAGCGCGTGACCGCCGCCGAGGAGGGGGTGAGCGTTATCACCGTTGAGCATGCCTATGCGCTTCTGGCCGATGAGGGATATGTGGAAGCCAGAGAGCGGAGCGGTTATTTTGTAACCTTTCGGGAGGGGGACGGCTTTTTGTCCTCGGCCATGCGGACTGCCCCTGCTCATCCTCAGATCAAAAAAGCACTGCCCGCCTCCGAGGAAGCCTGCTCCTTTCCCTTGCTGGCACGGACCATGCGGCGTGTGCTCTCCGTGTACGGCGAGGAGCTTCTGGAAAAATCACCGGGAAGAGGCTGTCTTTTTCTTCGTCGGGAGCTGGCGCGCTATCTCTCACGAAGCCGCGGCATCGACACCCATCCCGACGGCATCGTCATCGGCTCGGGCTCGGAGTATCTGTACGGCCTTGTGATCCGTCTTCTGGGGCGGCAGAGAGGATACGCCATCGAATCGCCCTCCTACCGCATGATCGAGCAGGTCTACCGCTCCTTTGAGGTGGTCCCCGAAAAGCTCCCGCTGGGACACGACGGCATCGAAAGTGACGCTCTTTGGCAGACCAACGCCGCCGTTCTTCATCTCACGCCCTACCGCTCCTTTCCCAGCGGCGTGAGCGCATCGGCCTCCAAGCGTCACGAGTACCTGCGCTGGGCAGACCGCGACGGGCGCTATCTGGTGGAGGACGACTTTGAATCGGAGTTTTCGGTCTCGCGCAAGCACGAGGAAACGCTGTTTTCCCATACAAGGCGGGAAAATGTCATTTACCTGAACACCTTTTCCAAAACCATCTCCCCCTCCATGCGCGTCGGGTACATGGTCCTGCCCCCCTCGCTGGCCGAACGGTTTGAGCAGGAGCTGGGCTTCTATTCCTGCACCGTTCCCACCTTTGAGCAGTATGTATTGGGCGAGTTGATCGCCGCAGGGGATTTTGAACGGCACATCAACCGTGTCCGCCGTCAGAAGCGCCGCGCGGCAAAATGAAGCGGTGCGCGCGGATCAAAAGGACGTTTTGAATGAAACAGGTCTTTCCTATTCTCAGGAAGAACAGCATCCACGGACACAAATACCAAAAATCAATCCATATTACAGACCAAGCTGTGCTCCACTTCCGATGTATATTTTCTTCCTAAAATATAGTTGATGGATTCCTCCGCTATTTTGTCTGTTGAATAGTCAACGCTTAACACCTTTACGATGACATTCTTCAGCACAGAAAGGTTGTCAAATCCCGCGATCTGCACATTTTCGGGATACCCCAAATGCTTCAAAGCTTGAAGCGTATAGTAATCGGTCGCGCAAATAATCGCCCCGTCATTTGAAAGATCTTCAACATTTGTAACAATGCGATGGCTTTTCCCCAGTGTTCTCATTGCTTGAACAAAGCCGTTCAGCCTCATACGCTGTGCGTTGATTGCATGCAGCGGTTTGTTCAAAACGGGAGCAAAATACTGAACATCCCCGGACGGTATCTTCTCGGCAATCGTTTTCGACAAATCGTACATTGCTTTCTCATCGTCTATCCCAACAAACGGCAGATCAAACAGTCTGTTTCCAATCAAAACGATTGGCTTTTTTAACGAGGTCAGATAATTTTTGTATTCCTCGTTATCACTGCCCACCGAAAACAAAACGATGCCATCCACGCCGATATAATCAAAATAGTCCAATGCCTTTTTTTCGTTTTTTTCATCTTTTTCCGAAAACTGAAAGATGATAGAATATCCGAGATTTCTTGCCGCCTTGACCAAACTCATCGCAAGCTTTGAAAAATATTCATTGTAAAGATCAAAAAGAACAACACCGATCAGCATCGAGTTCGCTTGATCACCCATTTGAACATTCGGACGGTAATCGTATTCTTTTGCAACTTCAAGAATTCGTGCTTGAGTTTCGGGATTGATCCCTTTCCTGTTATGAAGCGCACGGTCCACCGTTCCCTGAGAGACACCGCAAATTCTTGCAAGCTGTGTTGTTGTTATTTTGGAAAAACGTTTCATTGCAGCTTCAGCTCCTCATGTATTTCAACAGGATCGAAAACGATACAACCGTTAGCAACCTGAAAATCGATGTTTTCTCCGTCAACGGTAACATTTGTGATCTGATCGGCGCCGGGTATGGCAATGGAATTCAATACCAAAGCCTTGCCAAAGACAGAAAGAATACACCGCTTCTCATAAAACGCAACACGCCCCCAACTGTCACAAGCACTGAACAGATATGTTCCGCTGTTTTGAACAGGAGAAAAGCCGATATGCTTCTTCGTCATATCAAAGTGAAAGCCGCTGTATATGGGCATCAAAGCATACGATGCCATCGAACGCGCATAATTGCTTCCGCATTCGATCTCATTCCAAGGATTTCGCTTTTCCCCGTCATACCGATCACGAACCGCTTTGACGATGGTTTCGCCCTCGTCAACATAACCATGAGATATCATAAGCCCTGCAAGAGCATATTCAAAGCCTGTCATCGTTTCCTCACAGTAAGGGATCGGTATCGCAGGGACCTTGGCACCTTCAGGATATGAGCAGATGATCGTTCCCGCCTCATCGTTCAGCGAGAAATTGCGCCACAGGTTTACAACGTTTCGCATGGAGGGCTTATAGTTGTTTTGATAAAGATTTTCAAGCGCGTTTTTTTTCTTTTCAAGATCAAAAACACCTTTTCGGCCAATCAGCACAGCATGCCAATCCGCCAGCATTTGGTCGATCATACAGCCGTCCGCAATCTGGTATTTGATCTCCTTTGCTTCTTCGTTCCAATATTTCTGAACGGCATCATAGCGTTCAAGAATGGATTTGTCCGAAAGATCAATGAATTGATGGAAATATCTTCCATTGAAAAGATGCTCGTTCATAAATGCTTTGCCTTTTTCATAAAGCGTTGCGTAAAGGCTTGCCCGCTTTTCATCGCCAAGAGACCTTGCCATATCGGCACCGCAATCGAGCGCAAGCAGATAAAAGCCCTGAAGCCACGAGCTCGGTCCGAAAAGTTCCATATCGAGCGTGTGATGCTGACGTCCCTCGAGAACGCCATCCATATCCGCATCCCACTTATCCGGATTTTCCTCTGACCACGCGTATTCAAGCATTTTGAAAATGCTCTCTGAATGCTTTTTCAGCCATTCGTTATCGCCTGAAAATTTCCATTCCCGATAGCACTTCAAAACCTCTCCCATCTGTCCGTCTACACAGGCGCGCTCCGTATACATCTCTCTTTTCAAGGGAAGATTGATGCGGAAGCTCGTAGCACCGCTGTCAAGAAGCGCATACTTCAGCGTATTTTCACGGATGGAACGTTCAAGCCTTGGGAACAGATACGGCAGTGCATACGCATAATTCCAAACATGCTGACAGGTCCCGGAGCAGGAGCCGATGGTTTCACCGCAACCCTCCCACCCCCAAAACGAGCCATCCTCAAGCCTGAGCACGGTAGGGGACTTGAGAACCGAAAGGTTTGCCGAGATCGCATCCTTGACCGATGCGGGAAGTGTGCAGGATTGTAAGGTTTTCGCAAACAACTCGGTTTTCCCGCCGAGCCAATCAAAATGTTTAAGCGCATACATGGCTGTCTCAAAGGAAGTTTGAAACTGTGTTGCGTAATAATTTCGCCACGTGGTACATTCCTCGTTACGCGGCTTCCAGTAGTTATAAGCAACCGGGACATTCCAAGCAATCACAAAACAAACCTTCGCTTTCGCGCCGGCAGGTATATTCACATACGAAACAACGGTGCCATGATCTCTCTTTGACGGCTCTGAATACCTTCTTTCCGGCATACGGTCTAAGCCGGAAAACTGTTTCCAATAGGTGGTACAGCCGTCCATCCAGCCCCCTCTGTACCAATATTCCTGAGCAGAGCTGTCCTTATGATCGGTAAGAACACAAAGATCGAAATATCCTTTTTCTTTATCATTCAAGTCGGCGCTTTTTAAGAAAATGCCGCTTACATCCCCCTCTTTTATGGCTTTGTTCAAAGAAGAGGCAGCAGGATTGCATACCGTGCAGGCAAGCGAAAAGCGTATGGGTTCATCGGTTATGTTTTCTATTTCCCATTCAAAAAATGCCGACGGAAGACTTGAATGAAAGTCATCATGCGGTATCAGCGGATTAAAGGCACAAAGGCGTACAACGGCCGGGAAATCCTCGTCGGTGAACGAGAGCTTCGCTATCGGGAAACTGCCGTCAAAGGTCACGTTTTTGAAATGCGGAAGCCCGGCAAGCGAGTTTGCGCGCGGACCGTAACCAAATCCAACATGGCTACGGCTTAAGCACGGTATGCCCATGAGGTTTTCGACAGTATCGCCGTGTAAAACTTTAGCAATATTCTTATTTGAATAGGAGGCCTTAATGGCGAAATGAGAGTATCCGTTTCGCGTGCATTTGCTTGGACGGTTAAAGATTTCCCAATCCTTCAACTCTCCGTTTCCTGCAAGACCAATGCAGCCTGTTCCAATGCCTCCGAGAGGAAAAGAAATGTTTTTTTTGCCTTGATAGATCATAACTGCCTCCAAAAAAAGATTCTTCGCCTTTATTTTATAATAAAAAAAACGCCGTGTCCACTTACACGGCATAATTTTTTTGAAAAACCATCGATTGAACAAACCATGTATCGTTGCGCATATAATCCACTGTCTTCGGATGGATTGTATCATAAAAGCTCAATGTTTACACATAAAAATGAAGCACACGCTGCTCTCGCAGGAAGCGAAACGATTTTTTGCTCTTCTCTTTTCTCAAAAAACGACAATTTGAGAGAAGAGAGAAAATCGAAAAAGTGAAAAGAGAAAAGAACAAAAAGAAACGACAATCTTCAATTGAAAATTGTCGTTTCTTTTGGCTGTGGGCTACGAAAAAGACATTTTCGGCATTTTTGCGTATGACTTCGAACTCTCACCGTTCATTAGTTAGTATTTTTGCTGTTGTTAATATGGTTTCCATTTTTATCCCTATTTATAGGAACGGCGGTAAGGGAAAATTGCATGCAATGGCACGGACAAGGAATTTCTATTTTATATTTATCTTTTGCACCTCTGTATGTAAAATCGCCGCCACATCTAACCACCTCACACCAAGTATAAATTTCCGCCATAGCTCGAGGGCAGAAACTTTGAGGCGTTTCGTATTCAAAATGAAAAACGTCTCCCTTTTCTAATCCAAGTCTGCAATTCTTTGCCTCTCCTTCAATTACTTCTACATCAAAAGCCCAATCTTCAACAATCCATTTGTTCATTTGCCGTTCTCCTTTGCAGTATTCAAGGATGCAACAAGCATTCTCTTGATTTCTTCAGCAAGCGAGAGTAAGCTATCAAAATTATAATTCATAAGCTTTGTGTTTTTAAGAAGTTTCAACCAATAAATACTTTCTCCTGTTTCCTTAAGTGAAATATGAAGCTTTGATATAAAATCCGCTTTGCTGTTACCGTAAACTGCTTCGTTTATGTTTGCACCTATGCTTGTTGCAGAGCGAAGTAATTGTTTGGCGATAGTTGTATCTTTTTTTGATTTGGAAAACTCTTCATAAAACAATACGATTTATGTTGCAAAATCGAGAGATTTATCGAGCAAAGGACTGTTCATTCGTCATCACCTCTGATTGAATTATACCACAAATTATTATATAATTCAACGCTTTGCGAAGCAAAGCTACCTTTTCTCTTCTCTTTTCTCTCTTATCTTTTCTCTGGAAACGACAATTTGAGAGAAGAGAGAAAAGTGAAAAGATAAAAGTGAAGAGACCAAAAAGAAACGACAATCTTCTGTCGAAAATTGTCGTTTCTTTTTGGCGGAGAAGGAGAGATTCGAACTCTCGCGCCGCTTTCGCGACCTACGCCCTTAGCAGGGGCGCCTCTTCACCAACTTGAGTACTTCTCCTTGGTGACGATCCGATCGTCTATTCCATTCAGCCTGTACAGTATATCACAAATCCCTGCGTTTTGCAATAGGACAATTATGAATAATATGTTAATATTGAAGAAGAGGCGGCCTTACAAAACAAGATCGGCAAGGAACCGATGTAGCTCCCTGCCGATCGATCGTTTCTTTTTCAGCGCCGATTCGCCCTTACTGGTTCTGCATCATCTGCTCCATGATGCGCTTGTTGAACTCCTCGGCGGTGTCATACCCCATCTTCTTCTGACGGTGGTTCATCGCAGCGATCTCCAAAATCACGGCCAGGTTACGGCCGGGCTTAACGGGGATGGTCAGCGTGGGCACATTGATGCCCATGATGTCGGTATACTCACGGTCGAGGCCGAAGCGGTCATACATCTTGCCCTGAACCCAGTTTTCCAGGTTGATGATCAGGTCGATCTTCTCGGTCTCCTTGACCGCACCCATACCGAAGATGCGTCCCACATCCACCACGCCGATGCCGCGCAGCTCCACATAATGCCGTATGATCTCGGGCGCGGAGCCGACCAGCGTTTTGGCCGACACCTTTTTGATCACGACCGCATCGTCGGCGATCAGACGGTGGCCGCGCTTGACCAGCTCGATGGCGGTTTCACTCTTACCCACGCCACTGTCGCCGAGGATCAGGATACCCTCGCCGTAGACCTCCACCAGCACGCCGTGACGGGTGATGCAGGGCGCCAGGCTCAGATTCAGCGAAGCGATCAATGCGCTCATAAACTCCGACGTATACCGAGGCGTGCGGAGAAGCGGTACACCGAAGCGGGCGGACAGCTCCTTCATATCGGGAAAGATTTCCAGATTGTTGGTCACCACCAGAGCGGGAAAGCGGTGGGACAAAAACTGGGAGAGACGGGAATGGCGGGTTGCCATATCGATCTGCGTGAGATACTCATGCTCGGCATTGCCGATGATCTGAATGCGCGAGGAATCAAAATAATCAAAAAAGCCGGTGAGAGCCAGACCTGAACGGTTGACCTCGGCGGAATGAACCAGATGCTCGCCCTCGGTCATGGAGATGACCTCCAGCTGAAATTCTTCCACCAATGTATTGACAGCAACGGAACTTTTTTCTTCCATAAAAATGTCCATCCTTTCTTTCACGAACGATTGTGCGTCAGGGGAGCACCCTTACGCCTTCGGCATGCGGATCTTCTGCACAACCCCCACGCCGATCATGACCAGCGATACGACAACAAAGAAGCTGAGCACACCCATCATCAAAAGCAGCTGCTCATCCCTCGGCTTTGCCATCTCGGTCGATGCAGAGGGGATCTGCATCTCATCCGGCAGAATACCGTCTTCGATGGGCTCCTCCTCGATCACAGGCGGAACAAAGGCAAGCGGCATTTTGATCTCGGTAAATTCCAGGATCTTGGGATAGATGATCTCGCAAAGATCGATCTTGCAGCGGGTGATGTTCAGAGTTGAACGGCTGGGAAGATGGTTTTCATATCCATCATAGATCTCCGTGATCTCGATGCAATCGGTGAAATCGCCGTCAAGGATGGTCATATTGACCGTGGCATTGGTGTTTCGATAACCGCCGTTGCCGCAGCCGTAAATACCGCCGAGGAAACGGCCGCCGCTGATGGTGATCGTGGTGCTGCCCGTGGTGGGCGTATTGCGCTCCGCCGATGTTCCGATCACATCGCCGTAAAACGTGCCGCCCTCAATGGTCAGCAGGGTGTTGCCCACGTGCGGGTAATTGATGCCGATGCCCACATTGGCACCCGACACCGTTCCGAATTCGCCGGCACCCTTGCGGAAGATCAGCTCGGAATTGCGCTCGGCCGTTTTATACCGGTTGCCCGCCGCCACGCTGAGATAATAAGCGGCGTCTCCCTCATTCTCCGGATCGGCCGGACGGCTGGTGACACCGGAACCGATGATCGTCCGCTCATAGCCGCCGCAGAGATAGCGGTTCTCCCCCTCCATGATGAAGGTGATGTTTTCCCACGTGGTCTCGCCCTTGGCAACGATGTGGGCGATGCCGTCAACGGTGATGGCCGCGTTGTTGGTCTTGCGGTAATCGACACCACCGTAAACGCTGGTGAAGGTGATGCGGTAATCGCCGTTGCTGGCCAGAAAACAGTCCTTGGTATGCGAGCTGCTTCCCTTTGCACAATGGACATCGATTCGGACAGGACCGCAGACCACAACGCGTCCACCGGTTTTTCTCAGAAGATCGGTGACCTGATAGAGCAGGCTGTTTTTGTGATTGTCCGAGCCGCGGTCGGCGATGACAACACCCATCGCGTTTTCGGCGCTGGAGCCGTCACGCTTGCCCGCTCCCTCATCGGAGACAAACACAACCGTTTCCGCAGCCGATATGGGAATGGCCGCAGCAAAAGAGGCGGCGATCAAAACGGTCAAAAGCAAAGCGAAAAGCGTTGTTTTCTTCATGTGTCTGTGTCCTCTCTGTTTCTTGCATAAAAACGTTGATATAAGCCGATGCAGTCGGCTTTTTTTCATTGTATCAAATTTTACAAAAAAATGCAATCGGTCCGCGCTATTTTTTTGAATTTTTCCGACAAAAAGCCGTTTTCCCAAAAGCGTACCCATTCTTCGCATCAGAATTTTATGCAAAAATGTATAAAACCTTTACCCAAGGCAAAAATAGTATTGCAATCTCAAAGAAAGGTACGGATCATTATGAATTCGAATTCAAAAAAGAGCGGTTGGCTCCTCTATGGGATGCTGACGCTCATCGTCGCCGCCATCCTTGTCATCACGCTCCTGCCCTTCATCGGCAGCCGGCGGAATGATAAAAACAAAAAGCCGGAGGAAAGCACGTCCGTTCCCGAGCAGACCGAGGAAACCGAGACGGCCGCATCCCCTGAAAGCGAGGCAGACAAGCCGTCGGCCAGCACCGATGTGCAGACAACGCCCGACGACTCGGAAAGCACCGCCCCTGCCGAGAGCAGTCACTCCCCCGCCTCCTCCTCGGGACTTATCCGCATCGCCCGTCCCGCCGAGGGCTACCTGCTGAAGGGATTTGATGCAGAGATGCCGGTTTATTCGCTGACCATGAACGACTACCGCGTACATCTCGGCATTGACGTCGGGGCTAGCATCGGGGACGCGGTCTGCGCCTTTGCCGACGGCAGCATCCTCCACGTTTACGACGATCCCATGAACGGGCGCGCGGTCACCATCGACCATGGAAACGGGCTTATGTCTCACTACTTCAACCTGGCAAATGATCTGCCTGAGGATGTGTATGAGGGCGCGCTGGTCCATTGCGGTCAGATCATCGGCGCTGTGGGCGATACGACACTGGTGGAGCTGTCCGACGAGCCTCACCTCCACTTCGAGCTGACCGAAAACGGCGCTTACGTTGATCCGATGCGCTATCTCAGCTACGAAACGCAGGCCTCCGCCGAGGTCATCTCCCGCTCCTACGAGGGCTGAAAGCAGAAAGAGAGAACAAACGCAGTCAAGTCTGTTCTCTCTTTTTTGTTTTTTGTGAAAGATTCAAAAATTCTGTTTTCCCTTCCCTTGAGCCTTATATCTTTTTCCGGTCTCGTTCAGGTAACGGCACATGGCAAGCGTCCAATCGGTCTGAAGGATGTCGTAGCCGCGGTCAGCCAGCCAACCCCAGCCATAGTCGGGAGAAACGGTGAAGGCTGTATCATCGGAATGTCCGGCAGACAGCTGAGAGCGATAGTGATAGATAATGGCGTTTGCCCAAACAAGCTTATTGTCCGCATGAAGCTTATCGATAAAGTCAACCGAACCAACGCCTGTGGTCTCGTCGGTGAACACGACTTCGCAACCGATATAATGGATCTTACGGCGCATCATGCTCTCGTGGATGCCGTCATCGGTCTTCACGATGGGCATATAATTGACCTCGGGAGCATACTCCTCGATGAGATCGACAATCTCCTTCTTCGGCGAGGACTTGACAACGATCTGATCAAGCATTCCGTGCGCCCGGATCGCATCCGAAATCTCGCGCGGATGATCCCAGAACTTATCCACATTGATGTAACATCTGCCCTTGAAGGCATCCAACACCTCGTCAAAGGTGCAAAGACCGAATTGGGTGTACTCCCGATCCACGTTGACATAACGCAGCTTGCGGATCTCCTCGTCCGTGAGCTGAGGAATGAACATTTTCCCCTCGGTGCCAAGGTAATTGAGATGGTTGTACTCCATCTTGGGATGAAAGATCCAAAGGGTACCGTCAGCACTCTTGTTGAGGTCGACCTCGATCATATCGGCACCGTGGCGGACAGCGATCTCATAAGCCGCCAAGGTGTTGCAAGGGATGTTTCCTCCGCATTCGCCACGGTGTGCAGCAACAATAATACGTTCAGCGGCATCCTTCATCAAATCAAAGACCATGCGTTTTCTCCTGTTCTGCTTCTGCCGTTTGAATGCTTCCGCCCAAAAGGCAGTTTTTTGTTTTATGCTTTCTTTTTCATCTCCGACCGACACAGATCGGACAGCGGACACTCTTCACACAGCGGTCTCTGCGCGCGACAGACGTCACGGCCGAACAGCACGAGACGGTGGCAGAAATCGTTCTGCTTATCGGGAGCGATCCGCCCTTTCAAAATCCTCTCCACCTTCGGCGCGTCCTTGGTGCCCTCCTCGCAGTAGCCGAAGCGTCCTGCCAGCCGCATACAATGCGTATCGGCCACGATGGCGGGCTTGCCGTACACGTCTCCCACGATCAGATTGGCGATCTTCCGCCCCACACCCGGGAAGGTGAGCAGCGTATCGATGTCGTCGGGCAGGATGCCGTCATATTCATCCCGCAGCTTTTCGCAGGCGGCCTTGATGTCCCTCGCCTTGGTGCGGAACAGACCGCAGGGACGAACGATCTCCTCCAGTTCGGAAAGGTCACAGTCGGCCAGCTCGGACAGCGTGGGGTACCGCTCAAAGAGGACAAGCGAGATCTCGTTCACCCGCTTATCGGTGCACTGGGCCGACAGACGGCTCATGACCAGCAGCTTCCACGGCTCACCCTCGAAATGGAGTCCGCAGAGAGCCTCGGGGTACAGCGCCTCCAGCCGGGCGACCAGCTCTTCGTCAAAGCTTCGCTTCATCGGATCTGACCGCTGCCGTCGATGAGGAACTTGTCGGTGGTCAGCGCATACATCCCCATCGGACCGCGGGCGTGCAGCTTCTGGGTGGAAATGCCGATCTCGGCGCCCAGACCGAACACATTGCCGTCGGTAAAGCGGGTGGAGGCATTCACATACACCGCCGCCGAATCGATGCCTTTCTTGAACGCATCGGCCGAAGCCAGACTTGTGGTGACGATGGCCTCGCTGTGGTGGGTGGAATAGCGGTTGATGTGGGCGATTGCCTCCTCAAGGTCCCTGACCACCTTCACGCCGATGATATAATCGTTGTATTCGCGCCACAGATCGTCCTCGGTCATGGGGAGAGCATCGGGCAGAATGGCGCAGACCTGCTCACAGCCGCGGATCTCTACGTTTTCAGCCTTGGCGCGCTCGGCAAAGCGGGGGAGGAACTCTTTTGCGATCGCTTCATGCACCAGCAGCTTTTCTAAGGAATTGCAGACCGACGGACGGCTGATCTTGGCCGACACCGACAGCTTCAGCGCCATGTCCATGTCCGCGTCCTTTTCAATGTACATATGGCAGTTGCCCGCGCCCGTTTCGATGACCGGCACACGCGCCGCTTCCACCACGCTCTTGATCAGTCCGGCGCCGCCGCGGGGGATCAGCACATCCACATATTCGCGGAGCGTCATCAGGCGGTTGGCATACTCGCGCTCGGTGCGCTCCACCAGCGAGATCGCATTTTCGTCCATGCCGTTTTCCTTCAGCACGCCGCGCATCAGACTCACCAGCGCCTTGTTGCTACAGATCGCCTCCTTACCGCCGCGGAGGATGACCGCATTGCCCGTTTTCAGGCAGAGGGCGGCCGCATCCACGGTCACGTTGGGACGGGCTTCATAGATGATGGCCACGCATCCCAGAGGAGCGCGGACATGCGAGATCTTCAGCCCGTTGGGGCGGACGATGCATTTCCCCGAGCCGATGGGATCGGCCAGACGGATCAGCTCGCGCAGGGAGGAGGCAATGCCGCCGATGCGCGCCTCGGTCAGGCGGAGGCGGTCCAGCATGGTCTTGGGCAGACCGTTTTCATCCGCGGCCGCCAGATCCTTTTCGTTTTCCTTCAGCAGATAGTCGGTGTTTTGCTCCAGCGCCGAAGCGATCTTTTCCAGCAGATCGTCCTTGACGGCGGTGGGCAGAGAGGCCAGCGCATAGGACGCCTTCTTCGCGCCCGCACAAAGTTCGAGAAGATACGATTCTTCGTAAGCCATGGGGGGTACTCCTTTTTTCGTTGAAATCGGATGGATCTGTTTTTGTCTTACTGCTTGGGCTCGGCGGCGAAGTAGGTGCCCACGTGTCTTCCCTCGATCAGCTCATAAATGACCTCGGGATCGGCACCGTTGATGATGAACATGGGAATGGCCGCCTGCGTGACGATGCCCGCCGCCTTCAGCTTGGTGGCCATACCGCCCGTACCGCGGTCGCTTCCCACGCCGCCGCCCAGCGCCATGACCTCCTTGACGTCGGAGACGGTATCGATCCGCGTGGCGTTGGGATCCTTGCGGGGATCGGCGGTATACAGACCGTCCACGTCGCTGAGGTTGATGAGCACATCCGCCCCCGACACGCAGGCTACATACGCCGAGAGCGTATCGTTTCCGCCGAACTTCACGCCATCGTAAGAAACCGAGTCGTTCTCGTTGACGATGGGCACGCATCCCATTTCCAGCAGGGTGCGGAAGGTGTTTTCCACGTTCTCGCGGGAGACAGCATTGTCAAATGTATCCTTGGTCATCAGGATCTGAGCGACCGTGTGTCCGTAATCCGAGAAAAAGCGCTCGTACACACCCATCAGCTCGGCCTGCCCCACAGCGGCCAGGGCTCTCTTTTCGTCAACCGTTGCCTTGTGGTCGGTCATACCGATCTTCGCCCGTCCCGCACTGACCGCGCCCGAGGAGACCAGCACGATCTCCCGTCCGCCGTTTTTCAGGTCAGACAGCACCCGCACCAGCTTTTCCATCCGATGCAGGTTCAGCCGTCCGTTGTCATAGGTCAGAGTGGACGAACCGATCTTGAATACGATCCGCTTTGCGTCTTTTACGATGTTCATATGGGTAACCTTTCCGGTGTTTGATATTGTAAATTTTTATAAAAGTCTTTCCATTTTCGCAGAAATGTTTTATAATATATCTATTATAGTCAATTGGAGTCGAAATTTCAAGAGAATCCGAAAAAGAATCCGAAAAATTCTCGGAATTTTCTCTCAAAACACAAAAACCATTCACTTCCGAAAAAGGAGACGACATATGAACATCCCCTTCGTTAAGCTGCGCGAGAATGCGCACGAACCGATTTACGCCACCAAAGGAGCCGCCGCTGCCGATCTGCGTGCCGCGATCCCGGAAGAGATCGAGCTTCAGCCCGGTCAGCGGATGATCGTCCCCACCGGTCTTGCCATCGCCCTGCCCGAAGGATTTGTGGCTCTTCTCTTTGCCCGCAGCGGACTGGCCGCCAAGCACGGGATCGCCCTTGCCAACAGCGTCGGCGTCATCGACAGCGATTACCGCGGCGAGATCGGAGTCGCTCTGATCAATCTGGGAAGCGCCCCCTACCGCATCCAGCCCGGCGAGCGCATCTGCCAGATGATGGTCCTCCCTATTTCGCAGGCCTGCTTTGCTGCCGTTTCCGCTCTCCCCGAAAGCGAACGGGGCGAGGGCGGCTTCGGATCGACCGGCAAGCAGTAAAGACAAGAACAAAAAAGGATACACCATACTATGATCGTTTTGGCATCCAAATCCCCCCGCCGTCAGCAATTGATGAAGGAGGCGGGAATCGACTATGTGCTCAAGGTCCGCGACACCGACGAATCCCACGACGAATCGATGGGCGCAGAGGAGCTGGTGAAAATGCTGGCCGAGCGAAAGGCCGACGCCGTCCGTCCCCTCTGCAGCGAGGAAGACATCATCATCTCTGCCGACACGGTAGTCGCCTGCGAGGGCAGAATCCTCGGCAAGCCCGACGGATATGAGGGCGCGCTTTCCATGCTCGCTTTTCTCAGCGGACGGGAACAAAGCGTGTTCACCGGCGTCTGTATTTGGGGAGCGGGCAAAAAGGTCGTCTTTGCCGACGAGAGCGTGATCGTCTTCCGTGAGCTGAGCGAGGAGGAGATCCGCCGCTATGTGGAGGACGAAGAGCCCTATGACAAGGCCGGTGCCTATGCCGTCCAGGAGGGCGGAGGACACTTTGTCCGCGAGATGCGCGGCGATTACAACAATGTGGTCGGCCTGCCCGTGGACCGCGTGAAAAAAACGCTGCAGGAAGAATTCGGTTACAAAGGATAACACATCATGAAAAGAAGCATTGGCATCGATCTCGGTACCTCCAATACCCGCTTATATCTGAAAGGCAAGGGGATCGTTCTCCGCGAGCCGTCGTATGTGGCCATCGACACCCACTCGTATAAGGTGCTGGCCGCCGGCAAGGAAGCGTATGACATGATCGGACGTACCCCCGGCGACATGGCCACCTTCCGCCCCCTGCGTGAGGGCGTTATTGCCGACTTTGACGTGGCGGTGACCATGCTCCGTCTCTTCATCGAAAAGGCGGTGGGCAGTCTGTCGCTCAACCAGTGCCGCACCATTCTCTCGGTACCCGAGGGGGTGACCGAGGTGGAAAAGCGCGCTGTGGAGGAGGCCGCTCTGGAGGCAGGCGCTGTCAGCGTGGCGCTGATCGAATCGCCTGTGGCAGCCGCTCTCGGCGCCGGGCTCCCCATCACCGAGGCCAGAGGCAACATGGTGGTGGATATGGGCGGCGGTATCACCGAAGCGGCGGTCATCAGCATGGGCAACATCGTGTTGTCCGATTCGCTCCGCATCGGCGGGAGCCAGCTGGATGACGCCATTTTCACCTACATAAAATACAACCGCAACATCCTCATCGGCGAACAGGCTGCCGAGGAATTGAAGATCGAAAACGGCTCGGTGTTTGAGGGGCGCAGCAAGGACGATGCCGACATCCGCGGCCGCAATTTGATCAGCGGTCTGCCCGCTGTGTCCAGAATCACCAGCGACGAGCTGCGCGAAGCCATGAGCGAGCAGGTGGACCGTATGGCCGAGGGGATCTGCCGCGTTCTCGAGCAGACGCCTCCCGAATTGGCCAGCGATATCTACGACGGCGGCATCACCCTTGTGGGGGGCGGCGCCATGCTCTGCGGCTTTTCCGACCTGCTCAACAAGCGGACCGGCATCCGCATTCACGTCGCTCCCGCCGCAGAGGACTGCATCGTCAACGGCATCGGAACTCTGCTTGACAACGAAAGCGCAGGCAATTCCCTGCTCTCCTTCCGTTCGCGTCCGAGGCGCAGCTTCTTATGAAGTACCTGTTGAAAAGCAAAGCGGTGATCTTTGTGTTCACCGTTGCGGTGATCCTCGTCGCCGCCTCCGCCGTGCTGTCGGCCACGGGGCGCGCTTCGCTCATCAAAAACGCGGCAGCCACCGTCATCACCCCCATTCAGAACGGCTTTGCCTACTGCGTGCGTGCCATCGACGGCTTCGCCGAGCGCTTCACCGCCTACGACGAGCTGAAAAGCGAAAACGAAAGCCTGAAGGCCCGCCTCGCCGAGCAGGAGGAGGAGCTGTACGCGGCAAAAAAACTGATCGTCGAAAACGAATACCTGAAGGAATATCTGGAATTAAAGGACACGCAGAGCCATCTTGAGCTGGCACAGGCCTCGGTCATCGGCCGTGAGAGCGGCAACTACATGACCGTCTTTACGCTCAACAAGGGCTCGCTGCACGGCATCAAGCCGAATATGCCCGTCATCGATGGCAACAACGCCGTGGGCTACATCACCGAGGTGGGCGTCAACTGGTCGAAGGCAGTCACGCTGATCGAAACAGCCTCCTCCGTGGGCTGTTACGTGGAGCGCACGGGGGATCTCGGTGTCTGCGAGGGCGACTTCTCCTACAAAAAGGAGGGCGTCTGCCGCCTGACCTATCTGCCCTATGACGCCGACATTCAGCAGGGCGACCGCATTCTCACCTCAGGGCTGAGCGACATCTACCCCGACGGTCTTGTGATCGGCTACGTGAAAGACATCCTCCCCGATGAGACCAGACGCGAGATCCATGCGCTGATCGAAACGGCAGCCGATCTGTCCGAGCTGCGCGAGGTGATGATCATCACCGGACGGGAGAAGGACGCATGAGCGCGCGCAGAGAGACGGTGCTCACCGCCGTCAGATACGGTCTTTCGCTTCTCCTGCTGCTTCTGCTGCAGACCGTCGTTCTTCCCATGCTCCCCCTTGGCATTTTCCCCAACCTGCTTCTGCCCGCCGTCATCGCCGTTGCGCTCATCGAGGGCTACGAGGGTGGTATGCTCTTTGCTCTTTTCGCGGGGCTGTTCGGCTGGGCGCTGGGCGAGACCGGCTTCTCGGTCCTCCCTTTGTTTTACGTCACCGTCGCATTTTTTGCCGGCTTTCTCTCCGAGCAGTTTGATGCCGGGCGGAAATGGCCGGTCTTTGCCCTGCTCAATGCGCTCTTCTGCGCTTGCGGCGGGCTGTTTACCCTCTTCCGCATCGTGGCCACCTGGACCGGCTACGATCTTTTGACCGTGCTGAAAGACGTGATCTGGCCCGAATGCCTCTTCACCTATCTGCTCTCCTTTCCCATCTCCCTGTTCTTCGTTCTGCTCAAAGGAAGACGCAGGCAGAAAAAACATTGACCATCTCCACTCACCACACAAAAGGAACTGCCGCCATGAACGACTCCCCCACTCCCTTCCGAAAAAAAGCACGCATCGTCTTCTTGGGCGTGTTTTTTCTGCTGGTCTGTCTGCTGTATGTCTCCCGTCTGGTGAATATGCAGATCGCCAACCCGGAGTTTTTTGCGGGCAGCGGACGTACCTATACCGAAAAAGCCGTCATTCAGGCCGTCCGCGGCGAGATCTTTGACCGCAACGGCAACAAGCTGGCCGCCAACGAATACCATTACGACTTAGCCTTTGACCAAACGCTTCTGCCCAAACAGGAGGAGACGGTCAATGCCTCTCTCGATGCGCTTTTTACTCTTTTGAGCAGGCAGGGCCGGGCGGATCTGCTTCTGCCCTCCCTCTCGCGCAACGATGCTTTTTATGCCTTCCTTTCCCAAAACGGTCTGGAAAAGGACATCCTCACCAAGGATCTTATGGCCTTTCTCTTTGAGCGGTACGCCATCGACGAGGCCCTTCCCTGCCGCAAGGAGATCGCTCTGATCCGCTACGAATGGGAGACCTCCCACAAAAACACCGAATCGCCCTACCCGCTTCTGTCCGATCTTGATGTTTCGCTGATCGGCGTGCTGGAGGAGGCCGACATCCGCGGGCTCACCATTCTCAAGCGCGTTGTCCGCGTCTATCCCTACGCCGGCTATGCCTCCCACGTGCTGGGCACCACCGGCAAGATCCATCGGGAGGATCTGGCGTATTACAGCGAGCTGGGCTATCCCATGGACGCCATCGTGGGCGTCAGCGGCGCGGAAAAGGCCTTTGAATCGATCCTGCACGGAAGTGACGGCGCACTCACGCTGACGCTGGACAAGAACGGGCGCATCATCGATCAGAAGGTGACCAAGGAGCCCGTTGCCGGGCAGGACGTGTATCTGACGCTGGATATCGAGCTGCAGATCGCAGCCGAAAAGGCTCTGGCGGAAAACATCGAGTCCATCCGCACCAAGGGGCTGAACAGCGGTAAGGCTCTCAACGGCGACGACTGCCGCACGGGTGCTCTGGCCGCGGTCGATCCGCGCGACAACAGCATTCTGGTGCTGGCCTCCTACCCCTCCTATGATCTGAACACCTATTACAGCGACTATGCTTCGCTTCTGGCCGATCCCGACACCCCTCTGCTCAACCGTTCGCTGTCCGGCACCTATGCCCCCGGCTCGGTGTTCAAGCCCGCCGTGGCTGCCGCTGCACTGGAGAACGGGATCATCACCCCCTATGACCGCATCGACGACACCGGCGTTTACGATTACTATGCGCCCAGCTACTCCCCCCGCTGTTGGTATTATTCCTACTACGGGCGCGGGCATGGCGAGCAGAATGTGACCGACGCGATCATGAATTCCTGCAACTATTTCTTCTACGACATCGGCCGCCGTCTCGGCATCGAGCGCATGAACGCCTACTGCAAGCAGCTGGGGCTGGGACAGGCCACCGGCATTGAGCTGTATGAGGAAAAGGGTACGCTGGCCGGTCCCGAATCCCGCGAGATCAGCGGTCTCGGCATCTGGAATCCGGGCGATACCCTGCAGGCCGCCATCGGTCAGATCGAAAATGCGTTCACGCCCCTGCAGCTGTCGGTGTATATGTCGGCTCTGCTGAACGGCGGCAGACGCTATGAGGCGCATCTGTTCGACCATGCCGCCACCTTCTACCGCGGCGAAGTCACGTCCGACCACCAAACGCAGGTGCTCAGCCAGGCACAGATGAGCGAAAGCACCGTGTCGGTGATCAAAAACGCCATGAAGAGCGTTATGGAGGACGGTACCGCCTCCCGTCTCTTTGCCGACTACGAGATCGCCACGGGCGGTAAAACGGGTACGGCGCAGGTCTCCGCGAAGAAGAGCAACAACGCCGTTCTCTCGGTCTTTGCCCCCTTCGATCAGCCCGAGATCGTGGTCACCTGCATCATCGAGCAGGGCGTGAACGGTACCGACGCCGGCCCCTCGGTCAAGGCCGTTCTCGACCGTTATTTCTCCGTGGGCGCCTATGCAGAGGAGTAAGATACGGCAAGGCGAAAATGAAATAATCTTTAATTTTCTTGACAAAAAAACCAAACAAGTGTATACTAAATAAAGAAAGCATCCCCATATTCTACATTTTTCAGGAGGAAACCGCCATGAAAGTATGTCCGAAATGCAACTCGCAGCTGGATGACAGCATCCTGTTCTGCCCCAATTGCGGCGCCGCTCAGAACGCGCAGCAGCAACAGCATCAGCAGCCCTATACGCCCTATGTCGATCCCAACGACCGCACCGCCGAATTCGATGCCAAGGATATCTCCGAAAACAAGGTGATCGCCATGGCGCCCTACCTGCTGGGCTGGATCGGCATTGTTGTGGCGCTTCTTGCCGCCGGCCAGTCCAAGTTTGCCTCCTTCCATGTCCGTCAGGCTCTGAAGATCGAGATCGTCTCCGCTCTTCTCGGACTCTGCGCCGCAGTTCTGGTCTGGACCTTCATCGTTCCTGCAGCTGCCGGCATCGCCGCCATCGTCCTGCTGGTGGTGAAGATCATCTGCTTCTTCAACGTCTGCAGCGGCAAGGCCAAGGAAGCGCCCATCGTCAGCTCGCTGAAGTTTTTGAAATAATCGGCACAGGCAAAACAATCCCCGCTCCTTTGATGAAGCGGGGATTTTTCATGTTTCTGTTTTTTACCGTCGGAGGCAGCCGCGCGGTGGCTTACTCCTCTGCCTTCTTGTCCTTCTTGCCCTTGCCGAAGCTCAGCTTCTTGGGGAAGAGCGAACGGTCCACGATCAGCGTCAGCACGATGCCGATCACGATCGCAACGGTCAGATCAAAGAGAATGGTGGACACCATGGTCACCGAGAAGACGATCATGGACGTAATCAGACGGTTCTTGAAGATGTGTCCGATGGTCTCCCACTCGTTCATACGCCAGGCGGTGACGATCAGCACACCGGCCAGCGAGGCCAGCGGGATACGGGACATAACGGGAGCGAGCACCAGCATGGAGACCAGCAGGAAGACCGCGTGCAGAATGCCGGCCAGACGGGTTTTCGCACCCGACTTGATGGCAACGCTGGTTCGGGCAATGGCCGCCGTGGAGGGGATACCGCCGAAGAACGGAAGCACCGCATTGCTGATGCCCTGAGCCACCAGCTCACGGTCGTTGTCCAGCATCTTGCCGGTCATGCGCCCTGCCGAAGCGCCGCACAGAAGGCTTTCGATCATGCCGAGAGCGGCGATGCTGATCGCAGGGGAGATGAATGCCCCGATCTGAGACAGATTGAGAGACGCGAGGCTGAAGCGATCCTCGGAGATGATGGTCTGCGGAATGGCACCCACCGAGGGAACGTCGATGTCAAAGATCATGCAGACCGCCGTGGCCAGAATGATCGAGACCAGAGAGGAGGGCATGACCGCATTCCACTTCTTCGGATAGGCAAACATAAACACGATCACGCAAAGACCGAAGAGGATGGAGGTCAGCTTGGGCGAGAAGCCCACGGTGAAATAGGACGCGATCTTTTCCAGCGTGGACGAGCCGACCGAGGTGACACCGAAGAAGTTGTCCAGCTGGCCGAGCGCGATGATCAGCGCGATGCCCGACGTGAAGCCCGCAATGACCGGTCCGGGGATAAAGGAGGCCAGACGCCCGACCTTGAAAATGCCCATCAGGATCAACAGGATGCCGGCCATAAACGTAGCGGCAAACACGCCCTGGATGCCGTAGGTGGCCACCAGCGACATCAGAATCGCCGCCATGGCTCCCGTAGGACCCGAGATCTGGTAGAAGGCGCCGCCGAGAGCGCAGGTGAGGCAGCCGGCGATGATGGCGGTGATCAATCCCGCCGAGGCTGTGGCGCCGCTGCTGACGCCGAAAGCCAATGCCAGAGGAAGCGCCACCGCACAGGTGGTCAGGCCCGCCATCAGGTCCTTGGTAAAGGCTGACAGACCGTAGCCGCTGAATTCCTCTTTGAGATCTTTCGCAAATTTACGAATCACAAAGGTGTCCTCCGTGTTTGATTGATATAAAATTCAAGGCCTCAGGGGTCTTTGAAAAAGCATGCCTTAGGCTCTTTTGTTTTCCAGCTGATCGCACAGATCCTTCACGCCCTGCTCGATGTCGGCATAGGCGCTGTCGAAATCGCGGGTGTACCACGGATCGGCCACGCCTCGGCTCAGCCCCGAATAGGCGGTGAGCATCGACAACTTGCCCTCCGGATCGCCGCCGAACAGCCAACGCATCGAGCGCATGTTGGACTCGTCCATGCCGATGATATATTCATACGCCGCATAGTCGCATTGTCTCAGCAGCGTGGCGTGACGGCTGTGGTACGGAATGCCGTGAGCATCCATCATACGGCGCGCGGGCGGATAGATATCGCCGCCGTGCTCCTCGTCGCTGACGCCCGCCGACGCGACCTCATACCGCTCGGCAAGTCCTCTTTTCTTCAGCTCATGCTTCATCACAAACTCCGCCATCGGACTGCGGCAGATGTTGCCGTGGCAGACAAACAGGATCCGTGTTTTCTTCATCTTGCTTCCTTATATATGACGCAATATCGTTGCGTATCGGAACGGCTGCGTTTTTTTGGCGCATCCGTTTTTCGCACAACAAAAGATATTATATCGCCTTCCGCTTCCCTTGTCAACGCACTTTCGGGAATTTTTTCTTTTTTTCGTCTCTTTTCGACCGTCTTTTACGCCAGCAGCACCTGTACCGTTTCCCGGAAGCGGCGGTAATCGTCGATGGTGAGATAGGGGAAGTCTGAACGGTAGACCGCTTCATCGTTGCCGCCGAGACCGTAATCGTCGCCGATGTAGACCACGTTTTCGTGGGAGAGCCCCTGTTCGCGGCAGTAAGAGTCCAGCGCGTGGTATTTGTCGTAAGGCTTCGGCGCCATATCGAAGGAGGAAGAGCCGCCGACAAACACGCAGTAATCGGGGAAGGCCTCGCAAACCTCCCGATAGATCAGGCGGCGCTTGGCACGGTCGGGATCAAAGGCCAGCTTGTCCTCCGCCTTCGCCTTTGTCCCCAACAGCGGAAAGGTGACGCAGCCCGACGGGTGGAACTCCACCGACTCGCCGTCATACGCCGTATAGCCGAAGCGCTCGCGCAGAGTCTTGACTGTCTGTTCCACCGCTTCCCTGTCGCAGGGGAGCGACAGGTCCTTCTCCAGACGGACCGTTTTCGTCCTTTCGTCGTACACGCCGTACTGCATGCCGTAATTGCCAATGATGTCCAGCGGATACTGCTCCATCTGAGCGAAAATGCGCCCTACCTGCCCAGCGCCCACCATCAGAAGCGTATACCTCTGCGAAAGCGCATCCAAAACCGCGCGGTGCTCGGGCGAAAGCGGCGTTTTGTGCTGAGTCAGCGTGCCGTCCAGATCCATGGCCACGACCTTGATGCGATGATCCATATCTTCTCTCCTCCGTTTTTTTCTCGTTTCTCTCCGCCCTTCGGCGACCATTTCCTGCATTGTACCATATTTTTCTCTTCCTGTAAACCGTTTTTCGGCACGACAAAGCCGTGAGAAATCACCTCGAAAACGCCGAAAGGCAAATTTAAAGCAAAAAAAGAGACGAATAAAGCCAATAAAAATAAAAAAAGATATTTATTTGCAAAAAAATGCAAAAAAAGATTGCCAAACGAAAAAGAGTATGATATAATGGGGACATAAAACACCAAAAATGAGCTTTCCCGAATTTTTCTGGATAGGAGATGGAAATTCTATGAGCAGATTGTTGCTCCGTACCCCCGATCAGTCTCAGGCGCTGATCGACAACCTGTACGACAATATCGAACGCCGCGTGGGCGCCACCCCGCCCGGTGTCTGTCCTGTGGATATGGCGCTGTCCTTCCTTGAGATGTGCCATGCGCAGACCTGCGGAAAATGTACGCCCTGCCGCATCGGTCTCGGTCAGTTGGCCGACCTGCTTCGCCAGGTTCTCGACGGCGAGGCCGAGCTTGAAACGCTGGATCTGATCCGATCCACCGCCGCAGCCATCGAAGAAAGCGCCGACTGCGCCATCGGTACCAACGCCGCCCGCGTGGTGCTGGACGGTCTGAAGGCCTTCCGCGACGATTATCTTTCCCATGTGAAGAACAAGGCCTGCCTGGGCTCGATGAACGAGCCGGTTCCCTGCGTCTCGCTCTGCCCGGCCAATGTGGACATCCCCGGCTACATCGGTCTGATCGCCGCCGGCCGTCCCGCCGATGCGGTCAAGCTGATCCGCAAGGACAATCCCTGGCCCATCGCCTGCGCTTACATCTGCGAGCACCCCTGCGAGGCCAAGTGCCGCCGTTCCATGATGGATGCCCCCATGAACATCCGCGGGCTGAAGAAATATGCCGTCAACAACGCCGGCGAAGTGGAAAATCCCCCCTGCGCTCCCGCCACGGGCAAGAAGGTGGCGATCGTTGGCGGAGGTCCAGCCGGTCTCACCGCCGCTTACTATCTGACGCTGATGGGACATAAGGTCACCGTTTACGAAAGACAGAAGCAGCTGGGCGGTATGCTGCGCTACGGCATCCCCTCCTACCGCTTCCCCCGCGAAAAGATCGACGAAGAGATCCGCAACATTCTGTCGGTCGGCATCGAGGTCAAGACCGGTGTCAACATCGGCAAGGACATCACCTTAAAGCAGCTGCGCGAGCAGAACGACGCTCTCTACATTGCCATCGGCGCCCAGGGCGACAAGAAGGTTGGTATGGAGGGCGAGGACTGCGGCAACGTCATGTCGGCCGTGGAAATGCTCGGCAGGATCGGTGACGGCGAAATGCCCGACTTCAAGGGCAAGAAGGTGGTCGTCATCGGCGGCGGCAACGTGGCCATGGACGTCACCCGCACCTCGGTCCGTCTGGGCGCGGAAAAGGTCACCTGTGTCTACCGCCGCCGTCAGATCGATATGACCGCTCTGCCCGAGGAGGTGGAGGGTGCTCTGGCCGAGGGCGCGGAGATCCTCCAGCTGCAGGCTCCCGTCCGCATCGAGGCCGATGAAAACGGCAACGCCGCCGCGCTGTGGGTCCAGCCCCAGATCATCGGTGCCGTCGGCCGCGATTTCCGTCCCCGTCCGTCGAAGGCCGATCTGCCCGAAATGCGCATCGAGGCCGACATCATCGTTCTCGCCATCGGCCAGAGCGTGGAAAACGACGGCTTTGAGGAGCTGAACATCCAGACCAAATGGGACAACATCATCGCCGGCGAGGACACCGCGCTTCCTTCTCAGGACGGCATCTTCGCAGGAGGCGACTGTGTTACCGGTCCCGCCACCGCCATCAAGGCCATCGCCGCCGGTAAGGCCGCCGCTGCCAACATCGACAGCTATCTGGGCTACAACCACGAGATCACCGTGGATGTGGACATCCCCTCGCCCAAGCTTGCCAACAAGCCGGCTCACGGCCGCGTCAACCTGCTGGAGCGCGAGGCGAACGAGCGTAAGAACGACTTTGTCTGCATCGAATGCGAGATGACCGATCAGGAGGCACGGGTGGAATCGTCCCGCTGCCTGCGCTGCGACTATTTCGGCTACGGCTGCTTCAAGGGAGGGAGAAACACAAAATGGTAAAGATCACCATCGACGGCATGAGCCTTGAGGTTCCTGCCGACATTACAATACTCGAAGCCGCCAGAACGGCCGGCATCAACATCCCCACGCTCTGCTACTTAAAGGACATCAACGAGATCGCCGCCTGCCGCATCTGTGTGGTGGAGGTGGAGGGCGTTGACCGCCTGGTTCCCGCCTGCAACACCAAGGTGGAGGAGGGCATGGTGGTTCTGACCAACACCAACCGCGTGAAGGAGAACCGCAAGATCAATCTTCAGCTCATCCTCTCTCAGCACAACAGCAACTGTCCCACCTGCGTGAGAAACGGCAACTGCACCCTGCAGCGACTGGCTGCGGAAAGCAACCTGTCCAGCGATCTTTACAGCAAGAAGATCTCGTCCAAGCCCTGGTCCAAGGACAACCATCTCATCCGCGACGAAAGCAAGTGCATCAAGTGCATGCGCTGCATCCAGATCTGCGACAAGGTGCAGAAAATGAACGTCTGGGATGTGATCAACACCGGCAGCCGCACCACCGTGGGCGTCAGCGGCAACCGCAAGTTCAACGAGACCGACTGTACCCTCTGCGGTCAGTGCATCACCCACTGCCCTGTGGGCGCGCTCCGCGTCAACGACGACACGTCCAAGGTCATCGCCGCTCTGACCGATCCCGAGATTACCACCGTTGTGCAGGTGGCTCCCGCCGTCCGCGCCGCATGGGGCGAGCATCTCGGGCTGACCAAGGAGCAGGCCACCACCGGACGCATGGTCGCCGCCCTCCGCCGTCTCGGCTTTGACTACATCTTCGACACCAACTTCGCCGCCGACCTGACCGTCATGGAGGAAGGCAGCGAATTCATCGAGCGCTTCACGCACAAGAGCGAATACGCCTGGCCCATGCTCACCTCCTGCTGCCCCGGCTGGGTACGCTTCGTGAAGGGCAATTTCCCGCAATATACCGACAACCTGTCCACCGCCAAGTCGCCTCAGCAGATGTTCGGCGCGGCCGCCAAGAGCTACTTCGCCGAAAAGGTCGGCATCGATCCCAAGAAGATCTTTGTCGTTTCCATCATGCCCTGCGTGGCCAAGAAGAGCGAATGCAAGCTGCCCGCTCACGTCAACGACAACGGCGATCCCGATGTGGATGTGGTTCTGACCACCCGCGAGTTCCAGCGTATGCTTCTCGCCGACAAGGCCGATCTGGGCTCGCTTCCCGAGTCGGAATTCGATTCGCCTCTCGGTCAGAGCTCGGGTGCCGGTCTGATCTTCGGCGCCACCGGCGGCGTGATGATCGCCGCTCTCCGCAGTGCCTACTATCTGGTCACCGGCAAGAATCCCGATGCCGACGCCTTCTCGTCCATCGGAGGCAAGATCGGCTGGAGCGAGGCCGTGTTTACCATTCCCGGCGCGGGCGAGGTGAAGGTAGCCGTAGTCAGCGGTCTGAGCAACGCTCGCGCGCTGATGGAAGCCATTGAAACAGGCAAGGTCGCCTATGACTTTGTGGAGGTCATGGCTTGTCCCGGCGGATGTGCCGGCGGCGGCGGTCAGCCCATTCACGACGGCTTTGAGATGGCCGCACAGCGCGGCGATATCCTTTGGGAGCTGGACAAGAAGGCTGCCAACCGCTTCTCGCATGAGAACCCCGACATCCAGGCTCTCTACCGCGACTATTTCGAAAAGCCCCTGAGTGAAAAGGCTCACCACCTGCTCCACACCGACCACCACACATGGGAGATGCCCAAGAAGAAATAAGGTCGGTCAAAATCGCATAAAAACACAAGAGGTGCCGCCCGTTTGATGGGTTGCACCTCTTTTTTTGTATTCAAAATGCCTTAGCCCGCATAGCCTCTCGGCGGCAGGGTGATGGCAAGCTCGGTCTCGGTCTTGTCCGCGCCCGTCAGATACGTGATCTTCAGCTTGCCCTTCGCCTCAAACTCACCGCTTGTGACAAAATCGGCAACGTTCTCGGAGGCATTTTCAAGAATATATTCCTTATAATAATCATCCTTGTCAAAAATATCCCGCACCACGATCAGGTGCTGTCCGTCTCTCTGCTCGGCATAGACCACAAGGTCGTATTTGGCCGTCAGCACATACGAAAAGGGCTCGGACACACGCCCCTCCGACAGTTCATAATAGGTAGCAGTTCTGGTAGATGGGCCTGCTTCCTGAAAGGCGATGCCCGTCACATGGGTGCTGACACTTTCTTCCATCGGCATTTTCGTCAAATTCTCTTCGCAAGCCAAAACCTGCCCATCATAATCGACAACAATATAGTAATTGAGATTTTCTTCCGGGGAACTGTAAATTCTGTCAGCATAAACACTACTCGGTTCATATCGAGTAACATCTTTGATCGCTCCGTAAAACAATCCATAGTGGCCGCCGTCGTTCATATCAAAAGTTCCGTACACTTCCACATACTTACCGTTATGCCGTTCTGCCTCTTTTTTGGAAATCACAGTCTCATCAAGATCGATCCAAATACGTTGATCCCCGCCGTATTTCAAATCTTCTTCGCTCAATGCAATGCAGTTTCCTTCAAACTCGATGTTCCCAACACCAATCACACGAACCTCTTTCCCATGGTATTTTTCAGGCGTGGCAAGTAGCTGCACCATCGAAACAAAACCATACTGAGAACGTGAGTAGCATTCCTCTTTTTCAACTTCCTCCTCTGCCTCAAACGAAAGCAATCCGTTTCGGTAAAACACACCCAGAACAAACGCCGCAAGAAGAATCAGAAGAACAAACTGCAGAATGCATAGAATCCAAAGTGCTTTTTTGTTCATTTTGCCACCGCCTTTTTGTTTGATAATCTATTATATCACATTTCAAACAAAAAGTAAAGCCGGCGCAGTATAATTCCTCTGAAAAATCAAATATTAACTTCACATTTTTTGATTCAAAAGGAGATTATATATAAGAAAGCCACAGGCATTGTCAGACGCATCCATAAATGAGGTGTAATAACACCAAGACCCGAAAAGCCTCATAGGCACTACATTTTTACAGATTTTCTCAAAATCAATTTGCACAAATACAAAATCTATCCATAGCAAAAGCGAGGTATATGTTATCTCGCTTTTGTTTATAAATCGCAAACATCTTTTCTTGGACGCTTATACCATTTACCGTTCGTAAAGTCAGGCATCGCCTGAGGGGCACCCCCCTGCTGAATTGAGATTTCTGAAAGCACCGAAACTGCCTGCCATGTGGCAGCATCATAAACATCAACAGGCATTTCTGTTTTATTTATCAAAGCATCGGTAAACGCTTTATAACAAAACCAATCCATACCGCCATGGCCCGCTTTCATTTCTTCATCTGTTATATTTTTCCATATGCTTGGCAGATATTCTTCCTCGTATTTTTTAGCATTATTCAGATTGTCTATATAATAATCATACATATCCCAGTAAGTATGTTTTTCACCGTCAAGAAAAACCGAATTCGTATCCTGCATAAACATACCTTTTGTTCCTCTAACTGTAAAATCACGCGTATATGAACGAGGAAGTGTGGTGTCAAGTCGGAGCATAATCGTTTCGCCGTTTGCACAAGTCAAAATCGTGATGATAACATCCCCCTGCTTAAAATCCGCATTTTTCATTTCCTCGGTGGCGTCGTCACGCTCTTTTATATAGTCTTTAAGGCCGACAGCCTTTGTTGCAAATGAAGATACGGTAAGAATTCGGTTGCCTCTGTTAATATCAAGAAGCTTAGCAATAGGGCCCAAATCATGTGTAGGATAGTTATCACAGCAACGGTTTAAATAGTTATCAAAACGGTAATGACGATTTACATGCCCATAAGCAATTTCATCTCTTAAATCATGAGAATAAGAGCCGGAGCAATGGACAACGGTGCCGAATTTCCCTTTTCTTGCCATAGCGGTTGCCAAGAGCTCAGCCTTACCCCAACAACAATTTTCCACAAACATGTACGGCGTGCCGGTTTCCTCTTGAACTCTCACTAACTCATAACAGTTTTCCAAAGAATATTCGCATCCAACTTCACTTGCAACAGCAATTCCTTTTTTCATTGCATAAACTGCAATTTCAGTGTGTGTGCTCCAATCACTAAACACAAATACCGCATCAACGATATCCACCGCAAGAGCTTCTTTATAATCGGTAAAACCCTTCGCATCTTGTCCAGCTTCTCTTACCAATTCGATTGCTCTTTGTATTCTATCTTCATATAAATCGCAAACAGCAACAATGTTAAGGCTACTTATTTTCAACAGCACTTTTTTGAGCAAATCGTATCCACGATTCCCCAGTCCGACAACACATGCATTTATCATACTCTTTTCTCCTTTAAGCCAACAATATATGTTATGTTCATTTTAATAAAATCGCTTTCATTGAAAAGCCCATATAAAATTAAATCAACATCGGTATCGAGCCAAATCAATCCCGTTATGATAACACCAATAGACTCAATGACAAATATCCACTTTGCCCAATTTTTAATTTTACCGCCTATGGTTTCGTATAAATGATCAAATATAAAGAAAACATCCGATTGTTTCTTCATTATAGCACAAACACATTAAAAAGTAAACACACTAGTATAAATCTCCCCGTTTTACAAATACTATCATCACAAATTTTGATTCAAAAGGAGATTTTATATATATGAAAGCCACAGGCATTGTCAGACGCATCGACTCTTCTGTTATAATAGGGGCAAAGGTCAGAAGCCTTGAAAACACGGGGTTTTCGCTGATTTTTGTCCAACTTCATCAATACCCCAAGCCGTGATGAGGCTGCCATCACAACAGCTCCTACGCTG
>SVTL01000016.1 GCA_015063795.1 Oscillospiraceae bacterium
CGATTTGTTATCTCTTTCTGTCGTTATAAGGGTTTGGGCTTAGCCCATATTTACGTTTGACTAGTCAAATGCGATGCTTGCACTTTGCTCAAAGCATAAACTCTCCGCTAAGAACATCACCCATTTGCCGTACTGTCTTTTTTCACTTGTTTACGATAGCATTAAGGATGGCTGATCCGCAAGCAAACCTTACGCAGCAGGCTGAGCAGCAGCGTTGGCGTTTGCCTGGAACTTAGCGTATGTATCCTCAATGTCAGCCTCGATGGCCTTCTTCAGCTTCGCATAGTTGGTGGAGATGTTGTTCTTTGCGGAGTTGACGTCGGTGATCTTGGAGCGGATGCCGCCGAAGTCATAGTAGATACCCAGGTCGTAAACACGGGAAGCCTTGATGATGTCAAGGTTTGCCTCGGACTCGTCGTCATGGGTGTACTTACGGGAGAGGATCTGATCGTAGAAGGTGGGCATTACGATGATGCTGGAGTAGTAGTTCAGGTCCTCAACGATGCGGCCGGTACGGTCGGGATCGGGGCAGACGGAGGGGATGGCGATCAGCGAGCAGTGCATGGGATAGATGGTGGTGTACTCAGCCTGAGTGGAATCGTACTTCGGAACGGGAACGATACCGAACTCGTGCTCCATGTCAGCGAACTGAGCGATGATGTTAACACCCTCGATGTGGAAGAGGAACATATCCTGGCAGAACCAAGAACGCATGTAGTCCCACTTATCGTTGAAGCCGTGAGCATCGGAAGGACCGCAGTCGATACACCAGGAAGCGTTGCTGTTCAGGATGTCCTTGATCTTTTCATAAGCGGAAACGGTCTTGTCGCTCATGAGAGTCAGAGCCGGATAACCGGTGGAGTCATTCTTGGTGGCGCGGATGTCGCAGCCGTAGAGCAGAGTACGGGCATTGTGGTGCTCGGAAAGAATACCGTAACGGTCATACTCGTCCATGTCGCCGTCGTTGTCGGCATCCTCAGAAATGGACTTGACCAGCGTACCGAAGGTATCCAGGTTCCAGTTGTTGTTGGCCATGTACTCATAGGGAGAGGTGAGCTGGTAGTCAGCGATGAGCTGCTTGTTGAAGTACAGAAGCATACCAAGCTCCTGAGCGACGAAGTCACTGTTGGTGAAGTACAGCTTGTCGCCGATCTTCAGGTCTTCCAGACCGTTGATGTCCCAATAGGGCTTGCTCATGTCAAACCACTCGAAGGAGAGCAGGTCGGCAAGGAGGTTTTCTCTTGCCAGCGTTGCCAGCCAGTGGCAGCGGGTGGAGATCAGGTCGAACTCGGTGGTACCGCTCATGACCTGGGTGCGGACGTCCTGAAGGACGCTGGTGGTCTCGATCTTGGAGATCTTGATGTTATACTTGTCTTCCACAGCAACGTTGCGGCGGTAGACAGCGCTTTCCAGCGCATCGGCGGATTCGCTCTCAGCCCAGATGTAGTTGGTCGAGTAAGCAAGACCCTCGTTGTAGGGCTGGGTGATGACGCCGAACTCATAGCCGCCGTAATCAACGCCGGGGATCTTGGGGTCGTTTTCGTTTCCTGCAACCATCTGCGTCTCATAAGAGGACTCTTCGCCGTCGCCGTTGCCGCCGCCGTTACAGGCCGCGATCAGAGGCAGGACAAAGAGGAGAGCCAGAATCAGCGAGAAAACCTTGAGAGTAAGCTTTTTCATGGGTATACACTCCTTTGAAAAAATGGTTTTTATTTATAATTTTCCGCGCCCCGAAACAGGATCTCAAGGCGTCATTATAAATCAAAAGGGTATAAAAACGATTGATGCTTTGAATGAAAAATATCGATGAACAGAGGCAAAATCCGCCCAAACAGAGCGGAAAAGCGCTGTTTGGGAAAAACGGATTTTTTGGCAGGAGCCGATCAGCCGTTGGAGGCCTGGAACTTCTCCCAGGTGTCCTGAATATCCACCTCGATGGCCTTCTTCAGCTTGGCATAGTTGGTGGAGATGTTGCCCTTGGTGATGTCCACGTCCAGGATCTTACTGCGGACACCGCCGAAGTCAAAGTACAGACCGATGTCGTAGGTTCTGGAATCCTTAATGATCTTGATGCACTCCTCCGACTCGTCGTCGCGGGTGTACTTTCTCTGCAGGATGGTCTCGAACCAGGTGGGGATGGTGATGATGGACGAATAATAGTTCATATCCTCCACGATGCGGCCGGTGCGGTCCACATCCTCGATGATGGAGGGCAGAGCGAACAGGTTGTCAAGATAGGGATAGGTGGAATAGTAACGCTCCTGCGCGGAATCGTACTTCGGCACGGGAACCATACCGAACTCATGCTCCATATCGGCAAACTGGTCGAGAGCGCCGTCCGCCTGGAAGTGGAAGAGATACAGATCCTGCGTGAAGAGATAGCGCAGATAGTTCCATCTGTGGGTGAAGCCGTGGGGATCGAGGCCGGTGGCGCAGGTGGCGCAGAAATAGGTGTTGGGATCGGAATAGATGTCCTTGATCTTTTCGTAAACGTCAACGGTCTTGTCGCTCATCAGCGTCAGCGTGGGATACCCGGTGGCGTCGTTGGTGGTGGTGCGGATGCCGCAGCCGTACATCAGCAGGCGGGCATTGTCATGCTCGTAGATCGAGCCGTACTGGTCCAGCTCGGTGAACGTGCCGCTGTTGTCCATATCGCGGGAAACGGCCTTCATCAGCTTGCCGAAGTTGTCCAGCGTCCACTCGTTGTTGGCGATGTATTCATAAGGAGAGGTCAGCTGATAGTCCTCAATGAGCTGCTTGTTGAAGTACAGCAGGAAGGCGATCTCCATGGCATTCAGGTCGCAGTTGGTGAAGAAGAGCTTATCGCCGAACTTCAGCTCGGTGGCCGCGTTCTTGTCCCAATAGGACTTGGTCATGTCGAACCATTCCACATCCAGCAGGTTATACAGCAGGCCCTCGCGGGCAAGGGTGGCCTGATTCTTGCAGCTGGCCAGAATGACGTCAAACTCGGGCATACCGGCCATGATCTGGCTGCGGACCTCGCCGACCACATCGGTGACCTTATACTCGGCAATGTTGATGTTATACTTATCCTCAACGGCGGTGTTTCTCTTATAGATGGCGCTGAGCATCACATCCTCGCTCTCACCGTCGCTCATCAGATATTCGATGTTGTAGGCAAGGCCTTCCTGATGGATAAAGGTGAAGTCATACTCGCCGTAATCCTTGGAGGGGATCTGCGGATTTTCCTCGCTGTCGATGCTGATGATATCGGTGTACTCGGTTGTTTCCTCTTCGCCGCCGCCGTTGCCGCCGTTGCAGGAGGCCAGGCAGGAGATCAGAAACAGGCACGCCAGAAGGGCACAGGCAATGCGTTTGGAAAATTTCATAAGAACATCTCCTTTTATGGTGATACTTACAGATAATTCAGTATATCACAGCCGATCGCAAAAATCAAGGCGAACTTGTAAATTTCTTGTTTCCGGCCGCGATTTGGTATCGTATGCAAAAAAATTGCTCTCTCTTTTTGTGCAGTTTTCACGACAAGCCTCGTCTTTTTCTTTCTGCCTTTTTCAATTCTTTGTGCAAAAACGGTTGACAATCACAAAAAAATGTGGTATACTCTCAAAGGCTTGTCACTTTTGACGACATATGACAGCCGCAACAAAAACACATTACTACATATAATAAGGATGATGTTACCCAAATGAATACCATCAGAAGAGAACAGGTCAAAGAAATGCTCCACTCCAAGCCCTTCCTTTCGCTGAAGGAGCTGATGGAAAAATTCCCCAATGTCTCCAGCATGACGCTGCGCAGAGACATCGATTATTTTGAATCTCAGGGCGAGGCGATCAAGGTCCGCGGAGGCGCCCGCTCGATGAAGTTCATCACCACCTCCATGGAGGAATCGTTCAACCTCCGTTTGTATGAGAACATGTCCGGCAAGGAAAAGATCGCCCGCAAGGCCATCGAAATGATCGAGACCGGGCGCTCCATCTTCCTCGACTCGGGCACGACCATGCTCAAGCTGGCCACCATGCTGCCCGATGAGCGTCTGTCCATCACCACCACCGGTCCCAACATTGCGCTGGAGCTGATCAAAAAGTCGCTTCCCATCATCAATCTGGTGGGCGGTATGCTCAACCGCGACAACATCTCGGTTTCCGGCACGCAGGCGCTGAACCTGCTCGACGACATCAACATCGACACCGCCTTCCTCGTTCCCTCCGGCATGTCCGCCGAGGACGGTCTGACCAGCGGTAACTACAGCGAATGCGAGCTGAAGCAGTTTATCCTGAACAAGGCCCGCCGCGTTGTCATCCTCATGGACAGCTCCAAGCTGGGCAAGTCCCTGCCCTACACCTTCGGCGATTTCTCCAAGGTGTCGGCCATCATCACCGACCGCGTTCTTCCCCCCGATATCGATGCCGCTGCCAGAGCCGGCGGTGCCGAGATCATCATCGCATAAAAAAGCTTCCTTTGTTTTTTCAGGCCGTCTGCTCGTTTTGGTGCGGACGGTCTTTTTTTGTAAATTTTCAGCGAAATCTGTCTTTTTTCCGTTGAAAAAGGCAAGGAAGTATGATATAATGATAGACCGAACCGCAAGCAAGAGGAACGGAAGGGGGAAGGAAGCCGATGCAAAGTCTGTTGACCAAAGCGAACAAAACGGCCGCAAGCATAGCCTGCGCGCTGCTTTTTTTCGCCTGCTCCGCCTTCTCTGCCTCCGCCCCGATCGACAAATCGCCTCCGATGCCGCTGGTCGAATCGCCGGCCCTTCCGCTTGAGGGGATCGATCCTTCCACCGTCCCGCCCGACAGCTCCGGCAGCCGCATCTCCTTCCCCGCCGAGCTGGACGATCCTTATTTCAATCCCGATCCCACCCGCTTCCTGAGCGCACACTTCCCCGATTCGCCCTTCTATCTCTCCCCCCGTCCCAAGCCCGAGCCGCCGCAGCCCTCCACCCCGTCCGGCTCTGAGACGAGCGGTGTGCGCGATCCCATCCCCGCTGTTCTCCCCGAGAGCGAGAAGGCCGACGCCTCCTATTTTGCCGACGCGCTCTTCATCGGCGATTCGCGCACGGTGGGACTCTCGCTTTATTCGGGCATTGCCTCCACCTACTACGCCGACACGGGGCTGAACGTGCTAACCGCCCTGAGCAAGGCCTTCCTCACCGTCAAGCAGGACGGCGTGTCCCGCCCGGCCACCATTCTCGATGCCGTTTCGCTCTCCCCCACCTACAAAAAGGTCTACATCGCCTTCGGCATCAACGAGATCGGCTGGCCCTCGTCCGCCACCTTCATCGGCACATACGAATACCTGCTGGCCGAGCTGCAGAAGCTGCTGCCCGACGCTGTGTTCTACCTTCAGGGCATCATCCCCGTCTCCCAGGCGGTGGAGGACAGCGGATACATCAAAAACGACCGCGTTGCCGAATACAATGCCCTGCTGGCCGAGCTGGCCGAGCGGTACGGAGCCGGCTTCATCGACCTGACCGGCCTTTACGAGGAGGCAGGCGGTGTTCTCACAAGCGACATCAGCTCCGACGGCATCCACCTCAACCGCAAGGGCGTGGAGGCCTATATGGACTGGCTTCTCCGCCACACCGTCGCCGTCAGCTGAACGATCCTGTTCCCATAAACAAACAATGCCAAAGAAAGAGGTTACTTCCGCCATGAAAAAAGGTTTTTCCGCCCTTCTCATTCTGATTCTGACGTTCTCTCTGCTCATCTCCTGCGCGCCCGCCGTCACCATCGACATCAACGCGCTCGCCGACGATCTGGTTGCCAACGCCGCCTTCGCCGATGAGCCGGTCAAGCGCCGCGACGACACCATTTCCGACCGCTATGACTGCACCGGATATGTGGCCGCTGTTGCCTACGCCACCGGCGGTGCCACTGCCGAGGAGATCGCCTTCTTCGAAGCGGAGGATGACAAAGCCGCCGCCGCCATTTATGAGGCCATGGAGTACCATCTCTCCAGCCAGCGCCGCAGCTACGAATCCTACAACCCCGAGGGCGTGGTCAACCTCAACGGCGCGATTTTGGAGCAGCACGGCCGTTACGTTCTCTTCTGCGTGTGCGCCGATGCCGACTCCGCTGCCGACATCATCGCCTCCTACACCGCTCCGGCACAGGAGTAAGCCCCGATCAATTCCCACAGGAAGGAGGATCCTTCAATGAAAAAAGGAATCCTCGCTGCCGTGTTCACCGCGGCGGCCGCCTTCATCCTTCTCTTTGCGCTCCTCCCGCTCACCGTTTTTTCGGAGGGCAGCACCGATACGTATCTGTACGGCACGCTGATCACCGATGCGGAGGCCGGGAAGGAATACACCGTCAACATCGGCTATGCCGACATGGACATCCCCTCCGTGAAGGGCATCACGCTCAACATGAGCTGGGATACCGACGACCTTGAGCTGGTCTCGGTCAACAGCGCTTTGGCCGGGGAGGGCTATTTCTTCGTGCCCACCGAGCTCAGCATGAGCAACAGCGAGGGCTTTTCCAAATGCCCGTTCATGTCCACAGGCAACCTGCTGTTCAGCGAGAGCGGCAGTCTGCTGACCATGGTCTTCCGCGTCAAGGACGGCGCGCGAGGCAGTCTGCCCATCGACATCGACGTGGAAAGCTTCGGCGCGGATTCTGCGCACAATTACGCCGATGCCATCCGTGTCAGCGATGCCTGCATCACGCTCAAGGGCGAGACACCCTCGGTCACCACAGCGGCCGGCACGCCCGAGATTTCCACCCCCGCAATCACCACCGCCTCCGGCTCGCCGGAGATCATTCCCAACATCCCCACGCAGACACCCAACGCCCCCTATGCCCCCTCTGCACCCTCCGTCCCCTCCTCCGCGCCTGCGGCATCCACCGCATCTTCCCCGACAGAGAAGGACGATCCGATCCGCGACCGTCTGGCCAAGCGCTTTCCCATCCTGCGCGAATACGAGGGCGATGAGTTCAGCGATCTGAACAAGAGCGCGTGGTACTTCACCGATCAGTACATCCAGCTGGTCTATTCGCTGGGACTGATGGAGGGACGCGGCGGCAGTCAGTTTGCTCCCGATGCCAACCTGAAGCTGGCCGAGGCCATCACGCTGGCCGTCCGTCTCCGCGATTTGTACGACGGCGGCACCGGGTATATGTCGGTGACGGGCATGAAGTGGTATGAGCCCTATGTGGACTATGCCGTCCATGCCGGCATCATCCGTGAGGGACGCTTCCCCGATGTGGATAAGGAGGCCACCCGTGCGGAAATGGCCGAGATCTTTGCCTCCGCCCTCCCCAAGGAATGCTATGAGGCCATCAATTCGCTCACATCCCTCCCCGATGTCCCCCGCACGGCCTCCCATTTCGGCGCCGTTCTTGCGCTGTACAACGCGGGCATCCTGCAAGGCGATAACGCAAGCCGTACCTTCCGCCCGAACGATTCCATCCGCCGCAGCGAGGTGGCTGCCATCATCATCCGCATGGTCATCGCCGACCGCCGGATCGAATTCTGACCTCTTCCCTCTTTTTTTGAAGAAGAAACGACTTGTTTTTGTCAGAAAAGAGAAAAAATTGTTGACTTTTCTTGCGTTCAAGGGTATAATGAGGTAAGTACGATGGGAAAGCCGCCGTCATGCCTCGAAAAGAAGGAGTTATGGGCGTCGCTTTTCCGCGGCGCTCTTTTTTTGCGCTACGTGCGTGTTTTTATCCCAATTTTATTTTTTGGAGGAGAAACCATGATCCACAACAAATCCCGTTCGATCCGCGTGATCACCTTCACGGTTCTCTTCGTCCTGCTCTCCTCGCTGCTCATCAGCCATATCGTGGCAGCCGAGGCGCCCATCCTCATCGCGCCCAACCCCAATGCCGCTGTGGATGAAGCCCCCGTCGAGGAAGCCGCTCCCGTTGAGGAAGCTGCGGTCGAAGAAGCCCCTGCCGAAGAAGAGGCGGAGGAAGAGTCACCCACGGCGGTGTATGCCACCTTCTGGGCTCTGATCCCCCCCGTCATCGCCATCATCCTCGCATTGATCACGAAGGAAGTGTATTCCTCGCTGTTTGTCGGTATCCTCACCGGCGGCATTCTCTATGCCATCGGCCAAAGCGGCTTCAGCTTTGAGACCATGTTCAACGCTGTGATGAACGACGGCTTCATCGCCAGCCTGGCCGACAGCTACAACGTAGGCATCCTGGTCTTCCTTGTGATGCTGGGCATCCTGGTCGTTCTGATGAACCGCGCCGGCGGCAGCCGTGCTTACGGCCGCTGGGCAAAGGAACGCATCAAGACCAAGCGCGGCGCTCTGCTGTCCACCTTCGGTCTGGGCGCTCTCATCTTTGTTGACGACTATTTCAACTGCCTCACCGTGGGCAGCGTGATGCGTCCTGTCACCGATGAGAACAAGATCTCCCGCTCCAAGCTGGCTTACATCATCGACGCCACCGCCGCTCCCGTGTGCATCATCGCGCCCATTTCCTCTTGGGCCGCTGCGGTCAGCGGTATGGTCGAGGGTGTGAACGGCATCGAGCTGTTCATCCGCACCATTCCTTATAACATGTACGCTCTGCTGACCATCGCCATGGTCATCACCATCAGCGTGATCAACCTCGACTTCGGTCCGATGAAGAAGCATGAGGACAACGCCGTCAACGGCGATCTGTTCACCTCCGGTCAGAATGCCATTCAGGCTGACGACGAAGCCGTTGTGACCAACAAGGGCCGCGTTATCGACCTGATCCTCCCCGTTGTGATCCTCGTGATTTTCTGCGTGGTCGGCATGGTCTACACCGGCGGCTTCTTCTCCGGCGCTTCGCTGATCGAAGCGTTTGAAAACTGCGATGCCGCTTACGGTCTGGCCATCGGCTCGGTTGCCGCGCTGATTCTCAACGTCATTTACTTCATCGCCCGCCGCGTGCTCACCTTCCGCGAATGCATGGACGCCATCCCCGCCGGCTTCAAGGCCATGGTCCCTGCCATCCTGATTCTGACCTTCGCCTGGACGCTGAAGAACATGACCGGTCTGCTGGGTGCCGACGTATTCGTCGCCGAGCTTGTGGACAGCGTGAAGGCGCTCCGCGTGCTTCTGCCCGCCATTCTCTTCCTGGTGGCTGTTGCTCTGGCCTTTGCCACCGGTACGTCCTGGGGCACGTTCGGTATCCTCATCCCGATCGTTACGCCTCTGTTTGAGGTCACCGGAAGCCAGATGCCCGAAATGCTGGTCATCTGCATCTCCGCCTGCCTGGCCGGTGCTGTCTGCGGCGACCACTGCTCGCCCATCTCCGACACCACCATCATGGCTTCCACCGGCGCTCAGTGCAACCACGTCAACCACGTGTCCACTCAGCTCCCCTACGCCATGCTCACCGCTGGCGTCTGCCTGGTCACCTACCTGCTGGCCGGTATCCCGGTTCTGCAGAAGGCCTACATTCTCCTGCCCATCGGTCTGATCCTGATGATCGGAACGCTCTTCCTCATCAAGACCATGCAGAAGAAGCGCAGCTGATCCATCCCATAACGCATGCAATTGGGGCTGTCGCCTGAAAACGACAGCCCCGCGTTTGTGTTTTCCCTCACTCTTTTCACGTTCTCAGGAGTCACCCATCATGAACACCACCAAAAACCGCTTTTTAGGCCCCCTTCTCCTCCTGCTGACCGCCTTCATCTGGGGCACCTCCTTTGTTGCCCAGAGCAAGGGCATGGAGCGCATCGAGGCCTTCACCTTCAACGGCATCCGCACCGTTCTCGGCGCACTCTCCCTGCTGCCCGTGATCGCCTTTCAATATGCAGGGCAAAAGCGCCGGGAGGGAGAGAAGGCGAAAAAGCCCTTCGCCCTTTCCGATAAAACGCTCTGGATCGGCGGACTCTGCTGCGGTCTCGCCCTCTGCGTGGCCAGCAACTTCCAGCAGCAGGCCTTCAACGATCCGGGCACCTCGTCGGGCAAGATCGCCTTCCTCACCGCCATGTATATGATCATCGTGCCGCTGATGGGGCTCTTTCTCCGCAAGAAGATCCCGCTTCCCGTCTGGATCAGCGTTTTTCTCGGCGTGTTCGGCGTTTATCTGCTCTGCATCAACGAGGGCTTCACGCTCAGCTACGGCGACATCCTCGCCCTCTGCTGTGCCCTCTTCTATTCGATCCACATCCTCCTCATCGACCACTTCTCCCCGCAGGTGGACGGCGTTCAGCTCTCCTGTCTGCAGTTTTTCGTATCGGGGACGCTGTCGCTGATCTGCATGGGAATCTTCGAAACGCCGATTTTGACCGACATCCTCGCCGTCGCCCCCGCCATTCTCTATTCGGGCGTGCTCAGCTGCGGCGTTGCCTACACGCTTCAGGTCGTCGGACAGAAGGGCACCGATCCCACCGTTGCCTCGCTGATCATGTGCCTCGAATCGGTGTTCGGCGTGCTCTCGGGCTGGGCGATCCTGGGCGAAACGCTATCGGCGCGCGAGATCGCAGGCTGCGTGATCATGTTCGCCGCCATCCTCTTAACCCAGGTCAAATGGCCGTTGAAGGAAGCGAAATAAAAAAAGAATCGGGGCTTCGCCCCTGAACCCCACCAAAGGGACTTTTTGAAAAAAGTCCCTTTGGAATCTTCAAAAACTTTCAAAAAACACCCAACTCTGTTATCACCTGCTATGCACAGGTGATTTTTTCTTCAAAAAAATCAAACAGCACTTTACAAAAGCCATCCGCTGTGTTACAATGGTCTTGCGACACAATTCCATATTGCCATCCAACGACGGGACTGTATTTTTATTTTGGTAAAAATGCAATCTCTTTTCTTGCATTCCCTCGTGAATGGTAGGAATTGTGTCGCAGCAATCGGAGATGCGTTTTTCGGTGCGCAGCTTCGTCTGCGCACTTTTTTATTGGAAAGGAGATTCTTGTATGAACCTCAATGCAGCCATCATTGGCGCAATCCTCTCCGGCGCGATCATCGGCGCAATCCCCGCCGTCTGCGGTGCCGTTAAGCAAAAGATCGGGCTTGCCATCGGCGGCTTTTTCGCCTGCCTTTTCGCCTCGATTCTTTTGGGAATGATTCTGTCCGTCCCGACCTGCGCACTTTTCCTGTTTTTGATCTTCCGCAAGCCAAAAAGCGTGCCTCAAGATCTCACGCATACCGTCGAGCCGCCGCACGACGATTCTCAAAGCTGATGCACACAAAAAGACCTGCGGTGCACCGAAACATCGCAGGCCTTTTTCTATCCAATTTTCTATCCGAATTCTATTATTTGCCCGAATCCTTCTTGCGGATCTCCACGCGGCGGATCTTACCGCTGATGGTCTTGGGCAATTCGTCCACAAACTCCACGATTCTGGGGTACTTGTAAGGCGCGGTGTGCTTCTTGACGTACTCCTGGATCTCCTTTTTCAGCACGGCAGGATCCTTGCTCTTGCCGTCCTTGGTCAGCACGATGGTCGCCTTGACCACCTGACCGCGGATCTCATCAGGCGCACCGGTGACCGCGCACTCCAGCACATACGGCAGCTCCATGATCACGCTCTCGATCTCGAAAGGACCGATGCGGTAGCCCGAGGACTTGATCAGGTCATCGATGCGTCCCACATACCACAGATAGCCGTCCTCGTCGCGCCAGGCCATATCGCCCGTGTGATACATACCGCCTCTCCAGGCATAGTCGGTCTTTTCTCTCTCGATGCAGCCCTCCACGTTCACATTGTAGTAGCCGTAGAAGACGCCGCAGGTCTCGCCCATCTTGGTGCGGAGAACGATCTCGCCGGTCTCGCCGGTCTGCTGGCTGTTGCCATCGGCATCCACGATGTCCACGTTATACATGGGGCTGGGCAGACCCATGGAGCCGACCTTGGGCGTCATGCCCACCAGATTGGCAACGGTCAGCGTGGTCTCGGTCTGGCCGAAGCCCTCCATGACCTTCAGTCCCGTCGCCTCATAGAAGCGGTTGAAGACCTCGGGGTTCAGCGCCTCGCCCGCCGTCGTCGCATACTGCAGGGAGGAGAGATCGTACTTGGACAGATCCTCCTTGATGAAGAAGCGGTACATGGTCGGGGGCGCACAGAAGGTGGTCACGTTGTACTTTTTGAACATGGGCAGGATGTCGTCGGCCTGGAAGCGGTCGAAGTCATAGACAAACACCGCGCAGCCGCACATCCACTGGCCATACAGCTTGCCCCACAGCGCCTTGCCCCAGCCGGTGTCCGAGATGGTGAAGTGCAGGCCGTCGGGGTTGACGTTGTGCCAATACTTGGCGGTGATGTAATGTCCGAGCGCATACGTGTGCGCGTGCATCACGATCTTGGGATATCCGGTGGTGCCCGAAGAGAAGAACATCAGCACCGGATCGCTGCCCTCCGACTCCACAGCAGGAGTGAAGGTATCGGGGAAGGTTTTGTACTCCTCATTGAAGTTGCGCCAGCCCTCGCGCGGCTCGCCGACGATGATGCGGTGCTCCACCTGCGGGCAGTTGGGGACGGCCAGATCGGCCTCATCGGCCACCGTACCGTCGGAGGTGCAGACCAGCGCCTTGATGCCGGCGGTATCGAAGCGGTATTCAAAATCCTTCTTCATCAGCTGGTTGGAGGCAGGCACGGCGATGGCGCCCATGCGCTGCAGAGCCAGAATCGAGAACCAGAACTGATAATGGCGCTTGAGCACCAGCATCACGCGGTCGCCCTTCTTGATGCCCAGCGAGGCAAAGTAATTGGCGGTGCGTGCCGTTTCGCGGCTGATCTCATCGAAGGTAAAGCGGCGCTCAACGTGGTTTTTATCCACATACAGCATGGCCATGCGGTCGGGCGCTTTGGCCGCCATACGGTCCACAATGTCGCGGGTGAAGTTGAATTTGTCGGTGTTTTTGAACTGAATGTCCAGAAGACGGCCGTTCTCGTCCTCTTTGCGGTCGATGAAGTCAGCGATCAATTCGTCGGCGGGGTTGTTCACCGACAGGGATCGGGAGACCTCCATCTCCACAGGCACATCCTCGGCCTTCAGCGCGCGGTTGGAGGGATCGATGACCATGGCGATGAACTTGCAATCGGTTCCGCCCACGGCGATCATACCGTGCTCCTCGCGGCTGTTGTAATAGATGGCGTCGCCTGCGTGAAGCACGTCGGTGCGTCCGGCGATGCTCACCTTCAGGCTGCCCTCCAGAATATAGTCAAACTCCTCGCCCTCGTGCTTGGACAGGGCGATGGGCGCATTCTGCTCGGCGGGATTGTACTTGGCGGTGACCAGGAAGGGGTCGGTCATACGTCCCTTGAAGCGGGGAGCCAGATGCTCATAAGCAAAGCCCACGCGGCGCTCCAGCGGGATACCCTCTCCGCTGCGGCAGATGGTGTACGAGGAAAGCGTTGCGGTCTCGCCGCTGAGCAGGTCGGTCAGACCGACACCCAGAAACTTCGCGCAGCGGTGGACAAAGGTGACCGAAAAATCGGTCTCGCCGTTTTCATAGGCCAGGTATTCCTCCACCGTCTGGCTGTTGACAGCCGCCATCTCCTCGGGCGTTTTGCCCATGACCGTCCGCATCTCGCGGATTCTCAAGCCGATCTGCTTGACATCGTTTTCCATTTTCGTTTTTCCTTTCTGTTTGTGAAAAAGTTGAAAATGACGGAACGCGTGACGACACCCGGGCAAAGAAAAAACCCCCGTCCTCACACAGGGACGAGAGCACATAACTCCCGCGGTACCACCCGCATTGACATCGAAACGATGCCCACTCATCGAAGGTCCGTCAACCTTCTTCGCCTTAACGCGGCTTCTTCGTGCGCGCTTAATCGCGTCCGCCGGCCGACAGCCGACACCGTTTTCAGCACGCCCGCTCCGAAGGGATAAGCTTTGACCGATTCAACGTCCGCTTCCACCAGCCGCGGACTCTCTGTGGATGACATTCAGCCAAGCCGTCTTCGTCATTGCGTTTTCTTACCGCACATTATAGTACAATTTTGCCGTTTTGTCAAGGGCTTTTTTTCTTTTTTTTAAAATTCTCCCTGCGTTTGACAAAATGTCTCCTCTGTGGTATGATAAACAAAAGAGATTTTTCGCCTTTCCAAGGAGGTCGAACCCATGAACAAAACCGATTTTGCCTTTCTTTCGCTGGCCTTCCGCCAGAAATACATCCGCCGCTGGAGCCTGATGCGCTCGACCTCCGAGGAGAATCTGGCCGAGCATTCCTCGCAGGTGGCGCTGATCGCCCACGCGCTGGCCCTCATCGGCAACCGCTTCTTTGGCAAGCACTATTCCCCCGACCGCGCGGCCCTGTTGGCGCTCTTTCACGACATTCCCGAGGTCTACACCGGCGACCTGCCCACCCCCGTCAAATATGCCACGTCCGACATGCGCCGTCACTTTGCCGACTTTGAACAGCAGGCGGTCTCGCGGCTTCTCTCCAAGGTGCCCGAGGAACTGCAGGACGACTACTCCTCTCTCTTTTCCGACGACGAGCCCGAGGGGGAATTGGTGCATCTGGCCGACAAACTCTGCGCCTTCATCAAGTGCATCGACGAGATCAACAGCGGCAACCGCGAATTCACCTCCGCGAAAGCCTCCATCGAACAGCAGCTGTCCTGCTATGACTCCAAGGAGCTTGCCTACTTCCTCGAGCACTGCCTGCCCGCCTTCTCCCGGACGCTGGACGAGATTGGGTGACTTTGTCAGTTGTATTCGCCTGCGGCGAGTGATATTGCTTCGCAGTGATATTCGGCTAAAAGCCGAGTGATATTCGCTGCGCGAGTTTCAGAGGCGAATGCTGATCGCTTCTCTGAATACAATGAAGGCAAAACAAGAATAAGGGAGATGGGCTTTGCCCATTGCTTTTTCATGCAAAGGCGAAATTGGCGATAAAAGGAGGTGCCTCAATGGCAAAAATGATATTATCATCATGCGACTTCAGAAACAGCGAGTCCGCCAAATGTATATACGATCATTTGCCCCTTCCGGTTGATCAATGCAAGGTGTTGTACTTCCCGAATGAAAAAGCTACAGAAGGAGCCATAAAAAGCAAAAAATTTCATCAACGTCTTTCTGAATTTGGTTTTTCCAAAGAAAACATATATGTTTTTAATTATTTTTCTCCTGCTGAATTTGATGTTAACACTCATATCGATGTGATATACATTAGCGGCGGAAACACGTTTGGAACTATGAAAAGAATCAAGGAATCCGGTGCAGAAACGATTATACTTGATTGTATCTCTCACGGAGCAATGTATATCGGCGGTAGTGCCGGCGCACATATTGCTTCTCGTTCGATTCATCATGTAGCCAAGTACGATCATGATACATACGGTTTGACGGATTTTTCGGGATTGTGTTTATTGGACGGTGTTTTGATATGTCATTATTCGAATTTACGCGAAAAAGACTATATTGCTTTAATCGAAGCGGGAGAACAGAATGTAATTAAACTTCAAGATCAAGATTATATTGTTTTCGACATATAAAAACACCCCGACAGACTTCAAAATCTGTTGGGGCGTTTTCCTTATGTTTTTCTCCTCATCCGGCACACATAAAAGCCGTCCGTCGAATCGGTGTCGGGGAAGAAGGTGCGCTCGGACTCCTTTTCAAACTCGCTGTGCGAGGCGAGGAACGCGCTTGTCACGCCCTCGTTCTCCTTTTCATGCAGCGTGCAGGTGGAATAGATCAGAACGCCGCCGCGCTTCACATACCGCGAGACGTTTTCCAAAATCGCGCTCTGGATCGCAGGCAGACGGGCGACGTCCTTTTCTTCCTTATACCGTATGTCGGGCTTCTTCGCAAACACGCCAAGCCCCGAGCAGGGAACGTCGCACAAAACGCGGTCAAAGGCGTTTTCAAAAGACGGCTCAAATTTCGCACCGTCGGCGGCCCTCGTTTCGATGATGCTCAGCCCCAGCGTCTGCGCGCCTTTCGCGATCAGCGACAGCTTGTTCTCATGCAGGTCGCAGGAAAGAACGCTTCCGACGTTGCCCATGCGGATGGCCGTTCCGAAGCTTTTTCCGCCCGGGCAGGCGCAGGCATCTAAGATCCGCTCGCCTTTTTCGGCGCCCAGCGTCTCCACGCAGATCTGTGAGGCCATATCCTGCACGAACGCGCGCCCGTCGCTCAGGCAGGTCAATTCGGACAGCGGGACGCTCTTTTCCAGGCGGACAGCCCTCACGCCGTTCTGCTCCCACACCTCTCCGCCAAGCGTTTCGGCCAGCGGCTCGGGTGCTGTGTTGATCGTGTTGACACGCAGCGTCAGCGGCGGCTGCTTGCCCATCGCTTGCAGGATCGCCTCGGTGCGCTCTCTGCCGTATTGCGCAAGGAAAGTGCGGGCAATAAAGGGGGACACCGAGAAGAACACCGACAGATGCTGCACCGGATCGCTCGGCCAGACGATGCTGTCCTTTTCGCGCAGAAAGCGCCGCAGAACGGCATTGACAAAGGGAGATGCGCTCCCCTTTTTCACGCTTTTGCAGAGATTGACGCTCTCGTTCACCGCCGAATACGCCGGCACGCGGTCGAAATACAGCAGCTGGCAGAGCCCCATGCGCAGGATCATCTTAACGTCGGCATCCATCGTCCCGCGGTCGGAAAGACGGGAGAGGATATAGTCCAGCGTGAGACGGCGCTCGATGACGCCGTAGACCAGCGAGGTGAAGAAGGCTCGATCCAGCCCCGCCAGACGGTGGCGCCCGATGGCGGCATCGATCTCAAGATTGGAATATTTCGCGCCCTTTTCGATGGCCAGAAGCGAGCGGAGCGCCAGCAGGCGGACATTCACGTCCCTGCTTTCGGCTTCGCCGCCCGTTTGTTTTTTTGGCTCTTTCATCGTCTGCGCTCGCTTCCCTTCACAAGCATGAACAGCCGCAGGAAGTTGGCCAGCGACACCGCCAGCGCCGCCACATAGGTCATCGCCGCGGCGGTCAGCACCTTTCTTGCGCCCTTCAACTCCTCTTTGTTCAGCGTCCCCGTTTGCTCCAGAGCCTGCATGGCGCGGCGGCTGGCATTGAACTCCACGGGGAGGGTGATCAGCTGAAAGAGAACGGCAAAGAAGAAGCACAGCAGACCGATGCTCGCCAGCGGCTTGAAGGAAAAGACGATGCCCAGCATCACCAGCGGAATGGCCAAAGAGGAACCGATGTTGGTGATGGGGATGATGAGCGCGCGGAGACGAATGGGCAGATAGCTGTCGGCATACTGCAGCGCATGCCCTGCCTCGTGCGCGGCCACGCCCAAAGCCGCCACCGACGTTTGATCGATGACCGGCTCGGAGAGCGAGATCGAATTGTCCTTGGGGTTATAATGGTCGGTCAGCTGTCCGGCCACGCCCTTTAGCGTCACCCCGTGAGCGCCGCCGCTCTGCAGAACGATCCGCGCGGCATCCGCCCCGGTCAGACCGCGGGCATTGCGTACAGTGCTGTACTTTTTGAAGGTGCTGTTGACCTTGTACTGCGCATACAAAGAAAAGATCAGCGCAGGCAGGACCAGCAGAAGATAATACGAATCGATATAGAAATAAGGCATGCGGCCTTAGCTCCTTTCTTGCATAAACACATCGCCTATCGACACATTCCGTCCGCGGACAAAATCGCCCGCCCCCATCTTGTTTTTGCCCTCGGGGATCAGCTCCAGCAGCTCCACAGCCCCCTCACCGCAGGCGATGACAATCTTTTTGTCGGCGGCGATCACTTCCCCCGCCCTTCCGCTTCCTGCGGCGAGAGCGGTTCTGACCAGCTTCACCTTTTTGCCGTTGAGAAAAGCAAACGCCGTCGGCTGAGGCGACAGACCGCGGACATGGTTATGCACCTCTCGCGCGGACTTGGTGAAGTCGAGCAGGCAGTCGGCCTCCTCGATCTTTTTCGCATAGTTGGATGCTTCGCCGTCCTGCTTTTCGGGGGTAAGCGAGGACAGCTCGGAAATGGCGCGCAGAAGAAGAGGACCTCCGATTTCCGCCAGCTTATCGTGCAGCGTCTCGTAGGTATCGTTTTCCTCGATGGCAACCGACTCCTTGAGCAGCATATCACCGGTGTCCAGCCCCTCGTCCATCTGCATGATGGTGATGCCCGTCACGCTTTGCCCGTCCATGATCGCGCGCTGAATGGGCGCCGCACCGCGGTACGCAGGCAGCAGGGAGCCATGCACGTTCAACGCACCGTGCACCGGCGTGTCCAGCACATACGCAGGGACGATCTTGCCGTAAGAAGCCACCACCGCCAGATCGGGGGCAAGGGCGCGGTAGGCTTCTTCAAATTCGGCGTTTCCGCGCAGCTTCTCGGGCTGGAGGACGGGAATGCCGTTGGCCTCCGCATACACCTTCACGGGCGGGGGCGTCAGAATACGCTTTCTGCCCACCGGCTTATCGGGCTGAGTGACCGCGCACACCACCTCATGTCCGCCCTCGACGAGGGAGGTCAGCATGGCCTGCGCGAACACGGGCGTTCCGAAAAAGACGATCCTCATACCCTCTTACTCCTCCTCCAGGTCTTCGCGGCTGAAGAATTCGGTGGCCTTGTCCTTGAAGAGAATGCCGTCCAGATGGTCGCACTCATGGCAGAGGCAGCGGGCGGCAAGCTCTGTTTCCACGGTGGTGTGTGTGACGCCCTTTTCGTCCATATACGTGATGGTGATCTCGCTCGGGCGCTCCACCTTTCCCCAGACGCCGGGCACAGACAGACAGCCCTCCACGCCCTCATCGCTTCCCTTTCTTTCACTGATCACGGGATTGATGAAGCAGCGGGGATTGCCCTCCTCGGTCTCAATGACCACCAGACGGCGCAGAATGCCCACCTGTACGGCCGCCAGCCCCACGCCGTTGGCCTTTCGCATTGTTTCGATCATATCGCCGATCAGCGCTTCGATGCGGGGGGTGATCGCCTCCACAGGGCGGCTTTTTTTGCGGAGAAGCTCGTCTCCGTCTTTGACAATATTCAGTATGGCCATGATGCATCGTTTCCTTTCATCGTCTTGAATTTTTTCAAAAAATGTCCTCCCCGAAAAGGGGGATGTTAAGGCAAAAAGCCGGCGGAAAACCGGCTTTTGAAGGCTTATATCAGGAAAGCCACCACCAGGGATTGGAGGAGGAGCCGGCAGGCGGCGCGGTGGTAAACAGCGGCACCGGATCGGTACGGCCGGGAATGTCGGTATGTTCGGTGTGATCCGGATCGTTCGGGTCAAAGGGAGCATTCGGATCCAACGGATCCTCCCACGGAGCGGTCATCGCCGTTTCGGAGGTGGCATCGGGATCGGGACCCTTGGACACGCGGAAATCGATCTCGGTCATGCCCTGCGCGACCTCGGCATCGGCCTCGATGCTCTGCCAGATGACCGTGCCCGCAGGCTCATCGGAGAAGACTCTCTCCACATAGCCCACCGCAAGACCGTTTTCCTTCAGCAGTCTGGCCACGGTGGCCTCGTCCTTGCCTGTGAAGGACGGCACACGGACCAGAGCCAGATCGGGACCCGAGCTCAGGTAGACCGTTACGGTGTCGCCCACCTTGACCGTCGCGCCCGATGCGGGAACGGTGCGCGTTACATCCCCCTCGGGGACTAAGTTGCTCGGCTCGGTGTCAAAGGCAACAACCAGCCCCAGCTTTTCCAGCGCGATCTCGGCCTCGCGGCGGTCGGCCAGCGTGAAATCGCTGATCTCCACCACCTCGCTGCCCAAGCTTACGGTCAGCTTCAGATCGCAGGAGGGGCGTCCGGGTGTCAGCACACGCTTCTCGCCCTTGACCGGCGTCTGGTCGATGATGGTGTCCGCAGGGTACTCGTCGCTGTAAATGCCGGTGACGGTCAGCTTATACCCCTGCGAGGTCAGCTGCGTTTCCATCTCGTCGGTGAGGATATCGCCGATGAACTGCGGGATGGTGACTGTATTTTTTTCTTCTGCTTTAAAGAAGGTCTCCTTCAGCACATAAACGCCTGTCACCGCGCCCACCAGCAGAAAGGCGGTGAGAATGCCCAAAATGACGGGGAACATGGTGAAGCGCTCCTTGCGGCGAGGCTTCTTGCTGCGGTGCACCTTTTTGTTCCGCCCCGCTGCGGGACGCTTGGGCGCTTCGGGCTGGCCGCTGACCGGGAACTGCCCCGAATTGCCCTTCAGCTGTCGGGGCTTGAAGACCACCGCCGGATCCTGCAGCAAACGCTCCACGCTTTCCGCCATCTGCGCGGCGGTCTGGAAGCGCTTTTCGGGCTGCTTCTGCATGGCCTTGAGGATGATCTGCTCGATGCCCACGGGGATGGAATGCAGGATCTCTCTCGGACGTCTCGGCTCGGCGCTGACCTGCATGATCGCCACCGACACGGGGCTGTCCGCATTGAAGGGAAGCTCGCCTGTGACCATCTCATACAGCACAACGCCCAGCGAATACAGATCGCTTCTCTGGTCGATCTTCTTGCCGCTGGCCTGCTCGGGGCTGATATAGAACACCGTTCCGATGGCCTTATCGGTGGCGGTGAGTGTTTCCGCATTGGGAAGCTTGGCGATGCCGAAGTCGGTGACCTTGATGCCGCCGTTTTTGAGCAGCATCACGTTCTGCGGCTTGATGTCGCGGTGGGTGATGCCCTTGTCATGGGCGTGGGACAGTGCCGCCAGGATCTGACGCACATACAAAAGTGCTTCCTTGGCCGGCAGAGCGCCCTTCTGCGTCATGTACTTCTTGAGCGTCAGCCCCTCCACCTTTTCCATGACGATGTATTTCAGATTTTCCTTCACCGACACATCGTAGATGGCCACGATGTTGGGATGGTGAAGCATGGAGACCGCCTTCGACTCGTTGATGAAGCGGCGGACGGCCGCAGGATCGCCGGCGATGTTGTCCTTCAGCATCTTGATGGCCACTGTGCGGTGCATGAGAGTATCCACCGCCTCGAACACCACCGCCATACCGCCGATGCCTAAGATCTTGGTGATGCGGTAGCGGTTGTCGAAAACCTGTCCGATGTATCGCGCAAATGCGTCTCTTTCCATGTCTATCCAGAACCTTTCCGCGCAGACGATTGCTCTTTTCCGCGCGTTTTTTCCTTTTTGTTCGGACGTTTCTTGATAAAGTCCGTCCGTTTGTCCGCTTGGTTCGGACGCTTTTTGATAAAGTCCGTCCGTTTGTCCGCTGCCTTACTGCAGCTTCAGCAGAATGGCGGTGATGTTGTCGCCGCCGCCGTTTTTGTTGGCCGTGCCGATCAGCTTTTCGCAGGCGGCCACAATGTCCTTTTCCTCCTGCGCGCCGCTTGCGATCGAGCGGATCTTCTCCTCGGAAATAAAGTTGGTCAGTCCGTCCGAGCAGAGCAGCAGGTGCGTGGCCCCCAGATCGTCGAGATTGTGGAAGAACAGGTCGGGCTCCACCGCGCTCTCGGTGCCGATGGCCTTGGTGATGATGTTCTTCTGCGGACTCTTGGCCGCTTCTTTTTCGGTCATTTCCCCCATGTCCACCAACAGCTGGACAAAGGAATGGTCGTGGGTGAGCAGCGAGATGCTCTTGCGCCCGATGGCGTACAGACGGCTGTCGCCCACATTGACGATGTACAGCCCGTGGCCGCAGATCAGAGCGGCAACCAGCGTTGTGCCCATGCCGCTGAGCTCGGGGTCCTCACTCGCGCGGGCATAGACCTCCTCATTGGCCACCAGCACCGCGCGGCGCAGGGCATCGGAGATCTTCTTTTGAGTGTCAGAGGACGTGCGGTCAACGGGAAGCGTCTGCTTCAGAGAGTCGGCAAAGCGGGACAGCGCCAGACTGCTGGCCACATTGCCGCCGTTGGCTCCTCCCATACCGTCGCATACCGCCAGCAGCAGGCAGCCGTCGATGACAAACTCGGCGAAAAAGCTGTCCTGGTTGACCGTACGTTTTCTTCCCGTGTCGCTGATACCGTAATAAAGCATGGAGTTCCTTCCTTTCGGGATGTGCCGAAAAACGCTCCCGTTTTCGGTGAGAAAGAGTCTCATTTCAAGAGAGTTCAAGGAGAAAAAGGGCTTTTACACCTTTCTTTCCTATCAGTATACCTTTTTTTTATGACAAAGTAAAGACAATTATTCTAAATTTCATAAACTTTTTTCGTTCATCCGCAATTGTCCGCAGGAGGCATTGATGTCCCCGCCCAGCTTACGCCGCACGGTGGCGTTGATGCCCTTTTCCTTCAGCGTTTTCACAAACGCATCCACCTGTTCTCTCGAGCTCTTGCTAAAGCCGCTCTCCTTCACCTCGTTGACCGGGATCAGGTTGACATGGATGGGCATTTTCCCCAGATGCTTCCGCAGCACCGCCGCCAGAGACAGCGCCTCGTGACGGTTGTCGTTGACGCCGTCGATGAGAGCATATTCAAAGGAGATGCGCCGCCCTGTCCTTTCAAAATAGCGGCGGCAGGCAGCCAGCAGCTCATCGACGCCCCACTTGCGGTTGACCGGCATGATCTCGCTCCTCTTCTCATCGCTTGCGGCATGGAGCGACACCGACAGCGTGATCTGCAGTCCCTCCCCCGCCAGACGGTCGATGTTGGGCACGATGCCGCAGGTGGAGAGCGAAATGTGGCGCGCGCCGATGTTCAGTCCGCCCTCTGCGGTCACCAGACGCAGGAATTTCAGAACGTTGTCGTAGTTGTCCAAGGGCTCGCCGATGCCCATCAGCACCAGGTTGTCCACACGCTCGCCCGTATCGCGCGAGGCGGCGATGACCTGCCCCAGCATCTCCGAGGGGCGCAGGCTCCGCTCGAAGCCGCCGATGTGGGAAGCGCAGAAGCGACAGCCCATGCGGCACCCGGCCTGCGAGGAGAGGCAGACGGTGTTGCCGTGCTCATAGCGCATGAAAACGCTTTCGATGCAGCAGCCGTCGGCAAGCTCGAAGAGATACTTCACCGTCCCGTCCAGCTTGGACACCAGACGGCGGCGGATGGTCGGGATCGCCAGACAGCATTCGTCCTCCAGCTCCTTGCGAAGGCGCGCAGGCTGATCGCTCATGGACTCAAAGCCCACGCCCTGATGCATCCACTTGAAGATGGACTTGGCGCGGTAGGCAGGCTGTCCCTTTGTCTGTAACAGCTCGGTCAGCTCGGCGATATCGAAGCTGAGAAGGTCGATTTTGGATGTGGTCAGATCGGTCATAAAAGTCCTTTTTTTCAAACGTGAGAATCGGTTTTGTCATGCGGGAACCGTTTTTTAACGCAAAATCGGTTTTTATCGCGGAAGCCGCTTTTTTCAAAGGCGGAAAATCGTTTTTTTAAGCGGAAGATCGTGCAGATCATCGGTCCTTTTTCAGCCGACCAGCACGGTCAGCGCCTGCGGAGAGGCGGTCAAAACACGCACGTCGGCATGACCGCTTTTGTCCAGCGCCTCACGGGAGACCGCCAGCGCCTTTTCGGGCGTGTTGGACTCGCGGCTGATGTGGGCGAGGAGGATGTTTTTCGTTCCTCTTTCGGCCAGCGTTGTCAGCAGCTCGGCGCAGGCGGGATTGGACAGATGCCCGTTGTCGGACCCGATGCGCCGCTTCAGCTCGCTCGGATAGGAGCAATAGCGCAGCATCTCGGGATCGTGATTGGATTCGATGACCACGCTCTCGCATCCGCAGAGATGCTCCTTCACGCAGGCATCGGCAATGCCGAGGTCGGTGGCCACGCCCACCGCATGAGAGCCGTTGTCCACCACATACCCCACACACGCGGCGCTGTCGTGACGGGTGGGAAAGGAGGTGATGCGCAACCTTCCGCAGACCGCCTCATACAGCAGATCGTGGACGACCAGCGTCGGCGGCGGATCGGAGGACAGACGGTAGCGCTCAAAGGAGGGGCGCGTCATATGGATGGGAATGCGGTACTTCTTCGCCAGCATCCGCAGTCCCTTGGTGTGGTCGGTGTGCTCGTGGGTGATGAAAATGCCCTCCACCGAGGCCAGGTCCCGTCCCAGCTCGCAAAAGGCCGTGCTCAGCGCTCTGGCACTGACACCCGCATCGATGAGAATGCCGCCGCCCTTCTCGCCGCAGATGTATGTGGCGTTGCCCTCCGAGCCCGAAAACAGGCTGACCACCCTCAGAGGCGCAGAGGCGGCATTCGGCTGTGTGAAGTCATTCATGCCGGTTTAAAAGGAAACGTCCATGCCCGCCGAATCGAGAAGCGCCAGCAGGGCATCGAAGAAAAAGGTGAGCAGCAGCGCGGCAAAGAGAATGAGAAGAAAACGGGACTTCTTCTTCCGCGCGGCCGCCTCGGCAAGAAAGGTCTGCTTCTGCTCGTCGGTCCAGGACTCGTTCAGCTCCTCCGCCTTCGGCAGTCTCCCCATCAGCCCGCGGTTGTAAAAGGCATAGACAAGGCCGCTGCATAACGTCAGCGCAAAATAGATCGGAATGGTGGGATACCACTCATAAAACATGCCCACGCGGTAGAGCACGCTGACGATCAGAAAGGTCAGCAAAAACAGACCGAACAGGCCCCAGTTGAAGCTTTTGATGGTACGCATCAGCTGCGAGGGCGCCTCGCTTGCGCTGACGGTGCTGCGTTTCTTTCGTTTTTTATCTGCCATGGTTTTTGTCCTCAAGGGAAAAGCGTTGATTTTTCCGCCTCAAAAGGCGCAGACTTCTCCTCTTTAATTATACACCCAAATGTGTTATCTGTCAAGCCCTCTGTACTTGCGGCGCGTGGCCTCTCCGCCCCGCAGATGACGCACCGCCTTGTTGTAGGCCAGCAGCGTCTGCACCTGCCCGAACAGGATCGGATCCTTCTTCTTCAGCCGCTCGGTCACGTCCTTGTGCACCGTGGATTTGGAGATGCCGAAGCTCTCCGCCGCACTGCGGACGGTCGCCTTGTGTTCCACAATGTATTCGCCCAGCCGGATCACCCGATCGGATATGCTCTCCTTCACCGTTTTTCCCCTCCCGAAATGGTTTTCTCTGTTTCGCTCCATCTATATGCGGCGGGCCGAGCCGATATGCCGCGAAAGCTTCGCCGAACAAACTTTTAATATATTGTGAATTTTAACAAAAGTCCTTGCAATCGGAGGGAAAATCCAGTATCATAGAGAGGAAGAAGAATATTTGTTCGCCTCGCTTTGCGGGGCGGCTGACAGGAAAGGGTTTAACCGATATGAAAACGCCAAAGACAAAAAAAGCCGAGGTCGTCTCGCTCAAAGACAACGCCGAAAAGAAGAAAGCGCTTGACACCGTTCTCAGTCAGATCACCAAAACCTACGGAAGCGGTGCGGTGATGAAGCTGGGCGAAAACGCCGCGATGAACGTCAAAGCCATCCCCACCGGCTCGCTGACGCTGGATCTTGCGCTCGGCATCGGAGGCGTTCCCCAGGGGCGCATCGTGGAGATCTACGGTCCCGAATCCTCGGGTAAGACCACGGTGGCGCTGCACATCGTGGCCGAAGCGCAGAAGGCAGGCGGCAATGCCGCTTTCATCGACGCCGAGCACGCCCTTGATCCCGCCTATGCCAAGAGCATCGGCGTTGACATCGACGAATTGCTGATCTCCCAGCCCGACAGCGGCGAGCAGGCTCTGGAGATCGCCGAGGCCCTCATCCGCTCGGGTGCGGTGGACGCGCTGGTCATCGACTCGGTGGCCGCCCTCATCCCCCAGCAGGAGATCGACGGCGAAATGGGCGATTCGCACGTGGGCGCCCATGCCCGTCTCATGTCGCAGGCCATGCGTAAGCTGAACACCTGCATCTCCAAATCCAACTGCGTGGTCATTTTCATCAACCAGCTCCGCATGAAGATCGGCGTGATGTACGGCAACCCCGAGGTCACCACCGGCGGCAATGCGCTCAAGTTCTATGCCTCGGTCCGCGTTGACGTGCGCAAGACCGACAATCTGAAAAACGGCACCGAGTCCTACGGCAGCCGCGTCAAGTGCCGCATCGTGAAAAACAAGATCGCGCCTCCCTTCAAGGTGGCCGAGTTCGACATCCTCTACGGCAAGGGCATCAACAAGGCCGGCGAGATCGTGGACGTGGGCGCCAGCCTGGGCGTGATCAACAAGAGCGGCGCCTGGTTCTCCTACAACGGCGACCGCATCGGTCAGGGACGCGACAACGCCCGCAAGTTCTTAGAGGAGCATCCCGCGCTGATGGCCGAGGTGGAGGCCAAGATCAAGGAGCTCTGCCGCGATCCCGAAAACATCCCCGCCGAGGAGATCAACCTCGACGACGATGCCGACGACGATTTCGACATCAACGTCATCCTGCCCGACGGGAAGGAAGACTGAGCAAAGCCGGGTTAAACACAGCCCATGTACCGCACGAAGAAGACAAAGGAAAGCAGCGCGGAGGGCGCTTACAAAACCGCGCTCAACCTCCTCGCCCGCGCCGACCATACCGTCTCTGCCCTCCGCCGCAAGCTGCACGACCGCGGCTTTGAGGACGAGCACATCGATGCCGCGTTGGCTGCTCTGTCCAAGGAGGGGCTTCTCAACGAGCTGCGCCACCTGCAGAACAAGGCGCTCTATTATGCCGAGGTCTGCCTCTACGGCAAAAATCGCATCCGTCTCGAGCTGATGAAAAAGGGCTTTGAGCGTTCCCTGCTCGACCAGCGGCTGGACGAGGTGCTGGAGGGCATCGATTTTGAAGAAAACTGCCTCCGTCTGGCGCTGAAAAAGAGAATGAGCGCACCGAAAACGCGGCAGGACGTGCAGAAATTCGCCGCCTCGCTTCAGCGGTACGGCTATGCCAACGCCGCCATCCGCTCTGCCATCGAGCAGCTGCGTCATGCGGAAAGCGAGTAAAAAAATCCATCACAACAAATTCCGACCGCTCCGAGACGAACGGTCGATGCGAAAGGAACCTTCGTTTTGAAAACAAAAATCGGCTTCATTTCCCTCGGCTGCCCCAAAAACCAGATCGACACCGAGATCATGCTCCGCCGCCTCATCGACAAGGGCTATGAGATCACAAGCGACGAGACCGATGCGGAGATCGTTATCATCAACACCTGCGGCTTCACCGAGGAGGCCAAAAAGGAGTCCATCGACAACATTCTGGACATCGCTTGGCTCAAGGAGCACGGCAAGCTGAAAAAAATCATCGTCACCGGCTGTATGGCCCAGCGCTACCCCGAGGAGATCCGAAAGGAAATGCCCGAGGTGGACGGCATCGTGGGCGTCGGCAGCATCAAGGAGATCGAAAAGGCGGTGGAAGCCGCCGAAAAAGGGGAGTTTTTCACCTCCCTGCTCCCCAACGATGAGCTGGAGCTGGGCGGCGACCGTGTGCTGACCACCCCCGATTACACCGCTTACTTAAAGATCGCCGAGGGCTGCGACAACCGCTGTGCCTTCTGCGCCATCCCCGGCATCCGCGGTCGCTTCCGCAGCCGCCCCATGGAGGACATCCTTGCCGAGGCCAAGGAGCTGGAGGCCATGGGCGTCAAGGAGCTGACGCTGGTCGCTCAGGATACCACCCGCTACGGTCTCGACCTCTACGGCTCGTACAAGACCGCCGAGCTGATCGAGAAGCTGCTGGCAGAGACCTCGATTCCGTGGATCCGCACCCTCTACTGCTACCCCGACAAGATCACCGACGACTTCTTACGCGTGATGCGTGACAACGACCGCGTGGTCAAATACGTGGACATGCCCATCCAGCACGTCACCGACCGTATGCTCAAGGCCATGAACCGCCACGGCGACTCGCAGGTGGTGAAAAGCGCCGTCAAGCGTCTTCGCGAGCAGGTGCCGGGCATCACCCTCCGTACCACGCTGATGGTCGGCTTCCCCGGCGAGACGCAGGAGGATTTCGACGCGCTGTGCGAATACATCGCCGAAGCGAGGTTTGACCGTCTGGGCGTGTTCGCCTTCTCCCCCGAGGAGGGCACGGCCGCCTATGAGATGAAGGACCAAATCGACGAGCAGACCAAGCAGGACCGTATGGACAGAGCGATGGATCTGCAGTACGACATCCACGCTTCGCTCAACGAGGAGAAGGTCGGAAGAACCATCCGCGTGCTCTGCGAGGGCTTCGATCCCGTTTCCGAAAGCTTCTACGGCAGAAGCGAGGCCGATGCGCCCGAGATCGACGGCAAGATCTATTTCTCGGCAAAGCGCAGGATCGCCGAGGGCGAGTTTGTGGATGTAACGATCACCGAAACGCTGGATTATGACCTGATCGGCGAAGCAAAATAACGAAACCGAAAAAAGGATTTATATATGGGATTTTTGGATTTGTTCAAAAAGAAACAGGCACCGGCCGAGCAACCAGAAACATCCTCAAAAAAGGTCGGTTCTTTTACAGGATTTGCCCTTCTGTCCTCCCCCGATTGGGACAGAGATCAATGGATTCGGGATTTAAAAGACGACTGGAACCTGGATACAACGAAGGATTGTGACAGCAATGAGCACGTGTTCACATTTTCCATCGACAGCATAACGGCTTATGTGGCACTGATGCCGGTTCCGATTCCAAACGGCGAGGCTGAACGAGCTGCGGCCGCCAATTATCTATGGAAAGAAGCGGCAGAAACGGTAAAGTCCCATCGCGCTCACCTCGTTGTGGGTGTATCGGGAGCAGGGCCGGATGTGAAAAAAACAGGGGAGCTGTTTGTCAAGCTTTTGTGCTGTTGCTGCAAGCAGCGTAATGCTCTCGGCATTTACTCCAACGCTACCGTCTTCGAGCCACGCTTTTATATGGCCGGCGCAGACATGATGAAAAACGGACAGTTGCCCATTCTCAACTTAATATGGTTCGGTCTCTACCGAGGAAAGAAAGGCATGTGCTGCTACACCTGCGGCTTGGAGTCGTTTGGCAAAGACGAGATGGAAGTGGTGGATGCAAAAGCACAACCTTCCGATGTGCAGAATTTTCTGCTTAATTTGACTTCTTATGTGTTGAAAAACGACGTAACATTGAATCATGGAGAAACCGTTGGATTTTCCGCGGAAGACAAGCACCGTATCCGCCGCGGACAAGGCGTTTCCCTTCCGGGAATCACGTTAAAAATCGAATATTAACCGCATTGGCAAAGCATCGGCAGGCAAACAATCTACCGATGCTTTTTCATCCCATTCTTCCGCCAACCGGCATCACCGTCCCCTGCCAAGAAGCGAATGCCATACTGCATTCGCTTCTTTCTTTTTGCCGCCGCTTTTCTCTCGCTTGCGGCACCCATTTTTTCAAAGCAGGCGGCAAAAAGAGCTCCGGAGGACCGGACTGTGGTACAAGCAAACCTTCAAAAAAGCGGTCCTCCGCTTGGCGGGGAGCAAAAAAAGACGCGTTTGCTTGGTTGGATAAGAATTCTTTTTTTGTTAAATAAATGAAAACAATGTCATTTCCCTCTTGAATATTGCCGTCGGATGTTGTATAATACTATAAAATGTTATGATTTCACATAATTTTTTCAAATAGAGAGGGTATGAATTATGGCAATTAAAGTTGCAATCAACGGCTTCGGCCGTATCGGACGCCTGGCTTTCCGTCAGATGTTCGGCGCAGAAGGCTACGAGGTCGTGGCCATCAACGACCTGACCAATCCCGCAATGCTGGCTCACCTGCTGAAGTATGACTCGGCTCAGGGCCGCTACCAGCACACCGTTGAGTCCGACGACACCTCCATCACCGTCGACGGCAAGAAGATCACCATCTACGCCATCAAGGACGCAAAGGATCTGCCTTGGGCAGAGCTGGGCATCGACGTTGTTCTCGAGTGCACCGGCTTCTACACCTCCAAGGAAAAGGCTCAGGCTCACGTTGACGCCGGCGCCAAGAAGGTCGTTATCTCCGCTCCCGCAGGCAATGACCTGCCCACCATCGTTTACAGCGTAAACGAGAAGACCCTGAAGCCCGAAGACACCATCATCTCCGCCGCTTCCTGCACCACCAACTGCCTCGCTCCCATGGCGAAGGCCCTCAATGACTACGCTCCCATCCAGAGCGGCATCATGTCCACCATCCACGCTTACACCGGCGACCAGATGGTTCTCGACGGTCCTCACAGAAAGGGCGACCTGAGACGTGCCAGAGCGGCCGCTGTCAACATCGTTCCCAACTCCACCGGCGCTGCCAAGGCCATCGGTCTTGTCATCCCCGAGCTGAACGGCAAGCTGATCGGCTCTGCTCAGCGCGTTCCCGTTCCGACCGGCTCCACCACCATCCTCACCGCTGTTGTCAAGGGTAAGGACGTGACCAAGGAAGGCATCAACGCTGCGATGAAGGCTGCCGCTTCCGAGTCCTTCGGCTACAACACCGATGAGATCGTTTCCAGCGACGTGATCGGCATCCGTTACGGCTCTCTGTTCGATGCTACCCAGACCATGGTCAGCAAGATCGACGAGGAGACCTATCAGGTTCAGGTCGTTTCCTGGTACGACAACGAGAACTCCTACACCAGCCAGATGGTCCGCACCATCAAGTACTTCGCCGAGCTGAAGTAAGAAAAACCGAAACAGACGGACAACCCCCGCTCAAAAGAGCGGGGGTATTTTTGTGCGTGCAAATGCTCTTCGCACCTATCGTTGTTTTCACGAAAGTTTTTGGGGATCCAAGCCACTTTTTTCAAAAAGGGGCTTGGTCAGGGGCTCGGGGATGAAATCCCTGACCGTATTGTCGTCTCTGCGGCGCTCAGCGCCGTTTTTTCTGCAAGACACAAGACCGTTTGACTTCGTGCCGCTGAGTGAACGGTACCGTTATTTTTCGGCGCTTATTCGGCTTCCGTTTTGCTTCAGCAAATTTTCGTCTTTCGTCTTTGGCGAAAGCGGCGTCTCTCTGACGCCGAGAAAATTTGGAGACGGCGCCGCTGAGTGAACGGTACCGTTATTTTTCGGCGCCGTATACAACAAGTTCTCTGGTGTTAATGGTGTTGTAATAGCTCGATGAGTCATAGCGGCCGGTGATGACGCCGAGGCGGATATACTGTCCGCTGACGCCGCCCATATCGAACAGCGCGCAGGCGATCGGCTTCTTTCCGTCCCAGAAATCGGTGGGAAGCGTGCCCGAAACACCGCTGAGCGCCTTATCCTCCAGCGCATTCCAGCAGGCGGTGGGCACCTTCGTCCACTCCTTGCCGTCATCGCTGACATACACATCCGCCGCACCCGGGAAGCCCTTCAGATTGCCCGAGAAAAAGCCGAGCGCATCAAAGGTCTGCTTCTTTCCGAAATTGAGCGTGATCAGCGCGCGGTAAGAAGCATCCGCACCGCCCGCTTTTCCGTCAACGGTGTACAGCGAATCGTCAAAGGTCAGATTGCACATCTTTGTGCCCCATTCGCCGTTGACCAGATTCTCCACCGCGGTCGATGTTCCCATTTTTTCCACGCCGATGACCGAAACGCCATAGCCGATGTCGGCGATGTCCGCCTTCTGCTCGGCGGTGAGAGCGGTGGTGGAATATTCAGCGGAAGCGGTCTGATTCTTGCTTCCTAAAATGCCGCTGACGTTTTTGCCGTTGGGATAGGTCCCGCCGCTCAGCACCGAGATCATCTTCGAAGACGGAAGGGCGGACAGCTCAGCGGTCTGCGAAGGAGCGATATCCTTTCCGCCGTACACCACCAGCTCTCGGGTGTTGATGGTGTTATGATAGGCCGACTGGTCATAGCGGCCGGTGACGATGCCGAGGCGGATATACTGTCCTTCCGCGCCGCCCATGTCAAACAGGCAGCCGGCAGGGGACGTGTTGCCGTTCCACGGGTCCGCCGGAAGCGATCCCTTGACGCCGGACAGCGCGTTCACATTCAGCGCATCCCAGCAGGCGGTGGGTACTCTCGTCCAAGAGCTGCCGTCATCGCTGACAAACACCTCGCCCGCGCCGGGGAAGCCATAGAGATTGCCCGAGAAGAAGCCGATCGCATCAAAGGTCTGCTTTTTTCCGAAATTGAGCGTGATCAGCGCGCGGTATTTGAACTCGGTTTTATCGCTTCCCTCAGAAGCGGCATTTCCTTTGATGTCATAGCGTGTGTCATCAAAGACCATGGCCGCCATATACGAGCCGCCCCAATGGCCGTTGACCAGATTCTCCACCGCGGTCTTGTAGCCGTTGGCCGTCGAATCCATTTTTTCGATTCCGATGACCGAAACGCCGTAGCCGATGTCGGCAATGTCCGCCTTCTGCTCGGCAGTCAGCGCGGTATCCGAATATGCGGTGGAAGCGATCTGATTCTTGCTGCCCAGAATGCCGCTGAAGGATTTACCGTTGGGATAAGGACCGTCTCCCGTCAGCACCGTGAGCATCTCCTTTTGAGGGATCGCCGTCAGCATCTTTCTCTGTGAAGCGTCCACCTCATAGATCTCATAGTTGCCCACAACGCCCTCCGAGGAGGTCTTATATTCTTCGGGAAGGGTCGGCGTTTCAAACACGGCCTTGTACGCGGCCTCCTGCAAAACGGCAGCCTCCGCCGCATCAAAGCCGCTGATGGTGAGACCGGTCGGATCGATGCCGAAGATCTCGGCAAAGATGGTCAAAGCCGCCAGATAACTTCCCTCGGGGGAGGAATGCGTCATATCGGGATCATACAGCTCGATGGTGTTGCCCTCGGCGGTATACACATCGAAAAACGCATAGCCCACGGGCGCCACCGAATCGATGGAAAGCTCCTCGGCGATGGCACGGTATGCCGCCGCCAGCTTCCATGTCATCGTCTCGTTGGTGAGTCCGTTCTGAGCCAAAGCGGAATGGCCGGTCTTGCGTCCCCACGTCTGGTAGAGGATCGGCTCAGCCCCCGCATCGCGGACCTTCTTCTCCATGGCGCGCACGCCGTCGTAAAACAGCCCGGGCTCGGTGACAGGACGCAGGCTCTGCTCCTGAAGAATCACATAATCATAAATGCCCTTGGCAAGCTCGGCCTCCACCTTTTTGCCGTACTGATCGTTGGGGTTGGCGTGCTGAAGCAGAGTCCAGCCGCCCGCCGTTACTCTGGAAACGGTGAGGTCGGTATAGCCGGCCGCCGCCGCAATGCGTTCAAACATCGCGGGCATTTCGTTGTAATAGGTATAGCTGTTGCCGATGAAGAGAAAGTCATAATGCTTGGAAGGATCGGGCGCATCGGGATGGGTGATATGGCGGACGGCATTCATCAGCGTGTCCACCGTGACGCCCTCCTCGCCGTTCTCCATCTTGAGAAGCAGCGAAAGCAGGTCGAGCACATCCACACGACCGTCGCCGTTGTCGTCATACACCGAAGCTGCCATTGCCGTCACCGCGCCCGCAAGAAGCAGGACGGTCAGCATCAGGGCAAACAGCCGTGCGAGGGTTTTGTTCGTTTTCATAAAAAGCCTCCGAATCGTGTGTGTTTTTGTTTGTGGTTCTATGATTTTATTTCTTTTCAGCACCATAGACGATCCGCTCTCGCTTCAGCAAATTTTCGTCTTTTGCCGAAGGCGAAAGCGGCGAGTCGATCTCGCCGAGAAAATTTGGGTTCGGCGCCGCTTTGCAAACGATACCGTTATTTTTCGGCGCTCTTTCGGCTTCCCTTTCGCTTTGCAAATTTTCGTCTTTTGCCGAAGGCGAAAGCGGCGAGTCGATCTCGCCGAGAAAATTTGGGTTCGGCGCCGCTTTGCAAACGATACCGTTATTTTTCGGCGTTCTTTCGACTTCCGTTTCGCTTTGCAAATTTTCGTCTTTTGCCGAAGGCGAAAGCGGCGAGTCGATCTCGCCGAGAAAATTTGGGTTCGGCGCCGCTTTGCAAACGATACCGTTATTTTTCGGCGCCGTATACGACCAATTCTCTGGTGTTGATGGTGTTGTACTTGTCCGAGGAATCGTAGCGGCCGATGACAACGCCGAGGCGGATATACTGTCCGCTCACGCCGCCCATATCAAACAGCGCGCAGGTGCCGGGCTTCTTATCGCTCCACGGATCGGCAGGGAAGGATTTGGCCGCGCTCAGCGCTTTTCCGTTCACCGCATCCCAGCAGGCGGTGGGCACTCTCGTCCAGGTCTTGCCGTCGTCGCTGACATAGACCTCCGCCGCACCGGGGAAGCCCTGCAGACTGCCCGAGCAGAAGCCGATGGCATCGAAGGTATGTGCTTTGGCAAAATTGAGGGTGATCAGCGCGGTATACAGACCCTTTTCATCGACCTTGCCGTTGATGTCGTACCGCTTGTCGTCAAAGGTGAGGTTGCACATCATCGAGCCGCCCCACTCGCCGTTGACCAGGCTTGCCGCCGCAGTCGATGTTGCCATTTTTTGCAGACCGATGAAGGAAACGCCGTAGCCGATGTCGGCAAAATCCGCCTTCTGCGCGTCGGTGAGAGCGGCTGTGGAACTTTCCTTGGAGACAACCTCTCCCTTGCTGCCCAGCAGACCGCTGAAGGTCTTGCCGTTGGAATAGGTACCGCCGCTCACCACCGAGATGATAGCCGACTTCGGAAGCGAGGTCAGCTGCTTCATCTTCGAGGCATCCGCCACATACTCCACCTTCTCGCTGTAAACACCCACAGACGAGGTCTTGTACTGCTCGGGGACCTCAGGCGTTTCGTAAACCGCCTTCTTTGCCGCCTCGGTCAGCACCTTCGCCACATCCTCCTCCATTCCGCGGATGGTGAAGGTGGTCGGATCGATGTTGAACATCTTGGTCATGATGGTCAAAGCCGCCAGATAGCTTCCCTCTTTGGACGAGTGCGTCAGGTCGGGATCGTAGAGATCGATGCCGGCTTCCTTGTTGGTGTGCACGTCACGGAAGGCCCAGCCCACGGGCGCGACGGGGATCGACAGCTCCTCGCCGATGGCGGTATACGACGCCGCCAGCTTGTGCGCCATGCTCTCGTTGGTCAGGTTGAGTTCGCGGAGAGTGGAACTGCCCTCCTTGCGTCCCCATGTCTGGTAGAGGATGGGCTCAGCCCCTATTTTGCGGAACTTCTCGGCCAGAGCGCGCACGCCGTCATAAAACAGCGCGGGATCGGTGATCGGACGGGTGCTCTGCTCCTGCAGGACCACGTAATCGTAGCCGCCCTTTTTCAGCTCCTCTGCCACCTTTTTGCCGTACTGGTCGGCGGGATCGGCATGCTTTTGCAGCGTCCAGGCGCCGGCGGTCACGGAATTGACGCGCACCTTCGCATAGCCGTTCTGCTGGAGAACTCGCTGAAAGAGCGCGGGCATATCGTTGTAGAAGGTATAGCTGTTGCCGATGAAGAGGATTTTGTATTCCGCATTCGGATCGAGGGGCTTTGCCTCCTCGGACGCGGCCGTCGTTTCGGGAGCGGCCGTCGTTTCGGGAGCAACGGTCGTTTCGGGAGCGGCTGTGGGTTCGGCAGGATCCGCAGACTCGGCAGGATCAACCGGATCGGTCGTCTGAACGGTCTCTCCGCCACCGTTACAGCCGACGAGAGCGAGCGTGAGCATCAGAAGGAGCAGGACAAAGCGTTTCATTAAAAATACCTCTCAAATTCAAAATAAAACTTCACCGCTTTCGATACACGGTGTACAATTTTTCAATCGTTTCAACCTTTTTATAAAAACATCGAGGGCCGTCTGTCACCGTTGTCGTCATGAACCGAAGCGGGTCGCTCCGACACCGAGAAAATTTGGGTGCGGCGCCGTTGTATGTACGATGCCGTTATTTTTCGGCGCCGTACACGATAATCTCTCTGGTGTTGATGGTGTTGTTCTTATCCGACGCATCGTAGCGGCCGATGGCGATGCCGAGACGGATATACTGTCCGCCGATGCCGCCCATATCAAACAGCGCGCAGGTACCGGGTGCCTTGCTGTTCCAAGGATCGGTCGGTGCATTGCTGATGCCCGCCAAGCCCTTCACATTCAGCGCATCCCAGCAAGCGGTGGGGACTCTCGTCCAACTCTTTCCGTCATCGCTGACATACACCTCCGCCGCGCCGGGGAATCCCTGCAGACTGCCCGAGCAGAACCCGAAGGCATCGAACGTATGCAATTTCCCGAAGTTGAGGGTGATCAGCGCGGTAAACAGGCCGTTTTCGTCAACGTTTCCGTTGATATCATAGCGTTTGTCGTCAAAATACAGGTTGGACATCATCGTACCGCCGCCCCATTCACCGTTGACCAGGTTTTCCACCGCGGTTTTATAGCCGGAAGAATTGCTGTCCATCCGCTCAATACCGATGACCGAAACACCGTAGCCAATGTCGGCAATGTCAGCCTTTTGCGCGTCGGTGAGAGCCGTCGTCGAATATTCCTTCGAAGCAATCGCCCCCTTGCTTCCCAAAATACCGCAAAAGCGCTTGCGGCTGGGGTAGGGCGGGTTGCCGCTGATCAGCGAGATGATTTCGCTTTCGGGAGCCTTTTTCAACTGCGCCATCTGCGAGGCGTCCACCGCATACTTCACCTGCTCGCTGAACACGCCCACAGACGAGGTTTTATATTCGTCGGGAAGTTCGGGTGTTTCCAAAACCGCCTTTTTGGCCGCTTCGGTCAGCGTTTTGACAACGTCATCCTCGAGACCGCGGACGGTAAAGGTGGTGGGATCGGCACCGAACAGTTTGGTCATAATGGTCAATGCCGCCAGGTAACTGCCGTTTTTGGACGGGTGCGTCAGGTCGGGATCATACAGATTGATGGTGTCGCCCTTGGCGGTATGCACATCAAAAAACGCATAGCCAACGGGCGCAACGGGCACCGACAGTTCCTCGCCGATGGCATGGTAGGCCGCCGCCAGTTTCCAGGTCATCGATTCATTGGTTTCCTTGTATTCTTTGAGGAAGGAATGCCCCTCCTTACGTCCCCAGGTCTGATAGAAAATCGGCTCGGCTCCCGCCGCACGGATCTTCTCCACCATAGCACGCGCACCGTCATAAAACAGCGCCGTATCGATCACGGGGCGGGTACTCTGCTCCTGCAGAATCACATAATCGTAGATTCCCTTTTCCAACTCCGCCACAATCTTTTTTCCGCACAGGTCGGCAGGAGATGCGTGCTGGAGAAGCGTCCAACCGCCGTTCGTCACCGAGTTGACGTGCACCTTCCCATATCCATTCTGCTGGCACAGGCGAAGAAAAACCGAGGGCATTTCATTAAAATAGGTATAACTGTTGCCAACGAAAAGGATGTTGTATTCCGCATTCGGATCGAGGGGCTTTGCCTCCTCGGACGCGGCCGTCGTTTCGGGAGCAACGGTCGTTTCGGGAGCGGCTGTGGTTTCTCCCTCGGGAGTCTCCGTTTGGTCGGATGTCGCCACACCCTCTCCGCCGCCGTTACAGCCGGCGAGAGCGAGCGTGAGCATCAGAAGGAGCAGGACAAAGCGTTTCATAAAAGGAATCCTCCGTTTTTTATATAATAACAGAATACCATACCACGACAAAAATTACAAGTTTTTCTTGCAAAAAACGACGCTTTGTGGTACAATGTTTACAAAATAAAGAAGACACACTCCGAAACCGAACTTTGGAAAGGATACCCCGCCATGCTCTGCCATGTGATGACCTTTAACGTCCGCTGTGAAGTCAAAAGCGACGGCATCAACTATTTTCCCAACCGCGAGGACAAGCTGATCGACGCCATTTTCAAGGAAGATCCCGACCTGATCGGCTTTCAGGAGGCGGGCGACCGTATCCGCGAGAGACTGCGTGTCCGTCTGCGCGACCGCTATACCGTCATCGGCTGCGGCAGGCAGAAGGATTACCGCGGCGAGTCCTGCTGCATCGCTTACAAACAGGACACATTTGATCTTCTCTCCTTTTCCACCTTCTTCCTCTCCTCCGAGCCGAATGCGCCCGGAAGCCGCTATGAGGGGAGCGACCAGAGCATCTATCCGAGGCTCTGCGTGAGCGCACAGCTGTCGGCCAAGGGGGCCCCGCCCTTTTGGTTTTTCAACACCCACCTCGACCACGAGGGCAAGACCGCCCGTCTGCTGAGCATGAACCAGATCGTGCAGGAGATCTCCCGCTGCGAGGGGCGCTTTGTGCTCACAGGCGACATGAATGCCCTGCCCGACACGCCTGAGGCTGCCCTGCCTCTTCGCATGAAGGGGCGCGCCGTTGTCGATGCCACCGTCCACGTTGGCGGTACCTTCCACGCATTCGGGCAGTGCGAGCCGGTCAAGATCGACTACATCTATACCGACGGCCAGCCGTTGGAGGCCTATGCGCTCCCCGATCCGCATGAGGGCGGCGTATATCTGTCCGACCACTACCCCGTCTGCGCTAAGATCGAGCTGTAAAGAAGCCGTCAAGCCGCAGCGTCAAACGCAACCATCAAACAAAAACAGAAGGAGCCAACCATCATGAACAACCCCCTCCGCATCCTCTTCATCGGCAACAGCTACACCTATTACAACGATATGCCCTCCCATTTTGAAAAAGCCGCCATCGCCAACGGCCGGAGCGTCACCGTGGAAAGCGTGACCAAGGGCGGCTGGACGCTGGAGAAAATGGCCGACCCGCGCGACGAGGCCGGGCAGGTGGTGGCCGAAAAATTGGCCGACGGCAACCGCTACGACTTCGTCTTCCTGCAGGAGCAGAGCGTCCGTCCCGCCTCCGATCCCGAGCTGTTTTACGACGGCGTGCGCGCCCTCGCCCCCCGCATCCGGGCGGTCGGCGCCAAGGGCATCCTCTACCAGACATGGGGCAGTAAGAAAGGTCACGAAAGCCTGACGCTTCACGGCTGGACGCCCGAGGATATGACGCGCCTGCTGGCCGACTCCTACACCTACATCGGCAAGCGCTGTGATCTGGCCGTTTCGCCTGTGGGATGGGCCTTCCTCGACATCGTCCAAAACCACCCCGGCATCGACCTCTTCCACGCCGACGGCAAGCACCCCTCCCCTGCGGGCAGTCTGCTGGCGCTCTACTGTCACTATGCCACCCTCTTCTCCGCCGATCCGCTTTCGATCGACTACATCGGCGGTCTGGCCTCCGAGGAGGAAGCCGCCATTCTGAAAAAGGCCGCTCACGATGCGGTGTATGCCGCCAAGGTCTCCGACTGACCGCCTTTTCGGAAAAGAAACGGACAACTCCTCAAAAGTGCCAAAAGAACACCGAAAAACGCTTGTCCGTTGAGACAAAAAGCAGAAAAACAAATCGCCCCTTGACTTTGCGAAGGCAAAGTGCTATAATGGGGCGGTTTTGCAAACGATCCAAAAACAACGGAAAGAAGGCTTCCATTTTTATGAATACCGCAACCGTGTTTATCAGCCTTGCCATCGCCCTGCTGGCAGGACTCCTGCTCTCCCGTCTGGCCAAGCTGGTCCATCTCCCCGCCGTGACCGCCTATCTGGTGGCAGGCATTCTGATCGGTCCTTTTGCTCTCGGCGCGCTGGGCCTTGAGGGCATCGGCTTTTCCACCCTGCATGAGGTGGAGGGCTATTCCATCCTCTGCGATCTGGCGCTCGGCTTCATCGCCTTTGCCATCGGCAACGAATTCCGTATGTCTCAGCTGAAGCTGATCGGCAAGCAGGCAACCGTCATCGGCATCCTGCAGGCCGTGGTCACCACGATTCTGGTGGACATCGTGCTCATCGGTCTCCATTTCGCCATGCCCGACGTGCTGCCTCTGCCCGTGGCCATCGTGCTCGGTGCTGTCGCCGCCGCCACCGCTCCTGCCGCCACGCTGATGGTCGTTAAGCAGTATAAGGCAAAGGGACCGCTGACCTCCATCCTGCTCCCCATCGTTGCGCTCGATGATGCGGTCGGATTGGTGCTCTTCGCCGTCTCCTTCGGCGTGGCCAAGTCCATCGGCGCGGGCAACATCAGCCTGCTCTCCGTCCTGCTCGAGCCCATTCTCGAGGTGATTCTCTCCATCCTGCTGGGCTTCGTGATGGGACTTCTGTTCAACTTCATGGAGCGCTTCTTCCACTCCCGCTCCAAGCGTCTGGCCGTGTCGGTGGCCTTTGTGCTCATCACCGTCGGCATCTCCTCGCTCACCTTTACCGTCGGCGGCATCCACATCGCCTTCTCCTCCCTGCTCTCCTGCATGATGCTGGGCACCGTGTTCTGCAATGTCTGTGACTTCTCCGAGGAGCTGATGGACCGCGTGGATCGCTGGACCGCGCCTCTGTTCATCCTCTTCTTCGTGCTCAGCGGCGCCGAGCTGAATCTGGGCGTGTTCAAAAGCCCGATCATCGTGCTCATCGGCATCGTTTACATCATCGCACGCTCGCTCGGTAAGTACTCCGGCGCCTATTCCAGCGCGAAGATGATGAAGTGCGATGACAACATCGTCAAATACTTAGGCATCACCCTGCTTCCCCAGGCAGGCGTGGCTCTCGGCATGGCCAGCAAGGCCTCCAGCGCCACCGTCGGCATCCCCGGCGGCGATCTGGTGCTCAACATCACCCTCTTCGCCGTCCTCGTTTATGAGATCGTCGGCCCCTTCCTCACCAAGATCTCCCTCTCCAAGGCCGGTGAGATCGAGCCCGAGGGACGTGTCTCCGCCCGTCACGAGCACGCCGAAAAAATGGGCATCAACATCAAGAAAACGTAACGTTCAAACAAACGGATCTCCAAAGCCGGTGTCTTTTGGCATCGGCTTTTTCTTTTCGTCTGTGTCCGCTTGCTTTCGGGCGCGCCGCAGCCGCCTTTTTTCTTCACACGTCCGCTTGCTTCGGACACGCCGCAGCCGTTCATGGTTTGCTGCAGACTCTCCTCTTCCGTCCGTCCGTTTGTTGCGGAATTGTATCTTTTTCGGTGCAGACGTTCAAATCGGGAAATGTTGTTGACAAATCAACCTTTATGCGGTATAATAGCAAAAGCCTAACGTTGAGCAATCAACGATCCCGACAAAAACCATTCTGTTTTATCATAAAACGACCGATCGTTTGAGTCAAAAAAGGAGAACATCCATGATCACCGCCATTCGTTTCAAGGAAGCCTTTCTTTCGGGCGCCAACAACCTGGCAAGAAACCGTCAGGCGCTCAATGAGCTGAATGTTTTTCCCGTCCCCGATGGGGATACCGGTACCAATATGGGTATGACGATGGCCTCCGCCTCCGAGGCGCTGCATGAGGCCGACATCGACGAGGGCACGCCGGTTGACAGCGTTGCCTCCACCGCCGCCGAAGCGCTTCTCAAGGGCGCCCGCGGCAATTCGGGCGTGATTCTCTCCATGCTCTTCCACGGCTTTGCCAAGGGCTGCGAGGGCAAGGAAAGCTTGGACGGACGTGCGCTGGCCGCCGCGCTGAAAAAGGGCGTGGAATCGGCATACAAGGCCGTGCTGCACCCCACCGAGGGCACCATCCTCACCGTCTCGCGCATGGCTGCCGACGCTGCCGAAAAAGCGTCCTTGCGGGAGGCTTCTTCCACCGAAGTGCTGGAGGCCGCTCTCAAGCAGGCCGAGATCACGCTGGCCGAGACGCCCGAGCTGCTCCCTATGCTGAAAAAAGCAGGCGTGGTGGATGCCGGCGGCAAGGGCTATGTCACGGTGCTGGAGGGTATGCTCACCTACCTGCAGACCGGTCGCGCCATCGATCCTCCTTCCGATGAGGACGATGCTTTTCTCGCTCCCGAGGATCCCGTTCCGCTCTCCGAGGACGAGATCACCTTTACCTATTGCACCGAGATCCTGCTCCGCTGTGAGGGAGGCGTCCCCGAGGAGGCTGTTGATACGCTCACGCCTCTGCTCTCCTCCATGGGCGACAGCCTTGTGATCGCCGCGGTCGGCGAGCTGCTCAAGATCCACGTTCACACCGACCGTCCCGGCAAGGCCATCGATGAAGCGATGGTCTATGGCGACGCCGAAAAGATCAAGGTTGAAAACATGCGTCTGCAGTTCCGTCAGCGTCAGAGCGGCGGAAAGAAGCCCGAAAAGAGCAAGAGATCGATCAAAAAAGGCAGTCTGGTGGCCGAGCCCACCGAAGAATGCGGAATGGTTGCGGTTGCTGCCGGCGACGGACTGGCCGCGCTGTTCAGCGAGCTGGGCTGTGCACAGGTGGTCAGCGGCGGTCAGACCATGAACCCCTCCGCCGAGGAGCTTCTCCGCGCCTGCCTGATGACGCCCGCCAAGACCGTTTTCCTGCTCCCCAACAACAAAAACATCATCATGGCCGCTGAGCAGGCCGCTCTGCTCGCTCCCGACCGTGAGATCCGCGTTATCCCCACCAAAACCATCCCGCAGGGCATCGCCGCCGCCATGTCCTTTGTCACCGAAAGCTCCGCCGATGAGATGACGCAATCGATGAACGAGGCCAAGGACCGCGTGAAGACCGGTCAGATCACCTTTGCCGCCCGCGATTCCGATTTCGACGGCAGGACCATCAAAAAAGGCCAGTTCTTGGCGCTGAAGGAAAACAAGCTCTCCTTTGTTGACAACGACCTGCGCACCGCTCTCTTCCGCCTGACCGACGAGATCTTCCACGCCGGCGAAGGCTTCCTCACGCTCATCTACGGCGAGGGTGTTACCGAGGCTGAGGCCGAGCGCGTGTGCGGCATTCTCTCCGAGCGCTTCCCCGAGGCCGACATCTGCCCCGTTTTCGGCGGCCAGCCGGTCTATCACTACATCCTTTCCGCCGAGCAGGAGGACCTGCCCGAGGAAGATAGCGATACCTCCCAAGCGGAAAGCATTCCCTCCGATGAATCCGCATCGGAAGAAAAGGAGCTTGAGCTGTGATCCACCGCTTTGAACGATTCGCTTCGCTCATCACTGTCATCCACCGCTGTCTGAACAAAATCATGAACGATGAAATGGTCAAGTTCGGGCTCAAGGGCACCTATGCCCTCTACCTCTCGGCTATGTACCGCTATAAAGACGGCATCACCGCCGCGCGCCTTTGCGAGGTCTGCGACAAGAACAAGGCCGCCGTTTCCCGCGCTCTGGCCGAAATGGCGGAGCTGGGGCTGATCAAGCGGGAAAACGCCAACAATTCCTCTTACCGCGCCCGCATCACCCTCACCGAAAAAGGAAAATTCGCCGCGCGTTACATCCGCGCCCGCGCCATCATCGCCGTGGAAAAGGCAGGCGAAGGACTCTCGCCCGACCAGCGCCGTATCTTTTATAAGAGCTTGGAGCTGATCGCCACCAATCTGCAGATCATCAGCGAGGAAGGGCTCCCCGGCGAATAAACCGGGACACCAAACAAAAAAGCTGCTGTTTTTTTCGGACAGCAGCCTTTTTTACACAAGGGAAAAAGCACCCCAAAATCAGGGTGCTTTGTTTTTTTTTAAATCCGACATCCCGTTCAACGCGCCAAGCGAACAAAAGCGCCTCTCACAGAATGTACACCGAAAGAACCGTTGCCTTACGCAGCAGCGGTGGTCTCGGCAGGAGCAACCGTGGTCTCGGCAGGAGCAGCAGACTCCTCAGCGGCAGCGGTGGTTTCGCCGGCCTCGGTGTCGGCAGGATCGACAACATCGGTGACCGTGCCGTTCTCGGCGCCGCTCAGATAGTCGTCAAGAGCATTGTCATAATCGTAGTCCTTCTGGAACACATAGACCAGAATGACCAGAATCACAAAAACGATAGCCACGACAGTGGTTGCCTTGGAGAGCACACGGTCGATGGTCTTACCCTTGGTCTTGCCGAAGAAGGTTTCGGCGCCGCCGGAGATCGCTCCCGACAGACCGTGAGATTTACCGTTCTGTAAAAGCACAGCGACTACAAGAAAAACAGCCGCCACAATCAGTATAATTCCACAAACAATTGTAAGCATGATGATACCATTCCCTTTCTGTACAGTATTACTATCATATCACATCCTTTCAAAAAATGCAATAGGTTCTGCGAATTTTTTTGCAAAGGAAGGTGATTCTTTCCATTTTTCTGTCTTTTTCCTTGCTTTTCGGGCGTTTTTTTCGTCCTTTTGCCTCATTTTTTTCGTTATCGCTCCGGATTTTCTCCCGTTTCGCTCCCGCGCAGAGCCTCTGCCAGGGCTCCGATCTCACGCTTCAGCCGCTCGGTCTCCCGACGCAGCTCGTACATTTGCGCCTCCGCAGACGAAACGCACAGACCGTTTATGTATTCGCGAAAGGTCTTCATCTCCTCGGCAAACGCCAAATGCTCGTCCTCCCGCACCGATTCGCGCAGGATCCGCTCCATCTCGTTGAGCTCGCGCTGTTTCTCGGCCGTCTCCCGCAGAGCTTCTCGCTCCTCCCGCCCGCTTTCGGCAAATTGGCGGCTTTGCTCCTGCTGTTTGCGTTTCTTCTCGTTTTTCCCGCGTTGGCTCTCGGCCGCCAGACGTGTCCGCTCCGCCGACGCCGCATACAAGACACCGCTGGCCGTCTCCTCTGCCTTCCGCTCACAGACCGCACGGCACTCAGACGCCTCCGCCGCGCTTGCCGCCGTTTCCTCTCTCATCGAACAAAGAGCATCGTACAGCGAGCTCATCCGCATCTGCCACGGCTCGGGCAGCGTCGGCCCCGCCGCTTTTGCTTCCTGTTTCACCGCCCTCCGCTTCTTTCCGCACAGCATCCACTCTCCCAAAAAGCGGAGACGTTTGTTCTCTTTTTCTTTCTGCATCCGCATGCTTTTCCCCTTCCTCTCGTTTCCTGTGCGCCGATTCTACCACATCTCCTCCCAAAAAACAGTACCGCGCCGTACCATCCTCCCCGCCCGCCGCACGCCAAGCGCCCGCAGGATGCTTCGCCTTTTTCCCGAAGCCTCCCTTCCCCCGCCCAAGCAAACGGCATCTTTTTCGCCTCACCGCGCGGGCGGTCCGCTCCCTCAAAAAACAAAAAAGCGCCCCCTCCTCTACACAGGAGGGAGCGGACGTCGGCGGACTGCTTCTATGCAGTCCGCCCTTGGCGTGCGGCGGGGAGGGGGATGGCGGAAAGCCTGTGCAAAAATGCGGAGAGAAACGGCAGCCTTTTGCCCGCGCCGAACCGGCGAAAGCCGAGAAGCAACGCTCAGAACACCGATTCCAGCCACTCGAGAATTTTAAAGCGCAGCACATACTGCGGATGCTCCGCATCGGTCAGCAGACGGATCTGGGCAGGGGTGAAACCGACCGCCGCCAGCTCCTCGCGCACCTCCGCCGCGCCGGTGCAGAGAGGCGGAAAGAGAACGCACCACCAATTCTGCCCGGCGGCCTCCCCGATGCGGACGGTCAGCGAGCAGTATTCCCCCGCAGGCAGACGGAAGGAGCCATAGCTCCGCTCGGGGTAAGCTTCAAGCCCCACCGAAGCCGACACGCCATAGCCATAGCCCCACTCGCTCACCACAGCCTCTGCCGCCGCCGCGATCGCATCCAGGTGATCTCCCACCAACGTCTCCGCCTCCGAACGGCTCTCACACCCCTCCAGAAGCGGCGTCACCTCTGCCAGCACCGCATCCCGCACCGCCAGCTTCAGCGCCTGATCCTCCTCGCTGTCCGAATTGGCCAGCACATGCAGACGAAGCGTTTTTTCGTACACCTCGCCCTCCCCGTGGACCGGCAGGACCGAGGACAAACACAGCCCCGCCAAAAAAAGCGCGCAGGCAACTGCCATTGTTTTCTTCATCGTTTTTCCCTTTCTTCCTTGCAAGCTTGCGAGCGATCTCTCGCACGCGATGTTGCTAACAGTATCGCCGCAAAAAAGCCGCTTTATGCAAAGAAAAAAACAACCCCGTCCCCGTTTTTCCAAGCGACGGTATTTTCTCACATCCATACCTCTCCGCCGCGCAGACCGCGGTTGATGAGACGGTTCAGCCGATCGGTCAGCGGCAGGAGCAGCAGGCTGAGCAGCCACCACAACAGCGTGAACAGCGGACAGATCTGCCCCCAGAGATGGAAGAGACGGTCACTGTAATCCCACACGTTCATGCCCAGCAGAAGATTGAACACCACGCCGAACACAAGCTCCACCGCCGTCACACCCAATGCGCAGACCGCTGCCCGCCAAGGAAGCGGCAATCTGCGGAAACAAGACGCCGTCAGCGAGATCAGCGAAAAGCAGACCCCGCCCGCCAGCGCCATCGACCAATGGGTGTGCCCCCGCCATAAGATCTCCAAAACGGGATAGCCCGCAGAGCCCAGCACAAAAAACACCAACATACGCTTCACCGCTTCTTCCTCCGAAAAAACATCGATGCTTTTAGCATGTCCCGAAAAGGAAGAGCTATACAAAAAAACGGCGTCAAACGCCGTCAATCAAACAAAAAAAGCAACTCGGCATACCGCCGTCCGTCTCAAAAAAGCAAGCAACAAAGCGGCTCGGCGCGCTGTTGGTTCTCCCCCAAAAACAACCCCAAAGCACGCTTGGGCAAAGCGTCTGCCGCGAAGCGCCGCATATAACAAGATCCCCCCGCAAGAGCAGGAGGATCGTTTTTTTTTTGCAACATGTGCTTTCTCTTTTTCAGATCACAAGCCCGGCCAGGAAGGCCGCGGCCGATGCCGCAAGCGCCACCACGATCAGCGGCTGCTTGAGGTATGCCAGCACCACCGCCACCGCCGTTCCCGCCAGAGCGGTAGGCAGACTGCCCGTGGAATGGAAAATGGCGGGGATGGTCATCGCGCTCAGCACCGCATAGGGGATATAGTGCAGGAAAGAACGGAAAAAGGCGGATCGGATCGGACGGCGGAAGAGCGTGAAGGGGAGCATACGGATCAGATAGGTCACGCCGGCCATCACAAGAAGATACAGATAAAAGTTCATCCCTCACGCCTCCTTTTCGTCCACGGGGAACAGCAGTGCCACCAACGCTGCGGCCGCAACCGCGCTGAGGATGATGGCAAAGCCGCCCGAAACGGCGGTCAGCACGTATCGGAAGAGGATGCTGATCACAGCGGCGATCACGATCACCGCCAACGCTCCGCGGCTCTTTCTCGCCTCGGGCAGGATCACCGCCAAAAACATACCGTACAGCATGATGCCCATCGAATCGGTCAGCACCTTCGGCAGAACGTCACCGGCCAAAGCGCCCAGCAGTGTGCCGCTCGTCCAGCCTAAGAAGGCAATGACGATCAGCCCGTACAGATACAGAGGCGTCAGCTTTCCCTCCTTGGAGTGGGAAACGCCGAAGATCTCGTCGGTGATGCCGTAGGCCGCCAGCAGACGCTGAGGAGTATGGAAGGAGCCGTCCAGCTTCTGGGACAGCGAAAGCGCCATGAGAAAATAGCGGATGTTGATCACCAGCTGGGTGACAGCCATCTCCCACAGCGTACCGCCCGCCGCGATGACCTCAATGCCTGCCACCTGCCCGGCTGAGGTCAGGTTGGTTGCGGAGACAAGGAAGGCCTCCAGCGGCGACAGTCCCAGGGAGGCGGCTAAAATGCCGAAGCCGAAGCTGACCGACAGATAGCCCAACGCGATCGGAATGCCGTCACGAATGCCGGTGATAAACGGTTTGTTCACGGTTTGTGATCCTTTCTATCTGAACGGAGAGGAGCGTTTTTTTGCTCCGATGTCTCTTGTTTTTGCGGCAGAGGACAAAGCGCCGCAACGTTTTCATTGTATCACAAAATGTTCCTTTATACAATGTGCAATATCAACAACGATAGCCATGAGAAAGAATCGGGCGCGTGGTATCTTTACCCAACCGCAACACGTTTTGCTTCGCCTTTGATACGAAAAAAAGAAAAAAGCCTTGACAAGCGAAACAAAAGATGGTATAATAGGCGATGCCTATATGATATCGGGGTGTGGCACAGTTTGGTAGTGCGCTTGGTTCGGGACCAAGAGGCCGCAGGTTCAAATCCTGTCACTCCGACCAAAACAAAACAGCAGACTAAAGTCTGCTGTTTTGTTTTGCTTGCAGATCGCGCTTGATCCGCGGTTTTTTGCTGTCGTGAACCAATTCGGGACCAGGTCGAATCCCGCACGCGCCGCCGGGGGCGGATGAAGCGGGTGGGATGAGAGCGCAGCGAAAGGGAGGATCGCGACCGAAGCAGGGAGCGAGACGACCATTGAGCAAGCGGTAGCCGCGCCGATCAAGTTTTGTTGGTCGCAACAGCAGACTAAGGTCTGCTGTTTTGTTTTGCTTGCAGATTGCGCTTGATCCGCGGTCTTTTGCTGTCGTGAACCAATTCGGGACCAGGTCGAATCCCACGCGCGCCGCCGGGGGCGGATGAAGCGGGTGGGATGAGAGCGCAGCGAAAGAGAGGATCGCGACCGCGTCAGGGAGCGAGACGACCATTGAGCAAGCGGTAGCCGCACTCTTCCAATCCTGTCACTCCGACCACATGAAAATAATCCGAACATTCTCTTACTTGGAGAGTCGTTCGGATTATTTGTTTTATTTGAGTATCCCAATTTCAATAGCAAGAAATGAAAATAGCCGATACCACATTATTTTGACTATGGTATCGGCATTTTTGTGCAACCGATTGTTGCTCGACAATATTGCTGTTTTATGATATAATATAATCAAAGCAACGGAGGTGTGGAATGAAATTATATCACGGAACTCAAGTACAGA
>SVTL01000003.1 GCA_015063795.1 Oscillospiraceae bacterium
TGGGCCGTCTTCTCTATTCTCACGGCGAGTACATCCATCCCTCCTCTCTCGAGTCCACCAACCAGTTCACCCGCGGTGAGTATCATTGGCGCGGCTGGACCCCCAGAACCTACTATCTCTCCCACTCCCTCGGTCCGTTGATGTATATCACCGATACCATTCCCGAAACCGTCACCGCCGTTGCTGCCGCTGCTCCCGAGCTCTGCAAGGGTACGGCCAAGCACGTGTCCGACGGTATCGCCGTTATGCTCTGCAACATGAACGACGGCTCGGTCGCTTCCTTCACGGGCGCCGGTGCCTGCGCCGGTCACGGCAACTGGTACCGTATCGCTTGTCTCGACGGCTGCGCTGAGACCATCCGCGGCAACGACGAGCGTCTCCGCGTTTCCTACAACGAGTGGAGCAAGCCCGCTGACAGCTTCCGCAACAGCGAATACATCCCCAACATCGTCGGTGCCGACGTATCCGATGCGGTTGTCCGCGATGCCGGTCACTGGGGCGGCGACTACTGGGTTATGAACCACTTCAAGAGAGTTCTTTGGGGAACCGAAGAGCCCTACTTCGATGTATACAAGGCAACCGCTATGGCTGCGGTCGGTATCCTGGGCTGGAGAAGCGTCTTAGAGGGCGGCACCACCCACAAGATCCCGGATTTCCGCACCGAGGAAGCCCGCAAGCAGTATGAAAACGACACCGCTTCTCCCTTCCCGAAGGCTGACGGCTCTGTGGACATCCCCTGCTGGTCCACCGAAGAGTATCATCCCACCGAGGAGGATAAGGCCAACGCCATGGCAACCTGGAAGAAGTTCGGCGTTGAGGGCAACCTGTCCGAGCTGGACAAAGCAGCCAGATAAGCGGAAGAAGGCATGTTGACAATGAGTCAGTATAAGCTGTTTCCGAAAGAGACCATGGCAAGAGTCCGTGACGCTTTTTATTGGATCGACGAAGATCCCAAAAGCGGCAAGCGTCTCTTCTTTGAAAATTCGGGAGGCTCCTTCCGCCTGAAGAAGGCAGTGGAGGTCAAGAGCCTGTATGAGGAGCTGCCCGACTGCCCCGAGCGTACCCACGAAAGAGCGCTGGAGCTGATCGCCGTGCAGAAGAAGGCGGAGGAGGATATTCTCCGCGTGATCTGCGGTGCGAACGACGGCGTTGTGGACTGCGCTCTGACCGCCTCCCAGCTGAACTTCAAGCTGGCTGAGGTGCTGGCCGAAAACATCCCCGGCAAGAACATCGTCACCTCCTCGCTGGAGCATCCGTCTGCTTTCGATGCAGCCAAGTACTGCGCGGAGAAGATGGGCATGGAGCTGCGCGTGGCCAAGGCCAACCCGGTCACCGGCGGCATCGATGTGGACGAGATCGTCAAGCTGGTGGACAAGGACACCTGCTTCCTGTCGGTTATGTATGCGTCCAACATTTCGGGCGCGGTGATGGATGTGGAGTCGATCGTCCGCGAGGCGAGAAAGATCAAGCCCGATCTGTATGTGATCTGTGACGCGGTCCAGCACGCCATGCACGGTGTGATGGATGTCGCCGCCATGGGCGTGGATGCGCTGATCTTCGCTCCCTATAAATTCTTCTGCACCCGCGGAAGCGGTTATGCGTATATCTCCGACCGTATGGCTCAACTGCGCCACCACAAGCTGGCGGGCAAGGACCAGCGTGTGTGGGAGCTCGGCTCGCCCACTCCCTCCAACTTCGCTTCGCTGACCGCCGTGGTGGACTATGTCTGCTCGCTCGGTCAGGAGGTGTGTGAGAGCACCGACCGCCGCGAGCTGTATGTGGCCGGTATGAACTACATCCGCTCCCATGAGCTGGCTCTGTATGAGCGCCTGCTCAACGGCAACGGCACGCAGAAGGGTCTGCGCGACATTGAGGGCGTGACGGTCTATTTCGACGACGGCGATCTGTCGAAGAAGGACCTGATTCTGGGCATCGCCATCAACGGCGTCCATTGCGCGGAGGCCGTGGCCGAGTACGCAAAGAACAACGTCACCGTCTTTGAGCGTGTGAAGCCCAGCATCTATTCGACGAGAATGCTGGAGGCTCTGGGCATCGACGGCTGCGTCCGCGTTTCGCCCCTGCACTGCAACAGCCCCGAGGAGATCGATGCCTTCCTGGCGATCACCGAGGCCATTGCGAAAAAGCTGGCCAAATAAGGCATAGCGTCTGAAGAATGAAGCTTGTTTTGGGCGGCGGAGCCTTCTTCGCCGCCCGAGACCTTTTGTAGCGGCAAAACGCACAACGCACAACGCATGAAGTATAATGCGAAACGCACAACGCGCGATGCACGAAGCACAAGGCGAAACACACAACGCGCAATGCACGAAACACCATGCACAATTCAAAAAGCGCATTGTGCATGGAGCGAAAAGCGAAAAAACAAAAAACAATACAAGCAAAAAAACGCCTTCCGCTTATAAAACAGAAAGGGTGAATCCATCAATGAACGCTGTAAACGAAGCGAAGCGTATCGAGCAAGAGATCATCGACATGCGACGGGAGCTGCATCAGTGCCCTGAGCTGAAGATGGAGATGGATCTGACCGAAAAACTCATCCTCTCCTATTTGAAACAGATCGGCATCGAGGAGATCCGCACGGGCATCGGCGGCAAGGGCATCGCCGCTGTGATCCGCGGGCAGAGCGACACGCCCTGTCTCGGCATCCGTGCCGACTGCGACGGCCTTCCCATTCAGGAAGACACCGGCCTTCCCTTTGCCTCCAAAAACGGCAATATGCACGCCTGCGGCCACGATGCCCACACGGCTATGGCTTTGGGCGCGGCCAAGATCTTGTATGAGCACCGCCATGAGCTCCCCTGTACGGTGAAGTTCATCTTCCAGCCGTATGAGGAGGGAGGAGGCGGCGCCAAGCCCATGGTGGCAGACGGTGTTCTGGAAAATCCCCATGTGGATGCGATGGTGGCTCTGCACACCGGAAACATCTTCAACGGCGACTTTGTCGGCGGTGATTTTGCCTGCCATCCCAAGGTGATGTCCTTTAACATCACCGCCTTCCGTGCCACCTTCAGCGGCAAGGGCTCTCATGTGTCCACGCCTCACCTGTCCCGCGATCCGGTGTATGCCGCCTGCGCGGCCGTCACCCAGCTGCAGACGCTGATCAGCCGCAACCGCAATCCGGCCAGCCCGGCTGTGGCGGCGGTGACCATGATCCACGGCGGTGTGCGGAACAACATCATTCCCGAGGAGTGTGTCATCGAGGGCAGCCTGCGCTCGCCCGATAAGGAGGAGCAGACCTTCCTCTTTGAACGGATGGGCGAGATCGTGAAGGGCATCGCGGCGGCCAACGGTGTCGAAGGAACCTTAGAACAGGTCTTCCATGTGCCGGGCATGCGCATCGACCGCAGGATGTACGATGCCTACCGTGCTTCGGCCGAGAAGATCATCGGCAAGGAGCGCGTGAAGGAAATGACCGAGCTGACTCCCGCGGGCGAGGATTTCTCCTTCTTCTCGGAGGAGCGTCCGTCGGTGTATTTCTTCCATTGCTCCAAATTTGCGGACAAAGAAAACTATCCCCATCACCATCCCAAGTTCGACATCGACGAGGCTCAGCTCTGGTCGGGCTCGGCCTTCTTCGCGCAGTTCGCCATGGACTTCAAGGATGCCTGGGAGAATCGGTAATCCATAAGGAGAAACAAGTATGAAAAAGATTCTGCTGTTAGGCGACTCGATCCGCATGAACTATCAGGAGAGAGTCATCGAATGCCTCAAGGGAAAGGCCGAGGTGCGCCATCCCCCCACGAACTGCTGCTTTTCCAAGTATACCCTCCGCTTCATCAACAACTGGCTGAAGCTGTTTGAGGGCGAGAAGCCGGACATCATCCATTGGAACAACGGCATCTGGGACACCACCACCATCAGCGAGCGTGTCCCCGCGCTGACCAATCTGGGCGAATATGTGGACACGATGACCGACATTTACCGCGAGATGCGCGCCTTTGCGCCGGAGGCAAAGATCATCTTTGCCACCACCACGCCTCTGGGCGACCGCGCCGGTACGCAGAAGCGCCGTGACCGCATCGCGCAGTACAACAGCGTGATCGTTCCCGTCCTCCGCGATGAGTACGGCTGCGACATCGACGACCTGTATTCCTTCGTCCTCCCCCACATCAACGAGTATCTGGCCGAGGACACCGTCCACCTCAGCGACCTGGGCAAGGAAAAGGTTGGCGAAGAAGTGGCGCGCTTCCTTGAGCAGTACCTGTAAAAGGAAGCCCGAAGCCCCTGAACTCAAAAAACAAAAATCCTCGATTGCTTTTTGACAATCGGGGATTTTTTCATGCAGCGAGATTCCTGCAAGCGCCTGCCGTCACCGCCCATGCTCCCCCGCCAAGGTCCGCACCGCGGAGGCGGTACGGACGAGTGCCGCTTTTTCCGCCGGGGAGACAGCGGCATGCTTTGAAGAAGCAAAGGGGAAAAAGCGGCGGAACGCCGCCGCACGTCCGCGAGCAAGCTCGCTTTCGGCAGGGGGCGGCGTTCGCTTGGCGGGGATGAGGAGAAGCGCGTGGAAGCGGAAGCCCTGCTTGCTTTTCTTTGACATTCGCGTGGAAGCGGAAGCACCGCTTGGTTTGTCATGAGTCGTTTTGACGGATCGATGGGGGAGAGGAAGCCGTCAGAGATCCAGCTTTTCAAAGGTCCAGCTTTAGATAAAGGGAGTTGTCCATGGGACTGTTGTTGTAGCAGGGGATCTCATAAAAGCCGTATTTTTTATACAGCGCGATCGCCTCCTTCAAAAAGGGGAGCGTGTCCAGCAGCATGGCCTGATATCCGATTGCTCTGGCATCGTCAAGGATGGTTTTCATCAGAAAGTCGGCAATGTGCCTGCCGCGGAAGGGCGGACGGACATACAGCCGTTTCAATTCGCAAAGCCGCTCGTCGAGCCGCCTGAGCGCGATGCTTCCGGCCAAGTCCCCGTCGCAATAGACCAGGTAGAGCCTTCCGTGCGGCAGACCGTACTTCACCTCCAGATGCTCCAATTCGTCTTCGTAGCGCTGGAGCTGAAGATACTCTTTGAATTTGCTGTCGCCCTCGATCAGCATGTCGGTGTATTCGGTAAAGATGGCGCGGACATCCTCCTTTTTCTCGTAGGCGAGGACCAAGTCAAGGCGCATGGGGGGAAACACCTCCTTTTTTCAGTCGGTCAGAGACACTTTTTTTTGTGTGAAGGAAAAAGGGGGGCAAAAGCCCCCCAAAAAAAACGGTTTGTTTTAAATCTCGGGAATGACGATGTCCACCTCGCGTCCGGCGGCGGAGGAGCGGGCAATGCCGTCGATGATGGCCTGATTGTAAAGGATCTGCCAGGAGGGGACGGGTGCGCCGGTGCCGTTCTTGCAGGCATCGAGGAAGGTGCGGATCTTCAGATCGAAGAGCCCCTTGTCCATCGGAATGATCGGGATCTCGGTAACGGTCTGAAGCCCTGCCACCTCATGGTAAAGCTTCATGGGGCCGCCGACGGTACCGTTCCAGCATTCGGTGGAGGGGATGCGGAGGCCGCCCTTGGTGCCGAGGATGATGGTGTCTCCGGGGGTGTCGAGATTCATCGCCCAGGAGATGCGGAAGTCAAGGATGATCCCGCCCTCGAGACGAACGAAGGCCGCGGCGAAGTCGTCCACACCGAAGGTCTTGGCGTATTCTTCTTTTTTATCGGCGGGGTAGCCGCAGTAGGTGGGGCATTTGCCGAAGAAGTCGGACTTATAGCCCGAAACGGTCAGCGGCTTGGGATCGCCCACGGCGTGAAGCACCATGTCCAGCGAATAGCAGCCGATGTCGCCGAGAGCACCGATGCCCGCGGTCTCCTCGCGGATGAAGGTAGTGCCGAAGGGGGTGGGGATACCGCGTCTGCGGCCGCCGCCGGTCTGGATGTAGTAGATCTGACCGAGCTCACCCGACTGACAGATCTTGCGGATCTGCTGCATGTTTTTGTCCATACGGGGCTGGAAGCCGAGGGAGAGGAGCTTGCCGCTTTCCTTTTCGGCGCGCATGACTTCAACCGCCTCATCAAGCGTGACGGTGAAGGGCTTTTCGAGCAGCACATTCACGCCGCTTTTCAGCGCATAGATGGTAGGCTCGGCGTGCTGACGGTTGTAGGTGCAGACCGAGACGGCGTCAAGCTGAAGGGACTTGTCGTCCAGCATCTCCTTGTGGGAGGCGTAGTCGGTCTTGGCGCCTTCGATGCCGTGCTTTTTGAGGAACGCGGCGGCCTTGCCGGGAATGAGGTCGCAGGCGGCCACAATTTCGGCGTCAGGCTGGTTTTTATAAGCGTTCATATGAGCGTCGGCGATCCAGCCGCAGCCGATGATGCCGATGCGAAGCTTTTTTGAGGTGTCGATTTTGGTTTCTGTTTTTGCGGTCAGGTTATTGAGACCGGCCATGGAACGATCTGTCATAATATAATTCCTCCATTTGTTTCGGTTGTGTGATTCAGTTTCCGATCTGTCTCAGGTAGTCGATGCTCTTTTTTGCGCATTCGAGGGGCGTGAGACCCATCGAGGGCGAGTCCTGCTCCACCACCACCCATTGAGCGCCGGCATCCTTGGCGGCATCGAGAATGGCAGGGATGTCCTGCAGACCGCTGCCGAGGGGGCGGAACTGGAAGTTGGAGGGGCGGACGGGGGCCTTGGATTCGATCCCGATCAGCTCATACATGTTTTCGCTCTTTTCGCCGAAATAGTCCTTGAGATGGACCACGGGCGCGCGGCCGGCATACTTGCGGAGATACGCGCAGGGGTCCTCGCCGCCCACGGCCACCCAGCAAACGTCCAGCTCGGTTTCGAGCCGATCGGCGGGCACTTTTTCATACAAAAGGTCGAGACCGTAGGTGCCATCCACCTTCACGAATTCAAAGTCGTGATTGTGGTAAAGCAGACGGACGCCTGCTTTTCTGGCGCTTTCGCCGATTGTTTTCACATTTTCGATGACCGTGAAGAAGCCGTCCTGCCCGGGACGGTCAGCCTCCCCCAGATAGGGGACAGCCACAAAGCGGCATCCGATGGAGGCATACCGGCTCAGAACCCGATCGGGATCGGCGGCCAGCTCGGCATAGGGGACGTGAGCGGAGATCGGAACAAGACCGATCTGCTCGCAGAGAGATTTGACCTGCTCGGGCGAGTGACCGTAAAGCCCGGCAAACTCAACGCCCTCATAGCCCATGCTCTTAACGGCCTCAAGCGTGCCCTTCAAATCCTGCTCGGCCTCATTGCGGACCGAATACAGCTGTAATGCAACGGGAAATGCCATAGAAAAAATCCTCCGGAAATGATAAGCTCGCCGAACGCGGAAAAACACCGTCCGACGGCGGGGGGCGCAATACCCTGTTTCTTTCCTTCTTTTTATTATAAAGGCTTTTTCTCCTCTTGTCAAGAAACCAGAGGACATTTTTTGCTGCCGTCGCCTCTTCTTGCCGCTCGCGGAAAACGGATGCTTTTCTGTAAGAAAAAAGGGCTGCCTTTCGGACAGCCCTGAGATGTGGAGGGGAAGAGGATGCGGTTATTCCTCGATGGCCGCCTTACGCGAGGTGATGGCGGCAATCACGGCGGGATCGAATTTCGGCTTGCGGTCGTAGGTGTAAAGCCCGTTCTGCTCCTGTTCAACGTCGGTGAGCTGGGTGTAGCAGAAGGCGGAGATGGCGGGGTTGTCCAGCAGCGCATCCACCAGACCCTTGTAGCGGGCGATGAAGGCGTTTTCATCGGCCTCCTGATCGCCGTAGCCCCAGGAGACGGTGCGGTCGTTTTTCTCGCCGCGCTTTTCGGGCGATACCCAGCGCGCGCCGCCGAATTCGCTGACGAAGGTGATCTCGTCGGAGAGCCCGTGCTGATGGTAGCCGTAGTCGTTGTCCATCAGGTAGTCGGCGGGCTTCCCCTCGGCCAAAGGCAGATAACGCTCGCGGAAGGAGACGGGATCGCCGTTGTAATCGTGAACATCGAAGATGTCGTAGGTGCCTGCGATGTGGAACCAGCCCGAGTTGTCGATGAACAGACGGGTGGGGTCATAAGCCTTGGTCATATGGTAGAGGAAGCGGACCAGATCGGCATCGATGGTGCGGGGCGTTTCATTCAAAGGACACCAGCCGATGATGGCGGGGTGATTGTAGTCGCGCTCCAGCTCCTCCAGCCATTCGGGGAGCATGGCCTTGAAGCTGTTTGCCGAGGAGGTATTCAGCCCCCAGTTGGGGTATTCGCCCCAGAGCAGATAGCCCAGACGGTCGGCGTGATAGAGGAAGCGGGGCTCGAAGATCTTTTCGTGCAGACGGGCGCCGTTGTAGCCCATGGCCATGCTGCGGAGGATGTCGTTTTTCAGCTCCTCATCGGAGGGAGCGGTGTAGATGCCGTCGGGGTAGAAGCCCTGATCGAGGATCAGACGCTGGAAGACCGGCTTGCCGTTGAGATAGGTCTTGCCGTCGCGGAAGGCGATGTCGCGCAGACCGGCATAGCTTTCCACGCGGTCCTCGCCGAGCGTGAAGACCAGATCGTACAGATTCGGCTCGCTCATCTCCCACAAATGGATCTCGGAGAGGGGGAGCGAGAGCGAGAGGTTGTCCCAGTTCACCGTCTGCTCACAGCGACCGACCGAACGTCCGCCGAAGAAGGCCTCAGCGCGGAAGGTCTGCCCCTCTGCACCGACGGTCCTGACCTCCAGACGAAGCTCGCCTGCGCCGGCGTTGGGCGTGATCTTGACGTTTTTGATGTAAGCGGCAGGTGTGTTCTCCAGCCAGACGGTCTGCCAGATGCCGGTGGTACGGGTGTAGTAACAACCGTGGGAGCCGTAGCGGCGGGACTGCTTGCCCGAGGGGATGGTCATATCGCGGGTGTCGTCGCAGGCATAGACGGTGATGCGGTTTTCGCCGTCCTGTAAGAAGGGGGTGATGTCGAAGGCGAAGGAGATGTAGCCGCCGCGGTGGGTGCCGGCCTCCCGTCCGTTGACGAAGACCTTGGTCAGATAATCGCAGGCACCGATGTGAAGGTGGGTGCGTCGGCCGTTTTTTTGCCAAGAGTCGGGAAGGGTGACGGCGCGCGTGTACCAGACGCCGCTCATGAAGTCGGTCAGCTCAAGCCCGGACAAACGGCTCTCGGGGCAGAAGGGGACGGTGATCTTCCGATCGAAGGAAGACGCCTTATGAAGCGCGCGCTCCTCGCCGGAACGGGCGTTGTCAACGGTAAAATCCCATTCGCCGTTGAGGCAGAGCCACTCGTTTCGGACAAACTGCGGGCGGGGGTATTCGGGACGGGGAAGGACTTGCTTGCTCATGATGAAATCTCCTTTTGCTGTATGAAATCGAATGATGTATGAAACCGAATGAAATCGGGTGGATCGTAAAAAAATCGAAACAGACCGAACCGAATCGAAAAAAAGCGGTTTGCCGTTTACCAGATGAAGAGAACGTCGGTGTTGAATGCCGACAGATCGCCGTGGATCTCGGTCGTTTCCAGCGAATAGACCAGCTTCTGATCGGCATAGGACTCGGCCTTCAGCACCAGCCCGTATTCCAGAGAGAGAAAGAGACGCTCGATCTGCGAAAGCGCGGTGTCTTGGTAAGAGACATGGTAGAGCGTGTCGCTTTCATCGCGGAAGAGGGTGATGCTCAGGTCGGAAACAGAGGGCAGCTCAAAGAAATCGCGGGCGCGGGGCATACGGGCATAGCTTTCTACCTCAAAGTGCTCGGAATAGGGGAAGGAGAAAAAGGTATCGTCCGTGCTTTGGGAAACGTAAACGATCCGCCCGTCGCTGACCACGGTCTGCACCAGCCTGTCGTCCTCGTAGGTCTGGATGCGGAAGCGGTCGCCGTCGCGCCAGATCTTGTTGGAGCCGCTTGCGTTTTTCGTTTCGCCGTAATAGGTAAAGGTGTTGGCAAGGTAAAAGCAGGTGATGGGGGGATTTTTCTTGAGCAGGGCGTACACATCCTGCTCGCCGATGTCGTAAGTGACCGTCACGCCTTCGGCCGAGCCGTTTTGCAGCGCTTCGAGAAAGCGTCCCTCGTCGCCGGGGATCACGCTTTCGCTTTCGGGGGTTTCGCCTTTTCCCGACAGATCGATCACCTCATAGCGCTGGAGGATGAAGAGGGCGAGAAGGGCCACCGACAGAACAACGGCGGCCAGCATCAGCGTCGAGAGGAGAAAGGAGCGCTTGCGGTCGTCTTTTTTCATGATTTGCCGTCCTTCCTCGCATCGGGATCCGACTCGGCGGGGGGAGGAAGAATGTGCTTTTTGAGAAGCAGATAGTTGATGAGGAGAATGCCCATGCCGATGCCCAGCGTCATCAGCGCTCTTCCCATGCCGAGGAAGAGAAGAACCACCGCCGAAGCGCCGCAGAGTCCGCAGATGGCGTAGAGCACCAGCACCGTCTGCTTGTGGGAGAAGCCCAGATCGATCAGGCGGTGATGGATGTGGCCGCGGTCGCCGTGAAAGGGATTTTTCCCTTGGCAGATGCGGCGGAAGAAGGCGAAGATCGTGTCAAACAGGGGGAGGGCAAAGAGGGCGATGGGGGCGAAGAAGGCAAACAGCGTGTGCGCCTTGAACACACCCTCCACCGACAGCACCGAAAGCGTGAAGCCGAGAAACATGGCGCCGGTGTCGCCGATAAACATTTTGGCGGGGAAGGAGTTGAAGGGCAGAAAGCCGATGCAGGCGCCCACGAGAATGGCGGTCAGCAGGGCGATCTGGGATTCGGACATGATCACGGCGATGATCAGAAGCGACAGACTGCTGATCGCGGACACACCGCAAGCCAGACCGTCCAGACCGTCGATGAGGTTGATGGAGTTGATCAGCGCGATGATCCAGATCAGCGTGACCGGGTAGCTCCACGCGCCGAAGACCACATACTGCCCGAAGAGGTTGATGCTCTCCACGCGGACGCCGAGGGCGATGGCCACCACCGCCGCCAGCAGCTGAAAGACCAGCTTGGCCAGCGGATTGAGCTCAAACATATCGTCCAGAACGCCGCAGGCAACGATGATCAGTCCGCCGAAGAGGAGCGCCAGAAGCGTTTCGGAGGGAACGGCAAAGAGAAGGGCGGTGACGGCGAAGGCAAAGAAGATGGCCAGTCCGCCCAGAAGGGGGATGGGCTCTTTGTGCATGCGCCGGTCGTCCTTGGGAATGTCGATGGCACCCAGCTTGTGGGCGAGGAAACGGGCGATGGGCGCGGCGGTGAAGGAGAGAAGCGCGGCAAACACCAGCGCGGTCAGCCCGAAGAGAATGGTGTTGGTGGACATGGAAAAGGTCCTTTCGGGAACAGGATGGGATCAGCGGGGACGGGCCACAAAGCCCAGCTTGCGGTAGACCTTGGAGACCATCTTGTTGGCTAAATAGTGGGCGCGGTCGGCACCGTTCTTCATCACCGACTCCAGATAGGGCTTGTCGGCCATCAGCTTGTCAAATTCGCTGCGGACGGGGGCAAGTGCATCGGCAACCGCCTCACCCACGGCCAGCTTGAACTCGCCGTAGCCGCGGCCGTCGAACTCTCTTTCGATCTCCTCGACGCTCTTGCCGGTGAAGCAGGAATGGATGTTGATCAGATTGTTGATTCCGTCCTTGCCGTCGGCCTTTTTGACGATCGTGTCCGAGTCGGTGACCGCTCTTTTGAACTTGCGGATGATGGTGTCGCGGTCGTCGAGGATGGCCACGGAGGCATTGACGTTTTCGTCGGACTTGCTCATTTTCTTGGCGGGCTCCTGCAGGGACATGATCTTCATGCCGGCAGGGGGGATGTAGCCCTCGGGGACGGTGAAGGTGTCGCCGTAGACCGAATTGAAGCGGATGGCGATGTCGCGCGCCAGCTCCAGATGCTGCTTCTGGTCGATGCCCACGGGAACGAGGGAGGTGCCGTAAAGCAGGATATCGGCGGCCATCAGAACGGGGTAGGTGAAAAGCCCCGCGTTGATGTTGCCGGCGTTTTTCGCGCTCTTGTCCTTGAACTGCGTCATGCGGGAGAGCTCGCCGAACATGGTGTGGCAGGCAAGCGCCCAGTTGAGCTCGGCGTGGGAGGGGACGTGGCTCTGGACGAAGAGGGTGTTCTTTTCGGGAGACAGACCGCAGGCTATGTAGACCGCCAGCGTTTCGTAGGTGCGGCGGCGCAGGTCGGCGGGGGTCTGACGGACGGTGATGGCGTGCATATCCACCACGCAGTAGATCGGGTCGTATTCCTCCTCAAAGCTCTTCCAGTTTTTGATGGCGCCGAGGTAGTTGCCGATGGTGAGAACTCCCGAGGGCTGGACGCCCGAGAAGATGATCTTTTTCTTTTCGCTCTGTGCGTTGTTTGCAGCGTTCATAGGTAAATCCATTTCCTTATTTGTCGTATTTGTCGCGGTTGTATCGTGTGCCGCTTAAAAAAAGCGGTCGTGTTGTCTTGCGTTAACCGATGTCGAGAGCAGCGGCGCCGATCATGCCGGCGGTGTTGCCTAAGCTTGCGATCTCGATGCGGGTTTTCACGGCGGCGCGGCTGGTGTACTGCCGTTGGTCCACCAGCGTGCGGAGAGGCTGCAGGATCGAGCGCTCCGCGGACAGTCCGCCTCCGAGACAGAGGATCTCGGGCTGGAAGATGTTGACGATGTTGGTCAGTCCGTCCGCCAGGTAGGAGAGATAGGTGTCGATGACCTTTTGCGCGGTCTTGTCGCCCTTGCCCGCGGCGGTGAAGGGGGTGTAGCTGGTAACGGCGGCCAGTCTTCCGCCGCATTCGCTCCAGAGCAGGGAGGAGCGGTCGCGCTTCATGTATTCGCGGGTGGTGCGGACCAGCGCAGGCACCGAGGAATAGGACTCCCAGCAGCCGCGTCTGCCGCAGCCGCAGGGGCGTCCGTTGTGGACGAGGACTATGTGCCCCAGCTCTCCGCCGGCGTAGTTGAAGCCGGTGTAGATCTTTTTGTTTATGATCACGCCTCCGCCGATGCCGGTGCCGATGGTGATCAGAACCGAGTGGGAGACGTCCTTGGTGCAGCCGGCAACCGCTTCGCCCAGAGCGGCGGCATTGGCGTCGTTGGCTAACAGGACGCGGTCAATGCCGGTGTGGGCGCGGATGAAGTCGGCCAGCGGGTAGTTGATGAAGGGGAGGTTGCAGAAGTATTCGGCCATGCCGGTTTCGGGGTTGACCGAGCCGGGCGCGGCGATGCCGATGAAGGCGATGTCGCTTTTTTGCAAGGAGGCCTCCGCGATCAGACGCAGGCAGAGCGAGGCGATGTCAAGCGAGATCTCGTCTGCTGTGCGCTGCCTTTTGGTGGGGATCGACAACGAGCGGAGCAGGGTGTGGTTGTCGTCTGTGAGACCGGCGGCGATCTTGGTGCCGCCCAAATCGATTCCGATTCGGTACATGAGGGATCCTTTCTTCAAACAAGCGAATGTGTTTTTCTTCTTTTTGATCTGTTGCAGAGAGGGAATGTGCCTTTTTCAGGCGAGCGAGTGTGCTTTTCTTCTCTTGATTCACGGAAGGGGGAATGCGCCTTTTTCAAGCGAGCGAGTGCGCTTTTTTCCCTTGATCCACGGAAGGGGAAATGCGCTCTTTTTCAAACAAGCGAATGCGTTTTTCTTCTCTTGGTCCACGGAAGATCGGAAACCGTTTCCATGTCCCCCCGATGGAACGTTTTGGAAGAGGGGGTGCGGGGGAGGGACTTTTTTCAAAAAGTCCCTCCCCCGCGAAAAAACCAATTACTTCTTCTCCTTCAGCAGATCGCGGATCTCAGCCAGGAGTTCTTCGGTGGTGGGGCCTTTGGGCTCCTCGGGAGCGGGTGCGGGAGCGGACTCTTCCTCCTCCTTCTTCTTGAGCGCTTCCATCTTTTCGCGCGCCTTGGTGATCATGCGCACGAAGAGGAAGACCGAGAAGGCGATGATGAAAAAGTCGATGATGTTCATGAGGAAAGAGCCGTAGAGAACGGCGTTTTCCGCGGCGGTGACAACACCGTCCGCATCGACCTGGGCTTCGGTGAGCACCCATTTCATGTCCTTGAAATCGACGCCGTTGATCAGCTTGCCGATGAGAGGCATGATGATGTCGTTGACCAGCGAGGTCACGATCTTACCGAATGCGCCGCCGATGACGACACCGACCGCCATGTCGATGACGTTGCCCTTAAAGGCAAATTTCTTGAAATCCTGCCACATGATGTAATAGTCCTCCGTTATGTATATTTTTTTATTTTGGGTTCTTTTTTATACGCTTCCGCCGTCGGTTTTGTAGGCGGCGTCGAGCAGAAAACGGATGCGGTCGTTCTGACCCTTGGCGCCGAGAAAGCCGATGAGCGCCTCAAAGCCGGTGGCACGTGCATATTCGCCGCGGGTGGCGCTTTTGGGCACATACCCCGCGCCGCTGTTGCGCCCGCGCCTATAGGCTGCCTCCTCCTCCTCGGTGAGCAGAGGGAGGATGTTGTCGAGAGCCTTGCTTTGAGCAACGGCGGTCACATACTGTCTGGACAGCTCGTTGAGCCGCCCCACATCGCCCGCACCGCTTTCAATGGCCCTTTCCCTTGCGTACACCTCGATGAGCGCATCGCCTAAGTAAGCCAGCGTGCCGCCGTTGAGTTCCTCCGCGCGCAAAAGCAACGCTCCCTTCTTTTGCAAAATCTTCATATAAAATAAGAATACCACATTTTCTCTCTTTTTTCAATAGCATTTTGCCAATCGCTTCAAATTTTATGCAAAAATGTTGCGCGGAGGTTGTAATGCAGAGGAGAATGTGGTAAAATAAAGGAGATCAGCAAAGCGGCAGAGCGTTTTTGCCGCCTCAAAGAAAGGAACAAAACCTCATGACCAAATTCAAGGATATGATATACAAGCGTCCGGACATGGACGCGCTGCTCGGCGCTTACGCCGCTCTGTGCAGGGAGGCGGAGAGCGCATCGTCTCCCGAGCAGCTGGTGAATGCCATCGACAGGCACGAAACGCTGTATGCCTCTTTCCAGACGCAGTCCTGCCTTTCCTACATCCGCCATACCATAGACACCCGCGATGCGTTCTATGAAGCGGAGAAGGACTTTTTCGATGAGCATACGCCGGAGTTCGAGGAGGCGGTCAACGCCTTTTACGACGTTCTTTTGACCTCGCCCCACCGTGCGGGAGCGGAGAGCCTCTGCGGCAAGATCTTTTTTGATACCGTCGAGGTCAGCCGCAAGTGCTTCTCGCCCGAGATCGTCCCCCTGCTCAAAGAGGAAAATGCCCTGCTCAGCCGTTACCAGAAGCTGATCGCCTCGGCGCGCATTCCCTTTGACGGACAGATCCTCAACGTCTCCAAGCTGACCTCCTATAAGCTTTCGCCCGATCGGGAGGTCCGCAAGGCCGCGCTGTATGCCGAGGGCGAGTTCTATCTGTCGGTGGGCGAGGAGATCGACGAGATCTACGATCAGATGGTCCGCGTCCGCACCGAGATCGCGCACAAGCTGGGCTACCGCTCCTTCACCGAGGTGGGCTATCTGCGCATGAAGCGCACCTCCTATTCGCGTGAGGATGTGGAGGCCTTCCGCGCGGCGGTGAGAAAGCATATCGTGCCGGCGGTCTGCGAGCTGAAGAAGAAGCAGAGCGAAAAGAACGGCATTGCCGACATGAAGATGCACGACGATCTGATCATCTTCCCCGAGGGCAACGCCAAGCCGCAGGGAAGCGCTTCGGACATTCTGGCGGCGGGACGTGAGATGTACCACCGTATGTCGGAGGAGACGGCGGAATTTGTCGATTTTCTCTATGACAGCGAGCTGCTGGACGTGGAGGCCAAGGACGGCAAGGCGGTGGGCGGCTACTGCGAGATGCTGGCCGACTACAAGGCGTCGTTCATCTTCTCCAATTTCAACGGCACCAGCGGCGACGTGGACGTGCTCACCCACGAGGCAGGCCACGCCTTTGCCGACTATATGGTGCGCGATCTGCCCTACCGCGAAATCATGAATCCCACGCTGGAGGGCTGTGAAACGCACAGCATGTCCATGGAATTTTTCGCGTGGAGGTATCTCGACCTCTTCTACGGAGAAGAGACCGACAAGGCCAAGTACTGCCATCTGGCCGAGTCCTTCTCCTTTATTCCCTACGGCTGCATCGTGGACGAATTCCAGCACATCATGTACGACCGTCCCGAGCTGACCAAGGCGCAGCGCCATGAGGTATGGGAGCAGCTGGAGCGCACCTACCGTCCCTATCTCGACCGCACGGGCGTGCCCTTCTTCGGTGACGGCCGCGGCTGGCAGAGACAGCTGCACATCTTCCTCCACCCCTTCTACTACATCGATTACTGCCTCGCGCAGACCGAATCGCTGGTCTTCTGGGCGGAATCGCAGGAGGATTATGAGGCGGCGTTTGACAAGTATATGCGCTTTGTCAACAAGGGCGGCACGCTGCCCTTCCGCGAGCTGTGTGAGTGCGCGTCCATTCCCGATCCCTTCGGCGAGGATGCCCTTGTCCGCATCGCCGGAAGCGTGAGCGACTGGTTCGCCAAGCGGTGAGGCGCGCTTTTAAAACAATCGAATACCGTCTTTTCCGGGTGCTTTTGTGCGCCCTTTTGGCGCTGCTTCTGCCGGCAGGCTCTGCCGGTGCGGTCTTTTACCCCGAGAAGAGCTGCGATTTGTTTATCCTCCTGTATCACGATCTGGTGGATGAAAAGACCGCAGAGGGCAATCCGCTGTTCACCACCACCGCGCAGAGAATGGAGGAAAATCTGCATTTTCTTCTGGACAGCGGGTATGAGCCGCTGAGTCTGGCCGCATACTGTGACGGTGAGTACGAGGCGGGCGGGAAGTATTTCTGCATCACCTTTGATGACGGGTATCTGTCCAATTACACCGAGGCCTTTCCGCTGCTGAAGCGGATGGGGATCCCCGGCGACATCTTCGCGGTCACCGACACGGTGGGGCGGAGCAACCACTTCAAGTATTTCCACGCCGATGAGATGGAAGCCGACGGCACCGTCCGCATCTATTCCCATTCCTCCGCGCACAGCGATCTGGCCACGCTGACCGATGACGCTCTGCGTCTGGACGTGCAGGGGGCGTTTGAGATGCTGGAGACGCGCCTGGCGCGGGAGGACCGCCACCGTCTGATCGCTTACCCCGGCGGCTCCTACAACGAAAGCACCATCGCCATTCTGCGCGAGTGCGGTGCGCTGCTGCAGTTTGTGCAGTCGGTGCCCGATATTCCGCCCACCGACCTGCTGAAGCGGTATATGGTCTATTACCATTCCGATATGGCCGCTCTGCTGGCGGAGTTTGAGGGCGATCAGCCCTTTGCGCTTCACGAGCCGCAGCCGAAGCACGCGGCCGACGATCGGGCGAGGATTCTGGCGGAATAAAAACAGTTGGCTTCGCCAACGCGATATGCCCGCTCCGCGGGCGCGATATGTTCGGGCAAAGCCCGAACGCGATATGCCTCACTGTGTTCGGCGCGATATATTCGGCTTCGCCGAATGTGATAAGGACGGGCGCGAGATATGTTGGCTCCGCCAACGCGATATGCCCGCTTCGCGGGCGCGATATGTTCGGGCAAAGCCTGAACGCGATATGCCTCACGGTGTTCGGCGCGATATATTCGGCTTCGCCGAATGTGATAAGGACGGGCGCGAGGTGTGTTTGCTTCGCAAACGTGATATATTCGGCTTCGCCGAATGTGATATACCGCTTCGCGGTGTGATATGTTGGCTTCGCCAACGTGATATGTCCGCTTCGCGGACGCGAAAACCGTAGGGCGGTCGTCTTGCTCCCGCCGATCCGGTGCAAGGCGAAGATAAATCATTCCCCAAATAAGCGGCAAAAAAGCAAAGCCGCGTGCATGCCTGTGCCCCCCGGACAGGGCGGTTTTTTCGAAAAAAACGAAATGATGCACAAGTTTCATGCTAAATATCCGTCAATCGTCGTGCAAAAAGACGAAGAAGAATTTGAAGAAAAGATATTGACAAAAGCCTTGAAGTGTACTATAATCATCATGGAATGTATGAAAGAAGTAAACATCGTTTCGCGTTATAAAATACAGCAAAATTGCATATAAACTTTATTTAATTAAGCGTGAGGCGAAAAAAGACGGCTCGATCGGCCTTTTAACCGAAAAAAAGAAAGGCGCGGGAGGCACGGCGGCGACGTGCGGACCCGAAAAGCAGACCGGGCCCTGAGAATAAAAACAACAAAAAATAAATCAAAGAATCGTCGAAAAAAGGAGATTATCATGGCACATCAGTACAATCCTTATGAGGATATGCTTGCAACCCTGGATAAGGCTGCTGCACTCCTCGGCTACGAAAAGAGCGATTATGTCACTCTCCGCACCCCCGAGCGCGAGCTGAAGGTTTCGGTTCCGGTCAAGATGGATGACGGCACCGTTCAGGTCTTCGAGGGCTTCCGCGTTCAGCACAACACGTCCAGAGGTCCTGCCAAGGGCGGTATCCGTTACAGCACCGACGTTGACCTGGACGAGGTGAAGGCTCTGTCCGCATGGATGACCTTCAAGTGCGCCGTTGCCGACATTCCTTACGGCGGCGCCAAGGGCGGTATCGCCGTTGACCCCAGAAAGCTGTCCAAGAGAGAGCTGGAGGAGCTGACCAGACGTTACACCGTTATGATCTCTCCCATCATCGGCCCTGAGCAGGACATTCCCGCTCCCGATATGAATACCAACGGTGAGATCATGGCTTGGATCATGGACACCTACAGCGAGATCACCGGCAAGCCTGCCAAGGGCGTTGTCACCGGTAAGCCCATCGAGCTGGGCGGCTCGCTCGGCAGAACCGCAGCAACCGGCCGCGGCGTTATGCTGACCACCAAGCACATTGCAGAAAAGAAGGGCGTGGATCTGTCCACGGCTAAGATCGCCATCCAGGGCATGGGCAACGTCGGTTACTACACCGCATACACCCTCGCCAAGGAAGCCGGCGCGAAGAACATCGTTGCTGTGAGCGATATCACCGGCGCGATCTACAACGAGAACGGTCTGGATATGGAGTCGCTGCTGGCGCATATGTCCGTGAAGGGCAACCTGCTGGATACCTACACCGGCCCCTGCACCAGAATCTCCAACAACGATCTGCTGACTCTGGACGTGGATATCCTCATCCCCGCCGCTCTGCAGAACCAGATCAACGCTTCCAACATGGCAGACATCAAGGCCAAGATCATCGTTGAGGCTGCCAACGGCCCCACCACCTCCGAGGCTGACGAGTACCTGGCCAAGAAGGGCATCACCATCGTTCCCGATATCCTCGCCAACAGCGGCGGCGTTATCGTTTCCTACTTCGAGTGGGTCCAGAACATGCAGTTCATGGCATGGAACGAGGAGACCGTCAACGCCCGTCTGGCCGAGCAGATCGGCAAGGCGTTCAACGACGTTTGGGAAGCTGCCGAGAAGAACAACTGCACGCTGCGTATGGGCGCTTACATCGTGTCCATCGGCCGCGTTGTCACCACCACCCAGATGCGTGGTATCTGGCCGTAATCGACCGAGCGAAAAACAGAATTGCAACAAAGGGACTGCCGTTTTTGCGGCGGTCCTTTTTTATGCAAAAAATCGGCTGAAATTGCGGAAAAAATATAGACAAGAAAGCCATTTTGTGGTATACTTTATCATGAGGGTCTGTAACCAAAAAACGGAGACGGAAGCTGTTCCCGCGCTTCTGCTGTCCCAAGCACCCCTCAGAGTCCGGGCGGCGGGAAACCCGATTTTCACAGCATTCAATCCCAATCCAAACAAAGGAGACAAATCCATGAAAAAAAGAATCGTAAGCATGCTTCTGGCCATCGTGATGGTGGTGGGGCTTGTGCCCGCGTCGGCGTTTGCTGCCGTGGCATCGGGCTTGCTCACCCTGCCGGAAGTGAATGCTCCGGATCAGGCGAGTGAAAGCCTGAGCGCGGAGCTTTTGCAGGAGATCGAAGCGCTTTTCGCCCTGCTTCCGCAAACGGTCGAGACCTCATACGATGCGGCCGCGGGCATCGCCAAGCTCAAGGACTTCGGCGCGTCGTCCGTGCAGCTGTACGCAGGCGATCTGTACGACATGACGCTTGAAAACGGCTACTGGCAGTATGTGCTTCCGGCGGAAAACTGGAACGACGACCTGATGTTCTATACCTACGGCCCGTACGGCGGTGGCGACGAATGGAATGCGGACTATTCCGCGGACGGAAGCTTTAGCGCCCTCTATCTGCCGTGGGTTAATGTTTCCCCCACGGCTGTCATGGTCACGATCGCCGGGCAGGAGGATCCCTACCTCTCTTACGCAATCCATTATTCCCTCCCCGCCGGCTCTCTGTATGGGGTGAATGCATATCACATCGATCTGCGCGGAGACGGCTCCTGTCGGGATAAGGCTTATGTATACTATCGGTCCGATGGCTCCGTGAATATGATCTACCTGTATGTCGGAGAGAACCATTATACCTATTACGGCGACACCGAAGCGTGGGATACCGCCCCGCCGGCACCGTACACCGTGGACGATCTGCTCGAAAAGGCGCTCTTCCCCTTTGGCGGCTCGACTGGCGGCTCCGGCGGCGAGTCTGGCGGCTCCGGCGGCGAGGCGGTCGGCTCTGTCACCGTTACGGGCAATCCTGTCGTCGGGCAGACACTGACGGCTGAGACCTCCGGCTTTGATTCCGGGGCAGTGCTGCGCTATCAGTGGTACCGAGCTGTGGAAAGCAATACTCTGATCGAGGGTGCAACGGAACGCACCTATACCCTGACAGAAACCGATCTTAACCATACGATCTACTGTGTGGTCAACGGCGTGGAGAGCAACCGTGTCGGCAGCGTCACGCGTCCCGCCACCGCCGCCGAGGTCAAATACGGCGCGGACAAAGACAGTCTCACAAACAGCGGCACGCTGGCCGAGGCGATCGCAGCAAAGGCCGCATACATTCAGCTGCAGACAAACATGGAATCGAGCCGCACAGTGAACTTCGCCAACTCCGTCACGATCGATCTGAACGGCAAGACGCTGTCCGCCGATGTGGATCAAAGCTACGGCGTATTCGTCAAAGGCGATCTGACGCTTACCGACAGCAGTGCGGCCAAGAACGGCAGCCTGATTGGTACATCCTCCCAAGCCTATGGCGTAGTTGCCTATGAGGACATCACCGTTGAGAGCGGCAGCCTGACCGGTACATCCTCTCAAGACGCCGGTGTCTATGCCAACAGCAACCTCACCGTCAGCGGCGGCAGTCTGACCGGCAAATCCTCCATGGAAGGCGGGGGCATCGGCGTCCATGTCAACGGCAGCCTCACCGTCAGCGGCGGCGAATTGACCGGCACATCCTCCGTGGAGGCCCTCGCCGGCGTCTATGCCGGCAGCCTCACCGTCAGCGGCGGCACATTGAGCGGTACGGCAGAGGGTTCAAGCGGCTTCGGCGTCCATGTCAACAGCAGTCTCACGGTCAGCGGCGGCACATTGAGCGGTACGGTAGAGGGTTCAACCGGCATCGGCGTCTATGTCAACAGCAGCCTCACGGTCAGCGGTGGCGAATTGACCGCCACAAGTAACGACTTGGGCGTACATGCTTTCGAAACCATCACCGTCTCGGGCGAAGGCAAGATCACGGCCACGGGCATGAGCGCTGTAAAATTCGAAGACGAAGCCAATTCCAGCTATTCCGTGAAGTCCGAGACGACCGACACGGCGACCGGGCTGACCACCGTGGTGCTGGTGAAGAAGGCGGAAACTCCCGTCACCGAAGTCAAATACGGCGCGACGGCTGGCGCATCCCTCACCGAGGGCACCCTGGCCGAGGCCATCGCGGCAAATGCTGCATACATTCAGCTGCAGAAGGATATCACGTCCGAGGGCATGCTGACGTTCAATAACTCCGTCACCATCGATCTCAACGGCAAGACGCTGACGGCCACCTCCGATCAAAGTGACGGCGTATGGGTCGTCGGCGATCTGACCATCACCGACACCAGCGACGCGAAAAACGGCAGCCTGTCCGGCACGTACACCGGCGCAGACGGCTACGGCGTAAAGGCCCGCGGCAGCATCACCGTCGAAGACGGCAGCCTGACCGGCACAGCCACCGGTGAACGCAGCATCGGCGTATCTGCCGATGGCAGCATCACCGTCAACGGCGGTACGCTGTCCGGCACCGGCACCATCAGAGGCGTATTGGCCGGCGACAGCATCACCGTCACGGGCGGTACGCTGACCGGCACAGCCACCGGCGCAAACAGCTACGGCGTAGAGGTCCGCGGCAGCATCACCGTCACGGGCGGCAGCTTCTCCGGCGAAGCCCCCGGCGCAAACGGCATCGGCGTATATTCCGTCAGCAGCATCACCGTCAACGGCGGTACGCTGTCCGGCACCGGCACCATCAGAGGCGTATTGGCCGGCGGCAGCATTACGGTCTCGGGCGGTACGCTGACCGGCACAGCCACCGGCGCAAACGGTATCGGCGTATGGACCCCCATCATCACCGTGGAGAATGACGGCAAGATCACCGCCACGGGTGCGACCGCTGTACAGATCATCAACGAAACCGGCTCCAGCTATTCCGTGAAGTCCGAGACGACCGACACGGCGACCGGGCTGACCACCATGGTGCTGGTGAAGAAGGCGGAAACTCCCGTCACCGCAGCGGTCGTCATCGCTCTCGAAACCTATCTCCTTCCCGAGCAGGCAAGTGAAGCGCTCGTTCAGATCCGGGATGCGGCAAACATGGTCGTGGCTTCGATGACCTTCATAGAATTTACGGAAGGAAAGTGGACGGTGGAGGGTCTGCCGAGCGGCGATTATACTCTCTGCGTTCCCGAAGTTCCCAATGACTATGAGATTCCTGCTGATATTCCCTTTACCCTTCATGCAGACGGTACAATGACCACCACCGGCACCGTCAACGAGGAGGGCGCAATCCTGCTCAAGCTGGAGCAGGCCACCAAATACCCCCTGTGGGTGGGCGGCGAGCAGTTCACCTCCGCAAAGCTGGAAATCAGCGGCGGCGAGGGCAAGGCGATCTACAATCCCGAAACCAACACGCTCACGCTGGACAACTACAGCTACTCCGGCGCGGGATACAACAATTATGCCGCCATGTATTACGGCGGCACGGACACGCTGAAGCTGGTGCTTGAGGGCACAAGCAGCGTCACCCAGACCGGCGGCAGGGATGGTACCAGCACCGGCATGGATGTGGCAGGCAGCCTCGACATTTCCGGCACCGGCAGTCTGACGGTCTCCAGCGGCACGGTTCCCGAAGACTCATTCTATGGTGCCAGCACCGGCATATATGTCGGCAGAGGCACCATCACCGTCAGAGGCGGCACCGTAACGGCCAAAGGCGGCAACCTTTCCGGAAACAACCTCATTCTCAACTGCGGCATTCAAGCCAACATCCTCACCGTTTCGGGCGGCAGCCTGACCGGTGTCGGCGGAAATGGTGCCGGCCTCGGCAGCAACGGCGTAACGGCCACTCGGACCACTGTCAGCGGCGGCAGCCTGACCGGCATTGGCGGAAACGCCGCGTACAGCTACGGCATCGAACATACCGTAACCATCTCCGGCGGCGAGATCATCGCGCAGGGCGGAACACAGGCGTTTTCCCCGTATACCCCCACTGTTGACAGCTCGTTCACCAATGCGGCCGTCTGGTTCGGCGAGAGCGAGTCCGCGGCAAACGAAGCGGGCGCAAAGAAGCCCTCGGAGCTGGCAGCCGACAACACGTCGAAATACATCCGGATCGCAGAGGGTACGACCGCTTCCCCCGTCGCATCCGTGACGACGGTCGGCGGTGTGACCACCAACTACACCGACCTTGCCGAAGCCATCACAGCGGCAAAGGCAAGCGAGGGCTCCACGCTGAAGCTGCTGGGCGATATCACCTTAGATCGTTATGTCTCCATCAACAGCGGCAGCTTTACCGTTGACCTGAACGGCAAGACGTGGACGTTCACAGGAGACGGACTGCGTATCTGTGGCACTGCCGATATCATCCTCACCGACTCCTCCTCGGACGGCACCGGCAAGCTGCTCGGAAACGAAACCCACTCGATGCTCTTTCTGTACGGCAGCGCCAAGCTGGATATTCAGCGCGGCACGCTGGAGAGTCATTCGCTTTTTCTCGTGGATATGGCGGTTTTTGGCGATTCGACAGCCGAGTTGACCGTATCGGGCGGCAAGCTGCTTGCAAACGGTTCTGACTCTACCGCAATCATTACACGCGGCGCGTTGGTCAAGGTGACCGGCGGCACGATTGAGAGTGGTACAGAGAATATTTCCTACCATACCGGCGTGATCGATCTGTCCGAGCACAGCGATCCCACGAGCATCACGATCTGCAACGACGTCGGCGAGGATGTTGCTGTTTCTGAAACCGTCCTCCTGCCCGCAGGCTATGCCCTGCTGGACGGCGGAGGCAACGCGGTGACCACTCTTGTGCTGTATGAAACCTATACCGTGGGCAAGGCACCCGCCTTCTATTCGGTCAGCATTTCGGCAGTCGATGCCGCTGATGGCAACGCCCTCGCAGGCGCGACTATGCAGCTTATTGATTCGAGAGGCGATGTCAAGGAGGAATGGATTTCGACCGCAGAGGCTCACGAGCTGACCGGTCTGAATACCGAAGAGGAATACATCCTGCGCGCCACCGTGGCACCCGATGGCTATACCATTCCCTCCGATACCACACTCATCTTCAAGGAAGATGGCCGGCTGATCGTCAACGGTACCGAAACCGAAGGCACCATTCCGGTTGAGTTTGAAAAGACCGTGGTCAAGCTCTCGGCGGTCGAATACGGCTATGAAGAAGACATCGAGGGCGCGCATCTGCAGATCTGCAATGAGAAAGGCGAGCCTGTGGAGGAATGGGTTTCCGGCACAGAAGCGCACACGGTCATCGGCCTGAAGACCGGCGTGGTATACACCCTGCATGCAGAGGCTGCACCTGCCGGCTATACCGTTGCCGATGATTTCTTATTCAGTATCGATGAAAATGGCAACATCACGACCTCCGGCATGAAAAACGTGGACGGCGTGCTGCTGGTCATCTTGAACATGACAGAGGTCGAGGTTTCGGCGGTCGATGCCGACAGCGGCGAAGGGATCGCAGGCGCGGTTCTGCAGATCCTGAATGCAAGCGGCAATGTTGTGGATCAATGGATTTCCGCAAAGGATGACGAAGAAACCGAAGATGTGGATGAATCCGTTCATGCCGTCCTCGGTCTGAACACCGAAGAGGAATACACCCTGCGTGCCACCGTGGCACCCGATGGCTATACCGTTCCTACCGATACCACCTTCCTCCTCGATGCGGAAGGCAAGATGGTCGATGGCTCCGCTGTGATCGGCGAAAACGGCGTTCTGCCGGTCAGCTTTATCATGACCGAGGCCGAATTTGCGGCTGTGGATGCGGCAAACGGCGAAGAGCTCGAGGGCGCAGTCCTTCAGCTGATCGATGCACAGGGCATTGTTGTGGAAGAGTGGACCTCAATGAAAGAGCCCATGTCGATCCGCGCCCTGAAAACCGGCGTGCCCTTCACGCTGCACGTCAACACCGCTCCCGACGGATACGATACGCCTGCCGATGTCGTTTTCACGCTCGATGAAAGCAGCAGCTTTGTCACCGAAGGCGACGTGGATACCGACGGCATTCTGCTGATCGTGTTCGAGCAGGCTCTTCCCGCCATCACCTCCGTCGACTTCAACCGGGACAGCGAGGCATACGACGCGCAGACCAACACCTTCTATATCGATGAAGAGCATCCGCTGATCATCACCGTAAGAGGTGAGCACCTCAAGGGGGAGACGGTATGGTTTGCCGCCGCGAACGCGGAGATGGGCATGATCGGTTATAAAAACGTTCCCTTTGAAGAGGACGCTGCGGGCAGCAGCACGATGGATCTGGCTGCCTACCGGCTGGTTTTGAAGACCATGGAAAACTACGGCTGGGAGAAAAACATCGCATACATCGGCGCTTCCCTTGACTTCTTCAGTCTGAACGCGAATGATTTCATTCCCCTCAACGTAGTGGAGAAAACCTACGAAGCCGACATCACCCAGCCCGAGGGCGGCGAGGTTTCCACCGACAACGAAAATCCCGTCAAGGGCGACCAAGTGACCATCACCGTCAAGCCCGAGGAGGGCAAGGAAGTGACCGATGTCACCGTCACCGACAAGGACGGCAAGGAGATCGAAGTCACCGACAACGGCGACGGCACGTATACCTATGAACAGCCCGCAGGCGACGTGAAGGTCGAAGTGGAGCTGAAGGATTCCGAGTATGACGTCGAGCTCCCCGCGCCCGAGGGTGGACAGGTGGAGACCGACAAGGACAATCCCACCATGGGCGAGCAGGTCACCATCACCGTCAAGCCCGAGGAGGGCAAGGAAGTGACCGACGTCACCGTCACCGACAAGGACGGCAAGGAGATCGAAGTCACCAACAACGGCGACGGCACGTACACCTATGAACAGCCCGCAGGCGACGTGAAGGTCGAAGTGGAGCTGAAGGATTCCGAGTATGACATCGAGCTCCCCGCGCCCGAGGGCGGACAGGTGGAGAGCGACAAGGACAATCCCACCATGGGCGAGCAGGTCACCATCACCGTCAAGCCCGAGGAGGGCAAGGAAGTGACCGACGTCACCGTCACCGACAAGGACGGCAAGGAGATCGAAGTCACCGACAACGGCGACGGCACGTATACCTATGAACAGCCCGCAGGCGATGTGAAGGTCGAAGTGGAGCTGAAGGATTCCGAGTATGACGTCGAGCTCCCCGCGCCCGAGGGCGGACAGGTGGAGAGCGATAAGGACAATCCCACCATGGGCGAGCAGGTCACCATCACCGTCAAGCCCGACGAGGGCAAGGAAGTGACCGATGTCACCGTCACCGACAAGGACGGCAAGGAGATCGAAGTCACCAACAACGGCGACGGCACGTACACCTATGAACAGCCCGCAGGCGATGTGAAGGTCGAAGTGGAGTTCCGCTGGAAGAGCTATAAGGTCATCTTCACCGATTGGAACGGTGAGACGTTGAGCGAACAGACCGTCGAGCATGGCAAGGCCGCGTCTTCCCCCGCCGATCCTGCCCGCACCGGCTATACCTTCACCGGCTGGGATCAGGCGTTTGCAAGCGTCACCGAGCCGATGACGCTCAAAGCGCAGTACCGCATCAACCAATACACCATTGATTTTAATACCGCAGACGGCAGCGCGGTCGAATCGATCACGCAGGATTACGGAACGGCTGTGACCAAGCCGGCCGATCCGACCAAGACCGGTTACGATTTCGGCGGCTGGTATGCGGATGCTCAGCACACGACTTCGTATGTGTTCGGCACCATGCCTGCGGAAAGCATCACGGTCTATGCCAAGTGGACGCCTGCAGACGGCACCGCCTACACCGTCCGCCATTACCTGCAGAACACGGCCTGCAACGGCTATGAGCTGTATGAGGGCGAGGTCCTCCGCGGCGTCACCGGCGAACAGACCGCCGCTGCGGCAAAGACCTATCCCGGCTTCACGCCCAAGACCTTTGCCCAGACGGCCATCCTCCCCGACGGCAGCGCTGTGGTCGAGATCTTCTATGACCGCAACACCTACCGTGTCACGCTGGTCACAAACAACGGCATCCTCCTTGAGGAAACGGTTGCCGAGTATATCTACGGCATCGGCGCCAAGCTGCCGACTCGTATCGCCAAGGGCGGCTTCTTCTTCACCGGTTGGTATGACAACGAAGCCTGCTTCGGCAGACCGGTGACCGAGATCACCGCCACCGACATCGGCGACAAGGTCTTCTATGCCGGCTGGTTCTTCAACTATATCCCGCAGATCACCATTCCCACCGCCTTCACGCCCGCTGTTCAGAACGGCGGCAACGGCAGCGTAACGCATTCTCCCGCTGCGGCGAAGGCCGGCGAGACTGTGACCGTCACCGTCACGCCCGATGCAGGCTATGGCGTGAAGAGCATCACCGCCTCCGATTCCATGGGACGCGCCGTCGCCCTGACCGACAACGGCAACGGCACCTACCGCTTTACCCAGCCCGCCGCGCAGGTCACGCTCAAGGTGGTCTTTGATCAGGCCGAGCTGGTCTGCCTCCGCGATGCGTCCTGCCCGATGTACGGCTTCACCGATCTGGATCGGAAGGAGTGGTATCACGATGCGATCCACTTCTGCATCGAAAACGGTCTGATGGAGGGCATGGGCAACAACATCTTCGCTCCCGACGGCACGCTCACCCGCGCGATGATCGTCACCGTGCTCTGGCGTTTGGAGGGACAGCCCGTGGTCAATTACGCCATGAGCTATACCGATGTGCCTCAGGATCGCTGGTACAGCGAGGCCGTCCGCTGGGCTTCGGCGGTGAAGATCGTGGAAGGACACGGCAACGGCACGTATGCGCCGGAGGATCCGGTCACCCGTGAGCAGCTGTCGGCCATCCTGCACCGCTATGCGGCGTATAAGGGCGTCAAGGACGGCGAGCTTTCGGCTATGCCTCCCTACCGCTGCAGCGAATGGGCGGTGGGCGACGTCAAGTGGGCGGACAGCAACGGTCTGTATGACGGCATCGGCAACGACATGAAGGATATGACCTCTGCCGCTCCCCGCTCGGAGATCGCCTGGATGCTCTACCGCTATTGCGTGATCAACGGCAAATAAACAGCAAGATCCAAAAAACGGCAAAAAACACAGCGGAAAAGCGGAGAACACAGCGTCAAACAGCCGAATAACGGCTGACAGCGCTTCCTCCTCCGCCCGCTGAAAAGCCAAACAAAAAAGACAGGGAACAGTGTAAAACAAACGCTGTTTCCTGTCTGTTTTTTAGCGTGAGAAAAGCAAGAAGGACCGCTTCTCAGGCGCGCATGGAGTCAATGTGCTTTTGCAGAAGCTCCAGCCGCTGACGGATCCGCTCCAGCTCGGCACTGACGTCAGCAAGATTGCGGAAGCTGTCATCGGAAACGCCGAGCAGATAATCGCAGGAGACGCCGTAAAAAGCGGCCAGCCGAACGATGGCAAAGCTGTCGGGATTGGTCTTGCCGGTCTCGTAGTTGGAGAGCGTCCGCTGATCGATGCCAACCTGCTCGGCCACGTCGATCTGCCGCAGATCCCGATCCTCCCGCAGCTGCTTGATGCGATTCATATAACGTCCCCTCCTTCGGAATAATGTTGGTATGCTCGCCTCATTGTACTATATTATTTCTCAAAACGCCTTGACATACTAAAATATTTCTGATACAATGCAAATTATACTAACAAATTTCCTCCGAATGACGACGGAAAACAAACAACAAGGAGAACAACGGTATGAAAAAAGCGAAACATTTTTTGGCGGTTCTGGCTTTGATTCTGAGCCTCTGCCTGTGCGCCTGCGGCGGGGAAACCGATCCGTCGCTTGAAAACAAAGGCAACGAAAAAGGAGAAACCTATCTTTGCGTAAGCGATTCGCCCAACATCGACGGACGGATCAAGAAAATCACCTTCACCGGCGACACCTGCACGCTGGTCGATGACATCAACATGGTATATGAAAAGATGGCATGGACAATCGAGGGAGACAAGCTTCTGATTTCGGGCGTTTGGAATTCGCCTTTCGGGGCAACCGAGATTGCCTATGAATACGATTACGAAAAGATCGAGGACGGTTTTAAGCTTGACGGCTTTTTCTTTGGCAAAGAAGGCGGCAAAAACAATGTCGAATCGGGTGAGACAGAACCACAAGACTCGAAAGCAGCCGAGGATGAAACCGGAAAAGATCATATTGTTGAAATCGGAAGGTTTCATGATGGCCTTGCGAGGGCAACCGTATATATCTATGACGAGGGCTACTATTCTTCGGAAGCCGCTGCATACGGATATCATGACGGATATTTTCTGTATGGGTATATGGATGTAAAAGGGAATATGGTGATAAAGCCCATATACAGCTCGGCACCGGAAATCCTCGATGGTATGGCTTTTGTTGAAATTTATGAAGGAGTAAACCAAAGCAGAACGGATATCATTGATGCCAAGGGAAACAGCATGCTACCCGTCATTGGTGACCTGTCAAAAGCGGAATCATATGGGGAAATCACCAATGGTATCCTTTGGGTAAAAACGGTCGAAAAAACGATAGCAGGAAACACCTATACGGTTACCTACTATAACAAAGACGGTAAGATGTTTTCGTTTGAAAATACGGAGATCGCCCAGGTTTATTACAATTCCGATGAAAATTCCTACAGCAATTTCTATGGCGAAAGAACATTGCTGACGATTGATGGGATCACCCGAATTATCGACAGAAAAGGACAAGTGTATCAATTTGAGGCCATAGGATTTGAAAAATATTATTCGCGAAAAACGCTGTTGGACATCGGTGTAACGGAGTTTTATGATGATTACTTGAATTATTGGTATCCTGAGTATGTAGAAGTTGATTTGCATATACAAAGCGAAGACGGAGACACTGACACAAAAACCGCATATGGAAAAATCGATTGGGAGAACAAAACAATTGCATGCGTAGACTATGACGAATATATCGAGTACTCGGAGAGCGCAGAGAAACTCGATAAAAATTGGTATAGTTATGCTTTTGATGAGTTGCTTGGCGTTGACGTTGAGGTAACGGATATCGCGATTTCTTATGAAGACAATATATATATATCGGCAATCGTTCGGAATACGGATGGCGAATGCTTTTCGATTTTAGTGAAAGAGGTGAGAGATCCTTTTTCGAGATCCATCATACTGCAGCCTACGCAGGATGTTCAAATCACGTCGTATACTCCGCAGAAATATTATTGGGAGAAACCTGGGGATGTTATTTATCAGTATCGAAACGGTCTGTGCTTGGCCAAGGATACCAAGAGCGGCCTCTTTGGGTATTTGAATACCGATGGAAAATGGGCGATCGAGCCTCAGTATCAAAAAGCCGGTGAGTTTTCCGAAGGATATGCAATCATAAATAGAACAACCGTTATTGATACAACGGGCAAGGTTGTTTTTTCCGCCGACCGTTGACCTACTCATAAGAAAAAGACAGGGAACAGTGTGAAAAAACCGCTGATCCCTGTCTGTTTTTTTGCTCTGCGCGGCTTTTTTGTTGTCGATTGTCACGCAAGATTGCTCTTATCAAAAAATCATCCTTATATATAAGGAAAAACGATTAACAAACAAAGCGTGCTTTCATCTCCGAAAAAGCGGGAAGAGCGGCGAAAATTGGCAGACATAAAAGCGGAGTGCGCGGCGATACTATAACCAGAATCTGAACGACAGATTCGATTGATATAGATGTCCGTCATGGTGACGGACCCGTAAACGAAGGAGAAAACAAGATGTCTAACACCAACAAGAAGCTCGTACCCGAAGCAAAGGAAGCTCTCAACAAGTTCAAGATGGAGGCCGCCGGTGAGGTTGGCGTCAATCTGAAGCAGGGCTACAACGGCGACCTGACCTCCAAGCAGGCCGGTTCCATCGGCGGCCAGATGGTCAAGAAGATGGTCGAGAAGTACGAGAACGAGATCAAGAACTCCAAATAAGTGCGTAAACAAACGGCCATTTGCCGGGAAAAGGGCGGAGCGGTACTGCGGGTATCGTCCCGCCTTTTTCTTTTTTTTGCATTGTTTTTCACAGAAAATGAAAAAAATCGGGCGCAAGAATTGACAAGAGTTCAAGAATGTGCTATGATAATAGAGAGAATGTATCAAAATGCGTTTTTTGTCGGAATTGCCGCGGGAGGGAACAGCCTTGTCCAACAACAACCGAACATACGGCTGGCTGATCGCCTCGGCTCTGTTGGCGATCCTGGCGGTGGGCTTCTTGCTGTATGCCGTCCTGCACGCCGTCTCCTCCGATGCCAACCGTCGGCAGAACGACGTGATCCGTGACATTGCCTACGGAACCCTCGCTCCCGAAACCATCGCGCCTGCCGTGACCACAACGTCTGCACCGGACACCACGCCGGCAGCAACCACAACATCCGCGCCGCAGACCACACCGGCAGCGACCACAACGTCTGCACCGGACACCACGCCGGCAGCGACCACAACGTCCGCACCGGACACCACGCCGGCAGCAACCACAACATCCGCGCCGCAGACCACACCGGCAGCGACCACAACGTCCGCGCCGCAGACCACACCGGCAGCAACCACAACATCCGCGCCGCAGACGACACCGGCTGTCACGACAACGTCCGCACCGGAGACGACACCGGCTGTCACCACGACCGTTGCGCAGACCACCGCGGCCAAGCCCGAGACCACCGCCGCGCCGTCCCTGTCACCGCTGCCCGAGGGCTTCCCCCCCGAGGCCGATGCCAGGATCGATTTTGAGGCGCTGAAAAAGGAGTGCGCGGACATCTATGCCTGGATCACCGTGCCCGGCGCCAATGTGGATCTGCCCATTCTCCGCCACCCCACCGACAATGCCTACTACCTCGACCACGATCTGTACGGCAAGGAGAGCGATGCGGGTGCGATCTTCACCGAGTCTTACAACAGCAAGGATTTTTCGGATTTCATCACCGTTGTGTACGGCCACTCCATGCGTGACGGCAGTATGTTTGCTCCGCTGCTGGAGTTCCGCGACCGCGACTTCTTTGACAAGCACCGCCACATCATCGTCCATACCGAGGAAAAAACGCTGGTCTATCAGATCTTCGCGGCCTACCGCTGGGACGACCGTCACATTCTCCTCAATTACGATTTTTCGGGCGATCTGATGCGCTATTCCTATATCAGCTATGTGATGAGCATCCGCGATATGTATTCGGTCATCGACACCGAGGCGGATGTGGACACCGATGATAAGATCCTCACGCTGTCCTGCTGCACATATGTGGACGGCAACCGCTTTATCGTACAGGGGGTCTTGATCGGTGAACGGTAAAAAACATGCAAACAAAAGCAGAAAACCGGCTCTTGCCATCGGTCTGATCCTGCTTTCTCTGCTTGTCCTTTTTGCGGGACTGCTTGCCGCCTTCTTCTTTATGAAGCAGAGCGGAGAAAAAACGCTGAAAACCCCGGGAGCCAAGCCCAGCCTGCCATCCTTTGGGCCGGATGAGGCGTTGATGACCGATTATGTTGAGGGCTTCGTTCCGCTGGACCGCCCCGAGACCGGGCAAACGCTTCCCGAAAGCACTGCCGCGCCTGAGGCGACAACGTCACCTCCCGAAACAACGGCTGCGCCGCAGACAACGGACGTGCCGCAGACAACAGCCGTGCCGCAAACCACAGCACCTCCGCAAACCACAGCACCTCCGCAAACCACAGCTAAGCCGCCCGAGACCACAAAGGCGCTTCCCAAGGACGCCGATGTCTATTATCGCGGCGAGGCGTATCAATATAAGGATGATTTGATCAATCTCCTCGTTCTCGGCGTTGATACCAGCAGTTGGCTGGAGACCGATGCCAGCGAGCAGGCCGATTCGCTGTACCTGCTTGTGATCGATGAAAAGGAGAAAAGGATCGAACTCATCGCCATCTCGCGCAATACCATCGCCGCTGTGTCCAAATTCGATGTCAACGGCAACCTGTTCGGCAAGACCAAAACGCAGATCTGTCTGGCGTACAGCTACGGGCAAACAGACGAACAATCGTCGGAGCTGACTGCGGATGCGGTGTCTGATCTCTTCTACGGCCTCCCCATTCACGGCTATTATACGCTGTTCATGGACGGCGTTCCCGCGATCGTCCGCACGCTGGGGAACGTGGAGGTGACCGTGCCGGCTGATCTGGACGGCTTTGAGGGCTTCGCGGCCGGTCAGAAGGCTGTCATCACGCCTGAGAATGCACTGGCCTATCTTCGCGAGCGCGGAGACAACAGCAACGAAATCCGCCTGTCGAGGCACAAGGACTTCCTGCTGACCGTGTACGGTCGGCTGAAGGAGCAGATCGTGTCCAAGCCGACGCTGCCGCTGACGCTCTTTCAGAACCTGAGTGACTATTCGGTCACCAATCTGTCGGCGAATCATGCCGTGTACCTGGCCACCACGGCGCTTTCTTCCTCCTTCGGCGGCATCCGCACGCTGAAGGGAACGCAGGGCATGCTGTTCGGGCATGAGGCTCTGCTTTTGGACGAACAGGCTCTTTACGATTTGATTTTGGAACTATTTTATAAAAAAATTTCATAAAGTGAAAGGATGTATCACCATGAAAAAATTCGCACGTACTTTAGTTGCCCTTCTTCTCGTAATGGCCATGGGCACGGTTGCTGCTCTGGCCGCCATTTCTCCCACCGCTGATGTCGGCATTGCCGATGAAGCTGCCGCCAAGGACGAAAAAGGCCAGGCTGTTATCGTAACGGCCGCCGCTCTCACCCAGGCTCAGGAAGCCGCTTTCCGCGATGCCAATGTCAAGGAGCTGATGGGTGCAGCCGCAGCTGCCGAAGAGGAATACGCAGTTCTGCCCCTCGGCAACATGGAGTCCGCCAAGGACGTTAAGAAGCTGGAGTTCACCGTTACCGGTGTGACCAAGGATTCCAAGGGCGGCGTTCTGGAGATGAAGGCTGACGGTACCACCCGCTTCATTCCCGCCGAGTTCAAGGACGGCAAGGTCATCATCGAGGCCGGTCTGGCTGCCTCCGAGTCGGTTTCCTATGCTCTCGTTCTCAACGAGGACAGCGCCCGCGCCGTTGCCGCTTCCAACTTTGCTTCTGCCGGTTCTTACATTTCTTCGCCCAGAACCATGGACGATTCCTTCGCCATGATTGCTGTTCTGGCCGCTGTTGTGTGCACGTTCGGTGCCGCCGCTGCTTATCGGAAGAGCAGAGCCAACGGCTGAAAAACACATCGCTCTTAAAAAAGAAAACCGCCGAAGGGTGTTGGATGTATTCCGACACCCTTTTGTGTTAATAATATTAAGCGGAAGAGGGGCAAATCCAAATATAAGTCAAAATGTGAAAAGATCCGATCAAATGTTATTTTTCACATATGAAGAAAAGTTCACACAGCCATTGTCACAATACATAATAAATTTCAGTTGCGATACCCTTTCGCTTAACATTTTATTCTGGGGGCATAAAAAAATTAAGAAAAATTAGCGAAACGTATTGACAAATGGGGGCCATCCGTGTATAATGCAGACAGATAAATGAGAAAAATTGTCATATCGTCAAAAACGCGTGCTCGTGTTCTTCGGAAAAAGGAAGGGATCGATCGCGCTGTCTTTGTCTAAAGTGGCAATTTTTCCATCAAAAACACCAAAAACGGAGTGTAAAAAAATGGACATTATGTTTGTAGTGACAATAACGGCCTGCCTGGCGTTGTTGTTCGCGCTCGTCACGGCCAAGCGCCTGATGAAAATGGATGAGGGCAGCGATGACATCAAGCGCATCACCGGCATCATCCGCAGAGCGGCTTCGGCCTTCCTGAAGCAGCAGTATAAGGTGGTCGCCATCTTCTTCGCGGCCGTGTTTGCCTTCCTGCTGATCATGTATTTCGCCTTCGGTCTGGGCAATCCTTTCACGCCCTTCGCCTTCCTGACCGGCGGTATCTTCTCGGGTCTGGCCGGCTTCGTGGGCATGAAGATCGCCACCTCCTCCAACGGACGCACGGTCGTCTCCTGCCTGAAGAGCCTGAACGAGGGCCTGCGTACCGCGTTCTCCAGCGGTATGGTCATGAGCATGACTGTTGTCGGTCTCGGCCTGTTCGACATCAGCATGTGGTACATCCTGCTGCAGTATGTGTTTAAGGTAGGCGATTTCAACACCATCGCCAACACCATGGTCTGCTTCGGCATCGGCGCCAGCTGTATGGCTCTCTTTGCCCGCGTGGGCGGCGGTATCTTCACCAAGGCCGCTGACGTAGGCGCCGACCTTTGCGGTAAGGTCGAGGCAGGCATCCCTGAGGACGACGTCCGCAACCCTGCTGTTATCGCTGACAACGTGGGCGACAACGTGGGCGACGTGGCAGGCATGGGCGCCGACCTGTATGAATCTTATGTGGGCTCGATCCTGTCGGCATCGGCTCTGGGCGTGTTCGCAGGCCTGGACCGCATCGGCTTTATCCTCCCCTTCATGCTGGCCGTTCTGGGCGTGATCGCCTCGTTCATCGGCGCGTTCTTTGTCCGCACCGGCGACAGCACCGAGCAGAAGGTTCTGCTGGGCGCTCTGCGTAAGGGCACGTACACCACCAGCGCCATCGTGGCGATCGGTGCTTTCTTCGTGATCAATCTGGTCACCGGCGCTCCCATTCTGGGCGGTGCTGTGGAGATCGCCGGCGTTACGATCAATACTTACGGTCTGTATGCGGCCGTTCTCTGCGGTCTGATCGGCGGCGTTGCCATCGGTGCGATCACCGAGTACTATACCTCCGATACCTATAAGCCCACCTGCGATCTGTCCGATTCCTCGCAGACGGGTGCGGCAACCATCATCATTGACGGCCTGTCTCTGGGCATGAAGTCCACCTTCGGCTCGGTTCTGATCGTGGTTCTGGCCATCGCCGGCTCCTTCTTCCTGGCAGGCGGCACGGTCGCATCTCCCAATCTGGGCCTGTTCGGCGTGGGCATGGCCGCTGTCGGTATGCTCAGCTCGCTGGGCATCACGCTGGCCACCGATGCTTACGGTCCCGTGGCCGATAACGCCGGCGGTATCGCCGAAATGACCGGTCAGCCCTCCTTCGTCCGTGAGCGCACCGACGCTCTGGACAGCCTTGGCAACACCACCGCCGCTACCGGTAAGGGCTTCGCCATCGGCTCGGCTGCTCTGACGGCCATCACCCTCATCGCGGCTTATAAGAACACCATCGAGATCGATTCCGCCATCGATTATCAGTTCAATCTGGATATCCTCAATCCGCAGGTCCTCATCGGTCTGATCATCGGCGTGATGCTGCCCTTCTTCTTCTCGGCCCTCACCATGAGCGCTGTCGGAAGAGCCGCCTCCAAGGTGGTTATGGAGGTCCGCCGTCAGTTCCGTGAGATTCCCGGCATCATGGACCACAAGAATCCTCCGGACTATGAGAAGTGCGTCGGCATCTGCACCCGCGCTTCCCAGAGAGAGATGATTCTTCCCACTGTGACCGCGATCGTCGCTCCCATCGCTGTGGGTATCTTCCTTGAGTTCAACGGCATTGCCGGTATGCTGGCAGGCGTGGCTGCAGGCGGCTTCCTCATGGCCATCATGATGAGCAACAGCGGCGGCGCATGGGATAACGCCAAGAAGCACATCGAGGGCGGCGCCAACGGCGGCAAGGGCTCCGATTGCCACAAGGCAGCAGTCGTCGGCGACACGGTCGGCGATCCCTTCAAGGATACCTCCGGTCCCTCGATCAACATCCTCATCAAGCTGATCAGCGTTGTGTCCATCGTGTTTGCTCCCGTGATCTATACGCTCTTCAATCTGATCTGAGTTTTCTGACAAAGAGAGTGCCCCCGTCAAAAGGCGGGGGCATTGTTATGCCGGTCGGCGTCGTGTCCATCGTATTCGCTTGGTGAACGATACGCAGCTTGATCGGATTTTTGAAAAAAGTGGCGCCTTGTCAAATACACGGGGCTTCGTAAAACAGTTGTTTTGAAACATGCTTGAAAACGACTGCTTTCAAGGGACGGCGTGACCGAAGTCACGCCGTTTCCTTTTCTTCATCTCATGTCCGGTCTTTTCTTCTCATCTTGCTGACTGCAACACAGAGCGCAATCGTGATAAGCATATCGGGCAGAGTGTTTCCGACAATAAGATCGACCCTCATCAGAAGTCTGTAAACCACGAAGCCCACAAGCCAGATCATCAGATTGCGGATGTTGCATGCGCTTGTTTCCGTATTCTGCTTCAGAAGAAAGAAGTCTGCAATCTGAATGGCGATCATCGGTGCGAACACAGAACCGATCAAATATAGGAAATCTGTAATATCAGCAAGGGGCAGGAAGATTGCACCGACCGTGCCGATGATGGTTACGGCGACCGCAACCCACTTTCCGTTGATCTTAACTGACAGTGATTCACTGGAGATCCCGGCGGAATATGCGTCAAGGAAAGTAGTCGTAACCGTAGAGAATACGATAATCAGAAGTCCTGCAAGGCCAAGACCGGCTTTCAGCATAATCTGTGCAACATCGGATTCGCCGGTAAAGATGGCGGCCCCCATACCGATAATGTACATCCAGCAGCTGACCACACCGTATGTGACAGCACTGACTGCCGTCGCTTTGACGGGCTTTTTTGCCTCTCTGGTATAGTCGCTGATCAGCGGCAGCCAGGACAGCGGCATCGCGACAGAAAGCTCCACGGCAGCACCAAAGGTCATGCCCTCACCGCTGATATTCAAGGCACTGCCTTTCCCGAAAATCACAAAGCTGAGAAGGATCGTCAGGACAAACAAGGCTCCCATTGCGACCGTGTTTACTTTGCCGAGATTGTTAATGCCGATCATAATCCAAAGGACAATCCATGCACCGATCACGATACACCAGATCCAGTTTCCAATGTCAAAGATCCCGTTTGCCGCCAGTGCGCCGTCATAGATCATAATGGCTGTCCAGCCCACAAGCTGAAGGATGTTCAGCGCCGAGAACAGCCATGCGCCCTTGCTGCCGAAGCTCATTTTGGCGGTTTCCATTGCGCTTTTGCGTGCTTTGCCGCCGATCAGTCCGGCAAAGAAGAGCATGGCACAACCGATGACATGACCGATCACGATGGCAAACAAACCCTTTGTGAATCCGAGAGGGGCAAAGTATGTGCCGGTCAGGATTTCAGCAAGGGAGACCGCAGCACCAAACCAAATCAGTCCGTTTTCAAAAACAGAAGTGCGTCTTTCTTCCATTTCACCGCACCTCCTTTGCGTACTCACCCTGCAGGTCAAAGGCGTGATTCATCGGACCGGAGCCTTCGCCAAGATCAAGCATTGCCGCCAAAGCGCCGGAGATATACGCCTTTGCTCTTTGTACGGATTCAGCAAGAGGAAATCCCTTGGCAAGATTGGATGCGATGGCACTGGAAAGCGTACATCCTGTGCCGTGGGTATTGGGGGTATTGATGCGCTTGCCCTCAAACCAAACAAGGTCTCCGTTTGCGTAAAGCAGATCGTTTGCATCGTTGATGCTGTGACCGCCTTTCAGCAAAACGGCACAAGGATAGTTGTCTCCGATTTGCTTTGCAGCGCTCACCATGTCCTCTTTGCTTTCAATGGTCAGACCGGAGAGAACCTGTGCTTCGGGGATGTTCGGTGTCACGAGAGTTGAAACGGGCAGCAATTCTTCGATAAGAGTCTGCACGGCATCGTTTTTCATCAGAGCAGAACCGGAGGTTGCCGCCATCACAGGGTCAATGACCACATTCTTGGCATCGTAGTACCTCAGTCTGTCCGCAATCACACGGATCAGCTCGCCGGATGCTACCATGCCGATCTTCACGGCATCGGGATAGATGTCCTCGAATACCGCATCAATTTGTTGTTTCAAGAAATCCGGTGTTGATTCTTGAATCGCTCGCACGCCGGTTGTGTTCTGCGCTGTCAGTGCTGTAATTGCACTCATGGCGTAGACACCATTCATGGTCATTGTTTTCAAATCTGCCTGAATACCGGCGCCTCCACTGCAGTCACTTCCTGCAATGGTCAATGCTGTTTTCATTTTCATTGTTTTTACTCCTTTCGTTTTTCAGCATTGTTTTCTATAGCGGTATAAGGTGGTGCCCCCAATCTACCGCTTGAAGCTGTCGGCTGATTCGGCCGAAGCAAACTTCCAAAAACGTGTCAGATCCAAATCGTCTGCTCTATCCCATATGAACATGGAATCAAACAGCGTTCCATCAAAGTCGAAAAGGATGCCTCGAATCATTCTTCCACCACGGACTTTGCTCGCTCCTTCAGAAGCGCCGTTGCTTTTTCAATATCCTCCGCACCGAAAATAGCAGATACAACGGCTACACCGGAAACAGAGCTGCCCTTCATCTCGCAGACATTGTCGTAGTTGATGCCGCCAATGGCGACAGCAGGAATCGATACAGAAGATACAATCTCCCGGAGCTGCTCATGGGTGATCCGAACCGCATTGGTCTTTGTGGGGGAAGGAAATACGGCGCCAACCCCCATATAGTCAGCACCGGCGGCTTCCGCGATTTTAGCCTGCTCTACGGTTTTGCAAGTAGCGCCGATGATAAAATCAGTAGAAACACGCTTACGAATCTCTGCCACAGGCGCATCCTCGATGCCTACATGGACACCGTCAGCTCCGCTTTTGAGAGCCACCTCAACATGATCGTTGATGATCAGCGGCACATGATACTTATGGCACAAATCACGAACCCGGATGGCTTCCTCAACAAAGCGGTTCTCATCCATCTTCTTTTCACGAAGCTGAACAATCGTGGCTCCGCCTTTCAGCGCATCCTCGATCTGCTCCAAAAGGGTCTGTTTCCCGACCCAAGCCCGGTCTGTTACGGCGTACAGCAGCAACATGTTCTCATTGAATTTCATCTCATTTCTCCATGTCTTTCATCAGCCCCGTGACATTTTCACTTACCATCAAGCTGCTCATCAGGCAAGCTCCGTTGGCTCCCGCATCACGCACAAGGGCGATATTGTCAGCATCGATCCCGCCGATTCCATAGACGGGAATGTCCACAGCAGCACATACATTCCGAAGAAAATCCGGGCCTCTGCCGGGCAGCCCTTTCTTACAGTCCGTCTCAAAGACATGGCCGGCGGTAATGTAAGTGCATCCCAATGCCTGCGCTTCCAGAGCATCCTCCACGCTATGACAGGATGCGCCCAAGTCTGTGAAATGAGCTTTTTTCTCCTGTGAAAGTTCTCTCAGAAGAGGCAGCGGCAGATGAATGGCATCTGCCTGAAGGGACATGGCAACATCGGGAAAGTTATGCAGGATACACCGCACGCCATGCTGTTCACAGATCTCCATGACCGCCGCCGCCAGCTCCTTATACTCCTCCGGATTCATATCTTTTTCACGGAGGATGATTCCTGCCGGGTGACAGGCTGCAATCCGTTCGATCCTCGTCAGGAAATCTTCACGGCACAGCGTTCGGTTGGTAACACAAAGAAGATCAGACATACACATAATCATTCAGAACCGGCTGCAAGCCTTCGCCGGACATATCCTTGTACATGGTTTCAAGGCTGCGGCTATCGTCAATCTCAAACTGCTCATCACCCTTGACAGCATCCTCTTCCTTGCCGGTATACTTGCTTTCGTGGTCCCCGATGCCGGTAGAAACGCCTGCAGAGACTTTGGTCGCAGCAATTTTTACAATACCGTTTCTGAACTCTGCACTTTCACGGGAGGATACGGTAATTCCCACAAAGGGCAGGAAGATGCGGTAGGCGCAGAGGATCTGACACAGCTGCTTTTCCCCCACATCCAGAGGATTGATCTTGTCGTTGTTGATGATCGGACGCAGTCTCGGACAAGACAGCGACATTTCTGCGTGGGGATATTTCCGCTGCAGATAATACACATGAAGCGCGCTTGCCAGAGCATCCTTTCTGAAATCGGACAAGCCAAGAAGCGCAGAGAAAGCAACACCGCGCATACCACCCCGAAGGGCTCGCTCCTGCGCATCAAAACGATAGGGCCAGACACGCTTGTGTCCAAACAGATGGAGCGTTTCATATGTCTCCGTGTCGTAGGTCTCCTGAAAGACCGTCACATAGTCCGCGCCGCACTCGTGGAGATATTTGTATTCATCGGTGTTCACAGGATAGATTTCCAGACCCACCATGCGGAAATATTTTCTTGCCAGCTTGCAGGCTTCACCGATATACGGCACATCGCTCTGCGCACGGCTTTCGCCGGTAAGGATCAGGATTTCCTCCATACCGGAATCGGCAATGACTTTCATTTCATGCTCAATCTGCTCCATGTTCAGCTTCATGCGGCTGATATGGTTGTAGCAGTTGAACCCGCAGTAAACGCAGTAGTTCTCGCAATAATTGGCGATGTACAGAGGGGTAAATAAGTAAACGGTATTGCCAAAGTGCTTGCTTGTCTCCATACGGGCTTTCTGTGCCATTTCTTCCAGAAAAGGTTCGGCCGCAGGAGATAAGAGTGCCTTGAAATCCTCGACAGAGCAAGTCTCGTGATCGAGAGCGGCACGAACATCACGGGCCGTATAGAGGGAATAATCAAAGGCATTCATCTGCGAGAGGACCTGCTGACAAACATCGGATTCGATGATCTCCATGCCCGGCATATATTCCATGTGATTCTTACGACTGGATGGGTCTGTTTCCAGCCTGTGTTTTTTCTCCAGAGCAGCCGGTGACAGATACTCGGAATCTACAAAAAATTGATTTTCCATAAACAACCTCCTAAATGTCGGAGTTCCGAAGGAACTCATGGGCGGGATACGATACGCTGCAAAATAAAATACACATCATTCCCGCCCTTTAATCACGCAGGAAGCCGGTCAGAGGATCGGAAGCAGAAGCACCACGGGTCAGCACACGGCCAAGGCCGGACAGATATGCTTTTCTGCCTGCTTCGATAGCCTGACGGAAAGCAGAGGCCATCAGCGGCAGATCGCCGGCAGTTGCCAGAGCGGTATTTGCCATAATTGCGGCTGCGCCCATTTCCATAGCGTCACAAGCCTGAGAAGGTCTGCCGATACCGGCATCTACGATGATAGGCAGATCGATTTCATCAATGAGGATCTGAATAAAGTCTCTGGTTGCCAGCCCCTTGTTGGAGCCAATGGGAGAAGCCAAAGGCATAATGGCAGCGGCACCGGCGTTGACCATATCACGGGCTGCATTCAGATCGGGGTACATATAGGGCATGACCACAAATCCCTCGTTTGCGAGGATGTCAGTAGCCTTGATGGTCTCCTGATTGTCGGGCAGGAGGTACTTGGTATCACGCATGATCTCCACCTTCACAAAATGACCGCAGCCAAGTTCTCTTGCAAGGCGGGCAATACGGACCGCTTCCTCTGCGTTTCTCGCACCGGAGGTGTTAGGCAACAGGGTGATGCCTTCGGGAATATAGTCCAGAATATTTTCATGCTCCTTGGTGTTTGCACGGCGAACCGCAAGGGTGATGATTTCTGCGCCGGCATCTTTTATTGCAGCTTCAATGAGCTTGATGGAATACTTACCGGAACCCAGAATAAAACGGGAATGAAATTTGTGACCGCCAATCACGAGCGTATCGTTGTTCATCATCATAAATCCTTCTTTCTTATCCTTCCTCTTCGCCTGCGAGAATACGCAGGACAGTGTGAGCCTGATGTGCGGCGCAAAGCATAACACGAGGGGCGACCAACCCAATGGTATCCGCCGCATCGCTGACTTCATCACCGCATAGGTAAAATCGTTTCATCACTTTTCTTGTTTTGATGGTGTTGGGCGTATCCATACCGGCCATACCGGAAGCGGCAACCAAATAGCAATCGGTCAGCTGCTCTAAGACACCGTTTACAAGCATTGCCTTAGCCTCTGCCTTGTCGAATGCTTCGCATACAACATCTGCCTCTTTCAGAAGATCTGCTAAATTCTCCTCTGTGATCTTTGCCGTCACCGCTGTGATTTCCGTATAGGGTGCAATCTCTGACAGATTTTCCGCAAGAGCATCCGTTTTATAGCAGCCAATTTGATTTGCCTTATATTGCTGGCGGTGCAGATTGGTCATGTCCACACGGTCAAAATCAATCAGCAGCAATTTGCCGATACCGGCTCTCGCCAAAGCGATCGCAATATTGGATCCCAGACCGCCAAGGCCGCAAACGGCGACGGTTGCTGAGGAAAACCGTTTGTGCAGGGTGGTTCCGTGGCGAGCAATCAAAGCATCCATCCATTCGTTTTTAGAAGGGATCAATCAACCACCTCCCACAAAGCTGACGATTTCCAAGCGATCGCCGTCTTTGAGAATGGTAACATCGTACTGAGACTTCAATACGATGTCGCCATTACGCTCAACTGCGATTCGTTTGAGATCGTAGTTGGTTGTTGCCAGATACTCCGATACTGTCTTTCCGACAAGATCCAGTTCCGTGTCATTCACTTTTACCATAACGACACCTCCAAAATAAAAATACGGGAAACCTCCGATTCGGAAGCTTCCCGTGACGCTCACAAAAGTCCCTACGTTGGCATTATCCAAATCAGGTATATGGGTCGAAGGTTGCACCTTCCTCTCAGCCTGTACTACAAGCTCCCCGTGTATGACATTGTAAAATAAAAACAGGAGACAATCCTTTTGGATGCCTCCTGTAAAAAATCCTTGTGTATGACTTCCTACGGCGGCATTATCCGCATCAGGTGATAGGGTCGAAGTTCGGTTACTTCCTCTCAGCCTGCCAACACAAGCTCCCCTGTCTGTATTTCGTTTCGTATTATACATCCGATTTCATGAAAAAACAATAGGTTTTCTGAAAAAGACACAAAATGTTTGTTTTTCGGATGATGCGATAGAATCGTTATCACAGGCAGTAACGTTCCGACAAGAGGACAAGACGTACCCGTGCCGTAATCTTTCCTCCATTCCACTTCTATGCAACTTGCACCGAAGTTGTAAAAACCAATTTCTACACAACCTGTGCCGAAGGGAAAAGGGTGCTTGTGCCCAAGTTAAGCACAAGCGCCAACCTTGGTCTATCCGATGATTCTTCCATGAACTCGAACATCATTCCTGCTCCCGGTTGAAAGCTGTTTTGAACTATCAGACAATCTGTGATCGTTTGATCCTCTCGCACGCAGTCGGTGTCTTTCTCAAACAGCTCTTTCTGTTCGTCCGTCATGGTTGATTTGACCTTTTCTTCGTTGCTTCTGCGGAAGGAAGAGTCCTCATGTTTCAAAAGGGCTTGCGAAGCGAAAGAAAACGCTCCAGCTCATGAAGCAGGGCAGGGGAGGGATCGATGAGAATGGCCAGCTCCTGTCCGCCGTCGTCAAAGGTGAGAACGAGGCACCGTCTGACGAAAAAACGGTTGGCATAGCGGTAAAAGGCGGCGGAAGAGGACGCCTGCTCCTGTTTCCAAACGGCATAGGGCAAGGCCTTTTGCAGTCCTTCCAGCGGCAGACGGCATTCGGGACGTCTTTTCCCGAAGCGGAGCGCATCGACACAGAAGAGACTGCCCTCAACATAGGCAAGAAAGCTCGTGAGCAGACGGGAGGTGAGACGGACGGCGATGAGAAGGAGAAACGCGCCCAGCGTGAGGAGCAGGTGAGGGACGAAGGGAGCTCTTTCGGAAAAATCCACGAAGAGCGGCACGCCGAAGGCGGCAAAGGCGGCGAGAAAGCTCAGAAGAGCGGCAAGCACGGCAATCCCTCCTTCAGCCAAGCAGACGGCGGTCGATGTTGCCGTGGGAGAAGAGCATCTGACCGCCTCGGATCTCTAAGATCCCAAAGGAGGGGGAGAGCCCGTCGCGGGGGAGGGACACACTGCCCGGATTGAAGAGATGAAGCTCCCTGCCGCTTGCCTCGTCGCGGACAAAGGACTGATAGCGGCAGTGGGTGTGGCCGAAGAGAAGCACGTCCGCCTTCTTTTCCATGGCGCGGTAGGAAAGCGAGCTCAGCGGCGACTGCCAGCCGTGGATGAGAAACAAACGCTTGCCCTCCAGCTCCAGCACCGTCTCGCTGACCGTCTGCACCGAAAGATCGCAGTTGCCGCGGACCGACACAAAGGGACGGCGGGCGGCATCGCATTCTCCGATGCGTTCAAATTCGGCAACGCCGTCGCCCAAATGGAGAAAAACGTCCGCATCGGGGCGTGAGGCGACCAACGCCGACATCGCGCGTCCGTTGCCGTGGGAATCGCTGAAGATCATGATTTTCAAAGCAAGGAAACCTCCTGAAAGCGTTCGGTTTTGTCAAAGGGGAGCGATGCTGCATATACTGCCTTTGACAAAGAAAGGCGGTAATGGATATGGAAAAAGGCAACAAAGACATACTCGATCAAATCGGAAGCATGGACGACGCGCAGCTGAGAGAAGCGATCACGCAGATCGCCTCGTCGTTGGGAGCAAGCGAGGCACAGATCCGCGCCATCACAGCGGATATGGCGAAAACGAAGGGCGTGATCGGCTCGATCACGGGAAGCGATCTCCGTCGGCTGGAAAAGCAGCTGGGCGAGGAGAAGATGCGCGATCTGAAGACCATCGTCGATGAACAGCGGAAGGAGTGAGAAGCGGGGATGGAAGGAAACGATCTGAACGGCCTGCTGGGCAGTCTGCTGTCCGATCCGAAGGCCATGGAGAGCATAAAGCAGGTGGCCGAAACGCTGAAAGCAAGCGGAGGTCCGTCGGCGGAGGCGGCAAAGCGTCAGGGGGACGAGAAGGGCGGAGATGCAGAGAAAAAGGACACACCGCCCGCCCTGCCGACACCCAAAAGCGGCGGCAAGAACAAAACAAGCGAGCTGACCGCCCTGCTCACGGCGGTGAAGCCCTTTGTGAGCAAGGAAAAGGGCAGGACGGTGGATGACGCCATCGGCATCCTGCGCCTGATCGGGCTCAGCGGACAGACCGACCTGCTGAAGAGCTTAGGCGGACTTCTGCGGTAAAGAAAGGAGCGAGAGCGATGTACATGAGAGCCTACCCATCCGACAACCGCAAGCGGGAGGTGGTGATCCCGCCCACCTACGGCGGAACGGCCATGGAGCGGAGAGGACCGTCCGAGGAGAGCGTCCGCGAGTCAAACGGGGAGCGATCCCGCGCACAGACGGAGGAAAACGGGGAGCGTGTCCGTCCGCACACGGAGGAAAACGGACGGCGGAGCGCACCGCCATTCAAGGTATCGCCGTCGGCCGCGGGACTGCTTTTGCCGCGGTATGACAGCGAAAACGGCGCGGGGCTGGAGCGGCTGGCGGCGGAGGATGCGGGGTATTCCTTCCGTACACAGCAAAACGCCGGGCGCGGAAGCCGGGTGTCTCTGCCAAAGGAAAGAGCCGATGCCCGTCAAAAAGAGGAAATGAGTCTGCCTTCTCTGAAAAGGCTGTTCGGCGAGGGCGAGCTCAGCGAAACGACGCTGGTGGCGCTGCTGCTCCTGCTTTTGGGCATGGGCGAAGAAAACGGAACGCCGCTTCTGCTTCTCGGTCTGCTTCTGCTGCTGAGCTGACAGCAAGACGGCAAGGGACTGCTTTTTTCAAAAAGCGGTCCTTTTTTTTATGTGTCCTCCCGCGCGATCTGCTCCAGCCGCAGCTCCAGCTCAGCCGTGTTGAGCTTGTCGAGCGCATAGGCCTCGCGGAGCAGGGAGGCAGGGACATTGGGATCGTATTTTTCAAACACAGGCGCTTCGCTTCCGCCCACCAGACGGAAGGGATCGATGCCGAAGGAGGCTTTTTCGGCCAGACGCTGCTTGAGCAAGCGGCCGTTCCCCTTTTCCATTTTGAACGAGAGGTAGTAGCAGCCCTCAAATTCGAGCGAGTGGATGCCGAATTCGCCTGCATTCTGTGCAAGGAAGCGGCGGAAGGCACGGAAGGCGCGGGTGCCCAGCCAGGGGAAGGCGCACCAGGTATAGCCGCCGAGGCAGACGACCGAGTTTTCCAGCATTCCGGTGTTGGCGGCCAGCGCACGGGCGGCCTGCAGACGGTGGACGGCATTGGGCTTGAGGTAGGGGTAGACCGTGCCCTCGGCCAAAACCTGCTTCATGCGTTCGAGAATGCGGGTGTGAACCTCGCCGTAATCGCCCGGCCAGGAGATCTCCATCTTGCCCTCCACCTGCTTGACAAAGATCAGGCGGCGGCGGACGTCCAGCTCTTCTACCTCCCACACGCGCCCGGCCAGCGCAAAGCGGTCGCCTACGGGGGGAGGGGTGGTGATGGTGCCGATCTCGTCGGCCTCGTGGCGGACGGTGAAGTCCTCGCTGTCCTTGAACACGGCGTAAAACTTAAAGGAGTTGATCAGCTTTTCCCCCTTGATGCCCACGATCAGTCCCTTTTCCTCGGTCATTTCCAAAAAGTCGCCCCGCACCATAGACACCAGCAGCTCCTTGTACTGCTCCTTGCTCACCTCCTCAAAGGGGGGGAGCGTCAGCAGACGGGAGGCGAGGGCCTTCGGCGTCAGTTCACCGGAGGAGGCGAGAACGCTGAGCGTCTGCTGGAAGAGCAGGCTGAAGGGGAGCTTGCGGCGTGAGGGCGGCTCGATGAAGCGCTCCTCGATGTAGAGCTGGATGATGGCGATGGCCTTCAGCAGCGACCAGGGGATCAGCTGGGGCAGGGGCGTGTTGGGCAGCGGGTCCTCCTCGCGGAAGATCATCATCATTTCGGGCGGATCGCCGCGTCTGCCGCTTCGTCCCAGACGCTGGAGGAAGGAGGAGACGCTGTTGGGCGATTCCTGCTGAATGATCCGCTCCAGCCGTCCGATGTCGATGCCCAGCTCCAGCGTGACGGTGGCGCAGGTGACATTCTGCATCTCCTCGTCCTTAAGCTTGGCCTCGGCTTCCTCGCGGATGGCGGCGGACAGATTGCCGTGGTGGATGTTGAAGATGTCGGGGTCGCCCCGCAGACGGGCGATCTGGCGCAGGGTGGAGGTGATGTATTCGGTCTCCTCGCGGGAGTTGGAGAAGATCAGCGTTTTCTTGGGCTTGGCGCAGTCGTAGATGTATTCGTAGCCTGCGTCAAAGGCGTAGGCGGCTTCGGATGCCTTTTTCTCGGCAGGCGTCTGGTCGGCGTTTTCGTTTTGAATGTAGAAATGCTCCAGCCCCAGCCGCCAGCGGAGCTTGGGATCGCCGGGGGAGGGGATGGCCACCTCCACCTGCCGTCCGCCCTTCAGCCATTCGGCGGCGGGGAGGGTATCGCCCAGCGTGGCGGACAGGCCGATGCGCCGCGGCGAATGACCGATCAGCCGCTCCAGCCGTGCCAGCAGACAAAGGATCTGGTTGCCGCGGTCGGTGCTGATGAGGGTGTGGATCTCGTCGATGACCACAAAGCGCAGGTCGGAGAAGAGACGGATGACATCGTTGGAGCGGTTCATCAGCATGCTTTCCAGCGATTCGGGGGTGATCTGCAGAAGCCCTGAGGGCTCTTCGAGAGCCTTGGTTTTATGCGAAACGGACACATCGCCGTGCCAGTGGTAGACCGGCATCCCCGTCATGTCCAGCAGCTCGTCGATGCGGGAAAACTGGTCGTTGATCAGGCTTTTGAGGGGGGCGATGTAGAGAGCGCCGAAGGAGGCAGGCGGCTTGTCGTAAAGAAGCGAGATGATCGGAAACAGCGCCGCTTCGGTCTTGCCGGAGGCGGTGGAGGAGGTGAGGAGGAGATCGTGATCGGTGTCGAAGATCACCTTGGCCGCCTCAACCTGGATAGGATGCAGCTCATTCCAGCCGCTGCGGTAGATAAAATCGCGGATGAAGGGAGAAAAACGCTCAAAAACGCCGCTCATAGGGAGTCTCCTTTCGGGTGAAAGAGGATGGATGTCCTTGTATGCAAAGTATATCACAAAAGATGAAATTTGTAAAGCATCCGCTTTCCTCCCTTTACAAATGCAGGGATGTGTGGTATAATGAAGGGTACAGATCAAAAACAAAAAAATCCGATGGATTAAGACAATCTTAAGGAAAAAAACGGGAACCTGAACCCCCTTTTGTCCGTCAAAAGAAAAAACAAACGCCGCGCCGCGAAAAAAACGAGAAACAGGAAACAGGGTATGACCGCAAGAGAGCAGAAAACGCTGCCAAAAAACGAGGCAAGACGCCCGAACAGGAAAGCGAAGCCGCAAAAGAGTAAGAAAAACCGAATCATGCGATCCGAGCGGGGGGAGAAGGGACGAACCCTGCTGTTTTTGCTGCCCAGCCTGCTGGGTGTTTTGGTGTTTTTTGTCATCCCCTTCTGCATCGTCATCTATCAGTCTCTGATCCGCAATCCCTTCCTGCAGGAGTTTGTGGGGCTGGATAACTACATCCGTCTTTTCAACAATTCCTCCTTTATGCAGGCGCTGAAGAACACGGGCGTGTTCACGGCGGTGGCAGTTCCCTTGGCGGTGCTGATCCCGCTTCTGCTGGCGCTTCTGTTGGACAGAAGGATCCCCGGCGCCAGCATCTTTCGCACCATTCTCATCAGTCCGCTGATGGTGCCGGTGGCATCGATCGTGCTGATCTGGCAGGTGCTGTTTGACTACCACGGCGCGATCAACGAGATGATCGGTGCCTTCGGTGCTCTGCCCATCGACTGGTTCAAGAGCGAGTGGAGCATTTTGGTGGTGGTGCTGCTGTTTTTGTGGAAGAACATCGGATACAACATGATCCTGTTCATGGCCGCATTGGGCAATGTTCCCAAGGAAATCTCCGAGGCGGCGATTTTAGACGGCGCGGGTGGCTGGCAGGTCTTCCGCCGCATCAAGCTGCCCTATCTCTCCTCGTCGATCATCTTCGTGGCGATCTTGTCCATCATCAATTCCTTCAAGGTCTTCCGCGAGGTCTATCTGCTCACGGGCGACCATCCGTATGAAACACTCTACCTGGTCCAGCACTTTATGAACAACGTCTTCCGCAACGTGGACTATCAGAAGCTGTCGGCGGCGGCGATCATCATGTGCGCGGCGGTGGCGCTGATCGTCGGCATCATGCTCATCGCCGATGACAAGATGGGAGGCAGCATTGAAGACTGAACAGACCAAGCGTACCAAGCGCTTTTTTACCTACAACCGTTCGCTGAAGATCAAAAAGGGGCTGTATGCCTTCTTCGCTCTGCTGCTTTTGATCCCGGTGGCGGTGGCTTTCCTGGCACCGACGGTGCTGACCATCACCAATTCCTTTATGGACAAGAGCGAGATCACCGCCAATTACGGCCTGATCTTCGAGGATGCGGCGCTGGGCGGCGGCTACATCAGCGAGCGTGTGAATCTGAAGCTGATCCCCGACATCGTCAGCTTCTCGCAGTATAACACCTTCCTCATCAAAAGCCCCCAGTACCTGCTGAAATTCTGGAATTCGATGATCCTGGTCCTGCCCATCGTCGTTTTCCAGATCCTGATCGCTCTGGGCGCGGCATATTGCTTTGCCCGCTTCAAGAGCCGCTTCCGCTCCTTTGTTTTCTTTTTCTATATCATTCTGATGATGATGCCCTACCAGGTCACGCTGGTGCCCAACTACATGGTGGCGGATTTTCTGGGGCTGCTGGAAACGCGGTGGTCGATCATCCTGCCCGGCATCTTTTCTCCCTTCAGCGTGTTCATCCTCACCAAGTATATGAGGCGCATCCCGAAAGCGGTCATCGAGGCGGCAAAGCTGGACGGCGTGGGTGAATGGTCGATGTTCACGCGCATCTTCGTGCCCATGAGCAAGAGCACCATCTATTCGGTTGCGATTTTGGTGTTCATCGACTATTGGAACATGGTCGAGCAGCCGCTGGTGCTTCTGCGCGCAACGCCCGACCTGCATCCGCTGAGCGTCTTTCTCTCGCAGATCAACGCGGGGGATGTGGGGCTGGCCTTCGCGGTGGCAACGGTGTATATGGTTCCCACCCTGCTGCTGTTTTTGTACAGCGAGGACTACCTCATCGAGGGCATTTCCTATGCCGGCGGCGTGAAAGCCTGACGGGGGGTGCCCCTGCGGGGCGCGATATGCCCCTGATGGGGCGCGATATGCCTCTGCGAGGCGCGATATGTCCCTGCGGGACGCGATATGCCCCTGCGGGGCACTTGCACAGCCGAACGAAGTGAGGCTATATCGCGCGAGCGGAGCGAGCATATCGCGTGAGAGAATCGAACATATCGCGCGAGCGAAGCGAGTATATCGCCAAAAAAGGAAAAAAGCCATGAAAGAAAAAACGATCAAGGAGCTGGCGGTTGATTGATTGTTGAAGCGACCGCTGTGTGTAACCATCGCACAGCCGAACGAAGTGAGGCTATATCGCGCGAGCGGAGCGAGCATATCGCGTGAGAGAATCGAACATATCGCGCGAGCGAAGCGAGTATATCGCCAAAAAAGGAAAGAACATGAAAGAAAAAACGATTAAGGAGCTAGCGGTTGATTGATTGTTGAAGCGACCGCTGTGTGTAACCACCGCACAGCCGAACGAGGTGAGGCTATATCGCGCGAGCGAAGCGAGCATATCGCCAAAAAAGGGAAAAAGCCATGAAAGAAAAAACGATCAAGGAGCTGGCGGTTGATTGATTGTTGAAGCGACCGCTGTGTGTAACCACCGCACAGCCGAACGAAGTGAGGCTATATCGCGCGAGCGGAGCGAGCATATCGCGTGAGAGAATCGAACATATCGCGCGAGCGAAGCGAGTATATCGCCAAAAAAGGGAAAAAGCCATGAAAGAAAAAACGATCAAGGAGCTGGCGGTTGATCTGACCGTTGAGGCTACGTTTGCCTGTGATCAAATCAAGGGGAAAACGGTATTTACCAATCAGCTTCTCCGTTCCTGCTCCTCCATCGGAGCCAATGCCCATGAAGCCAAATACGCGCAAAGCAAAGCCGATTTTATCAGCAAATTGGAGATCGCATTGAAAGAGTGCTACGAAACCGAGTATTGGCTGGAGCTTTTATATAAGATCGGTGCGCTGGATCCGATGCGGTATAGCGAACTGAATGAGATGTGCGGAACCATTCGGCGAAAGCTCATCGCTTCGGTAACTACGGCAAAAAAGAATTGAGCGAGATCGATTTACCATTATACATCGAAAAGCCCGAAACGGACACATAAGAAAGGACACAACCATGAACGAAAAAGCGGTCAAAAGAAGAGACTGGATCAAGAACATCGCCATCATTTTTCTGGCGGTGCTGCTGCTGCTCACGCTCTTTTCCAATACCATTCTGAATTATTCTCTGCCGGAGGTGGCGGTGCAGACGGCAACGTATGCCACCATCACCACCCGCGTCCGCGCCAACGGAACGGTGGAGGCCAACTCGGTCTTTGACGTGAGCGTGCCCGAGGCCCGCTATGTGGAATCGATCGCGGTGAAGGTGGGCGCAGAGGTGAAGAAGGGCGACCTTCTCTTCACGTTGGAGGAGACCGAGAGCGCCGCTTTGTCCGATGCGCGTATGACGCTCAAGGAGCTGGAGTCGGCTTATGAAAAGGCGAAGCTGGCGTCGGGAACCGACCTGTCTTCTTACGAGGACGCGCTGACCGACGCGAAGAAGGCGTTGGCGGACGCACAGGCCATCTACGACGGACTGACCGGCAACGATCAGACGCTCCGCCGCTTGAAGGATGAGCTCAAGTCTCAGGAAAAGCGGATCGAGCTGATCGAGGAGGAGCTGGCAGAGGCAAACAAGATCCTCAGCTCGGTGTCCTTCACCGACGGGCTGCTGGGCTCGGAGGATCAGGCGCTTCACTATCTGGCCATGACCGAAAACACGCTGAACATGCACAAGAGCAGCGTGAAGGGGATCGAGCAGCAGCTCACCTTTGCCAAGAACGAGACCGCGCGGGCGCAGTCGTCGTATGACGCCATGCTGGCCGAGCAGAAGCGGTATGAGGAGCTGGCAGGGCTGCTGAGCGCCTATGAAAGCAAGCAGCTGGAGCTGGATCGCTATTTGTTTGATTTTGATGTGTACATTGCCAAAATGACCGATGAGGTCAAGGGCAAATACAATGCCTATGCCTCGGCGCTGGACAGTTACCGTGAGGCGCTGAAGGGGCAGGATGCCGCCGCCATTGCTGCGGCAAAGAACGAGTATACTTCAGCGAAGCTGGCTCTGTATGTGGCCGATGCCGGCGTCCAGTCCTACATTCAGGGCGTGGAGGAAAAAGAGGCGGCCATCGAGGGAGCCCGTGCCCTGTATGAAAACACCCGCCTTGCTTACGGCAAGCAGTACGAGCTGGATTCGACCATCCGCGAAAAGGCAAACAGCCTGGCGGTGAGCATCGTTTCCGCCAAGGATGCGGTGGACGCTGCCTCTCGCGGCCAGAAGACCATCGAGGATTCGCTGTCCTTTGCCAATGAGCAGCTGAATCTGGCGCAGAAGGCCTACGACGAGGCCAAGACCGTTGCCGACAAGTTTGAGGGCAACGCCGAATACACCAAGGCGCGGCAGGAAAAGTTTGAGCTGGAGGCCGAGCTGGAGATCGAGCAGGAGGCTCTTGCCGAGCTGAAGGAGCGCATCGAAAAGACCGAGTCGAAGGTCATCGACAATGAGGACGCCAAGAAGGCGGTCACCGATGCCGAGCGTGCCGTGGAAAAGGCCGAAAAGGAGCTGGAGACTCAGAAAAAGCAGGCGGCCATCGACGGCATCGACCGCACCAACGCCATCGAAAAGGCCAAGCTGGCCGTGGATAAGCAGAAGGCCGAGGTCGAACGGCTGGAGAAGAACGTGATCGAAAAGGAGGTCACCTCCAAGGTCAACGGAACGGTCAAGTCCATTGCGCTGACACCGGGCAAGGAGGCGGCGGCCAACACCACGCTCATGCAGATCGAGCTGTCCGATATGGGCTACACGGTCACCTGCTCGATCACAAACGAGCAGAGCCGTCTGGTGAAGGCGGGCGACTATGCCTCGCTGCTCTATTATTACGGCGACAATCCGCCGGTGCTGCGCGTGGCATCGGTCAAGAACGATCCGAGCGATCCCACCAAGAAAAAGCAGGTGGTTCTGGAGGTGGAGAGCGGCGGCGTCTCGGGCGCGCGGCTCAACTTCACGCTGGGCGAGCGGAATCAGAGCTATGAGGCGGTGATCCCCAACAACGCCGTGCGCGAGGACAACAACGGCAAGTTTGTTTTGGTTGTTTCGGCCAAGAACACGCCTCTGGGCAACCGCTACACTGCCAAGCGCGTGGATGTGGAGGTGCTGGCCTCCGATGAAAAGCAGTCTGCCGTCTCGGGCATCTCGGCTTACAACGAATATGTGATCACCACCGTGTCGGGTACGGCCATCGTCACCGACGGCACGCAGGTCCGCATGGCGGAATGAGTTCACGGTTTTACATAACATGATGAGAAAACGAACAAACGGATGGATCGCGGTCGGCGTTGTGCTGGCCGCCCTGATCCTGTGTCTTTTTCTGCGGCTGACCTCCGATCGCATCGCCTCCTCGAGAGGGGAGCAGACCGCGGCCGAGCGCTTTTCCACCGAAACGCTGACAAACGATTCGCTTTCGCTCTTTCTGCCCTCCTCAGCGGGCGCAACGGGCGAAACGGTGCTCTCCTTCCGCCAATCGATGGAGCAGACGCTTCTCAACGATTCCATCCTTTCGGGGGGCGGACGGCTGTATGTGGATGCTTACAGCGGCTTTGCTCCGCTGGGCGTCTCCACCGACCGCGGAAGCGTGCAGGCCGAGGCGGGCTATGTGGGGGGCGACTTCTTCTTTCTCCACCCCTTTGAGCTTCTGAACGGCTCTTATCTGCCGTCGGAGCCCATCGATCCGATGCTGATCCTGCTGGACGATCGGGCGGCATGGACGCTGTTCGGCGCTCTGGACATCGCGGGCTTTACCTGCACGGTCAACGGCGAGCGCTTCACGGTGGCGGGAGTCTTCCGCTCGGAGGACGATGCGCTGTACGGCAATGCGCCGCGCGTCTACCTGCCCTATGAGGCCTTCGGCGGCGAGAATGCCCCGCCGGTCACCTGCTATGAGGCGGTCCTGCCCGAGCCGGTGAAGGAGTACGCCATGGGACTGCTGCAGTCGGCGGCCTCCTCTTATAAAGAAAACGGCATCTTCAAGCAGACGGGCAGCCGCTTTGAGCTTTCGTCCTTGCTGAACACCTTAAAATCCCTGCCGCAGCGGGGCGTGCGCACGCAGGAGATCGCCTTCCCCTATTGGGAGAACATCGCTTGTGTCAATGAGGACCGATGCGCGCTGCTGCTGTTCGGACGGCTGATCGTGTATGGGCTTCTTCTGCTCAGCGCGCTGATCCTGCTGATCCGCTATTACCGTACCATGACGCGTGCGGTGTCGTCCTTCTTCCGCTTTCTCGGCGGCAAGATCGCAGACGGCTATGACCGCATCCGTTGCCGTAAATACTACAAAAACCAAAAAATCAACAACAAAAAGGAGAATTCAGATGAAGAGTAAGAGATGGCTCTGCCTGCTGCTGGCGGCAATGATGTGCCTTGGAAGCTTAACGCTTCTCGGAAGCTGCAAACCCAGGGAACAGGCGGAAAAAACCGTGGTCAGCGGTGTGTACCGCGCCAGCGACCTGCCCCTTCCCGAGGGCATTTCCTATATCAATCAGCTGACCGCTGTCGGCGACCGCCTGTATTTCATGGGCGAAAGCTACATCGAATCCACCTATACGTATAAAAATGCCTTCTATTCCATGAAGACCGACGGCAGCGAGCTGAAGGAGCTGGACTTTGAATGGTTCCGCGAGGAGGGCGGCTACATCAGCGCGCTCGCCCCCGCCTCCGACGGCTCTCTCTGGCTGTATTACAATGAGTATTACGAGCTGGAGAAGGAGCCCGAGACCGATGCCAACGGCGAGACCGTTGAGCCCTCCGCTCCCTCCACCGATACGCCCGCCGTGCCCATGCCTCTGCCCATGCCCCGCGATGGGGCGATGGCTGCCGAGACGGTTGCTGCCGCCGAGACGGTGAGCGCTCCCGAGACCGAGACCTCCCCCGAAACGACCGAGAACAAGTCGGACGGCGGCTATGTGGAGACGGCTGCTGCTGTCATCATGACCGAGACCGTCGGCCCCGGCGGCATGTATATCCCTGCCGATTATGTGGAAAACAACTATCTCATTCATGTGTCCGCCGACGGCGAAGAGCTGGCCCGCGTGGATCTGGATGTTCTGAAGGAGGAGAAGGAGCTGCCCTATCTGTCGGTCAGCTATCTGACGGCTTTGGACGGCAAGGTCTTTTTCAGCAACAACAATATGCTCATCGGCTATGCTGCCGACGGCACGCTGCTCTTCTGCAGTGAGCTGGAGACCGACTGGATCAACAACATGTTTGCCGACGGCAAGACCGGTCAGCTGGTGGTCGGCTTCTACAAGGAGCCCGATTACAGCAAGCTGCATATGTATCCGGTGGATCTGACCACGGGCAAGCTGTCCGACACCGAATATGCCATGTCCGAGCTGGCGGCAAACAACAGCTATAACATCAAGGGCGGCCCGGGCTATTCCTTCTATTTCAACACCCAGAGCGCCATCTATGGCTACGATTCAACCACCGGCACCGAGACCGAGCTTCTCAACTACGTCAATTCCGACCTCGACCGCTCGGGCGGTGCGCAGATGGCCATCCTTTCCGACAAGCAGTTTGTCACCGTTACGTATGATTACGAGAGCGAAAAAACGCAGGTCATGCTGCAGGTGCTGGATTTCGTTCCCCCCGAGCAGGTCACGCCCAAGTATATCCTCACCATGTCCTATTCCAACTACCTTTCGAGCGACATCCGCCGTCAGGTCATCGCCTTCAACAAGTCCAACGAAAACTACCGCATCCAACTGAAGGACTACTCGGTGTACAACAACGAGGAGAACGAGTGGAAGGGCGCCGCCGATACGCTCAACGCCGAGATCCTGGCCGGTCAGATCCCCGACATTCTGGTCGTGGAGGACAGCCTGCCCTTTGCCAGCTATGCCTCCAAGGGACTGTTTGCCGATCTGTATGAGCTGATGGATGCCGATGAGAGCATCAAAAAGGAGGATTTCCTCCCCAACATCTTCAAGGCGCAGGAGATCAACGGCTGTCTGTATGAGCTGACGCCGGTCATCCAGATCATCACCGCCGAGGCCAAGGCCGAGCATCTGAACGGCTTGACCGGCTGGAACATGGCCGAATTCACCAATCGGATCAACAGCCTGCCGGAGAACATGAAGGTCTTCGGCGACGACGTGGCAAGAAACGATGTCCTGCAGGCGCTGATCATGTGTATGTATGACGAGCTGGTGGATAAGGACAGCGGCGAATGCTATTTCGACACCGACTATTTCAAGAGCGTTCTCACCTTCGTTTCCACGCTTCCCGAAAAGAGCATCTGGGAGCGCGAGGAGGAGATGCCCGAGGATTATTGGCAGCAGTATGAGAACCGCTTCAAGAGCGACCTGATCCTGCTGAACATGGACAGCCTGTACACCTTCCAGAGCTATTGGTCCAACAAGCAGTACAATTTCGGAAACGTGGACACCACCTTCATCGGCTTCCCCTGCGAGAACCGAAACGGTGCCGCCTTCCAGGGTCAGCTTCGTCTGGCCATCTCCTCCCAGAGTCTGAACCGCGACGGTGCGTGGGAATTCCTCCGCTCCTTCCTCTCCGATGAGTATCAGGATAAGCAGGACTACCAGTGGCCCATCAAGCTCTCCTCGCTGGATAAGATGGCCGAGCGTGTGCTGAATCCCGAGCCGAAGGAGGGCGACGGTGAGTTTGAGGATCATATCATCGTCGGCGGCTATTACTACACCAAGGAAATGGGGCGCATCACGCAGGAAACGGTGGATGAGATCCTGGCCGTGGTCAAGTCGGCAGACAAGGTGATCCGTCAGGATGAGGCTCTTCTTGACATCATCACCGCCGAGGCGGAGGCCTTCTTCAGCGGCGCCAAGACCGTGGATGCGGTCACGCCCATCATCCAGAGCAAGGCCAAGATGTACATCAACGAGCAGCGCTGAGCGTTCCCCTTGACCGCTTCCCGCTGAGTTTGAAAAAGAGATACCGAAAAAAGCCCGCTGTGGATCGATCCGCGGCGGGCTTCCGTTTTTTTCGGGCAAACGCACTCCTTTTTCGGCAAGCGATCCTTTTCGGGCAAACGCACTCCTTTTTCGGCAAGCGATCCTTTTTGGGCAAGCGATCCTTTTTTCGGCAAGCGATCTTTTTTGCGGCAAGCGATCCCGTTTCGGGACGGACAAGACCATTTTTTTCGGTTGTCGAACCCCGGCAAGACAAAAATTTGCTCTCCCCGATTGCAATTCGGCGGCAGATGTGATATAATAGTAAAAATACGCTTTGGAAAACGGAGGAAAAGAGAATGAAAGCGGTTGTAACGGTTGTCGGACGGGATACGGTCGGCATTTTGGCAAAGGTGAGCGTGGTCTGCGCGGAGCACAATGCCAATGTCATCGATGTGACGCAGTCGGTCATGAAGGAGCTGTTCACCATGGTCATGCTGCTGGACATCACGGAGATCTCGTGCGATTTTTCGGTCCTGCAGAATGCTTTGTATGAGGTGGGCGAGAAGATCGGCATGAAGATCCATGTCATGCACGAGGACATCTTCAATTCCATGCACCACATCTAAAAAACGATCAAACGGGAGAATCACCATGCTGGATACCACAGATATTTTAGAAACCATACGGATGATCGATGATGAAAATCTCGACATCCGAACCATCACCATGGGCATTTCCTTGCTGGACTGCATCGATTCGGACATCACGCGGTCCTGCGATAAGGTATACGATAAGATCTGCCGCATGGCCTCGCGGCTGGTGCCGGTGGGCTGTGACATCGAGAGAATGTACGGCATTCCGATCATCAACAAGCGCATTTCGGTCACCCCCATTGCCATGCTGGCGGCGGCCAACCGCGGCGATCCGGTCAAGTATGCGAGAACGCTGGAGAAGGCGGCCAAGGAGGTCGGCGTCAACTTTATCGGCGGCTTTTCCGCGCTGGTGCACAAGGGCTTTTCGGCGGGCGATAAGGCGCTGATCTGCTCCATTCCGCAGGCGCTGAGCGAGACCGAGCGTGTCTGCTCGTCGGTGAACATCGGCTCAACGAAGGCGGGCATCAACATGGACGCGGTGGGGCTGATGGGCAACATCATTCTCGATGCGGCCAAGGCCACGGCGGACAAAAACTGCATGGGCGCGGCAAAGATCGTGGTCTTCTGCAATGCGCCTGAGGATAATCCCTTTATGGCAGGCGCCTTCCACGGCGTCGGCGAGCCCGATTGTGTCATCAATGTGGGCGTTTCCGGTCCGGGTGCGGTGAGAAGCGCTCTGACCAAGTGCCCCGACGGTGACCTGACCGAGGTGGCCGATATCATCAAGAAGACCGCCTTCAAGATCACCCGTATGGGACAGCTGGTGGGCAAGGCTGCCTCGGAGCGGCTGAATGTGCCCTTCGGCATCGTGGATCTGTCGCTGGCTCCCACGCCGGCGGTAGGCGATTCGGTGGCGCATGTCATCGAGGAGATGGGCATCGAGATCTGCGGCGCTCACGGCACCACGGCGGCCTTGGCTCTGCTCAACGACGCGGTGAAAAAGGGCGGCGTGATGGCCTCCTCCCATGTGGGCGGTCTGTCGGGTGCATTCATTCCCGTGTCCGAGGATGCGGGCATGATCGATGCGGCGCGGAGCGGCGATCTGTCCATCGAGAAGTTAGAGGCCATGACCGCGGTCTGCTCGGTGGGACTGGACATGATCGTCATTCCCGGCGACACGCCTCCGTCCACCATTTCGGCCATCATCGCCGACGAAGCGGCCATCGGCATGGTCAACAGCAAGACGACGGCGGTGCGTGTGGTACCGGCCATCGGCAAGAAGAGCGGCGAGGAGCTGGAGTTCGGCGGCCTGTTCGGCTCCGGTCCCATCATGAAGCTGCACAACGACCGTTCCTCGGAGAAGTTCATCGCCCGCGGAGGACGGATTCCCGCCCCGATGCAGTCGCTGAAAAATTGAAAAGAGATAAAGAAAGAACCGAGCGCTTGTGTACGTTCGGTTCTTTTTTGTTGTCCCAAAACGCGAAAGTGCCGTTTTACCTCAGCCTTACTCCAGCTCAAACGCGCCGGTGTAGAGGCGGTAGTAGGTGCCCTTTTCGGCGATCAGCTTTTCGTGGTTGCCGCGCTCAATGATGCGTCCGTGGTCAAGGACCATGATCACATCCGAGTTCATGACCGTGGACAGGCGGTGGGCGATGACGAAGACCGTCCGCCCTTCCATCAGCTTATCCATACCGCGGGAGACGATGGCCTCGGTACGGGTGTCGATGGAGGAGGTGGCCTCGTCTAAGATCATGACGGGGGGATCGGCGACGGCCGCGCGCGCGATGGCGATCAGCTGACGCTGTCCCTGCGAGAGATTGGCGCCGTTGCCGGTGAGCATGGTACGGTAGCCCTCGGGCAGACGGGTGATGAAGTCGTCCGCGCCCGCAAGCTTGGCGGCCTGACGGCACTCCTCGTCGGTCGCATCCAACCGTCCGTAGCGGATGTTTTCCAACACCGTGCCGGTGAAGAGGTTGGTGTCCTGCAGAACGATGCCCAAAGAGCGGCGCAGGTCGGCCTTTTTGATCTTGTTGATGTTGATGCCGTCGTAGCGGATCTTGCCGTCGGCGATGTCGTAGAAGCGGTTGATCAGGTTGGTGATGGTGGTCTTGCCCGCGCCGGTGGCGCCCACAAAAGCGACCTTCTGTCCCGGCTCGGCGTAAACGCTCACATCGTGGAGGATCTGCTTTTCGCCGTCATAGGAGAAATCCACCTCGCTCAGACGCACGTCGCCGCGCAGGAGGGTGTAGGTGGTCGTGCCGTCGCCGTGGGGATGCTTCCACGCCCACACGCCGGTGCGCTTTTCGCTTTCCTTCACCTGACCGTTTTCGTCCACGGTGGCGTTGACCAGCGTCACATAGCCCTCGTCGGTCTCGGCGGGCTGATCCATCAGCTCAAAGATACGGCTGGCACCGGCCAGAGCCATGACGATGGAGTTGAACTGCTGGGAGAGGGTGTTGATGTTGCCGGTGAACTGCTTGGTCATGTTGAGGAAGGGGATGACGATGCTGATGGAGAGCGCCTTGCCCGACAGGCTCAGGTTGGGAACGCCGGCCAGCAGCAGCCAGCCGCCCAAAAGAGCGATGAGCACATAAAGCAGGTTGCCGATGTTCATGATGATCGGTCCCATGGTGTTGGCGTAGGCGTGAGCGCGGTAGCTGTCCTCGTAGAGGGCGTTGTTGATCTGCTCAAAGGCAGCCTTGCTCTCCTCCTCGTGGCAGAAGACCTTGACCACCTTCTGACCGCTCATCATCTCCTGCACAAAGCCCTCGTTTTTGCCCATGGCCTTCTGCTGGCGGATGAAGTATTTGGCGCTTCCGCCGCCGATCTTACGGGAGACGGCAAACATGAAGCAGACGCCGACCAGCACCAGCAGCGTGAGCCAGACGCTGTAATAGAGCATGATGGAGAGGACAACGAGCACGATGGTGCCCGACTGGATGAGAGAGGGGAGCGACTGAGAGACCAGCTGACGGAGGGTGTCGATGTCGTTGGTGTAGTGGCTCATGATGTCGCCGTGGCGGTGGGTATCGAAGTAGCGGATGGGGAGGTTCTGCATGGTGTCAAACATCTTGCGGCGGAATTTGCAGAGGAAGCCCTGGGTGATGTAGGCCATCAGCTGGGTGTAAGCGAATGTGGAGGAGAGGGAGAGCACATACAGCACGACCAGTCCGCCGATGAGGGGGAAGATCTCGGCCTTGGCCGAAGCCCAGTCGCCGCTGACCACCCATTTTTCGATGATCTCCACGATCCGCTGCGTGTAGGTGGCGGGGATGGCGGAGACGATTGCGGAAAAGAGGATGCAGAGGCAGGTGAGCGGAAGCAGAACGGGGTAGGAGGCAAAGAGCAGCTTGATTGTGCGCTTCATCGTTCCTTTTTTTGCCTTCGGACGGGGCGGTCTGCTGCCGGGGGTGCCGGTTTTGGGCAGATCGGTCTGCGCCGGCTTGTTGTTCTTATTCATCGTCGGCCCCTCCCTTCGTTTGCTGGATGTAGACCTCGCGGTAGATGTCGCTGGTCTGAAGAAGCTCGTCGTGCTTGCCGATGGCGGAAATGCGTCCGTTGTCGAGGACCACGATCTTGTCCGCATGCTCCACCGAGGCGATGCGCTGTGCGATGATGATCTTGGTGGTGGAGGGGATGAATTCGGCAAAGCCCTTGCGGATGAGGGCATCGGTCTTGGTGTCCACGGCGGAGGTGGAGTCGTCGAGGATGAGGATCTTCGGCTTTTTCAGCAGGGCGCGGGCGATGCAGAGACGCTGCTTCTGTCCGCCGGAGACGTTGGTGCCTCCCTGCTCGATCATGGTGTCATAGCCGTCGGGGAAGGCGCGCACGAATTCGTCGGCCTGGGCGAGGCGGCAGGCTTCGGCGATCTCCTCATCGGTGGCATCCTTGTTACCCCAGCGGAGGTTGTCTTTCACCGTGCCCGAGAAGAGGACGTTTTTCTGCAGCACCACGGCCACCGCATTGCGCAGAGCGGTCAGGTCGTATTCGCGCACATCCCGTCCGCCCACGGAGACCTGTCCAACGGTGGTGTCATACAAGCGGGGGATCAGCTGGATGAGCGTGGACTTGCTCGAGCCGGTACCGCCGATGATGCCCACCGTCTCGCCGCTTTCGATGAACAGATCGATGTCCTCAAGAGCGTATTTTTCGGCGTCGGCGGCGTATTTGAAGCTGACATCGCGGAATTCGATGCTGCCGTCGGACACCTCAAAGATCGGGTTTGCGGGATTTTTCAGCGCCGATTCCTCGTCGAGCACCTCGTTGATGCGGCGGAGAGATTCGGCAGACATGGTGATCATCACATAGATCATGGAGAGCATCATCAGCGACATCAGCACCTGCACGCCGTAGGTGAGCATGGCCGACAGCTGACCGACGTCGATGGTGGTGCCGCGGTTGTTCACGATCAGGTAGGAGCCGATGAGCATGACGAAGACCATGTTGAAATAGAGGCAGAACTGCATCAGCGGCTGGTTAAAGGCAACGATGCGCTCGGCCTTGGTGAAGTCGCGGCGGATGCTTTCGGCGGCTGAGCCGAATTTTTCCTTTTCGTGCTCCTCGCGCACAAAGCCCTTGACCACACGCATGGCCATCACGTTTTCCTCGATGGATTCGTTGAGCTTGTCATATTTGCGGAAGACGGCGCGGAAGGTGGGCATGGCCTTTTTGGCCACGGTCAGAAGACCGAACACCAGCACCGGAACGACCACCACAAACATCATTGCCAGCGGACCGCCCATGACAAAGGACATGATGATCGAGAAGAGCAGCATCAGCGGGCTTCTCACGGCGGTGCGGATGATCATCATAAACGACATCTGCACGTTGGCCACGTCGGTGGTCATGCGGGTGACCAGCGAAGCGGAGGAGAATTTGTCGATGTTTTCAAAGGAAAAGTCCTGAACGCGGTCGAAAATGGCCTTCCGCAGATTTTTCGCAAAGCCGGAGGAGGCCTTGGCAGCGGTGAAGCCGGCCAGACCGCCAAAGCAAAGCGAAATGCAGGCCATCAGGAAGAGGATGCCGCCGTTTTTTGCAATTTCGGACAGGTCACAGCCGTCCTTGATGCGGTTGATCATGTTGGCGATGATGAAGGGGAGCAGGCATTCGATGACCACCTCTCCCACCATGAGCATCGGCGTGAGAATGGTGGGAAGCTTGTATTCCCCCACACATCGGGCGAGTCGTTTGAGCATAGGGTTGATGATTCCTCCTTGGATCAAAGTAAGCGCGGAAAGACCAAAGCGGATGAAGGCATAAAATCAGTCGGAAAACAGGGCCTTTTTCGCGAGCATATCTTACATGATACAGAAATTTTTCCCTTTTTGCAACCGTCGTTTGTGACCATTGTGTAAAAATTGGAAGCGGAGGACGAAGCGGTCAAAAAAAGAAGGGTCAAGCGGTGAAGCCTGATCTTTCTCAGGAGAAAAAGCCCGATGGTTTTTATTTGTGGAAGGCGGCCTCAAAGCCTCCCCTTTTTAAAGGAGAGGTGGCACGCGAAGCGGTCAAAAAAAGAAAGGTCAAGCGGTGAAGCCCGACCTTTCTCATGAAAAGAATCCGATTGGTTTTTATTTGAGGATGGCCTTGTGGAAGATCTTCTTGCCCTTACGGATCTTCACGCCTTCCTTCAGCTGATCGGCGGTGAAGGTCTTGTCGAGGGAGTCCACCTTTTCGCCGTCGGCGGACACACCGCCCTGCTGCACGAGACGGCGGGCCTCACCCTTGGAGGGAGCGAGAGCGCAGGCGACAAGCAGATCGACGATGCCGATGCCGTTTTCGGGCACGATGGCAGGATCGATCTCGGTGGAGGGCATGTTGGCGTCGTCGCCGCTGCCCGAGAAGAGGGAGAGCGAGATCTCCTTGGCCTTCCTGGCCTCCTCCTCGCCGTGGACGAGCGCGGTCAGCTCATAAGCGAGAAGCTCCTTCTTTTCGTTGATGCGGCTGTCCTCCCACTGCTCGATCTCGGCGATCTGCTCCATGGGGATGAAGGTCAGCATCTTGATGCACTTCATCACGTCGGCATCGTTGACGTTGCGCCAGTACTGATAGAATTCAAAGGGCGTGGTCTTGTTGGGATCAAGCCAGACAGCACCGTTGGCCGTCTTGCCCATCTTCTTGCCCTCGCTGTTGAGCAGGAGGGTGATGGTCATCGCGTGCGCGTCGTGACCGGTCTTGCGGCGGATCAGCTCGGTGCCGCCCAGCATGTTCGACCACTGGTCATCGCCGCCGAACTGCATGTTGCAGCCGTAGTGGTTGTGCAGGTAGTAGAAGTCGTAGGACTGCATGATCATGTAGTTGAATTCGAGGAAGGAGAGACCGTGCTCCATGCGCTGCTTGTAGCATTCGGCCCGGAGCATGTTGTTCACCGAGAAGCAGGCGCCCACCTCGCGGAGGAGCTCAACGTAATTGAGCTTGAGCAGCCAGTCGGCGTTGTTGACCATGATGGCCTTGCCCTCGCCGAATTCGATGAAGCGTTCCATCTGCTTTTTGAAGCAGTCGCAGTTGTGCTGGATCATTTCGGAGGTCATCATCGTGCGCATGTCGGAGCGTCCGGAGGGGTCGCCGATGTGACCGGTGCCGCCGCCGATGAGCACGACGGGGGTGTTGCCTGCCTTCTGCAGACGGCGCATGAGACAGAGCGCCATAAAGTGACCGACGTGAAGCGAGTCGGCGGTGGGGTCGAAGCCGATGTAGAATTTGGCGCCGCCCTTGTTGACCAGGTCGCGGATCTCGGGCTCGTTGGTGACCTGTGCGATCAGACCGCGGGCCTGAAGTTCTTCGTAAATACCCATAGTTGTTTTCATACCTTTCTATGATTGCGATAAAATGTTTGACGTTTTTTTAAGGGAGAAAAACAAAAAACGCCCCGTCCCCCGTGTGCGGGACAGAGGGCGAATGAGCGCGGTACCACCTCTGGTTCGGAGCGCTTTTCGATCCTCCTTGCGCAAAAAAGAACCGCAAAAAAGGACAGGACAAAAAAGCTCCCTTGTCTGCGCGCTATCGGGCGCACCCGTCTCTCCCTACGTTTCCGAGGCACCGCTTTTACGGTGCGCACGGTTTTTTCGGAAGAGCCGCTCCCGAAGGTAATTTCAACAGCGGCGCCCCTGCATCCGTTCCACCAATCGGACGCTCTCTGTGAGCGGGCAGATCGCGTTTACTGTCTTCGTTCTCCGCGTTTTTGTCTTTCTTTTTTTCAGTATAGCCGATTTTTCCTGAAATGTCAAGGCTTATTTTTCACAAGGCGCGCTTTGACCGTTCGCGTCGTCCATGGCTTTTTTGACAGCCCTTGCCAGCTGGTCGGCGCAGGAGGTGGGGCGGAAGCCGCAGGTGTTGCCCGACAAAAGCTCAACCAGCTGCTGCGCCTCCATGCCTTCGGTCAGCTTGCCGATGGCCTTCAGATTGCCGTTGCAGCCGCCGGCGAATTCCACGCCGTATACACGTCCGTCCTCCAGACGGAAGCGGATGGCCGAGGAGCAGGTGCCGCTTGTTTTGTAAAAGTGTTCCATATTGAGTCCCTCCGGGTGCATGATCGAGCCTGCGGATCGGACGGATCGAGCGTTGCTTGTCCGAAAAAAGCCTTGGGCGAGGAAGCGTTTGCTGCCTCCTTTTGACCAATCGCTTGGCTCATAACCGTTTTTTGCTTTTTCACGGTTGTTTTTTTCTATTATACTTCCTTTTTCTCGGTTTGTAAAGAGGGAAGACGGTTCTTTTCGGCGCAAGGCGGATTTCGCACCTCTCAAACAGCGAAGATCAAACAAAATCGTCTTTTTAACGAAAAAAGAACTTGAATTTTGTATATTTTACCATAGCCAACGCCGTTTGCTTGTGCTATAATGATACAAACGGAGGTAATGGAATGGGCGTTTTGTTTGAACAGCTGGCGATCTTGTTCGCCTTCATGCTGGTCGGTTTTTTCTTCGGCAAAAAGGGATGGATCGAAAGCAAGCACTCCAAGATCTTCTCGGAGGCGGCTTTTTATCTCTTCCTGCCCGCCACGGTGTTCAAGGCCTTTTACACCAATTTCAACCGCGAGTATCTGCGGCAGTATTATCCGATGATCCTGCTCTCAACGGGCGTTTTGCTGTTTCTGATCCTCTTTGCCTATCTGGTGGCGAAGCTGTTTGCGAAGGATGGCTATGAAAACCGCGTCTACCGCTATTCGCTGATCATCCCCAACTATGCGTATATGGGGTATCCGCTGGCGGAAAGCCTGTATGGCTCGCTGGGGCTTTTGCATATGGTGATCTTCGGCTTGCCCATGTCGGTGTATATCAACAGCTTCGGCTACTGTATGCTGACCAAGCAGAAGCTGTCGCTGAAGCGGGTGATCAACCCCACTCTGATCGCGATGCTTGTCGGAGCGGTCTTTGGTCTGTTGGAGATCCCGCTGCCGAACGTCGCCATGACCTTTGTGAAAACGGCGTCGGGCTGTATGTCCCCCATCTGTATGCTGCTGACCGGTCTTTCTCTGGCAGAATTCCGCTTGAAGGATATGTTCAGCGATGCGAAGGCTTACGGCGTGGCGCTGATCCATCTGGCAGTGATCCCCGCGCTTCTGATGCTGACGCTCAAGCCCTTCTTCGATGAGAGCATGGTGCGGGCGGCGATCTTGGTGTATGCGATGCCCTGCGGGATGAACCCCATCATCTTTGGTAAGCTGGTGGATGAGGATTATCACATCGGCGCACGGCTGGCGGTCGTCTCCTGCCTGCTGTCAGCGGTGACCATTCCGCTGTTTCTGTCGTTTTTGTAAAAATCGATTACAAAGAAATCATGTTGTGATACGGGAGCTTTTTATGCAGTACACACCTGTTTTTCGCCGCCTCGGAGTCGTTCTGCTGGCGGCGACTCTTTTTCTCTCTTCCTGTTCTCGTTTTCCCATCGATACGGGGGAAAAGGAAAACGCCTCCTCCTCGGCTTCGGACTGGATTGCGTATATGCTGGAGTCGCAGACCGATTTCCTCGGCTGTCGGATCGGAGGCGAGGATTTTTCTCTGCGTGCAGTCGAGCGGGAGGTGACGCAAAGCGAGACCGAGGCGGCGGATGTGTATGCCATCACCGAAACCGATACCGAAACCGGACTTCGCTTTGTCACGACGCTGACGGCGTTCCGTGCGCACGATGCGCTGGAGATTGTCAGCACAATCACCCATACGGGGCAGGATAAGTCCCCGGTTCTGTCCGAGCTGCGGGCGGCGGACATTCGGCTTCCCATCCCGGGACGGGAGGGCATTACGCTGAAGACTGCCCGCGGCTGCCTGGCGACGGGCGTGGACGACGATTACGACTTCGGCGAGATAAGGCAGCCGATGGGAGTTGGCGGAACATACACCTACGCTCCCGAGGGCGGGCGAAGCTGTGACGGTGCCTGGCCTTACTTTGACCTGGTCGGCTCGGAGGGCGGCGCTGTGGTGGCGGTCGGCTGGACGGGACAGTGGGAGGCGGCGTTCTCACCGGTTCCGGGCGGCGTCCGCCTGCAGGCGGGACAGCAGTATTTCAACTCTTATTTGCTGCCGGGGGAGTCGGTCACAACCCCAAGCGTGACGGTTCTTTTCTACCGCGGGTTTTCCGAAGAAGGACGAAACGATTTCCGTCAGCTGGTTCTCGATGCCTATACCCCCGCCAACGTGAAGGACGAGTCCTTTCTCTTTCCTGTCAGTTTTGCCTTTGTCACGCCTTTTCGGAAAGAGGAGGCCATTCCGCGGGTAAAAAGCTTCAAGGAGGACGGCTATGATGACCTCTGCGCTTGGCTGGACGCGGGATGGTACGGCAACAACCCTCTCGACTGGAGCTCACAGGTGGGCAATTGGTATCCCAATCCCGAGACGTTCGGGGAAAACGGTATCCGCGAGCTGTCCGACACCGTCCATGATATGGGCTACCGTTTTATCCTCTGGTTTGAGCCCGAGCGGGCGCAGGCGAACAGCGAAGCGGCAAAGAATCGTTCGCTTTTCTACGAACACGAAGGATCGGGCGGTTTGCTTCTCCGGCTGGACACCGAGGAGGGGTATGAATGGATGTGGAATCTGCTGTCCGACGCCATAGAGAACTACGGCATGGACATCTACCGCCAGGATTTCAACCTCCGTCCGCTGGAATACTGGAGTGAGCACGACGAGCCTGACCGCGTGGGGCTGTCGGAAAACCGATACATCAACAACCTTTACCGTCTGATGGATGCACTGCTGGAAAAGCATCCTCATCTTGTCATCGACAACTGCGCCTCGGGCGGACGGAGACTGGACATCGCCATGATGAAGCGATGTATTTCGCTGTTCCGCACCGACTATTCCTGCCTGCAGACCTGTGACCCGCAGGGCGTGCAGTACCATACGCAGAGTCTGCTGTCCTGGCTTCCGCTCCACGGCTCGGCCATCTGGGGGGATCAGCTGAACGATTTTTACACCTGCGTGAGCACCGTTTCTTCGGGCGTTGTGATTTCAAGCGGTAATCGTCTTGCCACCGACATGACGCTGGCACTGCAGCCATACTACCGCGGCGATTACTACAGCCTGCTGACGCCGACATATGATAACGTATCCCATCAGGCGTGGGAGCTTTACGATCCCGAAAAGGAGGAGGGCTTTGTTGTGGCTTTGGCCAGACCCAAGACCGAGGCAGGCAAGCTGACGCTGACGCTGAAGGGGCTGGATCCCGACAAAACCTATTCGCTGACGGTGTACGATTCGTCTGTCCGCCTTGCCAAGGGAAGCGGAAAAGAACTGATGGAAGAAGGATTTTCGGTGCATCTTAAGCCGCGGGAAGCACAGCTTTTGATGATTCGGGCCGTCGAAGGGGAAGGTGAAGCGAAATGAAACAGAGTGTCTTGCGTTTGGCGGTCTGTCTGATCGCATGTGTTTTTCTCTCGGGGTGTCTTTTCTCCTGCAAGCCGATGACCGAAGAAAGTGAGCCGCTGTTTCCCGATGCATTTGAGAGCGGGGCTTATATCCACAATCCCCGCGCTTTGCTGGCGGTCAAGAGCGGAGAGAAAACGATTCGCGTTTCCTTCAGCCAGCCTGTGCGCGGGAGCGATACGCTGACAAGTCAGGTTTATTATCAGGCGGAGGGGAGCGAGCCGATTGCTGCCGCATCCTTTCGCGGGTACGGCTTTGTCAAGGACGGCGGCGGAATGGCCTACGCCGATGTGTATGAATTTGATTTTCCCATTCCGATCCAAGGAGGGCAGATCCTGTTTGCCGAACAGGAGTCTGACGGTGATTTGGCCATAGGAGGGCTGCTGTATGCCGTCGGCGGCGCGGGGCTGTACGCGGAAGAAGAGGGACAAACCGCTCTCGATGTGACGATTGACAACCTGTCTCTTCCCGAAGAGGAGGTCCGCATGATTGAGGCGGGCTTTACCGACCGAGAGAAGGGTATGATGCAAATGACCTTCACCGTTCCCGTGCGGTGTTTAGGCGATTGGCGTTCCTGTGTGTTTGTCAGTGACATCTCCAATCCCAATCCCGGCGTGGCGGGTAGCTGGCAGTACGGCATTTCCTCCGCCGAGCCCATCGATGCGGTCGTCGGAGAGGACGGAAAGACCTACGCGAAAGCATGGCGCATCACCGTCTCGGGCGATGTGTCCTTTCTGCCTGTGCAGGGCGTAGTCCGCATTTCGGAAAACGACAGCGGCGCTCCCGGTGAGTATGCTTCGGCAAACGACAACGCCGATTGCGGGCGCGTGGTGGTTGCCATCGACGGGCGTCCGCTTCTGGCCGACTTTATTCACGGTTGGGACGTGTCGTTTGCGCCCTATGCGGCCGACTAACACCGCTTGCCAAAGCCCGTCTTGTCTTCGGGCGGGAAAAAGACAGCGGAGAGGGATAACCGGAGCCCGAGAAAAATAAAAAAACCAAGAAAAAACAAGAAGAAACCAAGAAGAAACAAGAAAAAACAAGCAAAGGCAATGCCAATCATAAAGCCGAAAGGCTTCCATTCGTGAGGCATCGCGTCAATTCATGTTAATCGGGAAATCCCTTTCGCTAAGGCATGCAAAATAAGGCAAAAGCACTTATGACAAACGTTTTTTCGTTATCATAAGTGCTTTTTTTCTATAACTTCGTTATGAGCCTTTCGCTAAGGCGGAAAGCCTTTTGACAGTTGAACACGAAGCGATCAATCCACGATTTTGCCGACCAGATAGTCCTTGTGGTCGCCGCCGGTGATGAGCTTCTCGTTTGCATACACATATTGGATCACGCCCTGTCCGCCCGGCTTGCCGGCCTCCAAAATGGCGGTTTTACAGTATTTGCTCAGGCCGCCCACGCGGATGCAGGAGACCATGGAGTTGAATTTGCCGGCCGTGCGGATGGCAACCTGTTTGCCGCCCTCATTGGAATACCAGTAGCAGAAGCAGTTGGTGAGGTAGGCTTCCACATTGCTGCCAAGGTAGAAGCCGCAGGCAAACTGATCGCTGTAGCAGAAATCATACCAGTTGCAGCCGCCGCTGACGTCATAGAAGCCGATGCTGGTGGAATAGTCGGAGGAGCCCATGCTGTAAAGAGGATGGATGTTGCGCAGGGAATTGGCAGAGGAGCAGAGCTTAACGCCGATGGTGACATAAGCGATGCGCATGTTGGTCAGCGTGTTGTCAAAGCCTTCGATCAAAACGCCGATGGAGTCATGGCCGCCGACGCCGCGGATGTTCACATTGACGATATCCGCATCCGAGGAGTTGTTGTTTGCCCCTTTGGCGATGTGAAGACCGATGGTGGTGTTTTTGATGGACAGATCGGCCACACGGGTTTCGCGTCCGCTTTCGATGGAGACGCCTTTGGCCACCTTATTTCCGTCAATGATGCCGCCGGTCAGCGAATAGTTGCTTCCGGGAGTGGCAATGTCGTTGAAGGGATTTTTGCCGCCCAAACGAACCATGGCCTCATCATGCTTCCAGGAGGGAGAGGCGCGGAGGATGGCATAATTGGAGAGCCGCAGATCCACGCTGAGCTTGGGATTGGCAGAGGTGCAGATGGGCTTGGAGAGCATGTAAACCCCGTCGGGGAAGTAGATGGTGCGGTTGGGATTGTCGTCGATGAGCTTCTGAATGGCATCGGAAAGGTCGGTCTTGCCGTCATTTTCGATAAAATCGGTTACCACAATGTATCCGAGGGAAGCGGTCTCGCTGTTCGACTCAAAATCGGCCAGCTTTTGCTCAAGCAAAGCAATTTTCTTTTCGGAATCGGCCGAACGGGCCTCGGCTTCGGCTGCTCTTTTTTCGGAATCGGCCAAGCGTGCTTCGATCTCAGCCAGCTTTTGCTGAGCCTCAGCGCCGGAAGAGCATCCTCCGAAGCTCAGCATCAGGCAGAGGAGAAGGAGCAGGAAACGGGAAAAAGAAGAGTGACGTTTTTTCATGATGTTGTCCTTTCTGATGATGATATGATAAAAATGATATGATAAAAAAGAAGTCTGAAATCAAGTATAGCACAAACAGGGAAAAAAAGCAAGAAAAAAAGGCTTTCCGTGAGAGGGAAAAACGGAAAACCTTTTGAGAAGGGCAAAAGCGGTTAATCCAAAACCTTGCCGGTCAGATAGGTTCTGTGGTCGCCGCCGGTAACGAGACCTTCGTTGGTGTGAACCGCATCGATCGTGCCCTGTCCGCCGGGCTCGCCCACCTCCAGGATCGCGGTCTTGCAGTTGGGGCTCAGACCGCCCACACGGATGCAGGAGACCAGAGAATTGAACTTGCCGCCGGTGCGCATGGCAACCTGCGTTCCGCCCTGATCGGAATACCAGAAGCAGAAGCAGTTGCTGAGATAAGCGTTCATGCTGCCGCCCAGATAGAAGCCGCAGGCGAACTGATCGCTGTAGCAGAAGTCATACCAGTTGCAGTCGCCGCTGATATCGTAGAAGCCGATGCTGCTCTCATAGTCAGAGGAGCCCATGATGTAGAGCGGATGGATGTTGCGCAGGGAGTTGGCGGGGGAGCAGAGCTTAACGCCGATGTGGACATTGGCGATGCGCATGTTGGTCAGCGTGTTGTCGAAGCCCTCGATGAGAACGCCGATGGAGTCGTTGCCGCCGGCACCGCAGATGTTCACGTTGAGAATGTCTGCATCCGAGGAATTGTTGTTGGCGCCCTTGGCGATGTGAAGACCGATGGTGGTGTTTTTGATGGAAAGGTTTTCCACACGGGTCTCGCGGCCGCTGTCGATGGAGACACCCTTGGCCACCTTGCTGCCGTCGATGATGCCGCCGGTCAGCGAATAGTTGCTGCCGGGGGTGGAGATGTCGTTAAAAGCATCCTTGCCGCCGAGACGGACCATGGCCTCCTCATGCTTCCAGAAGGGGGAGGCGCGGAGAATGGCATAATTGGAGAGCTTCAGGTCCACGCTCTTGGAAGGATCGGCGGGGGTGCAGATGGGCTTGGAAAGAAGATAAACGCCGTCGGGGAAGTAGATGGTGCGGTTGGGGTTGTCGTCGATCACCTTCTGAATGGCATCGGCCACATCAACCTTGCCGTCGTTGGCGAGGTAATCGGTAACCACCACGTAACCGAGGGAGGCAGCTTCGCTTGTCTTGTCGGTCTCAGAGGCAGCGTTCTTCTGCTCGAGTGCGGCCAGCTTGGCTTCGAGATCGGCGAGCTTCCTTTCGGAGGCGGCGAGGCGGGCTTCGGCTTCAGAGGCTTTTTTTTCGGCTTCGGGATCGGTAGAAGCCGAGCCAGAGGCGCATCCTGCACAGCCCAGCGTCAGACAGGTGAGAAGAAGCAAAAATCGGGAAAAAGAAAGGCGATGTTTTTTCATAGCGGTATCCTTTTCAATGATAAAATGGTTTCAAAAATCGTTAAAAAAACGGGAATATGATTCAGTATAGCACAAAAGCGGAAAAAATGCAAGAAAAAAAGCCTCCGTCCTGAAAAAAACGGAGGCAAAGCTGTTTTTTATGCGTAGAAGATGAGGAAGAAGAGGTAAGCGGGAATGACGGCGGCGAAGGTGAAGGGGATACCGATGCGGAGGAAGTCGCTGTTTTTCACCTCGTAGCCCTCCTTGCGGAGAATACCGATGCCGGTGATGTTGGCGGAAGCACCGATGGGTGTCAGGTTGCCGCCGAGGGTGGCACCGGAGAGCAGACCGAAGTAGAGCAGCGTCGGATCAACGCCCATGGCCGCGGCGATGCCCTGTGCAACCGGAAGCATGGTGGCCACATAGGGAATGTTGTCGATGAAGGCCGAGAAGAGAACGCTCATCCAGACGATGAGGGTGTAGATCAGGAAGAGGTTGCCGCCGCCGATCTTGGTGAAGATGGAGGCGATCGCATCCACCACGCCCATCTCGGTGATGCCGCCGATGACCAAGAAGAGACCGAAGAGAAGACCGATGGTGGCGAAATCGATCTCCTTGATGGGATCAAGGATGGCCTTGGCGCTCTTCTTGCGGATGGCGTTATAAGCAACGCCGACGATCATGATCGAAACGCAGATCATACCGTTGGTGTAAGCAGACAGGCCGGGAACGATGCCGTCAAGGAAAGCGGGGAGCCCGGGGATGAGGGAGGCAACGATCAGGAGAAGAACGGTTGCCAGCATGAGAATGGAGGGCACATAGTCGGTGACCACGGTGCGCTCGCCGGCTTCGATCTTGCCGTTTTCCTTTTTGAAGAGGAAGAGCAGGATGATCGCGGAGAGAAGTGCGCCCAGCTCCACGGCGAAGAAGATGCCGGGCTTGCCCCGATAAACGAAGAAGTCGAGGAAGTCCATATCGGCATAGCCGCCCAGCATGATGGAGGTGGTGTCGCCCACGAGGGTGGCGGCGCCCTGCAGGTTGGAGGAGACGGCGATGGCGATGATCATGCCCACGGGATTGATGTCAAACTTTTTGGCGATGGCGAGAGCGATGGGAGCGATCATCAGAACGGTGGCCACATTGTCGATGAAGGCCGATACAATACCGGCAAAGAGCGAAAGGACCACGATCGCCCACTTGACATTGGGCACTTTTTCGATGAGCAGGTCGGCCAGCAGAGCGGGCATTTTCGATTCGATCATCAGATAGACCGTGCCCATGGTGCCGGCGATCATAAGAAGAACGTTGAAGTCCACATAGCCGAGAGCCTTGCCGAGCGGAAGCATACCGGTGACGATGAACACCAGAGCGGAGCCGATGGCGATGAACGGGCGGTATTTCTGGAAGGCCAGCATCAGCACATAGGTGACAGCGAAGAGAATGACAGCGAAGATCAAGGTGGAAAGCCTCACTTTCTTATGACATTTGATGATTGAGATGCGCCGATCTTTTGACGGCAGACGCAGGGCGTATTGTAGCATATAAAAAAAGGAATGTCAACCGATTTTTGAAAAATCTTTTGGTTTTTTCTCGAAAACGGGCTAAAAGGTGCTCTGTTCTTACTCAGAATTTACAAAGGCTTTACATGGCGGTGTGGGCTTGGGCGCACAAAAGGTCCGCACCGAAAAGCGGTACGGACCGGATGCTTATTTGAAGTGAGGACGTCTTATTCCTCGCCGAACAGCTCGGTGGAGAGATAGCGTGCGCCCGTGTCGGGCAGGAGAACGACCACCGTTTTGCCCTCGTTTTCGGGAGAGGATGCGGCGTCAACGGCGGCCTTCAGCGCGGCACCGGACGAGATGCCGACTAACAGCCCCTCGGTCCTTGCCAGCAGACGGCTCATGGCAAAGGCGTCATCATCGGTAACGCGGATCACCTCGTCGTAAACGCCCGTGTCCAGCACCTGCGGAACAAAGCCGGCGCCGATGCCCTGAAGCCCGTGGGCTCCCGCTCTGCCGCCCGAGAGGACGGGGGAGGTGTCGGGCTCCACGGCGAGCACGCGCACAGAGGGCTTTTTCTCCTTCAGATAGCGTCCCGTGCCGCTGATCGTGCCGCCCGTTCCCACGCCTGCAACGAACACATCCACCTCACCGTCGGTGTCCTCAAAAATCTCGGGGCCGGTGGAAGCATAATGGGCGGCGGGGTTGGCGGGGTTGACAAACTGCCCCGCGATCAGACTGTCGGGGAGGGCAGCAGCCAGCTCCTCGGCCTTGGCGATGGCACCCGCCATACCGAGCGCACCGTCACTCAGCACCAGCTCGGCGCCGTAGGCGGTCATCAGACGGCGGCGCTCCACGCTCATCGAATCGGGCATGATAATGATGAGGCGGTATCCGCGCGAAGCGCAGACGGCGGCCAGACCGATGCCCGTGTTGCCGCTGGTGGGTTCGAGAATGACGGTGTTTTTGGTCAGCTTTCCGCTTTGCTCGGCCTCGTTGAGCATGGACAGCGCCACGCGGTCCTTCACCGAGCCGGCGGGATTGAAGGCCTCGATCTTGGCCAGCAGACGCGCCTTCAGCGCAAAATGACGTTCCAATTTGGTCAGCTCCATCAGCGGGGTGCGGCCGATGAGCTGATCGAGAGAGGTGTATATCTTTGCCATTGGGATTCTCCTTTGAAAAAAGCAGATGGTTTGAAGCAGAAAAAAGGCAGCGGAAAAAGCGCCGCTTTTCACGGGGGAAGTATAGCATGTTTTTCGCCTGCTGTCAAGAGACGGAGCGGACTCGAAGAAAAGGAAGAAAAGCCACAAAAAAGATCAAAAAAGGTAAAAAACGACACAAAATCACCCTTGCAATCGTGAAGAAAGTGTGGTATACTGAAAAAAGAACATGAGAAAAAGGAGGCGCGGCACCGTGCATCTTCAGGAATCGGGCGAAATGTATCTGGAAACCATATGGATCCTGGCGGGACGGAAAAAGCCCTTCCGCGCCATCGATGTCTGCGAGGAAATGGGATATTCCAAGCCCTCGGTCAGCCGTGCCATGGGGCTGCTGAAAAGCGGCGGCTTCATCACCGTTGACGGCGGCGGCTTCATCTCTCTCACCGATGTGGGTGAGGAAACTGCGCGCAAGATCTATGAGCGCCACACGCTTCTGACCGCTTTTCTGATGCGGCTGGGCGTGGATGAGCAGACCGCGGCATCGGATGCGTGCCGGATGGAGCACGTCATCAGCGACCAAACGCTGGAGGCCATCCGAAAAAGCATCGAACAGAACAAAACCGAGTGAATGAAGGAAGGGGCGGGCGCGCAGAGAACAAGGCGTGTCGGTCCCCTGCTGTTTTTTGCCGAAGCGGTATGTGTGCCAAAACGGGATGCAACCGCCGGACAAGCCCCGTTTGAAGCGGGAAAGGAGAAGCAACACGACATGAAAAGCATCAAACTCACCTGGAAAAGCTGCTTAATGATCGGCGTGACGGTCTTTTTGCTGTATCTGGCCATCTTCTATTGGCCGACCGTCTCCGCGCTGTTAGGCGGACTGCTCACGGCGGGCGCACCGCTTCTGGCCGGCTTTTTCATCGCCTATATCATCAACCTGCTCATGAGCTTTTATGAGCGGCTGTATTTTCCCAAAAAGACAGTCGGCTTCTGGGCGAAGAGCCGCCGCCCGGTCTGTCTGATCGGCGCGATCTTAACCGCTGCGCTGATCATTGCCGTGGTGGTGGGCTTGGTGCTTCCCGAGCTGATCGACTGTATCCAGCTGATCCTGGCCCTGCTGCCCGATATGTTCACCACGGGCGTGAAGCAGATCGACGAATGGGGCATCCTGCCCGAAAATGTGATGGATCTGCTGATGAACATCGACTGGAAAACGCGCATCAACCAGATCATCGACCTGTTTTCCTCGGGCATCGGCGGCGTGATGAACACGCTTCTCAAAACGCTGACGGCTGTCTTCTCCGGCGCGGTGACCGTTCTGCTCAGCGTGATCTTTGCCTGCTATCTTCTGATCGGCAAGGACCGCCTGCTCTCTCAGACGCGTCGGGTGGCGCGCCGTTACCTGAAGGAGAGCTGGTACCAAAAGCTGGGCTATGTGATCGACATTCTCAACAAATGCTTCCACCGCTTCATCGTCGGTCAGTGCACCGAGGCGGTGATCCTGGGTCTGCTGTGTACGGCGGGCATGCTGATCTTCCGCTTCCCGTATGCAACCATGATCGGCGCGCTGGTGGCCTTCACCGCTCTGATCCCCGTTGCCGGAGCCTACATCGGCGCGGGCGTGGGCGCGTTTATGATCCTGACCGTGTCGCCGGTCAAGGCGCTGCTGTTTTTGGTGTTCATCCTGGTGCTGCAGCAGCTGGAGGGCAATCTGATCTATCCGCGTGTGGTGGGATCGTCCATGGGTCTGCCCGGCATCTGGGTGCTGGCGGCGGTGACCGTGGGCGGCGGCATTTCGGGCGTGCTCGGCATGCTGCTGGGCGTTCCGATCACGGCGGCTCTTTACTGCATCGTCCGCGACGATATGAACGGCCGCGGTCTGCGTGCGGTCGGTGTCCCCTCTCCCTGTGAAAAGGACGTGCCGCCTTGCGGAGAGGAAGAAAACGAGCCGATGCATGAAAAACAGGAGATCGGCTGAGATGAAAGCGAAGGAAAAACAGAGAAAAAGCGAGGGAAGCGTGCATCGGTACAAGCGGGGCATTGTCCATTCGATCCTGATCGCGCTGGTGCTGATCGTGCTGGTGGCGCGCTTTTTCCGCGGGGATTATTATTCGGTCTTTCTCTGCCTGCTGACGCTGCTTTTGTTCAACATTCCGCTGATCGTGGACCATGCTTTCAAGGTCAGCATCCCGAAAACGCTGGAGATCATCATCCTCTTTTTCATCTTCGCGGCGGAGATCTTGGGGGAGATCGGCAGCTTTTACACCTACATATCCTGGTGGGACACCATGCTCCACACCCTCAACGGCTTTCTGATGGCGGCCATCGGCTTTGCCATGATCGACGTGCTGAACAACCACCCCAAGTTTCACATCAGCCTCTCGCCCGTGTTCGTGGCGGTTGTGGCCTTCTGCTTTTCGATGACGGTGGGCGTTGTGTGGGAGTTTTTTGAATTTTTCATGGATTCGTGCATGGGCACCGATATGCAGAAGGACCGCATGGTGCAGGCCTTTGCCTCGGTGGCGCTCAATCCGAACGGCGTCAACGATCCGATCACGGTAAAGGGAATCGCCGAAACGGTGATCGTGTATGAAGAAAACGGACAAGAGCTGACGCGCACGCTGTCGGGCGGATACCTGGACATCGGCGTGATCGACACCATGAAGGATCTGATCGTCAACTGCATCGGGGCGGTGGTCTTTTCCATCGTCGGTTATTTTTACATTCTCGGGCGCAACAAGGGCATTTTCGCCTCCCGCTTCATTCCCCGGATGAAGACCGCCGAGGAGATCGCCGAGCATGAGCGTCTGGTGGAATTGTGGAAGGAAGAGCATTCGCTGGAGAAGCGCCGTGAGGAGATCGCGGATCTCAGACAGAAGCGGGCGGAAAAGAGAAGGTCCAACACAAAAGAAGATCGAAAAGAAGATCAGAATAACGATGAAAAGCCGGATAAAACCGAACAAAAAACCAAATGAAAAACCGATCTCTGAGAGGATTCTCGGGCAGACCGAGAGCCTGACGGAGACCTCGAAAGCCGTGCTGGAGCGGCATATGGTCCGCAAGAGCCGCAGGCAGAAGGCAGCGTTTGAAGCGTTTTTGAGAGAACGCTATCCGTCGCTGCAAGTTGAGGAGGGCGGCATTCTCAAAAGCCGCAATCTGATCGTGGGGGATGTGGAAACGGCGGACATTCTCTTCACCGCCCATTATGATACCTGTGCGGTCATGCCCATTCCCAATTTCATCACGCCGAAAAACATTGTCTTCTACCTGCTGTATGCGGTGGGACTGGGGGCTTTTCTTGTGATTCTGCTGTCGCTGGCGGCGTTTTTGCTCAGCGAAGGGCTGTCTCTGCCCTTTTTGTTCCGCCCGCTGTATACGTTCGGGCTGATCGCCGTTCTGCTGCTGATGATCGCCGGGCCTGCCAACCGCGTGACGGTCAATGACAACACCTCGGGCGTTCTGCTTCTGTGCGAGCTGATGGAGCGCTGCAGCCCGGAGGAGAAGAAAAAAGCGGCGTTTGTCTTTTTTGACAACGAGGAGCCGGGGCTGTTCGGCTCGTCCTATTTCCGCAAGCGGCACGGACAGAGCGTGCAGGGCAAGCTTCTGATCAATTTCGACTGCATTTCCGACGGCGACCATCTGATGCTGGTCATGAGCCGCTTGGCGGAGAGACGGTACAAGCAGGCGCTGGAGAGGGCCTTTCTGCCTCCGCCCGACGGGAGCAAGACCATCGCCTTCGAGCAGGCAGGCAAAACCTTTTATCCCTCCGACCAGATGGGCTTTGCCTGCGGCGTGGGCGTGGGCGCATTTCATCAAAAGCCGATCCTCGGCCCCTGTCTGGGGAGGATCCACACGCCGCGCGATCGGGTGCTGGATGCGGACAATCTGTCGCTTCTGACCGATGCCTGCCGACGGCTTATGAAGAGTGAAGAGTGAAAAGTGAAGAGTGAAAAGTGAAGAGGTAAGGAAGGGTTTCGCTTTGGCGAAACCCTGTTTTTGCAATAAAGAGTCAGACCTTTTTTAAAATCGGAAAGCGTGTGCATCGGCCGTCCTTTTCCAAAACAGCCTCCTCCCCCTCCAGATAAAAAACAGCACCCTTGGCCGCCCGCCTTGCGGAGCGTGTCAACTTAAGGCAGTGGCGGGGGGAGAGAAGACAGCCGTCCTTCCTTCGCCACACCGCTCCGCGGACGAGGGAGAGGAGCGTTTCCCCTCCTTTTTTCAAACGCGCTTCGCTGCGGCATGACAGCATGGCCTCCGATTCGTGCAGCAGGACCGTCTCCGAGAGGAACAGACAGGGTGTGTAACGGAAGCGCTTGCGGCGGTCGCCGTCCTGCTCGTAGCGTCCGATCAGGGCAGGGAAGAGCTTTTGACGCAGGGCGTCCTCCTCGCGCTCGGCCGCCTGGCGGTAAAAATCCGAAAGAGCACCAACCGCTTCCGCGGATGGGAATCGGAAGAAAAAACGAAGCAAAACGGTACCGTCATGGGTCAGCTCTCCGCTTTGCGTGACCGTTTGATGAAAAGAATTGGCCACTGTGACAAATCTCCCTTCAAAAAGCAAAAGTTTTTTGTGAAAAGGATGGAGAAAATGTGAAAAATCCCTTTACAAAATCTGTTTGTATATGCTATACTATATAAAGGTATCGTATCTTTATGATAGAGTATAGAAAAAACAGTTAGAGAAAGGGTCGTATTATGAAAAAAACCACGTTTAAGCTTTTCAGTGCCGTGATGGCGCTCCTTCTGCTGATGCTGACGGGATGCCTGATGTCCTGCAACGGAACGGTCGATGAGGGCGAAGAGTCCGGCGATGACACCACCGCCGTCGAGCCCGAGGTCATCGCTCCCGTGGGACCGAAGCTGACCTCACTCACGCTTGACAACGGTGAAAGCATCGCCTTTGCCGCTGAGACCTATTCGTATGCCGTCTCCCTGCCCGCAGGCAGACCCCGTATCCCCCGTGTAAGCGCGGAGGCCGAGGCCGGCGCCGAGGTCAAGATCTATCAGGCCACCTTTGCCGATTCCCAGGCCGAGGCCAAGGCCAAGATCGAGGTCAAGGGCGCAGAGGCCACCAGTGTGTATGAGGTGGTCTTCACCAAGGACAGCGCCAAGGGTTTTGAGCTTCAGTTTGACGACCGTTATACATACAAGCCTGCTTACACGCTGGCTGCCGGCGAGTCCTTCGCCTTTGAAAGCTCGGATGCTGCGATCGCATCGGTTGACAGCACCGGTCTGATCACCGCCAAGGCTGTTTCGGGCACCCCTGTGACCATCACTGCCAAGGTAAACGGCGAGGTCAAGGAAACGCTTGTGATCAACAAGATCAACAAGGCGCAGCTCAGCGTCTTCCTCATCGTCGGCCAGTCCAATGCGGCCGGCTCGTCGGACAGCGGCGTTGACCGCACCAAGGAGGTCCGTGCCAGCGACAAGCCCACCATCGGTAAGGGCTATTGCTTGGAGGTCTCCCACACCGGCAGCTTCAACAAGCCCTATGACCTGATGCGCGGCCGTAACGGCTTCTCGCCCGCTCTGGCCAAGACCTGGTATGACCTGACCGGCGAAAAGGTCCTCTGCGTGCAGAGCGCCGTCGGCGGCTCCCCCATTGAAAACTGGGAAAAGGGCGGCGACCGTTACTACGGAAGCGGCTCGAAGAATCTGTATGACAACACGCTGGCTGCTTACACCGACATCAAGGAGCAGTATGCCAAGGACGATTCCACCTTTGAGATCGTCCGCGTCCACTATTACTGGTGCCAGGGTGAGACCGCCATGTCCTCCACCTGGTACGGCGGCAACGACTGCAACTGGAGCTTCAACCTGAACAAGCCCGCCAACTACATCATGACCGCCGACGATTACTACAACAAGTTCACCGCCAACCATGCCAACTTTGTTGCGGATATGGATGTTGAGATCGGCGCGATCATGCTCGTCCGCTGCGTGGCCGGCAGAGCCAGCGCGGAGAACAAGGCCGTCCAGCAGCTGACCGACCTGGTCCCTGCCAGAGCCGCTCAGTATGCGCTGAACAACACCAACGGCGATACCATCGTCATCGCATCCCGTATCTCCGACATCGCCCGCATGGAGTCCTATTCCGATAAGAACGCTCCCGGCTGGGGATACATGGGCCCGCAGAACCTGCACTACTTGCAGAGAGGCTACAATGCCCAGGGTGTCGAGCTGGCCACCAACACCTTCTCCATGGTCAATGCTTACACCGACCGTTCCGCCAAGACTCTTGAGGTTCTGAACACCGATGGCCGCACCAAGCTGATCGAGGGTGAGAAGGTCACCATCAAGGCCGGCGACAGCAAGCAGATCACCGCTATCGTCCTGCCTCTGTATGCCGAAGAGAAGAAGATCACCTATACCGTCACCGAGGGCGCTGATGTCTGCTCGGTCGATATCTACGGCATGATCACCGTTGCTCCCACCGCCGCTGACGGCGCCACCGCTGTGATCACCATCGAAAGCGAGAGCGGTCTGAAGCACACGGTCAATGTCATCGTCAAGGGCGCGCCCGTCAAGACCGACATCGTCTACCGCTGGGATTTCAACGACACCAAGGAAAAGGACGGTAAGAACAACCTGACCGACGGCGCCAAGTCCACCAAGGCTTACACCATTGCCGACGGTCTGTATACCGCCACCGACCGCACCACCGACTTTGCCATGGAAAAGCCCATCCATCTGGATGCCACGGCCGACTGGACCATCGAATGGAAGGCCAAGATCGACAACTCCTCCGCTCTGTTCGGAACCGCCGGTACCGACACCAACTTCATCTATCTGGCCATCGGCGTCGGCGCATGGAACTATCCCTTCCGCATGGTCACCGAATCCACCGGCGCTCTCATGATCCCCTATGGCGATTACAAGGATCTGAATAAGGAAATGAACACCTGGAAGGCTGCTTACACCGCCTCGGACAACAAGCTCACCCTGTATTTCCTCAAGGATACCACCTGGGAGACCGTGGGCAGCGTTTCCACCGGCACTTCCTTCGATTTTAACTTCACCAACCTCTTCGGACGCTTCAAGGACGGCACCAACGTGGACCTGATCGGCTCGGTCGATTACGTCCAGATCAGCTTCAAGGGCTAAGCCCGACCACCCCCTTTGATTCTCTATCCCCTCGGCGTTTGACCGTCGGGGATCCAATAAAACCGAAAGGATGTCCATTATGAAAAAGTCTGTAACCAAGTGGATCGTTGCCCTTTTGGCTGTTGCTGTGCTGGCTATGGCGGCTCTGTTTGCCGTGGCGGCTGTCAACGGCGATGTGAACGGCGACGGTTCGGTCAACCTCACAGATGCTGTGCGTGTTCTGCAGAAGCTGACGGGCCTTTCCGCCTCCGATGCCGATGCCAACGGCGACAGCGCCACCGACCTGAAGGATGCCACCGCCATCCTCGGCGAGATGAATGCAAAGGGCCCCAAGCTGGCCTCGCTCTCTCTCGATGACGGCACGGCCATCGCCTTTGCTCCCGACACCCATATCTACACCGTCACGCTTCCCGACGGAAGGCCGCGCATTCCCCGTGTGAATGCAACCGCCGCTGCGGGCGCAGAGGTCACCGTCTATCAGGCCACCTTTGCCGATGATCAGGCTGAGGCCATGGCCAAGATCCTCGTCAAGAGCAGCGCAGGCGAAAGCACCTATCAGGTCCGCTTCGTCAAGGACCGCTCTGCCGGCTTCCAGCTGCAGTATGACGACCGTTATGTCTATCAGCCCACCGCTTACCAGCTGGGCGGCGGCGAAAGCTTCACCTTCACCAGCTCCGACAGCTCGATCGCTTCGATCGACAGCAAGGGTACCATCACCGCCAAGGCTGTGTCCAGCACCCCTGTGACCATCACCGCCAAGGTGAACGGCGTTTTGAAGGAAACGCTTGTCATTGACAAGATCAACAAGGCACAGCTCAGCGTCTTCCTGATCGTCGGCCAGTCCAATGCGGCCGGCTCGTCCGACAGCGGCGTTGACCGCGATCAGGAAAAGAAGGACAGCGACAAGCCCACCGTCGGTAAGGCCTACTGCCTGGATGTTGCGCACACCGGTGCTTATGCAACGCCGTATGACCTGTCCGCCGGCCGCAACGGCTTTTCTCCCTCCCTGTCCAAGACCTGGTATAATCTGACCGGCGAAAAGGTTCTCTGCATCCAGAGCGCCGTGGGCGGCTCTCCCATTGAAAACTGGGAAAAGGGCGGCGACCGTTACTACGGCGGCTCCTCCTCCAAGAACCTGTACGATAACACGCTGGCTGCCTATACCGATTATAAGGCACGCTATGCCGCTGCCGATTCCAACTTTGAGATCATCCGCACCCACTATTACTGGTGCCAGGGCGAGACGGCTATGGGCTCTACTTGGTACGGCGCTCCCGACTACAACTGGAGCTTCAACATCAGCAAGCCTGCCAACTACATCATGACCGCGGACGATTACTACACCCGCTTCACCAAGATCCATGAGACCTTTGTGGCAGACATGGATGTGGAAGTGGGCGGCATCATGCTCGTCCGCTGCGTGTCGGGTAAGGCCAGCGACGAGAGCAAGTCCCTCCAGCTGCTCACCGACCTCGTTCCCGCCAGAGCGGCTCAGTATGCTCTGCACAACTTCGGCGTTCCCTCTCTCGTGATCGCCTCCCGTCTGTGCGACATTGCCCGCATGGAGACCTCCACCGATAAGGTTTCGCCCGGATGGGGCTATATGGGTCCTGCCAACCTGCACTATCTGCAGAGAGGCTATGACGCTCAGGGTATCGAGCTGGCAACCAATGCCTTTGCCATGGTCAACGCTTACTCTGACCGTACCGCCACCGATCTGGAAGTGATCGACACCAACGGCCGTACCCGTTTCGCCGATGGTGAGGAGATCGTCATCGAGGCCGGCAAGTCCAAGCAGATCACGGCCATCGTTCTGCCTCTGTATGCAGAGGATAAGACCATCACCTATACCGTCACCGAGGGCGCTTCCTTCTGCTCGATCGACAAGTACGGTATGATCACGCTGTCCGAGACGGCAACCGCAGGCAGTAAGGCCACCATCGTCATCGCCAACGGCAGCGGTCTGAAGAAGACGCTGAACGTTAAGGTCGACGGCGCGGTGCAGATGGTCGTCAAGACCTTCCGTTGGGACTTCAACGGCAACCTGAACGAAGCCAACAGCGGCGTCGCTCTTGTTGACGGTCCTCTGTCCACCAAGGCTTACACCGTTGGCAGCGAAACGATCACCATCACCAATGCCACCACCGACTTCACCCTGCCTCAGCCTATCCATCTCGATGAGACCTTTGACTGGTCCATGGAGTGGAGAGCCGCTCAGGGATCGGCCAACTGCGCTCTGTTCGGCGTGAACGGCTCGACGTCCAACTTCATCTATCTCGCACACCGTGTCGGCGGCTTCGGCTATCCCTTCCGCATGGTCACCGGCGACGGCACGGCGGTCATGATCCCCTATGGCTCTTATGTGGAAAAGCCGCAGACCATGAGCCGCTGGAAGGCCGAATACACCATGACGAACAAGACGCTCACGCTCTATTACTACAACGAGACCACCTCCGCTTGGGAGACGGTCGGCAGCATGGCGATGCCCGCCGGCTTCACCTATGACTTCACCAACCTCTTCGGCCGTTATTCCACGGCTGCCAATGTCAACTTCAAGGGTGAGGTCGACTTTGTCACCATCACCGGACAGGTCGAATCGACCGGAGAAGTGGTTCAGCCCACCACCGAGCTTCGTGAGACCACCTTCCGTTGGGATTTCAACGGCAACCTGAACGAAGCCAACGGCGGCGGCGCGCTGGTTGACGGTCCCAAGTCCACGAAAAAGTATACCATCGGCACGAACACCATCACCCTCACCGACCGCACCACCGACTTCTCTCTGCCCAACCGCATCTGCCTCGATCAGTCCTATGATTGGTCTTTTGAGTGGAGAGGTAAGAACGATGCGGCCAATGCGCTGTTCGGTTCGGAGGGTGCAACCACCGACTTTATCTACCTTGCTTACGGCGTGGGAACCGCCTTCGGTGCGTCCTATGCCAATCCCTTCCGTATGGTGGATTCCTCCGGTTATGCGCTGATGGTTCCCTTCGGCGATTATAAGCCCTATTGCTCGCAGATGCACACCTGGAAGGCAGAATATAAGGCTTCCGACATGAAGCTGACCTTCTATTCCTATGACGATGCCAATGCCAAGTGGGATACGGTGGGCAGCTTCACGGCAACCAAGAACTTCACCTTCTTCTTCACCAACCTCTTTGGCCGCTACAAGGAAGGCACCAACGTCAACTATAAGGGTGAGGTGGATTACGTGACCATCACCGCCAAGGCGGAATTCAAGGTAGGCTAAGCCTGCTTCGTACAAATTCAATCGATTTCATCCTGCGAGGCGGACTGACACGATCGGTCCGCCTCCCTTACAAACGGAGAACTGTTATGAAAAAGCTTTTTTCCTGTCTTTTGGCCGGCCTTCTCTCGCTGACCGTTCTCACTCCCTTTGCTTCGGCGGCTCTGACCGAGGAACAGCAGAAAACGCTGATCGCCTACACCGAGACATTCGTCACCGAAGGCAATGAAGCCGGCAAGCTGCTGTATGGAAACCCGAAAGTGAAAAACTACGGCCTTCCCCACAACATGATCCTGAACGTCTGCAACAGCCTTTCGGACATCACCGGAAACGCCATCCCTCCCAAATCGCCTGCAGTCACCTTCCCCGGGGAGTATCTCATCCTCGATTGCTCCGCTTTTTATCAGCTGATGTTCAAGGCGGTGTTCGGTCTCCGTACCGACTATACCTACAAAGGAATGTACACCGGCGGACACCATGCCAGCAACTGGTCCAGCGGCTTCTATTTCGGGCAGTATGACAAGGTGATGGCCGAGAATGAGGATGTGTTCAAGGTGTATAACCTGAAGGGCGAGGTCGTGGATCTGTTCGACACCATCGTCTATCTGGACGGCAAGCCCGGTGTGTACCACAGGGTAAATGAGCTGACCGCCTATCTGGAGCAGATGCAGCCGGGCGACCCCATCGTCGGCTACAACTACGACTCCGGCCTCGGTCACTTCATGTTCTATGCCGGCGATGGCTATCTCTATCATTCCACCTCCACCCATCGTTCGTCCGATGTGTATGCCATGCGCAAGCAGAAGATCGAGGATACCGCCATTTCCTTCACCGATCTGAAGGTGCTCCGTCTGGCGGACAACATCCTTGAGCCGGATTTTGCGGGCTATAACGTGCCGGTGGATTTTTCCAAGCTTTCGGCTCAGAAATCGGTTTTCGACACCAAGGCCCCCTATTTTGAGCGGGTCGATATCACCAAAAATGCAAGCGGACAGTTTGTGGTGGATGTGCGCGTTTCGGACGAATACGGCGATCTGCAGCCGCTGGCCTTTGCCAATCAGCCCGACATTCTCTACAAGAGCTCGGGATATGGAGAAAGCGGCGTGCTCGGCGCCATGCTGACCACCTCCTCCAAGGTGCCCGCCTTGTATTATGATTACAATCCCTCCAGCAATCCCTCGGCCGAGACCTATGCCTTCATCGGCAGCGAGCATCAGAACCGCACCTTCACGCGCACGCAGAATGCCAAGCAGATGTACAACGAAATGGGTTGGACCGATGCGACGATGACGCAGAAGCTTCATTATGGCTGTGCTTTCACAAAGGAAAACGGCAGCTATGTGTATGAAGCCGACGGCGAGACAAGAAAGTACACCAAGTATTATTACCAGCCCGGCAAGGACATCGGAACGCTTCTCGCCAGCGGACAGACCTACTATCTGCACGCCAAGGACTGCGCGGAGAACACGGCTGCTCCCATCCGTCTGCTTCTGACCGACAAGGTCAGCTATGCCTTCGATGAATCCGGCGCCCTGCTGACGCGCTATGTGATGAATTATAAAACCCATCCGCTGTCTGTTTCGGACATCACCGCCGACGGCAAGATCGACCTGTTCGATGCCATGAAGGCTCTGGAGCACATCAGCGGCACCAAGCGGCTTTTGTCCGATGCGGCCGTGGATGCCAACGGTGACGGCGTTGCCAATGTGCTGGATGTGATCACCATCCTGAAGAACGAGGGCAAAAAGCCCGAATTGGCCGCCGCTTTCAAGCCCATGACCGTTGCCGGTTACGTGGAATAAGCGGCAAACGCAGCATAAAGACATGAAAAGACTCTCCGTGAAAAAAACGGGGAGTCTTTTTTGGGGCAGAACAAAACGGCGCCTGAAAAAACAGACGCCGCTTTGTGATATGCGATGGAAATTTTTTTACAGAACGACCTCGATGAGACCCTCGTCGTTGAGGAACATCTTGGTGCCGTAGTAATCGGACATTCTCTGAAGTCTGGCGCAGATCTCCTCGGCAGCCTCGCGGTCGGCCTCGAAGGGCGTACCCTTGAACTTGGGATCCTTGTCGAAGCAGAGCTCGATGGGCTTCATCACCAGCTTGGTCATGTTGCCCTCGTCGTCGAATTCGAAGTAAGGAATGACCGAGCGGTAGTTGAGGTTGCTGTTGGTCAGACCGCGCTGGCAGGTCTGGTCGCGGAGAGCGAGAACGCGGTTGGAGGTGTAGTCCTCCTTCTTCACGCTGTGTCTCTCCCAGTAATCGTAGGGCTGACGCTCAACGAAGTCGAGATGGAAGATGAAGTTACCCAGCGAATAGAAGATCGGCTTGCCCTTGTAGATCTCGATGGGCTTGAGCTGGTGGGTACCGCTGGCGATGATGGCAGAAGCGCCGGCATCGATACACTTGCGGGAGAAGTCCTCGAAGAAGTAGTCGGGCTCGGTGAATTCAAAGGCCTTGAACTGGTGGGTGTGCGTCATGATGACAACGTGGTCAGCATAGTTGAGCGCATCCTTGATGCCGCGGATGGTGCGGTCGAGGTCGTAGGGGGAGACAACGGTCTCACGGTAGGAGCGGGTGTCCTCGATGAAGTAGTTGCCGCCGAAGTCGTACAGACCCTTCGGGCCCATGGGGGTGAAGCCGTCGATCTGGGAGTTCTTCTTGGTGGCGCCAACGAAGGTCTCAGCCTCGATCTTCTTCAGCGTCTCCAGCTCTTCGTGCGTGACGTGGTTGATGGTGATGAAGCGGAGGGGGTTCAGACCGGGACGGCCGGGGATCTCGTTGGAGGGATAGCCGGCTCTGGCAGCGTCCTCGAAGGAGGAGCAGTTGGAGATCAGAGCAACGGTACCCTGCTTGGTGTAGAGCAGAGCGGGCTTCTCAGCCTCGAAGAGGTTTTCGCCGATGCCGGCATAGGGGATGTCGCGGCTTTCGAGGTAACGGCAGGTCTGCAGAACGCCCTCGAAGGAGTAGTCCATGGAGTGGTTGTTGGCGCAGGAATACATGTTGAAGCCGAACTTGTGCATGGTCTCAAACACGTTGGGGCGAGCGGTCAGCCAAAGGCCGCCGCAGAAGGTGGAGCCATAGCACTTGTAATCGCTGATGACATACTCCAGATTGTTGATACGGGCGTCGCCCTTGCAGATGAAGTCGCGGAGAGGCTTGAAGCCGGCATAATCCTCCGTGATCTTCTTCATGCAAATGGCATCACCGGTGGTGGTGAAGGACATTTTCTTCATGATGGTGGATTCCTTTCGATGTGAATTTTGTTTTTATGTATGTTTCTTTTTTCTGTTTGATGATCCTTACAGCCGGACCTCGATCAGTCCCTCGTCGTTGAGGAAGAGGGAGACACCGTAGGGGGAAGAGAGACGCTGCAGCCTCTCGCAGATCTCCTCGGATGTTTCGCGGTCTGCCTCAAAGGGGATGCCCTTGAAGAGCGGATCGCCGTCAAAGCCGAGCTCGATGGGCTTCATCACCAGCTTGGACAGATTGCCGTCTTCATCAAATTCGAAGTAGGGGATCACCGAGCGGTAGTTGAGGAAGCTGTTGGTCAGACCGCGCTGGCAGGTCTGGTCGCGGACGGCCATGACCGCATAGTTGGAGGGGTAGTCCTCGCGGGAGAGGCTGTGCCTTTCCCAATAGTCGATGGGCTGGCGTTCGATGTAATCCAGCTGGAAGATGAAGTTGCCCAGCGAATAGAAGATGGGCTTGCCCTTGTAGATCTCCATGGGCTTGAGCTGGTGGGTACCGCCTGCGATAACGGCAGAAGCGCCGGCGTCGATGCACTTGCGGGCGAAGTCCTCGAAGAAGTAGTCGGGCTCGGTGAATTCAAAGGCCTTGAACTGGTGGGTGTGCGTCATGATGATGACGTGGTCGGCATAGTTGAGCGCGTCCCGGATGCCGCGGACGGTGCGGTCGAGGTCGTAGGGGGAGACCACGGTCTCGCGGTAAGAGCGGGTGTCCTCGATGAAGTAGTTGCCGCCGAAGTCATACAGACCCTTCGGTCCCATGGGCGTGAAGCCGTCGATCTGGGAGTTTTTCTTGGTGGCGCCCACAAAGCATTCGGCCTCGATCTTCTTCAGCGTCTCCATCTCCTCATGCGTGACATGGTTGATGGTGGTGAAGCGGAGAGGGTTCAGACCGGGACGGCCGGGGATCTCGTTGGAGGGATAGCCGGCTCTGGCGGAGTCGTCGAAGGAGGAGCAGTTGGAGATCAAAGCAACGGTGCTCTGCCCCGTGTAAAGCAGGGCGGGCTTTTCGGCCTCAAAGAGATTTTCGCCGATGCCGGCGTAGCAGATGTCGCGGCTTTCGAGGTAACGGCAGGTCTGCAAAACGCCCTCAAAGGAGTAGTCCATGGAGTGGTTGGTGGCGCAGGAATACATGTTGAAGCCGAATTTGTGCATGTCCTCAAACACGTTGGGGCGCGCCGTCTGCCACAGACCGCCGCAGAAGGTGGAGCCGAAGCGCTTGTAGTCGCTGATGACGTATTCTAAATTGTTCACACGGACGTCCCCGCGGCAGATGAAGTCGCGGAGGGGCTTGAAGGCGGCGTAGTTTTCATTCAGCCGTGTCATCAGGATGGCATCGCCGGTGGCGGTGAAGGATAGCTTTTTCATGAGTCGGGATCTCCTTACTGTTTGATGGCATATTTGTCTTTCCCTTCGCATAGGCATATAGCAAAAAACGAAAGTCGAAAGGGAAGGTCAAGCGATGGAAGCAAGAATGGAAAAGGAACGGTATGGAATGGAGGGTGTCGGACGTCGGGAGCTGATCAGCCGCGCGGCGTTTGCCTCGTCTGAGGGAATGGAGGCGGCGTATCAAAGCGGCGCGATCTTAGAGGGACGTGTCACCCTCTGCGACTCCTCGCTGACGCTGCATGTGGATTGCGGCTGTATGAAAGGGATCATCAAGCGCGAGGATGCCGTTTACAGCGAAGGCGGCGAGAGCGTGAAGGACATTGCGATCATCAGCCGCGTGGGGAAGACGGTCTGCTTCAAGGTGATCGGCTTTGTGAAGGATCGGTATGGTGAGCGGAGAGCGCTGCTGTCGCGGCGGCTGGCGCAGGAGGAATGCCTGAACGAGCGGCTGATGCGCCTTCGCGCAGGGGACGTGATCGAAGCGAGGATCACGCATCTGGAGCATTTCGGTGCCTTTTGCGACATCGGCTGCGGCATCGTGTCCATGATCCCCATCGACTGCATCTCGGTTTCGCGCATCTCGCACCCCTCCGACCGGTTTACGGTGGGGGATCGGATCCGCGCGGTGGTGGCAGGTCACACCGACGACGGCAAGGGACGGAAGGTCTGCCTCTCCCACAAGGAACTGCTCGGCACATGGGAGGAGAACGCCGCCTGCTTTGAAAGCGGACAGACGGTGTCGGGGATCGTGCGGAGCGTGGAGCCATACGGCATTTTTGTGGAGCTGTCACCCAATCTGGCAGGACTGGCCGACCTGCGTCCGCGTGTCAGAATCGGGGACGTGGCGGCGGTGTACATCAAGAGCATCCTTCCCGAACGGATGAAGATCAAGCTGGTGATCGTGGATACCTACCCAAACGAGGGCAAGCGGCTCAAGCCGGTGTATTATGTACCCGAAAGCGTCACGCACCTCGAGCAATGGGTGTATTCGCCGCCCTCCTGCCCGCGGTACAGCGGACGGTGTTTCGGGAAATGATCGTTTTCAGTGAGCGGAAAGCCTGCTTTGGTAATAGGTTTTCATGGCAAGCGCATCGGCAGCCATGGTGCCGGCGGATTCGCAGATGATGCGGGGCGTCAACCCCTCCTCGGCAATGACCTCCATCAGCGGCTCGAAGCGGGGGCCGTACTCGGTCTGCTCGAAGGTGAGGTGCTTTTTCTCGCCTGCACCCGTGAACTGGATCATGGAGAAGTGGCAGTGGAGGGTGCGTGCCGCCTCGTCGCCAAGCCCCTCGCCGATGAGATCGAACAGGGCGCGGAAGTGATCCTTTTGCGTGAACTGCTCGCCGATGGAGCGGGCATAGAGGTGACCGAAGTCCACCACCGGGCGCAGGATCGGATCGATCTTGCAGAGGCGGACCACCTCCTCGGGCGTACCAAGCTGATTCTGCTTGCCCATGGTCTCAAGACCAAGGGAGATGCCGCGGTCTCCGAAGGCTTCCACGGCCTTGTAGATGGTGTCGGAAGCCAGATCCATGGCCTTTTCGCGGCTGATCTTGCCGGCGCTGCCGGTGTGAATGACGATCAGATCCGCCCCCATGGCCTCGGCGGCGTCCAGGCTCTGTTCGATATAGGAAAGGCTTTTCAGCCGTTTTTCCATGTCTTCGCCTGAGAGAGAGATGAAATAGGGCGCGTGAAAGGAGAGGGCGATGCCGTTTTTCTTGGCTTCCTCGCCGATCTTGCAAAAGGTCTCGCGCTTGCCGACCACACCGTTGCCGGCTTGGTATTCGTAAGCATCCAGCCCCTTGGCTTTCAGCCAGGCGGGTGCCTGCCATGTGGATTTGTATCCGGCGGCGTAAAATTCCTCGGCGTTGCCGCCCGGCCCGAAGAGGGCATACTTGTCGGTCATAGGTTGTTATCCTTTCTTTGAAAAGAAGGAGCGATCTTCTTGAAATACAGCCTCAGACAGGGCCTTTCGGCCGCGCTTGAAGCGTTGGCGCAGATGGGGGGTTATCCCTTTTTCTGTGCGCTGTGATACAGCCTCAGATAGGGCTTTTCCAGCCATCTTTTAAAGCGCTGGAAGAGATGCGTCTTGTCCTTGATGGGGGGGACGAAATAGGCCTTCAGCCCGCAGCTCTTTCCCGCGCAGACGTCGGTGAGAAGCTGATCGCCCAGCACGCAGGTGTTGTCTGCCGTGCTGCCCTTTGCCGCCATGGCTTGTTTGAGAGCGGACGTGAGGGGCTTGTGCGCGTCGCAGAAGAAGGGGAGAGCGAGCGCATCGGCAAAGAGCGAAACGCGGGGACGATGGTTGTTGGACAGCAGCGTGACGGCAATGCCGTTTTCCTGCAGCGCATCCACCCACGCCTTGACCGCCTCGGAGGGCAGAGCCTCTTCATAGGGCGCTAAGGTGTTGTCGATGTCGGAGAGGACATGGATGATGCCGTTTTCCTTCAAAAACGCAGGGGTAAGGCAGTCGAAGGTGTCAAAAACGCGGTCGGGGACAAGCAGACGGCGGAGCATCAGTCGGCATCCTCGTCGCGGTAAACGGCGGGCATCTGACGCTTGTGTCCGCTTCTTGCGTGGAAGCGGTCGATGATCGCACGGTCGTCCTGCCCGATCTCACCGCCCAGCAGCAGCGTGTCGATGGCCTCGTAGGTAACGCCCATCTCCTTTTCATCGGTCTGTCCTTCAAACAGACCGCCGGAGGGCTCCTTGTCGAGGATGACGGCGGGGCAGTTCAGGTATCGCAAAAATTCGTAGATCTCGCGGACGGTCAGGTCTGCGATGGGATTGAAGTCGTAAGCGCCGTCGCCCCACTTGGTGAAATACCCCATGTGGATCTCGCTGCGGTTGCCCGTGCCCGCCACAAGCCGCCCCTCGGCCTGACCGATGGCGTAAAGCGTGATCATGCGGAGACGGGGGTTGATGTTGGCGGCGGCCATTTGGGAAAGCTCGGTGACGCCTGCCAGCGTTGTCAAAAACGCCTCCTTTTCGGGCGTCAGATCCACCACGCGGGTTTCGATGGAGAAGGCGTTGGCAACAGCCATGCCGTCGTCGTAGTCCATGCCGAAATTGCGCTTGGTCTGGCAGGGCATGATGATGCCGACGGTGTTTTCGCAGGCCATCTTGCAGAGGATGCCCACAAGGGCGCTGTCCTTGCCGCCGCTGTTGCCGAACACGATGCCCTTCGCGTGGCTGTCTGCCAGCATCTTTCGGATAAAAGCAACGCGCTTTTGAGTTTCTTGTCTATAATCTCGTGTCATAACGGTCCTTTCGGTCAAAAAACGGTCTTTTTTCAGAGCAGCTCTTGCCCGTTGATGATCAGCTTGAATGCCAGCCCCAGCTTTTCGGCGGCGCGGCGGCAGAGGATCATACGGTCAAGGAAGATCTCAAAATAGTCCATCACCGCGCAGTTGGTCGTGTCGATGGAGAAACGGAGCTTGATGCTCTTTTTTTCTTTGTCGGCGATGACCTCCGAATGCTTGACGGCGTAATTGACGCGGTCGTGGATGTCGAAATCCTTGATGTCCTCGCTCTTGCGGACGCGGGAACGGCGGACGTCGGTCTTGTCGGCTAAGATCAGCGCCGCGGCGATGGGATTGACGGGGAAGGCGGTGGACTCATCGTGGTTGCCGATGGCGGTGGCGATCAGCGCGATCTCACGCGGATCCATGCCCATCTTGTCCAGGATACGGAAGGCCATCAGCGCGCCGCTCTGGGCGTGGTCGGTACGGTTGATGAGGTTGCCGATGTCGTGCATGAAGCCGGCGATCTGGGCCAGCTCGATGTCTCTCTCGGGGTAATCGAACGCGGAGAGAATGTATTTGCTCACGGCGGCCACGCGGGTGACGTGCGAAAAGCCATGCTCGGTGAAGCCGAGGGCGGTCAGCGACTCATCGGCCTGGCGGATATAGGTTCTGACGGTCTCGTTGTTTTTGACATCTTCAAAGGTGATCAAAGCCGAACATCCTTTCCTGTTTTGGGTTTGAAAAAGCGGGCGGGGAGTGCATACCCCTCTGCGGTTATTTTACCACCATTCGTCTTTAAAATCAAGAATTTACATAAAATTCTTTACGTAAAGGATAAGTTGTGATATAATAAACGTATGGTCCGCATCAATTCATACTTTTTTCATTTTTGCGGAGGAATTTCACGTAGGGGGAACTGCCGTATGAACAAACGCATCCGATTCTGGCTGTTGACGCTGCTGGCCGCACTTCTGCTCGTATCCTGCGAAAGGGAGGAGACGCCGATCGATCCGTCCCTGACCGATCCGGAGATCCAAAGCGGGGAGCCCGCCCCCGTGACCACCGCCGCACCCGAGACAAGCTCTGCTCTTGAAACGACAACGGCCGCTCCGCCTGAGATGACCGCACCGCCGTCGGGAAAGGTGCTGACCGCCGAGGGGGAGTTAAAGGCAACGCCTGTGAAGAATCTGGACCTGCGCGCCCACTGCAGGGTGACGTATGTGGAGGGGGCGGACACAGCAGAGGTGACCGTGGCGCTTTATCTCGACCACTATTCGATGACCGTGGGCGAGCGCGCCGGCTGTTATGTGTCGGTCAACGGCGAGAAGGTGAAATTCACCGCGCCGGGCATCAGCCTTTCCGAGGAGAGTCGGGTGTCAACGCTGCTCACCGAGCAGACCTTTCAGCTGAAAAAACAAGCGGGCGAAAGCGCGTTTACAATGGATCTTGAGGCGGCGTATATCTTCAACGGCGTGTATGCCAACACCAAGATCACCGATATCACCATAAAAGAAAGCGTGAGATTGGGGCAATAAGGTCTTTTTGCGGCTTTTTTGCGCCAAACCCCTTGATTTTTCAAGCAAGCTTTGGTATACTGTATAGGAAAAGAATACACGGCGATGAGGAAAACCATCTGCATCGAAAAAACCGTCCAAAGAGAGCCGCGAGGGTGAAAAACGGCGTCGGTTTGTATGCGGTATCCACTTTCCGAGCCGTGGGGAAAGCGCCTCCCGAAGGGCGCAGGAAGGCTGTTTTTTACCAAAAAAACGGCGAATTTGGGTGGCACCACGAAGTCCTTCGTCCCAATGCGGATGAGGGACTTTTTTGTTTTCACCCCGAACAAAAGAATATTTTTTAAACAAAAAAGGAGATACAACCATGCTCGACATCAAATTTTTGAGAGACAATCCCGACATCGTTCGTCAGAACATCAAAAACAAGTTCCAGGATGCCAAGCTGCCGCTGGTGGACGAGGTCATCGCCCTCGATGCGGAGAACCGCGCCATCGTGCAGGAGGCCAACGACCTGAGAAGCAACCGCAACAAGCTCTCCAAGCAGATCGGCGGTCTGATGGCCAAGGGGCAGAAGGAAGAGGCCGAGGCCGTGAAGAAGCAGGTCAACGAGCAGTCTGCCCGTCTGGCCGAGTGCGAGGCCAAGGAGACCGAACTGGCCGAAAAGATCCGCAAGATCATGATGGTCATTCCCAACATCATCGATCCCTCCGTCCCGATCGGCAAGGACGACAGCCAGAATGTGGAGATCGAGAAGTTCGGCGAGCCTGTCACCCCCGATTTTGAGATTCCCTACCACACCGACATCATGGAGCGCTTCAACGGCATCGATCTGGATGCGGCCCGCCGCGTGGCCGGCAACGGCTTCTACTATCTGATGGGCGACATTGCCTGCCTGCATTCGGCGGTGATCTCCTATGCGCGCGATTTCATGGTGGCAAGAGGCTTCACCTATTGCGTGCCGCCCTTCATGATCCGTTCGGACGTGGTGACGGGCGTGATGAGCTTCGCGGAGATGGAAGCGATGATGTACAAGATCGAGGGCGAGGACCTGTATCTGATCGGCACGTCGGAGCATTCGATGATCGGTAAATTCATCGATCAAATCCTGCCCGAGGCCGAGTTGCCCTATACGCTCACCAGCTATTCGCCCTGCTTCCGCAAGGAGAAGGGTGCCCACGGCATCGAGGAGCGCGGCGTGTACCGCATCCACCAGTTCGAGAAGCAGGAGATGATCGTCGTCTGCCGTCCCGAGGAGAGCAAGGAGTGGTATGACAAGCTGTGGCAGAACACCGTCGATCTCTTCCGCTCGCTGGACATTCCCGTGCGCACGCTGGAGTGCTGCTCGGGCGACCTGGCCGATCTGAAGGTCAAGTCCTGCGATGTGGAGGCATGGTCTCCCCGCCAGCAGAAGTACTTTGAGGTGGGCAGCTGCTCCAATCTGGGCGATGCACAGGCCAGACGTCTGAAGATCCGCGTCAACGGCGAGGGCGGACGCAAGTACCTGGCCCACACGCTGAACAACACCGTTGTCGCACCTCCGAGAATGCTGATCGCGTTCCTGGAAAACAACCTGCAAGCCGACGGCTCGGTCAGGATCCCCGAGGCTCTCCGTCCGTATATGGGCGGCAAGGAGCTTCTGATCCCCAAACAGTAAAAGAGCGCTTTTCTTGCGGAGGGCGGTTCGCTTTCGGCGGACTTCTCTCCGCTGACCTATCCTTGAAAGAAGAGGAAGAAAGACGATCATGAAAAAAAGAATGTGGATGCTGCTGTCTCTGCTGGCGCTGCTGCTGGCGCTGTCGGTCCCCGTATCGGCAGAAGAGGAGAGCGGCGGCTTTGTATACGAGGTGAGAAACGGAAGCGCCGTCATTCTCGCATATCAAGGCGAGACCTTGGAAGACCTCGTGATCCCCGCAACGCTGGGCGGTTACCCCGTGACAACCATCGGAGGTCACGCTTTTTTCCGTCGGAGCGACCTGACCGGCACGCTGACACTGCCTGAAGGGCTGACGACCGTTGAGAGCCGCGCCTTTGCCTATTGTACCGGCTTTGAGGGCGATCTGATCCTGCCCTCCACGCTGAGCAAGCTGGAGTCCAGTGCGTTTGAATACTGCAGCGGCTTTGACGGCAGGCTGGTGCTTTCCGAAAAGCTGACGACCATCGAGCCGAGAGCCTTCGGCGGCTGCACGGGCTTCAGCGGAGAACTGATCTTCCCCGCGGGGCTGACCACGGTGGGCAATGCGGCCTTTCAGGAGTGCAGCAGCCTTGAGTGCGTTCTCTTCCCTGCAAGCCTGACCGCGCTGGGGGATTTTGCCTTTACAAGATGCGTGAATCTGAGCCGACTCTGCTTTGAGGGCGACTGCCCGACGTGGGGACGGTTTGTCTTCTCGGGTGCCAGACTGCCCAAACTGGTGTATAAGCCGGGGACGGTCGGCTGGACGCCCAACGTCTGGATCTCGCCGGAGGGAAGCATGTATCAGTCGGTCTGCTTCGGGCAGGATAAGCCGATCAGCGGTACGATGGGCAGCAGCGTCAGCTGGGAGCTTTCCATGACCGGCAAGCTGACCATCCGCGGCAAGGGCATCGCGTCCAATGCCATGCCCGATTTCCGCTTCTCTTTGGGGGAGGACATCACCTCGGTGGTGGTGGAGGAGGGCGTGACTTTTCTTCCCTCCAATGTGTTCATGAACTGCTGGAAGATCCGTTCGCTCTCGCTGCCCTCCACGCTGAGCTCCATGGAGAGCCCGTTCGGCGGCGGTGTGACTATGAATTTTGCCCTGCGCCGCATCGATGTGGCCAAGGGGAACGAGGAGTTCTGCTCGCAGGACGGCATTTTGTACAGCGCAGACATGAGCGAGCTGATCTTCTATCCGCCGCAGTCACCGATCACCGATTACCGCATGCCCGATACGGTGAAGAGCATGGCTTACCAAGCCCTTGCCTTCGGCGCGCCCAACCTTTGCACGCTGACCATCCCCGCCGGCTTCGGCTATTTTGATCCCCATCTGCTGGCCGAGATGACGCAGCTGGAGTCGGTGACGGTGGATCCGAACAACCTGACGCAGAGGAGCGAGGACGGCATTTTGTATAGCCGTGATCGATCGGAGCTGCGCTTCTATCCGCCGCAGAAGAAGACCGAGTCGTATACCCTCCCTGCCGAGGTGACCTCCATCTCCACGGCGGCCTTCGGCAGTCAGAATGCCTATCTCAAGAAGCTTTTGATTCCTGCCGGCGGACAGGTGCGGGTGCACAGTCTGGCCTATGTGCTGGGCGATCTTCTCGCGCTGGAGGAGGTCGAGGTGGATGAGGAGAACGCCTTCTTTGCCTCGGCGGACGGCGTGCTGTATGACAAGACGATGAAAGAGCTGGTGTTCTATCCGCCCTGCAAGACCGATGAGCGCTATGCGGTCCCCGCCACGGTGACGCGCCTGCCCTCCCTTGTGACTGCGGGAGACAACGGCGGAAACAAGTATGTGAAGACCATCGTCCTGCCGTCTGCGCTGGACTATCTGTTTGCGGTCAATCTGGATTTCTTCCGCGCACTGGAGGAGATCGTTCTCGATGAAAACGAGACCGAGTATGCTGTCATCGACGGCGTGCTGTTCAACAAGGACAAGACCGAGCTGCTGATCTACCCGCGCGGAAGGAACGATGCTGTCTATCAGGTTCCGGATGGGACGGTGAGCATTGCGGAAGAGGCATTTCGGAATTGTGCAAATCTGAAAAAGGTGTATACGCCCGACAGCCTGACGCACATCGGCATCTATGCCTTCCGAAACAGCGGATTGGCTGAAGTGCATGTTGCGGAACATGTGTCGTATCTCGGTTACGGCGCCTTTGCCGAGTGCGATGAGTTGTATGATGCTTATTTCTACGGCGATGTGCCGGCCTACTGGAATGTGACCTCCGTGATGCGAGGCGGCGGCTATGAGGACAACGTTCCGCTGTTCGGCAGAGGACGGCACGATAACTTCCTCATCCACTATCTGGAGGAAAAGGAAGGCTGGACAACACCCACCTGGACTGCACCCGACGAAATTGTGTACAACACCGAGATCTTCAAGCTGGATTCGCTGAAGATTTTGGGTGCGCCCGAGCTGATGATTGTCTCCGACCAAAACAAAACCGATCCGGATTGTCTGAACGGCATCGCTCTCGGTACCACGGCGAAGGAGCTGACTTCCCAATTCGCTTCCGATCGTGTCCGTCTGCTGGATAAGCGCGGCGAAGCGGTGGCGGACGGCGATAAGATCAAGACCGGCGACCGTGTGGTCCTGCTCGGCGAGGACGGAAAGACCATCCTCGAGGAGGTAGCCGTTGTGGTGAAGGGCGACATCAGCGGCGACGGCGAAAGCGACGTGCTGGATGTGCTGAGCGGTCTCCTTCTCTTCCAAAAGGGGTATATGTCCTTCTCTGAGCGTCTTTCCCTTGACATCAACGAAGACGGATCTTACAGCACCTACGATCTGATCGGACTGATCGATCGCCTCATCGGATCCGATTCCGCGCAGCCGCTCAACTGACGGCGAAAAAGGGCAGTCAGAAAACAAACCCATTCAACAAAGCCTCTCCCTGCACAGACAGGTCCGATGTAGGGCGGGGGTTCACTCCCGCCGCGATCGCTTGCTTTTGAGGAGAAATCAAGCCGCCCTGCAAAAGAAGACCTCAATGGTTTCGGCAGCACAGCAGGAAATGGGAACAGAAACAAGAAAAGAACACGCGTCTGACAATCGGGCGCGTGTTTTTATGTGGACAATATGCAAAACAGACTGGGAAACGCCCATCCCCCCTTGACAAACAGTAGAAAATGTGATATCATGAAGAAAAGAACAAAATTAGCGGTTGCCCGGTCTTGTGAAAGAGAAAGGAGATCGATATGAGAAACCGTTTCTTGCTTGTCTGGATCCTTTTGCTGACGCTTCTTGCCGCCTCCGCCTGCGAAAGAGACCGTCCTGCCTCAAGCGGCCAAGGGGACGAGACGGCGCCGGAGCCGATCCTTGCTTATACGCATCTTCCGGACGATTTTTTCGAAGCTGCCGAGGGTGAAACGCTTCGCGAGCGTGTGCTTGCCCGCTTTCGCAAATTGGATGACATTCGATACTTCCTGCCCGAGGAGGCAAAGATCGAGCCGCAGGCAGGCGATCGGTCGCTTCTCCCCGCCTTTTTCAAGCTGACATCGCTGAATGCCTATCAAACCGGGACACATTGGCCCATGCGTGGCTTGATGTACCGCGCGGACAGCAACACCACCGTAACCGATTTTCTGTATGCTCTGGATGAAAACGGTCTGTACACCGGGCCGACGGACGAAGACTATCTCGGCATCAACAGCCTGACCGCCGTTTCCTATGGCTGGAGCGAGATCGACCGTGGCTTTGTTGCCAAAACAGCGGAGGATCTGCTGCCGTCCGACACCAATCGGATTGAAAAGGTGGGCGGGTACGAGCTGTTTGACGCTTCCTCCTCGGCCGAGATCACGGCGAAAAACGGCAAGGACACGATGTTTGAAGCGTACAAGGCGATGAAGCCGGGCGACATCCTTTTGACGTACCAAGAGGGAAGCGCCTATGCGTTGTTGGCCGAGCAGGTATATGAAGACAAATTGTCTTTTTACACCTATTATCCGACTTGCTACAATCAGATCGATGGAATACCGACGGGGGTGAGCGATATGTCGGATTATCTGGGCGTAAATCTGCTTCAGCATTCCCGCAGCGATGGCGGATATGCGCCTAACGATACAACCTTCGACGAGCTGTACGACGGGCATTTTATTCCGCTGACGCATGAGGCGCTGGAGAAGTGAGAATCGCATAAAAACAAAACGAGGCTGAATCAACAGTCTCGTTTTTTTTGCAAAGAAAAGGGCACCGTTTGTGCGGCGCCCTTGCTTTTTTTACTGTTTGTCGGAATCGTCGGAGTCGTCGTCGGTTTTGTCGTTGTCGGCGGGGGGAGTCTGCTCCTGCTTTTCCTTCATGGCGTATTCGTCAAGCCCGGTGAAGGCGTTATAAGCGTCAGCCTTGGCGCGCTTATGCTCCTCCTCCTCACGCTTGGCCTTTTCCTCGGCCAGACGCTCCTCGCGCAGACGGTTTTCCTCTTCGCTCTTGCGCTTCTTCTCGGCAACCATCGCTTCCAATTCCTCCACAGAGGGATTGTCGTCGGTCATGGCCTTTTCAAACTGCTTGTCGTCCATGACCTCGTGGTCGATGAGGTACTGCGCGATGAAGTGAAGCTTATCCATATGCTCGGAGAGGATCTTCTTCGCTTCCTCGTAAGCGGAGGCGATGATGCTGCGGATCTCGTCGTCGATGTCGGCGGCGGTCTTTTCCGAATAGTTGCGGGTGTTGCCGTAGTCGCGGCCGAGGAAGACCTCGGAATCGCTGTGGCCGGCACCGTACACCACCGTACCCAGCTTATCGCTCATACCGTAACGGGTGACCATGCTGCGGGCGATGGAGGTGGCGTGGCTGATGTCGCCCGAAGCGCCGGTGGAGATGTCGCCCATCACCAGCTCCTCGGCCACACGTCCGCCGAGGGAGGAGACGATGTCCTCTTTCATCTCGTTGCGGGAGCTGTAATGCTTATCCTCCACAGGGGAGTAGAGGGTGTAGCCGCCGGTACGCATGGTGGGGATGATGGAGATCTGCTTAACGGGATCCAGCTCCTTGCAGAAGAAGGCGGCGATGGCGTGACCGGCCTCGTGATAGGCGGTCAGCTTGGTCTCGCGCTCGTTGCGCTTGCGGGACTTCTTGGCCGTGCCCACCATGATCTTGATGGAGGCCTCCTCAATGTCGTTCATGCCGATGAGGACCTTACCCTTGCGGGCGGCAAGAAGCGCGGCTTCGTTTAAAAGGTTGGCCAGATCGGCGCCCGTGAAGCCCACGGTGGTCTTGGCAATGGAGGAGAGATCCACACCCTCCTCGAAGGGCTTGCCCTTGGCGTGCACCTTCAGAATGTCCTCGCGCCCCTTGATGTCGGGATAGCCGACGGTGATCTGACGGTCGAAGCGTCCGGGGCGGAGCAGGGCAGGATCGAGAATGTCGGGACGGTTGGTGGCGGCGATGACGATCACGCCCTCGTTGTTGCCGAAGCCGTCCATTTCCACCAGCAGCTGGTTCAGCGTCTGCTCGCGCTCGTCATGACCGCCGCCGAGACCTGCGCCTCTGTGACGGCCGACGGCATCGATCTCGTCGATGAACACGATGCTGGCGGGATTCTTTTTCGCGGTTTCAAACAGGTCGCGGACACGGGAGGCACCCACGCCCACATACATTTCCACGAAGTCGGAGCCGGAGATGGAGTAGAAGGGAACGCCGGCCTCGCCTGCCACGGCCTTGGCCAGCAGGGTTTTACCGGTTCCGGGAGGGCCCACCAGCAGAACGCCGTGGGGGATGCGCGCACCCAGCTTGGTGAAGCGGGAGGGATCCTTCAGGAATTCCACGATCTCCTCCAGCTCTTCCTTTTCCTCGTCGCAGCCGGCCACGTCCTTGAAGAAGACCTTTTTCTTCTCCTCGGCGCCCAGCTTGGTTCTGGCGCGGCCGAAGGCGTTCATTTTGCCGCCCTTGCCGCCGGTGGCCTGGTTGATGAAATAGAACCAGAAGACGATGAAGAGGATGATGACGATGAGATAAGGCAGGAAGCTCACCAAAAAGGAGATGTCGGCCGCCGGTTCAAAGTCATAATTGGAGATGATGCCATCCTCGGCCTGCTGTTCGATGGTCTCGCGCAGACCGTCGTAGAAGAAGCTGAGGCTGATGCTGCTCAGCTTATAATCGACAACGCGCCCGTCCTTGAGCAGGATGGACAGGTTGTTCTTGCTGTCGATGATGAACTCCTCGACCTGCTCGTTTTTGAAGTACGAGACGATGTCCTTATAGGTAGCGGACTCCTCGCCGATCATGTTCATGATGCCGGTGACGGCAAAGAGGATGGCCGCGATGATGACCACATAAAATACGATCAGTTTAATGTTGCTTTTCATCGATATTACAGAGCCTTCTTTCTTTACGTGGAGTAGATTTCCCTTTTGAGCACGCCGACGAAGGGAAGATTGCGGTACTGCTCGGCATAGTCGAGGCCGTACCCGACCACAAATTCGTCCGGGATGACCTTGCCGGTGTAATCGGGGGTGAAGTCGGCGGTGCGGCGGGAGGGCTTGTCGAGCAGGGTGACGCACTTGACATCGGCGGCGCCCTTGGACAGCAGGTAGGGCTTCAGGTAGGAGAGGGTGCGGCCGGAGTCAACGATGTCCTCCACCACCAGCACATCGGTTTTTGAAAGATCCTCGCGCTTGAGGTCCAGGATGATGTTCAGATGTCCGCCCGAAACGGTGCCGTTGCCATAGGAGGAGACCTTCATGAAATCGATCTGCATGGGCAGGTCGATGGCGCGCATCAGGTCGGCCATGAAGACAACCGAGCCCTTGAGAATGCAAACAAGCAGCAAGGGGCGCTTGCTGTCCTTGTAATCGGCTGTGATGCGCTTGCCCAGATCCGAAACGATCTGCGCAATTTCTTCTTCGCTGACCAGGATATGGTCGCAGTCCTTTTGTAAATTCATCATCATGTTTATCCGTAAAAGTAAAAAATATTCAGCGTTTCTCGGTTTTTTTCGGGGAGAGAGCCGTCACGCGGGGGAAGAAAGGGAATCCAAAAGATCCCGTTTTCGTCGCAGAGGACGGGCAAATGTTTTCGCAGGGCCAGGGGAAGCTTTTTGGCCTGCAGGCACTTTTTAACCGACCGCGTCAGACCTCCGAAGCGATAGCGATCGCCGTCGGCACGAAGACGTACCAACATTTTACCAACTTCACCCTCGCTTTTCACCGCTTGGTGTATAAATAAATTGTAAATATTTTTAAGGCGTTTCACATCCTCGCTGTCCGCCTCCTTTGTGAGCAGCAGGCAGGCTCCGTTTGGGAGACGGTGCTCGCCCATCGAGAGGGGGAGGCAAAAGGACGTGTCGGGAGACGCATCCAAGGCGGCCTGCTCGTGACCGTTTAAGAAGCGCGCTCTCTTGCCCGCACAGAGAAAGCAGACGCCGCCCGGCAGAGAGAGACGCTTTTCCTCCGCGCAGTCCGATGCCAGCAGGCGCATCATGCTCTCAATGTGGCGGCAGGACAGCTCGCCGTGAAAGCGGGCATCGTATTCGCGCTTGAGCAGACGGGAGAGGATGGCGGGCGGAAGCGATGCCAGCAGATCGCGGTCCTCCGAAAAAGGGGGGAGCGCATCGTGAAAATAGGCGCGGTCGAGCCGCAGGGAGGCGGCCAGAGAGGCAAAGGCATCTTCAAAGGACGGATTGACCTTTCGCAGCAGAGGGGAGACCTCATTGCGCAGGAAGTTGCGGGTGTAGGACGAGTCGCTGTTGGTGGAATCGGTGCGGAACGGGAGCGCATGCTCCCTGCAAAAGGCAACCACATCGGCTTCGGTGCAGAGGATCAGCGGACGAATGATGCCGTCGCTTCGCACAGGGGGGATGCCGCACAGCCCGTCGGCGGCCGTACCGCGGAGCAGGTGGAAAAGCATGGTCTCCGCCGAATCGGTGGAGGTGTGAGCGGTGGCAATGCGGTCTGCGCAAAAGCCGTCGGCAGCTTCGCGCAGCAGACGGTAGCGGTGGATGCGGGCGCATTCCTCGATCCCTTTGCCGCCCGAAAGCTTAGGAATGTCAACGGTATCCACCGAAAGCGGCACCTTCCATTTTCGGCAGAGATGCTCGCAGAGGGCGATGTCTTTTGCCGTCTCGGATTCCTCGCGGATGCGGTGATTCACATGGCAGGCGAACAGCGAAAGAGACAGCTCCTCACGCAGCAGCACCAGCGCATACAGCAGGGCAACCGAATCCTTGCCGCCCGAGAGTGCAACGAGAATGCGTCTTTGCTCGCCGAGCATGGAAAAATCGGACAAAGCCTTGCGGATCTTGTCTAACATGGTCTGTCTTCTCACGGCTCGGAGGCGTTGGTACGGGTGACGAACTTGGTGAAGGAGGGCAGCCAGCCCATCTCCACCTTGCCCACCGCACCGTGACGGTTTTTGGCCACGATGATCTCAGCGGTGGCGGCTTCGTTTTTGTTGTCGTTTTTGTAGTATTCGTCGCGGTAGAGGAAGAGGACGATGTCGGCATCCTGCTCAATGGCACCCGAGTCGCGCAGGTCGGAGAGCATGGGACGCTTGTCGGTTCTCGATTCGGGACCGCGGGAGAGCTGGGCGCAGCAGACCACAGGGACATTCAGCTCCTTGGCCATGATCTTGAGGCCGCGGGAGATCTCGCCCACCTCCTGCACCTTGTTGTCGATGCGGCGGTCGCTCTGCATCAGCTGCAGATAGTCGATGATGACCAGCCCCAGATTCTTTTCGCGGCGGAGCTTGGCCTTCATGCCCGATACGCTGATGCCGGCGGTGTCGTCGATGAGGATGTCGCATTCGGAGAGCATGGAGGCGGCGTGCGCCAGGTTTTCCCATTCAGAATCGTTTAAAGAGCCGGTGCGGATGTGGTTGCTGTCCACCAGCGCTTCGCTGGAGAGCATACGGGAAACCAGCTGCTCTTTCGACATTTCCAGCGAGAAAACGCAGACCGTCTTTTTGCTGGAACGGGCGATGTTGGCCGCCACGTTCATCGCAAAGCTGGTCTTACCCATACCGGGACGGGCGCCGATGAGCACCAGGTCGCTTTTGCCCAGACCGACCAGCACCTCATCGAGAGCGGAATAGCCGGTGGGCATACCGCTGGCGGAGGTGGGATCGGTTTTGAGCAGCTTCAAGCGGTCATAGACCGAGACCAGCAGCTCGCGGATGTGGGTGAGGTTCTTCTGCTCCTCGCCGTTGGCCAATTCGAAAATACGCTGCTCGGCCATGCCCACGATGCGGCGTGCGTCATCGCTTTCGGTGTAGGCGGCCTCGGACACGTCGGCGCAGATGGAGATGATGCTTCTCAGCACGCTCTTGTCCTTGACGATGTTGGCGTAATCGAGGATGTTGGCGGCGGAGGGGACCAGATCGGCGATGGTTTTGATGTATTCGCTTAAGGTGTCCTCGCTCTTGTACACACCGTTTTTCACCAGCATGTCGATGAGCGTGATCACGTCGATGGTGCGGTTGCGCAGATACAGATCCTGCATGGCAAGGAAGATCTGCACATGCTCGCGCAGATAAAAGTCCTCGCTTTTCAGGATTCCCGCAACGGTATTGAACGAGTCGGGATCGATGAGCACCGATCCGAGAACCGACTGCTCGGCTTCCAGAGAGAAGGGGGGCGTGCGCCCGTAGAGATCCTCTGCCATCTTACTTCACATCCGTCACGATGATCTGGATCTTGCCGGTGATCTCCTGGAAGAGCTTGACGGTGGCGGTGTGATTGCCGAAGGCCTTGATGGGCTCGTCGAAGGTGAGCTTGCGGCGGTCAACCTCGATGCCGTGCTGATCCTTCAGCGCATTGGCAATGTCGGAGGGCGTGACCGAGCCGTAGAGCTTACCGTCAGCTCCCGCCTGGTTGGCGATCTTGACAATGACCGTCTCCAGCTTCGCGGCGATCTCCTTGGCGGCCTGACGCTCCAGCTCGATCTTGTGGTTCATGGCCGCTTCCTTGTTTTTGATGTCGTTGAGGGCCTGGGAATCGGCTTCCACAGCCAGCCCCTTGGGGAGGAGGAAGTTACGGGCATAGCCGTCGGACACGTTGATCAGCTGTCCCTTTTTGCCCTGTGCTTTGACGTCCTGCGTGAGAATGACTTTCATGATTGTTCTATCCTTTCCTTATGACCGTCTGCCTGCTTGCTTTGAAAAAAGAGCAGGGCGGCGGTCCGGTTGTTTGAGCGGTGTATGGTGTGGAACGGCGGTCTTGGCTCTGAAAAAATCAGGCCTCGCCGTTTTCGTCCAGATAAGCGTCGATGGCATCCTTGAGAAGCTGGAGCGCATCGTGCAGGGAGGTGTTCTTCATCTGCGTGGCTGCCGCATCGTAATGTCCGCCGCCGCCCAGCTTTTCGAGGATCAGCTGAACGTTGATCGTACCGTTGCTGCGCGCGGAGACATAGACGGTGGAATCGATACAGCAGAGGGCGAAGGAGGCAAGGATGCCGTCCACGGTCAGAAGCTTGTCGGCGGCCTTGGCAGCGGCGATGCGGTCAAAGGGGGTGCCGGTGTCGGAGGGATCGCCCTCGTTGGTGGCGATGGCGGTGGTCTTGCGGTAGATGACCACGTTGGATTCAAACTTGGCCTCGCGGATGATCTCGCTCAGCTCGCTCTTGAAGATCGACTGCGCCTCGTGGGGGCTGGCTCCCTCGTTGCGGAGGTAGAGCGCGGCGGAGAAGGTGCGCACGCCGGTGTTTTTGGAGAATTGCTTGGTGTCCAGCAGCATACCGGCCAGCAGCAGGTCGGCCTCATCCTTGGGCAGGTTGCCGGCGGGGAGCGTCTGCTCTAAGATTTCGGCGATCAGCTCGCTGGCGGAGGAGGCGGAGGGCTCGATGTAGGCGATGGCGGGCTTGACCTTGAATTCCGCGGTCTTGCGGTGATGGTCGATGTAGACCACCTTTTCCACCGAATCGGCCAGCTCGGGCGATTCCAGCTGTGTGCGGTTGTTCACGTCGGCCACCACCAGCAGCGTATCGGGCTGGATCAGATCCTGGGAGTCGGCGGCATTGACGAACAGATCGCGGTATTCGGGCTGACGGAGCAGCTTTTCGGTGCATTTTTGAATGTTGCGGTCGGCCGTATCCAGCACGATGTGGACGGGAACGCCGCAGTAAAGCGCCAGACGGGCAATGCCCGCGCAGGCGGCGATGGAGTCGAAGTCGGGATTGCGGTGCCCCATGACCAGCACGTTGTCGCTTTCGGCCATCAGAGAGACCAGCTGATTGGCGACCACGCGCGCGCGCACCTTGGTACGCTTCTGGACGGTCTTGGTCCGTCCGCCGTAGAACTCCATGTTCTCGTCGTTTTTGACCACCACCTGGTCACCGCCTCTTTGCAGGGCCATGTCCAGCGCGGCGTGTGCCGCACGCTCCTTCTCCTCCAGCGAGCCTTCGATGCGGGCCACGCCGATGGAGACGGTGATGGGCAGACTGCTCTCGCCCACGCGGACATCGCGGACCTGATCGAGGATGTCAAACTTGGAGGCAATGAACTGCTCTAACTTCGAGGCCTCAAACAGGAAGAGGTACTTGTCCCTCTCGTATTCCTTGAGAATACCGCCCACCGAGCGGGCGCAGTTGCGGAGGATGAGGGCCACATCGGTGGCGGCGGCACGGTAGAGCTCCTGCAGATTCTGCAGAATCTCGTCTAAGTTGTCGATCATGATGTAGGCAACCACCGTTTCCTTTTCGGAAAGCAGGCGGCGCGTTTCGGTCAATTCCGACACATCCTGCCAGACGGTGATGCAGTATTCCTTGCCGGGGACGTTGATGGGGTAGCCCTTCAGGCGGAAGAAGCGGTCAAAAGCCAGAACGGGCAGACCGTCGGGCTCGGGCGAGGCTAAAATGTCGGAAGTGGAGTGGGCGCAGATCTGCTCGATGCTCTTGCCGAAGAAGCTGCGGTGGGAGTCGGCGCAGGAGGTGAAGGCCTTGTTGTACCAGATCAGCTTGTCGTTTTCGTCGGTGATGATCACGGGCATGGTCAGCTCCAGCATCAGATCCAGCGTCATGTTGCCGATCAGCGGCTCGATCTCCTCGGGCAGACCGCTGCTGCGGTAGAGACGGGTGAAAACGAGATACAGAACACAGCCGATCACATAAAAGGCGAACACACTGACGGCAGCCCCCTGAAAAGGGATCGTTTCCTTGCAGGAAAGGATGAGCAGGGCGGCGAAGCAGAAAAGCGAAAAGGCGAGATAGAAGAAGCTGCGCTTGCGGATCGCCGCTTTGATCTTTTCGGAATGCTTTTTCATAAAACGGAATCACTCCTTCCGTGTCATTGTCCGAATTTTTTGTATACAGCCACCCGAATGGTGGTGACCGCGCCGTAGATGGCGGTCAGGTAGAGCAGGTAGTAGAAGTTGAAGAAGAGGAAGAAGGCGAGGAAAAGGATGAGGACGGTGCGGATGCCGCCGCCTTCCATGTGGCGAAGCCGAAGGATCAGCGTTTTTGCGCCGACGATGGCAAAGCCGGGGAGCAGAATGAGAACAAAGTTGAGCGTCAGCGCGTAGAAGATGCTGACTCCTCCCGAAAAGAGGGCAGAGAAGGCGTAGCCGACAAAGGCGGCCATGTAGAGCACAGCCGAGAGCGTGGAGAGAAAGATGCCCCAGGGGCGCGCGGGGAGACGGGCGGGGCAGAGTCCCTTCAGCAGCAGGATCGCCGAAGAGGCGGAGAGATAGGACACCGACAGCAGCGAGAGCACCGCCATGGCGGGCAGAGAGGCCATCAGCAGAGGGATCATTGCCTCCACCGAAGCGGTGTAGACCATCCGTTGTTCGTCGGTCAGCGGGATCTCGGAAGCGCTGAGCGGGTCAAGGAACAGGGCGCGGAGGCTGTCGGGAATGGAGGACAGCGTGCTCTTGAGCATATCGACAAGCCCGTCGTATTCGGGCAGGGCGGGCATCATCTGAAGGAGCATGACCGCCAGCCAGACGGCCAGAGTAAGAAGCGTCATGTTGACCACGGCTGCCGTCTTGGTCTTTTTCTGCAGGATGGCCAGCGCCAGCGCATAGCCGCCGGGGAACGCAAGAATGGCATTGAGCGCGCTCAGCGGATCGACGCCGAACAGAAGCGGCAGCACATAGGACAGAGGCAGGATCAGATGCAGCCATTTGGCGTTGGTGCAGGAAAAGAGGATGCCGATGGCGGCGGAGGAGACAACGGTGTATGCAGACAGACTGAAGCTTCCGCCGGGCAGAGCGGAGAGCAGATTGAACAGCAGGATGAGAATGACCAGAGCGCCGGCCGCAGGAACGGTCAGCTTGTCCCGTCTTTTGGGGGTGGCGGACGGATCGTTGCTGTTCGGTTGCGTTTGGTTGGGAGCGCCGCCGCGGATGGGATCGGACATGTGTTCTCCTCCTTTTGTTTTTCTCTTCTGCCGTCGTCGTCATTTGCTTCGCCGAGGGCTGGATAGACGTATAGATAATACATTATATCACAACTTTTTGCGCTTGTAAACCGTTTGGAGGAAAATCGCAGGAAAAGAAAGGTGTTTTTGACCGATTCTTCCGGGGGAAGAAGAGCAGTCGATCGCAAAAAAACAAAAAACGATGGGGGAAAAGAAAAAACGGACCGTCTTCTCCCAAAAAACACGATCCGTTTTGAACAGCGTCAGGACCTTTGATAGCGCCGTCTCATCAGCGGCTTGATGCCGCCTGCCTGCAGAATCTCCATGGCCTTGTCACCCAGAGGCTCGGATTGCAGGACCTCTCCGGTCTCCTCCACGCACACGCGTCCGCTGTCGATGTCCACCGTCAGCGTCTGACCGTCCTTCACCCTCTGCGAAATGCCCTTGCAGACGATGAGCGGAAGCCCGAGATTGATGCCGTTGCGGAAGAAGATGCGGGCGAAGCTGTCGGCAAGGACCGCGCCTGCGCCCATGTTGATCAGCGCGATGGGAGCGTGCTCACGGCTGGAGCCGCAGCCGAAGTTGCGTCCGGCGACCACGATGCCGCCCTTGGGGAAGGAGGGGGCGATGTCCTCGGAGATGCCGGCCAGACAGTGGGAGCCGATCTGCTTGTGATCGGTCAGCTCCAGAAAACGGCCGGGGTAGATGATGTCGGTGTCCACGTTGTCGCCCACCACAAGGACCTTTCCGGTTAACAGCGTTTGCATTTTTCAGCTCTCCTTTCTCGTCAGATAACGGCGGGGATCGGTGATGCGGCCGTTTAAGAGGCTGGCGGCCACGGTGGCGGGCGAGGCGAGATAAAGGGATGCCCGATTGGAGCCCATCCGCCCGCAGAAGTTGCGGTTGGTGGAGGTGATGCAGACCTCACCGGGGGCAAGGATGCCCTCGTGCGTGCCTAAGCAGGCGGCGCATCCGGGGGAGACCAGCGTCGCGCCCGCGTCAATCAGCGTCTGGATATAGCCCTTGTCCATGCATTCCTGCAGAACGGCGGCGGAGGCGGGCACCACGATCAGCCGCGCAAATTTGGGGATGCGCCTGCCCTTGAGAATGGCGGCGGCCTGCGCGATGTCTGAGGTGCGTCCGTTGGTGCAGCTGCCGATGTAGCCCTGATTCAGCTCGATGCCCTGCGGCTCGATGCGCGAGATGGGGTGGACGTTGTCCACGCTGTGGGGGCAGGCGAGGACAGGCTCCATGGCCGACACATCGAAGAGGTGGCTCTCGGCATAGACAAAATCCTCATCGGTGTGCATCACCTCAAAGGGACGGACGGCGCGGTCCTTCACATAGGCAAGAACGGCGTCGTTTGGCTGCATATAGGCGGTCTTGGCGCCCATTTCCACCGCCATGTTGCAGATGGTCATGCGTCCGGGGACATCCAGCGAATCGATGTAGCTTCCCGTGAAGTCGATGGCCTTGTACACCGCACCGTCGGCACGGAGCTTTCCGAGAACGGTGAGCACCACGTCCTTGGGATAAACGCCGACGGGGGGCTGGCCGTCCAGACGCACCTCGATGATCTCGGGCACGCGGAACCACATCTCGCCGCTGAGGAGGATGCAGGCCATATCGGTGGCGCCGCAGCCGGTCCCCAGCGCACCGAACGCACCGTGGGTGGTGGTGTGGCTGTCGGTGGCGACTACGATCATGCCGGGGTAGATCACGCCGGCCTCGGCCATGACCTGGTGGCAGACTCCGGTGTTGATGTCGAAGTGATAGCGCAGGTCGTTCTTTTTTGCGAATTCACGCATGGCCTGATGGTTTTCGGCGGTCTTGATGGTGGGGCAGGGGGCGTAGTGGTCGAAAACGAAGGCGGCGCGGGTGTTGTCCCACACGGTTTCGCCGCCCATTTCGTAAAAGGACGTGACCGTTTGTAAATAGAGGTCGTTGATCTCGGCGAAGTCCACCTTGGCCGTGACGATCTCGCCCGCTCTGACCGACGCTCTGCCGCTGTTTTTGGCTAAGATTTTCTCAATGGCGTGCATAGGGATCCTCCCTTTGGAAAAGTCGTTTTTTGTCGATACCATTATACCCAAAGCGCGGTCGTTTGGCAAGGGATAATCAGGAAAAAAGTTTTTGCAAAAAAAAGAAAGCAGAGCGGTTAACACTCTGCTTTCGGGATGGATGATATTCGATTTATGCCTTCTTCTTCTTGAGAACGATCACAGCTACAACAGCGATGACCACGACAACAGCAACGACGATGCCGATGATCAGACCGGTGTTGCCGCCCTCAGCCTTGGGAGCGGAGGGAGCGGAAGGAGCGGGAGCGGTGGTCTCATCGTCCTTCTCGGGAGCCGCGGTGGTTTCGGGAGCAGGAGTGGTCTCGGGAGCCGCGGTGGTGGTTTCGGGAGCAGCGGTGGTGGTTTCGGGAGCAGAGGTAGCGGGAGCGAAGCCGTCGGGCGTGACGATCTCGTCCACATAAGAAACCAGGTTGTAAACGGTCTGGGCAGCCTCAACGGTGAGTCCGCTCAGGTCGAGCATGGTGAACTTGGGAGGATTGTTGGCAAGACCAACGCCGTAGTCGTTGATGGAGTCAACGCCGGTGAAGTCACCGCCGGTGATGGTCATCTTAGCGGAGGACTCAGTGCCGATGAAGCCGCCTGCGCCGGCGATGTTGACCGTGCCGTTGATGGTACCGCCGGAGATGATGGTCTCACAGTTGCCGGAGAGGGAGCCGCCGGTCTGGCCGGAGCCGCCGTGGATACCGCCGAGAGCAACGGCCGTGCCGCCGAACTCGAACTTGGCATTGCCTTCCAGCTTACCGTTGGTGTTGGAGGTGCCGCCGAAGCCGAAGGAGGAACCGGAAATGTGGTTCCAGGTACCGGACTTGACAACCAGGTCGGTGTCACCGGTCAGGTTGGCATAACGGGAGCCGGCAGAGAGGCTGGGAAAGTAAAGAGCGTTCTCGGTGGTGGGCTCCTTCTTTTCGCCCTCCACGAAGGCCTCAACAACAAAGCCTTCGCCGATAACGGTTTTCTGGTTGAAGCAGGAGAAGATGTTGTTGCCCAGCGTCTGGTTTCTGTCAGCGGTGTTGTTCACGCGGTAGGTGATGTTTTCCCAGGTGGAACCGACACGGACTTCCATGCAGAGACACTGAGCGGCGGTTCTTTCCATGATGACAGCGGCATTGTTGGTGGTGCGGTAGTCAACGCCGTTGTAAACCGAGGTGAAGGTGTAGTTCAGGTGAGAGAAGGTGTCCGCGACCTTGTCGGCAGGCTCGGTGTACTGAGGCTGGAGACGGAAGTCGGAAGCGCCCTTGGCGTCGGATTCCTTCTGACGGCCGTAGTTGACAGTAACGGGGCCGCAGATAACGATGGTACCGCCCTTGCCGTTTTCAGCAAGCTTGGCGATGGCCATGTTCAGCGAGTGCTCCTGATAGGCTTCGATGGACCAGGTGGCATAGCCGGGGCCGTTGCCCATGGGGGAATCTGCGGAGGAACCGTCGCCGGTACCGCCGTCAGCAACGAAAATGACATCGTCGGCAGCGCTCATCGGGATGGCGCAGAAAGCGGCCACGAGGATGAGAGCCAGCATGGGGATCAAAAACTTTGCAAACTTTTTCATGGTGAAAGATTTCCTTTCTGTGAAAATATGGAAAACGAATGTTTTTCCTATGGGGTATTATAGCATAAAAAGTCGGGATTGTCAAGGCGTTTGGTGGAATCTTTACTGACGAAACCGCCGAAAATCCAGCCTTGAATTGTGCGATTCTGCCAAAAACGTGTGAAGATCATCGGCCAAAGAACACCTTATTTGGTGAACGTGAATTGGGAAACGGTCTTCTCTCCGAAGCCGATGGTGGCCTTCAGCTCATAGGTGTACGTGCCGCTCGGCAGGGCTCTGACCGCGGAGTTCAGCTTGGACATGCCCTGATCGCGGGAGGTATCGGCAGCCGTTCCCTTGGGAGGCGTGGTGGAGACGGTGCTGGTCAGCTTGTGGGAGAGGCTGTAGGGGTAGACAACCGCTTCCTTGACCACCTTGCCGCTTGCATCGGTGACGGTGGCGTTGATGGCGAAGATGGTGTAATTGCTCTTGACCGTGCCGCGTCCGACCAGATCGATGCCCTCGGCATAGGAGCCCTTGTCAAAGGTCATGGTGGGCGCTTCCACAACTCCGCTCTTCAGCGTTTTGGTGGTCATGGGGATGTAGCCGTTCTGGTAGAGCGAAACGAAGGTGTATTTCTGGTTGAGCAGCCAGGTGGTGGACTTGCCCTCGATGTCATAGATGGTGGAGGTCTGCTCGCTGAGCGTCAGATAGCTCTTGGAGCCCGAGATGACACCGTTGCTGTTGCGGAAGACCACCGCATCCTCCACGGCCATACGGATATGCTGGGAGGTGGAGCTCATGTTGCCGATGAAGAAGCGGGAGCCCACAAAGTCGCAGGGGCGGACCTGGGCATAGGCCTCATACATCACATCGGGACCGTTGGGCACGCAGATGGCATCGTAGGTGGAATTATACAGAATGCTGTTTTCGTTTATGTATTTGGAGGTGTTGTATTCACCGACGGTGGCGATGACATCCTTGGTGGCGGGATCGTAGTTGACCATCAGCTGGAAGTCCTCGGAATGGATGCCCGAGTTGCAGAGAGCGCCGCCGTAAGCCCAGGCAAGACGCGGAGCGCCGCAGTCAACGCCCATGAGGTACTCGAAATCGGTCGGACCGGTGTAGACCTTGCTTGCGTTGAGGTAGGGCAGGAATTCGGTGATGGAGGCGGAGGGCTTGCGGGAGGAGGAGTAGGGCATGCCGGTGTAGGTCTTGCCGCTCTCATAGATCAGACCGGTGGTGAAGGCGGTGGCATCGGTGTAGTCCAGCTTGGAGGGGGCAACCCATTCCACCTGCGACATTTTGTCGAAGTATTCGATGGTCTTTTCGCGCATCACGTCGGTGTTGGCGGGAACGTCAAAGCCCTCGACGGCGTTGGTCTGGGGAGCGGAGAGCATCTTGAGCAGGTCGATGACGGTGTGCTTTTTGCCGTTCAGCCGTTCGCCGGCAAGGATCGAGTCATAAACGGCCTTGTACTCATCGCGGGTGTAGGGAGTGGAGCGGAGACGGTCGATGACATCCTCGGGCAGAGAATCGTCCGCCACCTCATAGGTACGGATCGAGCCGTCAGGCATTTTGATGGAATCAACGCAGGTGATCAGCGCACAGATCGCCTCGGCGCGCTCGTCAGCCGAGAGACCGTCCTTCGCCTTCATGCCGGAGAGATCGACGGTGGAGGTCTTCGGAGCATACCAGCCCACCGCGCCGCTGATGTCGTTGATGGCCTTGGTGTACGTGAAGTCGCCGTCGGTGATGGTCAGCGAGGCGGTGCAGTTCTCGTTTTCGAAGCCGCCGCGTCCGCCCAGATCGATGTCGCCGCGGATGGTACCGCCGTTGATGGTCACGCTGACGTTGCCGTCCACGCGGCCGCCGGTTTGGTAGGAGCCGCCGCCGAGACCGAGCAGCGTGACGGCATTGCCGCCGAAGGTGACCGTGGAGTTGCCGGTCAGCAGACCGTAGTCGTCGTTCTGCTCATAGCGCTTGAAGCCGACCGTACCGCCGCAGACATACTGCCAGATGCCGCCGTTGACGGTGACATTGGCGTCGCTTTCCAGATTGTGGAAGCGGTGCGCGGCGGCCAGCAGCGGGAAGTATTTGGCGTTGGCGGGATCGCTTCCGTCCACCTTGACACCGGCCACATAAGCCTCGGTGGTGAAGGTGTCCTTGAACTGCGTGAGGTAGGTGTTGCAGTGGAAGGTGTAGTTGATCTCGGTCACGCAGGAGGCACTTTCATGATCGGCACGGAGGATGATGTTTTCCCAGATCGAGCGGCACCACATGGAGGGGGAAAGACGGCTTTTGTTGATGCGCTTGATGATCAGCGCCGCGTCGTTTTCGGTGCGGTAGTCCACGCCGTTGTAAACGCTGGTAAAGGTGATGGTCTTGGTGGTGTAGGAGTCGGCGGGACCGATGCGCATCTCCGAAACGGAGGTGTCATTGGCATAGCCCCAGCGAAGGGTGACGGGAGCGCAGACAACGATGGTGCCGCCGGTGTCCTTCAGCTTGTCAATGGCGCGGTTGACGGCCGATTTGACGTACAGATTCGAGGAAAATTTGCTGGGATCGGAAACGGGATCGGTATAGCCTTCGCCGTGGCCCATGGGGGAAGAGGGGGAGGAGCCGTCGCCGGTTCCGGTGTCGGAGATGAAGATCACGTTGTCCGCAGCGCTCACCGAGCCGGAGAGGGCGATCAGCGAGGCGGTGAGGAGCACGAGGGCGATGCAGAGAAAGATTCGAGTCATGTTTTTCATGGTAAGACTTCCTTATTTTTATAATAATGTTGGTCGAAATCTTGAAGGGGGTGCTTTATCGGGTGAAGTCGAAGCGGGCAACGGTTTTGGTGCCGAAGCCGATGGTGGCGGTCAGCGTGTAGGTATAGCTGCCGCTTGGCAGAGTTTTTGCCGTTTTGTTGAAAGAAGACATGCCTTGATCACGGGTTCTGTCGGGATCGGCTCCCGAAGTGGGCGTGGTGATGATCTTGGAGATGTCAGACAGGTTAAGCGAGCAGGTGTAGGGATAAGCGACCGCTTCGGCCACCACCTTGCCGCTTGCATCGGTGATAGCGGCGTTAACGGAGAAGAGAACATAATTGCTCTTGATCGTGCCGCGGCCGACCAAGTCGATGCCCTCGCTGTAGCTGCCCTTGTCAAAGGTGAGGTCGGGCTTTTCCACCGTCTCACTCTTCAGCGAATGAAGCGTGAGCGGGATGTAACCGTTGGTGTACAAATTATTGAAGGAGCGCTTTTCGTTGAGGCGCCAGGTGGTCTTTTTGCCATCCACATCGTAAACGGTGCAGGTCTGCTCGCTGAGGGTGAGATAGCTTCTGACCCCCGAGATGCTGCCGTCCGTGCTGCGGAAGACAGCGGCATCCTTCACAGCCAAAAGGATGTGCTGGTCGGTGGTGGAGGAGCTGCCCTTGGACCGCTTGACCACGTAATCGCAGGGGCGGATCTGGGCATAAGCCTCGAACATGACCTTTTCGCCGTTGGGCTTGCAGATGCGGTCAAAGGAGGTGTAGGCATTGATGTCGCTTCCGCTCTTGTAGCCCGACGTGTCATATTCACCCACGGTGGTGATGACCTTGTTGGTCTTATCGTTGTAGTTGATCATGAACTCAAAATCGGAGGAATACAGGCCGGTGTTGATCAGTGCGCCGCCATAGGCCCAGGCGAGTCTCGGTGCGCCGCAGTCGACGCCCATGAGATAGGGGTAGTCGGTCGGGCCGATGTACTGCTTGTTGCCGTTCAGATAGGTGGCAAATTCTTCGATGCTGGTGCTGGGCTTACGGGTGGAGGAATACATCATGCCCGTGTAGGTCTGTCCCGCCTCGTAGACCAACTTGGTGGTGAAGGTGGTGGCGGTGCGGTAATCCAGCGTTTTGGGGGTGCTCCATTCCATCTGCGACATGCGGTCGAAATAGTCGATGGTTCTCTCGCGCATCACGTCGGTGTTGGCGGGGACGTCAAGGCCTTCCGCACCGTTGGTGGGCTTGGCGCTGAGCATGGCAATCAGGTCAAGAACGGAGTGTTGCTTTTCCCCGGCGAGGATGGAGTCATAAACGGCCTTGTACTGCGCACGGGTATAGGGGGTGGAGCGCAGGCGGTCGATCACAGCCTCGGGAAGCGATATCTCGCCGGCAGAGAAGGTGCGGATCGAGCCGTCCGGCATGAGGACGGAATCGACATAGCTGATCCGTCCGAGCAGGGCTTCGGCCTGTTCTTGCGGGAGGGCAGAGAGGTCAATCGAAGAAGAGGCGGGTGCATTCCATTTGACGGCCGCATTCACATCGTTGATGGCGGTGACGCCTTTGAAATTGCCGCCTGTAACGGTTAAGCGAACGTTGGCGTCGTTGTTTTTGAAGCCGCCGCGGCCGCCCAGATCGATTTCGCCGAAAAGAGTACCGCCCGTGATGTTAAGGGAGGTATTTCCGTTCAAACGGCCGCCGTCGTGGTAGGAAGCGCCGCCGAGGCCCTCCAAGGTAACGGCGTTCCCGCCGAAGATGACAGAGGTGTTGCCTGTGAGGCTTCCGAGCGAATTCTCCTGTTCCCCGTAGGGAAGGCCGATGGTGCCGCCGCAGACATACTGCCAAACACCGCCGTTGACGATGAGATTGGTGTCCATGGTGCGGTTGTCCTGTCGGCGGGCGCCGGCGAGAAGCGGGAAGAATCTGGCGTTGGCAGGATCCTTTTCGTCCACTCTGACCCCGCCCACATAGGCTTCCACGGCAAAGCTTTCCTTGAATTCGGAGCGGTAGCCGGTGCAGAAGAAGGTGAAGTTGTCTTGCGAAACGCAGGAAGCTGATTCATGCTCAATGCGGAGCGTGATGTTTTCCCATGTCATGGGGCTTTTGGTGACGATGGAAAGAAGGTTTTTGTCGTTGCGCTGCAAAATCAGCTTGGCATCTGCCGTTTTGCGGTAATCCACGCCGCCGTAAACGCTGGTGACGGTGAAGGGTAGATCGGTTTTTTTGTTATCGGGGCAGACGCCGACCTCATCCGTACCGGCGGGGTCCTGCTGGGTGGCTCCCCATTTCAGCGTGACGGGGCCGCAGAGGACGACGGTGCCTCCGGTTCCCTGAGCCATCAGCTTGCCCATGGCGCGGTTGATGGCGGATTTGGAATAAGCACCCTTTTGGAAGGCAGCGTATTCGGGGCCTTCGCCCAAGGGGCTTTCGGGCGAGGAGCCGTCACCGGTGCCGCCATCGGCGATAAAGACGACGGTCTGTTCGGCATGAGCCGGCAAAAGAGCGGCTGTCAGGCAGGCGAACAAGAGAAACAGACAGAAAAGAAAGACATATTTTTTCATAAAACGCAATCCCTTTTTTAAAAAATTAAAACAGGGGAATGGACGTTATTTCTCGAAAGCAAAGCTGCAAACAGTCTTTGTTCCAAACCCGATGGTGGCGGTCAATTCGTAGGTGTATGTGCCGGAGGGAAGGGCGCGGACGGAGGCATTCAGATCCGACATTCCCTGATCGCGGGAGGTATCGGGGCTTCCGCCGGAGGGGGTGTTGGTGAGCGCGGAGGGATCGGTCAGCGTGTAGGAGAGGGTGTAGGGGTAGGCAGCGGCCTGCTTGACCACCTTGCCGCTTGCGTTGGTGACGGTGGCGTTGAGCGCGAAGAGGGTGTAGTTGCTTGTGACCGTGCCGCGCCCGACCAGATCGATGAAGCTGCGGCCCTTGTCATCGAAGGTGAGCGTGGGCGCTTCCACCGTGTCGGCCTGTAGGGACTTGAGCGTCAGCGGAATGTAGCCGCCGTGGTAGAGAGCGTCGAAGGTGAACTTCTTGTTCAGCTGCCATGTGGTCTTCTTGCCGTCAACGTCGTAGATGGTGGAGGTCTGCTCGCTGAGCGTCAGATAGCTCTTGGAGCCCGAGATGGCACCGCTGCCGGTACGGTAGACGGCGGCATCGGCCACGGCCATACGGATGTGCTGGTCGGTGGTGGTCTTCGTGCCGATGAAGAAGCGGGAGCAGACGTAATCGCAGGGGCGGACCTGAGCATAGGCCTCGTACATCACCTCAGGACCGTTCTTCTCGCAAATGGCGTTGAAGGAGGCCTTGTCGCGGATGTCGGTGTATCCGGTATAGCCGCTGGTGTCATATGTACCCACCGTGCCGATGATCCTGTTGGTCGCTTCGTTGTAGTTGATCATCATCTGGAAGTCTCTGGCGTAGATGCCCGAGTTGCAGAGAGCACCGCCGTAAGCCCAGGCAAGCCGCGGCGCGCCGCAGTCCACACCGATGAGGTACTTGTACTCGGTGGTGCCGGTATACACCCCGTTTTCGGTGAGATAGGGCATGAATTCGAGGATGGAGGCGGAGGGCTTGCGGGTGGAGGAATAGGGCATGCCCGTGTAGATCTGACCGGCCTTGTAGACCAGCTTGGTGGTGAAGGCGGTGGCTGTTGTGTAGTCCATGTCGGTCTTGGGTGTCCATTCGATGCGCGACATGGCATCGAAATAGTCAATGGTCTTTTCGCGCATCACGTCGGTGTTGGCGGGAACGTCAAAGCCGGCAACGCTGTTGGTGGGTTTGGCAGAAAGCATGTTCATAAGCTCCAGAACGTTGTATTGGTTTTCGCCTGCGAGGATGGAATCGTAGACGTCTTTGTATTGCTTGCGGGTGTAGGGAGTGGAGCGCAGGCGCTCGATGACCGCCTCGGGGAGAGGCTCATTCTCAACGAAGAAGGTGCGGACGCTGCCGTCCGGCAATTTGACGGAATCGACATAGGTGATCTTACGGCAGAGAGCCTCGGCGCGCTCCATGGCGGATTGCTCGGCGTTGGCCTTCAGGCCCGTGCAGTCAACGGTGGCGGATTTGGGCGAATGCCAGCCGGCCGAACCGCTGACATCGTTGATGGCGGTGGTGTTGTCAAAATTGCCGCCTGTGATGGTCAGCGAGGCGATCGATTCGGTGCCGTCAAAGCCGCCGATGCCGCCGATGCTGATGTCGCCGTAGACCGTACCGCCGGTGATGGTCAGCGAGGTGTTGCCGGTGATGCGGCCGCCGTTTTTGTAAGAGCCGCCGCCGATGCCCTCGATGGTGCGGGCGTAGCCGCCGAAGACGACGGTGGTGCTGCCGGTCAGAATGCCGTACTTGTTGTCGTTTTCGCCGTAGGCAAAGCCGACGCATCCGCCGCAGACGTATTGCCATTTGCCGCCGTTGACGGTGAGCGAGGGATTGCCGGTGACGCTTTTATAGCGGTGTCCGCCGGTCAGCAGGGGGAAATAGTAGGCGTTGTCGGTGTCGCGGTAGTCGAGGCTGACGCCGTTCAGATAGGCTTCGGTCTCGAAGGTGGTCGAAAACACGGTCTTATACGCGTTGCAGGAGAACGAATAGTTGACCGCGGTCACGCAGGAGGCGGTCTTGTGGTTGGCGCGGAGCGTGATGTTTTCCCAGACCGAGGGGCATTTCATCTCCGGCGAAAGGCGGTTGTTGCTGTCCCGCTCCACGATCAGCGCGGCGTTTTTGGTCGTGCGGTAGTCGATGCCGTTGTAAAGCGAGGTGAAGGTGACGGTTTTGGACATGGAGCCCGTCCCCGGGCCGATGGGGAGTTCGGAGGCGCCTGTGCCCTGCAGCTTGCCCCACTTGAGGGTGACCGGACCGCAGACGACAACCGTACCGCCGGTCTTCTTCAGCTTGTTGATCGCTTGGTTGAGCGAGGAGTACTGATAGGCGGTGGAGGTAAAGGTGCTGTAGCCCGAAGCATTGCCCAGAGGCTTGTCGGGGGAAGAACCGTCGCCTGTTCCGCCGTCGGCGATGAATACCACATGGTCCGCAGCAGAGACCGACGCCGATGCGGCAAGCAGCGAAGCGCCGATCAAAAGAATGGCGGCAGCGAGTAAAGTGAGTGTTCTTTTTTTCATAAAAAGGTATTCCTGTTTCGGTTTGTTTTACTTGGTGAAATCGAATTCGGCAACGGTCTTTTCTCCGAAGCCGATGGCGGCAACGGCCTTAAAGCGATAGGTTCCGGCCGGAAGATCCCGAACGGGGGTGGAGAGGGGATAATCGGAGAGGATCGCGGTCAGCGCATAAGGGTAGCCGACAAAGGAGGAGACGACGTTCCCTTGCGCGTCGGTGATCTCGGCGGTCAGCGTAAGGATGTTGTAATTGCACTTGACCGTGCCCTTGAGCACAGGGGAGGAGGCAAAGTTTTCGGGCTTGCTGAAGCCGGAGGCGGTCATGTCCGGGGGCGTGACGGTTTCGTTTTTCAGCGAAGCGATGGTCATCGGAACGTAACCGTCCTTGAACAGCTGCTGGAAGGTTTCCTTCACGTTCAGCTTCCAGGTGGTCTTTTTGCCGTCGATGGTGCGGACATAAGAGGTCTGCTCGCTGTAGGTAATGTAGCTCTTGGAGGGAGCGATCTTGCCGTTGCCCAAACGGACCACGGAGGCATCCTCCACCAGCATGCGCACGTGCTGTGCGATGATGCCGTTGAGTTGGAAGCGGGAGCCGATCAGGTCGCAGGCTTTCAGGAGCGCCATGGCCTCATACATGGTTTCCTCGCCGTTGACCGTCATGATGGAGTCATACGTGGCGGTGTCATGCGTGAAGGCGCTGTCGTCGTATTCCCCCACCTTTTCGGTCACAACGGGAAGTCCTCTGCGGAGGCTTTCCTTCGGGAACATCTCGAAATCGGCATATTGCATCCCATAGCCGCACAAAGCGCCGCTGTAAGCCCAGGCGCGTCTCATGGAGCCGCAGTCGCCTCCCACCAGATTCTTGAAATCGGTGGGGCCGGTGTAGAGACCGTCGGCATTCAGATAGCTTTGAAATTCCTCCAGCGAAGCAGCGGGGTGGCGGGAAGAGGTGTAAGGAATGCCGTAGTAGGTCTGTCCCTTTTCGTAAACAAGATGGGTGGTCCATTTGGAGGATGCCGTATAATCCATCGTCTCGGGGGCGATCCACTTGACCGCGGACATGGCGTTGAAGTATTCGATGGTGCGCTGTCTCACCTCGTCCATGGAAGCGGGGACATCGAAGGCATCTTCCTCAAGGGGCGCGGCGTTTTCAGACGCGGCGTTTTCAGGCGCGGCCGTTTGCTCGGCGGCGGGGGTGGATCCGTCGGCGGGATCGGCAGGTTCGGCGGGCGAGCAGGAGGAAATCAGCGCGGCAGCCAAAAGGACCGCAAAGCTCCATACAAATCGTTTCATGGTTGAACTCCTTTTTACAGCACAGCGCCGCGGCCAAAATGAAGACCTCGGCGTTGTGATGAAAATGATGTTATTTGGTGAAATCGAATTCGGCAACCGTCTTGGTACCAAAGCCGATGGTGGCGGTCACCTTGAAGTGGTAGTCACCGCTCGGAAGCTCCTTGACGGGCGTGGACAGCGCATGCTCGGAGAGGATGACCTTCATCGAATAGGGATAGATCTTCATATGGCTGGCGACATTGCCGTCCTTGTCGGTGATGGTGACCTCGGTCTCAAAGATGTTGTAGTTGCACTTGATCGTACCCTTCAGCATGGGAGAGGAGGCGAAGTTTTCGGGCTTGCTGAAGCCGGAGCCCTCCATTTCGGGCTGGGTGACCTCAGACTGCTGAAGCGTGACGGTGGACATGGGGATATAGCCGTCCTTCAGCAGGTCGGTGAAGGAGATCTGCTGGTTGAGCAGCCAGGTGGACTGCTTGCCGTCCACGGTATGAACGGTGGAGGTCTGCTCGCTGAAGACGATGTAGCTCTTGGCGGGCGCGATCTTGCCGTTGCCGAGACGCATGACGGTGGCATCCTCCACCAGCATACGCACGTGCTGAGCCACCGAGCCGCCCGACAGCTTGAAGCGGGCGCCGATCAGATCGCAGGACTTGAGCAGGGCATAGCTTTCATACATGACATCGGCATCGTTGTGAGCGATGACGCACTCGTTGGTGGTGGTGTTCTTGGCGAAGTGGCTGTCGTCGTATTCGCCCAGCTTCACGAGAACGGGCTGCTTGTTGTCGTATGTATTTTCATAAACGAACATTTCCCAATCGTCGAAGGTCATGCCGAAGCCGCAGATGGCACCGCCCCAGGCCCAGGCTCTTCTCATCGAGCCGCAGTCGCCGCCGATCAGCTGGCGGTATTCGGTGGGGCCGGTGTAAACGCCCTTGGCGTCCAGATAGGTCTCAAATTCGGACAGACCCACGCCCGGATCGAGGTAGGTGGAGTAGGGCAGACCGTAGTAGGTGCGTCCCTTTTCGTAGATCAGCTTGGTGGTCCAGGGGCAGTCATCGGTATAATCCATGCGCTCGGGCGCGATCCATTTGACCGCAGACATGGCGTCGAAGTATTCGATGGTCTTCTTGCGGATGCCGTCCATATCGGCAGGGACAATAAAGGGATTTTCCTCGATGGGGGCAGCGGTGGTCTGCTCGGGAGCGGGGGATCCTTCTTCCGCAGAGGGGGTGGATCCGTCCGTGCCGGGAGCAGGCTCGGCGGGGGTGCAGGCGGCAATGGCCGCGATCAGCGCAAAGGCGAGAAGCAAAAGCAAGGTTTTTTTCATTGGGTTCCTTTCCTCCGGAATGTTGAATGGGATATGGTGGATTCAGGTGTTTTGAGGACCTGTCGGTTATTTGGTGAAATCGAATTCGGCGATGGTTTTGGTGCCGAAGCCGATGGTGGCGGTGGCCTTGAGGTGGTAATCGCCGGCGGGAAGCTCGGAAACGGGAGTGGAGAGGGTCAGCTCGGAGAGGGTGGCTTTCAGCGCATAAGGATAATTTTTGACGTGAGAAACCACATTGCCGTCCTTGTCGGTGACGGTGATCTCGGTTTCAAAGATGTTGTAATTGCACTCAACCGTTCCCTCCAGCACAGAAGAGGAGACGAACGATTCGGGGGTGCTGATGCCGGAGGCGGTCATAACGGGCTTGGTGACCTCGGTCTGCTGCAGGGAAGCGATGGACAGGGGAACATAGCCACCGCTCAACAGCGTGGAGAAGGAGACCTGCTCATTGAGCAGCCAGGTGGTGTTCTTGCCGTCCACGGTGCGCATGGTGGAGGTCTGCTCGCTGTAGGTGATGTAGCTCTTGGAGGGGGCGATCTTGCCATTGCCCAGGCGGAAGACCTCCGCATCCTTGACCAGCATTCTCACGTGCTGCGTACACCCTTTTGAGGTGGCCGTGATGCGGAAGCGGGAGCCGATCAGGTCGCAGGATTTGAGCAGGGCATAGCTTTCATACATCACCTCGGGCTCATTATAAGCCATCACGCATTCAACGGAGGGGATATCGTCCACGAAGTGACTGTCGTCATAAGAACCGATCTTGACAATGGCGGGCTGTTTGTTGTTCATGATGTTTTTGTAAACGAACAGTTCCCAGTCCTCAAGCTTCATGCCGAAGCCGCAGAGAGCACCGCCATAGGCCCAGGCTCTGCGCATGGAGCCGCAGTCGCCGCCGATCAGATCTTTGTACTCCAGCGGGCCGTTGTAAACGCGCTTTTCGTCAAGGTAATCCTCAAATTCGCCCAACGAGACACCGGGCTGGCGACGCGAGCTGTAGGGCAGACCGTAATAGGTGCGGCCTTTTTCATACACCAGCTTGGTGGTGATGGCGCTGGACTGGGTATAGTCCATGCGGGTGGGTGCGACCCATTTGACGTTTGCCATGGCTTCAAAGTATTCGATGGTCTTCTGACGGATGCCGTCCATGTCGGCAGGGACATCAAAGGGATCTTCCTCAATGGGAGCGGCTGTGGTCTCGGGTGCAGCGGTCTGCTCAGATGCAGGGGCGGATCCGCCGGCGGGATCGGCAGGCTCGGCGGGAGCACAGGCGGCAATCGCCGCGATCAAGGCAAAGGTAAGAAGCAGAAGCAGAGCTTTTTTCATGATGGTTTCCTCCAAAATGTGAATGGGATATCACAGAAGCCGGCGTTTTGACGCGCAGCTGCTTATTTGGTGAAGTCGAATTCGGCAACGGTCTTTTCTCCGAAGCCGATGGTGGCCGTGGTCTTGAAATGGTAATTGCCGGCGGGCAGCTCCTTGACAGGGGTGGAGAGCTGGATCTCGGAGAGCATGACCTGCAGGTCGTAGGGATAGACCTTGGCATGGCTGACCACGTTTCCGCTTTGATCGGTGATGGTGATCTCGGTCTCAAAGATGTTGTAATTGCACTTGATGGTGCCCTTTAAAACAGGGGAGGAGGCGAAGTTTTCGGGCTTGCTGAAGCCGGTGGCGGTCATGTCCACGGGATCGGGCGCATCCTTTTCCATGGAGATCAGCCTCAGCGGGATGCAGCCCTTGTTATAGAGGTCGGTGAAGGACATGACCTCGTTTAACACCCAGGTGGTCTTCTTGCCATCGATGGTGCGGATGGAAGAGGTTTGCTCGCTGAAGGTGATGTAGCTTCTGGAGGGGGCAATTTTGCCGTTGTTCAGGCGGAACACCGTCGCATCGTCCACGATCATGCGGATATGCTGAGCGATCTGCCCGTTGGTGGAAAGGGTGAAGCGGTAAGCGATGATGTCGCAGGCCTTCAGCTGAGCATAGGCTTCATACATCACCTCGGTGCCGTTGACCTCATTGATGTTGTTGAAGGTGGGAGTTGAGGAGGAGAATTGGCTGTCATCGTAATGTCCCACTTTTGTGGTGGCAATTTTGTTGCCGGGACGGCTGAAGCCGGGAATCATCTGAAAATCCTTCCCCTGCATACCGAAGCCGCAGAGAGCGCCGCCGTAAGCCCAGGCGCGTCTCATCGATCCGCAGTCGCCGCCGATCAGCTCACGGTATTCGAGCGGACCTTTGTAAACGCTTTTGTCGTCGAGATAATCCTCGAATTCGGCCAGCGACACACCGGCGCGGTAGGTGGAGTAGGGCAGCCCGTAATAGGCTTGTCCTTTTTCGTAAACCAATGTGGTGGTCCAGGGGCAGTCGTCTTTGTAATCCATGGTCTCGGGCGCGATCCACTTGACTTCGGACATGGCGTTGAAGTAGTCGATGGTCTTCTTGCGGATGCCCTCCATGTCGGACGGGACGTCAAAGGGATCTTCCTCAACGGGCGCGGCCGTGGTGTCAGGCGCGGCTGCGGTGTCGGGTGCGGTGGATTCTTCCGCTGCAGGGGCGGATCCGTCGGCGGGATCGGCAGGCGAGCAGGCGGCAACCATGGCGATCAATGGGAAGGTGAGAAGCAGAAGCAAGGCTCGTTTCATAAGGATGACCTCCGAAAGGTGACCGAGGAAACGGTGAAAGCAGGCGCTTGTATGTACGGCTGCTTATTTGGTGAAGTCGAATTCGGCAACAGTCTTGGTACCGAAGCCGATGGTGGCCGTGGTTTTGAAATGATAGTTTCCGGCGGGCAGCTCCTTAACGGGGGTAGAGAGCTGCACCTCGGAGAGCATGACCTGCAGGTTATAGGGATAGACCTTGGCATGGCTGACCACGTTTCCGCTTTGATCGGTGATGGTGATCTCGGTCTCGAAGATGTTGTAATTGCACTTGATGGTGCCCTTGAGAACGGGGGAGGAGGCGAAATTCTCGGGCTTGCTGAAGCCGGTGGCGGTCATGTCCACGGGATCGGGCGCATCCTTATCCATGGAGATCAGTCTCAGCGGCATATAGCCCTTCTGGTAGAGGTCGGTGAAGGACATGGTCTCGTTTAACACCCAGGTGGTCTTCTTGCCGTCGATCTCACGGACGGTGGAGGTCTGTTCGCTGAAGAGGATGTAGCTCTTGGCGGGCGCGATCTTGCCGTTGCCCAGACGGACCACCGTCGCATCGTCCACCACCAAGCGGATGTGCTGACCGATCTTGCCGTTGGAGGCGAGCACGAAGCGGTGGGCAATGATGTCGCAGGCCTTCAGCTGAGCGTAGGCCTCATACATCACATCGGTGCCGTTGACCTTGTTGGTGTTGTCAAAGGTGGTGGTGTCATCGGAATATTGGCTGTCGTCGTAGTTGCCCAGCTTTATCGTACCCACCTTCTGGCCGGCCTTGGTGTGTCCGGGGATCATCTGGAAGCCCAGCTGCATCGGCAGGTCGCACAGAGCACCGCTCCAACCCCAGGCGCGTCTCATCGATCCGCAGTCGCCGCCGATCAGGTTTTTGTATTCCAAAGGCCCTGTGTAAACGTTTTTGGCGTTGAGATAGTCCTCGAATTCGGCCAGCGAAACGCCGGAGCGGTCGGAGGAATAGGGCAGACCGTAGTAGGTCTGGTTGCGGTCATAGACCAGCGTGGTGGTCCAGGGGCAGGACTTGGTGTAGTCCATCTTTTCGGGGGCAACCCACTTGACGGCAGACATGGCGTTGAAGTATTCGATCGTTCTTTGGCGGATCTCGTCCATGGTCTTGGGCTCGTTGAAGGGATTGACCTCCGCAGCCGCGGCAGTGGTCTCTTCAGAGAGCGTGGTCTCGGTGACATCGGGCGAAAGCGTCTCGTCTCCTGAGGAGGGCTCGGTGCCGTTGCAGGAAGCGAGGACAAGCGCCAGCGAAAGAGTGAAAACAAGCAGTGTGATTTTTTTCATGATCAGAATCCTCCTAAAAACGCAGGCAGAGGGGACAATTTCCCATGCTTAAAGATACACAGCAAGTATACCATTTTTTCAGTGGACAGTCAAGAACTTTTTGGTGGTTTTCCCCTCTACCGAACGATGTTTTTTTCTTAAATATTAAATGAAGAAAAAAGAATGAACAGGCTGTGACCGACCGCATACCGTCTTTTCAAAAACCGTTTGCATCTTGCTTTGCGCAAAGCAAAAAAAGGACCGCCGTGCGGGAAAGAGCACAGCGATCCGTTTGTTTTTTTGTCGGGGAAAGGCCTTATTTTTTGAAATCGAAGTTGGCAACGGTCTTTTCGCCGAAGCCGATGACGGCATTGAGCTTGAAATGGTAGTCGCCGGCGGGCAACTCCTTGACGGGCATCGAAAGCTCGATCTCCGAGGCGAGCGCGCTCAGCCCGTAGGGGTAATACTTACCGGAAGAAACGGTGTTGCCGTCCTTGTCGGTGATGACCGCCTCCAGCTTGAAGATGTTGTAATTGCACTTGACCGTTCCCTTCAGCACGGGGGAGGTGCCAAAATTCTCGGGCTTGCTGAGACCGGTGACCGTCATCTCCACGGGGGTGACCGTTTCGGTCTGCAGCGAAACGATGGACATGGGGATGTAGCCCTTGGAATAGAGGTCGGTGAAGGAGATCTGCTGGTTGAGCAGCCAGGTGGTCTTTTTGCCGTCGACCGTGTGGACGGTGGATGTCTGCTCGCTGTAGGTCAGATAACTCTTGGAGGGTGCGATCTTACCGTTGCCGAGGCGGTAGACGGTGGCGTCGTCCACGATCAGCTGGATGTGCTGGGCGATGGTACCGCCCGAGAGCTTGAAGCGGTGGCCGATGAAGTCGCAGGCCTTCAGCTTGGCATAGCCCTCGTAGAGAGCTTCGGCTTCGTTGTGACCCATGATGCACTCAAAGGTGGGAATTTTTTCATCAAAGTGGCTGTCGTCGTAGTCGCCGACCTTGACGATGACCGGCTGCTTGTTTTCCTTGATGTTCTGCCCCACGAAGTATTCCCACACGTCGTAGGTCATGCCGTAGCCGCAGAGAGCACCGCCGTAGGCCCAGGCACGTCTGGGCGAGCCGCAGTCGCCGCCGATCAGCTTTTTGTATTCCAGAGGCCCTGTATAAACACTCTTGGCATCCAAGTAGTCGGTGAATTCTTCAAGGCCGACACCGGGCTGGATGTAGGTGCTGTAAGGAAGACCGTAGTAGGTCTGATTCTTGTCGTAGACCAGCTTCGTGGTCCAGGGGCAGTCGTCGCGGTAGTCCATGGTTTCGGGTGCGATCCACTTGACTGCGGACAGCGCATTGAAATAGTCGATGGTCCGTGCGCGCACCTCGTCCATGGTCTTGGGCACATCAAACGAGTCGTTCCCGAACGTGCCGTTGCCCGAGGCGGAGGGAGAAGCGGTCTCAACCGACTCGGCGGCAGCAGACTCGGTGCTTTCGGCGTCGGTGCTTTCGGCGTCGGCGGCGGGGGTGTTTGTGCCGCAGGCGGAAAGGGCGAGCGCGAGCAGAATGGACAGAAGAAATAGGGTGATGTTTTTCATGTGTGATCTCTCCGTTGATGGATTGTTTTTACCGGTTTTTCTTTGGTGAAATTTTACCATATCGGCAGGCATTTGTCAAGAAAACGCGGCTCTACTCATGGTGGCGGAGAGTCTCGCGTCGGTGGAAAAAATCCATTTTTCGTGTGAATGGCACATCGTCCGCTATGCGTTCTGTTCAACGGCTTGTGTGAGCCGTTCAATCGGCGGACAGGGCAGAGAGATCGATCTCCACGGGACGTCCGAGCGAGAAGGAGTAGAGGCAGGCGCGGGAAACGGGACGGCCAAGCAGACGGCGGACCGCCTCGGCGTAGTAGACCAGCTGGCGGGCGTGGCGCTTGCGCAGGACGGTTTCCGCCTCCTTGCCGAACACGCGGTCGGTCTTGTAGTCCACCAGCGTCAGACCGCCGGTTTCATCCTCAAACAGGCAGTCGATCACGCCCTGCACCAGAATCTGTCTTTCGGCAAAGCGCTCCTTGTTTTGAGAAGCAAAGAGCGAGGCGGGCAGAAAAACATTGAAGCGCTTTTCGCGGTAGAGCGTGGGGGAGGCGGACATGGCGCCGAACAGCTCACTGTCAAAGAAGCGGGCGAGAGCGGACACATCCACACTTTCCGCCTCTTTTTGTGACAGGAAGCCCTGCTTCACCAACCGTTCGAGCTCGGCGACCACACCGTTTCGGCGCACCGACTCAAAATCGCAGAACTGCATGAAGGCGTGGGTGGCGTTGCCCTTTGCGATGCCGTCGGGACGCTGACCGCCGAGAAAAGCGGGCGTGGCGGCAAACAGGTCGCGTTCATCCTTTTCACTGCCGCCCTGGGAAAGATCCAACGCATCGTCGCTTTCGTCCAGCAGATCGGGATAGAGCGTGGAAACCGAAACCTTGGCAGGGATGCCGGTGGGATGGGGATAGACAAAGGAAAAGCGTTCTTTTAAAACCGCTTTTTCTTCCTCAAAGGGGAGGAGGGGCGCGGACTCGCCGTGTGCATCTTCCTCCCGAACGGTGTCCAAGGGCAGGAGAGACTGACGGTCGAAGACAGACAGCTCACAGCAGGCAAGACGGTCGATGTCGGGCAGAGCGGAGAAGATCAGGCGGAGAAAGCTGTTCTGCCCGAAGATGGTCTCGCGGGTGAAGAAGGCGGGCTCGCAGGCGTATTTGTCAGGAAGGCTCTGCGGATCCTTGTCGGTGTAGGTCAAAATCAGCTGCTTTTTGGCGCGGGTGAGGGCGGTGTAGAGAATGCGCTGCTCCTCCTCGGCGGAGCGGAGAAGAAGCTGGTGGCAGATCAGACGGCGGAGAAGGGTGTCCTCGCGTGCGAAGCCGGCGGGGTGGGGGAGATAAAGGGCGATGCCGCTTTTGTCGTAGAGCAGGGGCTTGCTCAGATCGCTTCGGTTGAAGTCCCGATCGCAGCCCACCAGAAAAACGGTGTCAAACTCCAGTCCCTTTGAGCCGTGGACGGTGAGGAAGGCCACCTCGCCCGACTCCTCGGAGGCATCGGTCAGCGTCGCAGGCGTCTTGCCCGAGGCGATCAGATCGTTCAAAAAGGCAAGGAAGGCATAGAGACTGCGGTAGGAGCCGCTGCCGAAGCGGAGCGAGAGCGTGTAGAGCTGCATCAGCGGCTTTTTGCCGAAGGAGAGCAGATCCTTTTCCCGATAGAGACGGAAGAGCAGGCTCTCGGCAGGGAGAGTGGCGGCCAGATGGCGGTAGCGGTCGAGAAAGGCGAGAACATCGGCTTTTTTGCCTGCGAGGGAGGGACTTTCGCAGGAGAGAAGCGCGTCATAGAGAGAGGAGGCCTCCCGCTCGCCTTGACGGATCAGTGCCATGTCGTCGGCAGTGAAGCCGAACAGCGGGCTCATCAGCGCGCCCAAAAGATAAACGTCCCGCCGCGGGTTGTCGATGATGTGCAGCAAGCAGAGCGTGAGCAGGATCTCGGGACGGGAGAAAAAGTCGTCGGTGCTGTCGGAGGCGCGGGGGATGCCGTATTCGCCCAACAGCCTGCGGATGCGGGCAACGACCTTCGACGAGCTGCGGTAGAGCACAGCGATGGAGGCAGGATCCCTGCCCATGTCTACCAGCTTTTTGATCTCGCTTGCCACAAACAGCGCCTCGTCCTCGCCCTCGGCATTGCCGACCGAGCCCACGATCTGCACGGGGGTACGGTCATCGCCTGCCGCGCCGTGGAAGAGCGCGTCCCCCTCATCGTAGGAGAAACGGCTGTTGCCGTGACCGAACAGGCGGTCAAAAAGGACGTTGATGAAGTCGATCACACCGCTGTCCGAGCGGAAGTTGTGGGAGAGACGGATGCAGCGGAAGGCGTCGGAGGAGCGGTAGGACTCAAAGATCTCGGGCTCCGAGCCGCGGAAGGCATAAATGCTCTGCTTCACGTCGCCGACCATAAAGCGGTTGTGTCCGTTGGAGAGCGCGGAAAAAATAGCGTCCTGAACGGCATTGGTGTCCTGATATTCGTCGATGAAGATGTGGTCAAAGCCCTTTGCGATCTCCCCTGCCACAGCGGTGGGCTTGCCGTCTCCGCCGATCAGCAGACGGTGGGCGAAGCGCTCCAGATCGGCATAGGTCAGCATCCGTCTGCGCAGCTTTTCCTCAGCAAAGCGGTCTTCAAAGGCCGAGAGAAGCTCGGCAAGCACGGTGAGCGTATCGGCGGTGCGGCGGAACTGCTCGGTGACGCTCTCTTCACTGCAGGAGAAGAAGGTGTCCTTTTTGTTCTTCAGGCTCTTTTTAAACGCATCACGTCTCGCCTGATGCGCCTTCAGCGTCTCATCGGCACCGCGGATCGCCTTCAGCGAGGGCGGCACATACGAGCCAAAGGCATAGCAAAGGGCGGAAAAATCCTTTTTCTGCAGAGCCTCCTGCGCCTGAGAAAGAAAGAGACGGTCGGCAGAAAAGGCGGGAAGCCAGTTGGCGGCGGCTTTTTCGTCGGCGGATATGTCGCGGCAGGCGGCATCATAGACGGTTTGATAGTGGGAGAGGAAGGGGGCGACCGCCTCTTCCAGCATCGGGAAAAAGACGGTTTGGGCAAGAGAGCCCTCGGCGGCTTTTTTCACCTGATCGCGGAAGGACTCGATGAGCCCGACGGGGGAGGGGAAGGAGGCGATGCGGTTGTAGAATTCGGAAAAGATGTCGCCAAGCTTGCTCTCCTCGCGCTCGGAGGAAAAGCCGGCGGCAAAGGCGGCAAAGTCCTCTTTTTCGGCGTAAAAGCGTGCCAGCGTTTCATCCATGACGTTCTTTTGCAGCAGAAGCGACTCGGTCTCATCGGCGATGCGCATCCCGGCAGGAAGCCCCAGCAGGGGGAAGTGGTTTTTCACCACGTCGAAGCAGAAGGCGTGGATGGTGCTGATCCGCGCACTTCCGAGAAGAAGAAGCTGACGGTTGAGCCGCGGCGAATCGGGGTTCTGCTCCAGCGCGCTTTCCAGCGCCAGACGGATGCGGTCGCGCAGCTCGCCTGCGGCCTTGCGGGTGAAGGTGACGATCAGCATACGGGACAGGTCTCCCTGCTCTTCCTCGCTTGTGATCAGGCGGAGCAGGCGCTCGGTGAGAACGGCGGTCTTGCCCGATCCGGCCGCAGCCGAGACCAGCAGATTGCCGCCGCGGTATTCGATGGCGTCTGTTTGTGCCTCAGTCCATGATCTCATGCTCTTGCTCCTCCTTTCTGCGGCAAACGGCCTTAAATGAGCAATAGGCACAGCCGTCGTGCTTGTCGTCCTTGAGCGGGCGGGCAGACATGTCGCCGCTTTTCATGCGGAGTCCGATCTGTGAAAGCGTGTCGGACACCTGCCCCATCAGCCGGCCGAACTGCTCCAAGGTCGCCAGCGAGGAGCTGCTTTTTAACTCGCCCTCTTTTCCGATCCTGACGGGGAGAAAGCGCCCGTCCAGATTTTTGTCCATCTTGCGGAGAATCTCCTCGTCGGCCAGATAACAGCCGCTGCGCACGATCCTGTTCGCGGCCAGCTGCAGCACCTGCTCGGCATCGGTTCCGCTGACCACCGACAGCATGGGGATGTTGGCTGAGTGGTAAGAAGCGGCGGCGGGCAGGACGTTTTTGCCTGTTGGGTAGTTTTTCCAGAGCGAGAAGAGGTAGACCAGTGTCTGCAGGTTCAGACCGGCGGCCACATCGGTCAGAGAAAAGACCTTGCTTCCGCTCTTGTAGTCCACCACGCGCACGTAAAGATCCTGCTCGGTCTCATACACATCCACGCGGTCGGCGATGCCCTGCATGGACAGACGGCTGCCGTCGGGAAGCAGACAGGTGAAGGGCGGGATGTGCCTCTCGTCGATCTTCTGCTCGAAGAGGATCGGGCGGAATTGAGACTGAGAAAACTCCGCAGCAAGGTCGGAAAGCAGCAGAGAGGAGACACGCTTTAGTCGCGTCATCAGCGCCAGCAGACGCTTGTCGGGCGTCGGATCGGGGCAGATCAGACGGATGTAGTCGTTTGTCAGCGATTCGACCAGCGCCTCGCCCTCTTTTTCGTAAAGCGCCGCGTCAAAGGAGCCGTCCGCAAAGAGCGCGGACAACGCCTTGTCCAGCACGTGATGGTAGTAGTTGCCGATCTCGGCGTAGGAGAGGGTGTTTTCCCCCTTCTGCTCGGCGCGCAGGACATACTTGGCGAAGAAGGAGAAGGGGCAGGAAACATAGGTGTCGGTCTTGGACTGGGAGAGAGTGAGGTCGCCGCCGAAGAGCGTTTCGGCAGTCTGCTCGGACAGCGTGACCTGCGTCAGCGACAGGGGACGGTCGGCGATGCGTAGACGCTCTCTGCGCGCTTCATCCTCCTCGTACAGCGAGCGGAGCGCCCGTCCGACGGGGGAAGCGGGATGCTCGCGCATCAGCGAGAGCGAGGAATCGCCTGTGATCGCACGCTCAAGAAGCGGAAGATCGGCGTGACGCTCAACTTCAAGTCCGTCAAACATGGCTGCGATCTTCGGCAGGAAGCGGCAGGGGGAGGCAGGCTTACCCTCCTCGCGGGCGGCATAGACGTAGGTGAGGCGGTCGGAGGCAGAGCAGGAGGCGCGGTAGAAGAAGAAGAGCTCCTTTTCGGCCTGCTCGGTGCTTTCGGGCAGGAAGGGAAGTCCGCCCTGCTCGATCTCTCTCTTTTCGCGGTCGGAGAAAAGACCGTCCTCATGCGGATCGGCAGGGAAAACGCCGCTGTTGGCGCCGAGGATGAAGGTGTGCTTCACGCTGTCGGTACGCAGAGCGGAGGCCGAGCCGAACAAGACCTGATCGGTGGAGGTGGGCAGAACACCGATGTCGGTGCCGGTGAGAAGCATTTTCAAAAGTGAGGCAAAGCCCTCCGAATCGGTCTCGCAGTCGCCGGCGGTCAGCACCAGCTTGTCCAGAGCGCTCATCAGGTAAGCCCACAGCTGGCCGTCCTCGCCCTCGCTGCCCAGCCGGATCGCCTGCTCCTTCAAACGCTCGGCGATGCTGTTCTCGGAAAGAAAAACGTACAGCGCCTGACAGGCCTCGCGGACCGTGAACGGCAGGCGGAAGGATTCGTGCAGCTTGATCAGCGGATCGGCGAGACGGCGGCGGATGTCGTTGATCTGCTGAAGCTTGGCAAAGCTTTTTTCGTTGTGGGGACGGTAGCCGTCGGGGTTGGCCATCCAGTCCTCCTCGCTTTTCCATTGCCGTGCCGAGACCCGCCAGCGGCGGATGTATTCCTCCAGAATGTCGCATTCGGCAAGGGAGAGGGAGGTAAGGCCTGTGCGGAGATGGGAGATCACGTCCTCCTGCCGCCAGCCGTTTTTGAGGATGGCGAGGGCGGTGAAGATGTATTTGACCACAGCCTTTTCGCCGATGTTCACGCGGCGTGAGGTGAAAAGGGGGATGCCGCTTTCCTCAAAGGCAAAGTCGATCAGCCCCTCGTAACGGGAGGTGTCGCGGCAGATGACGGCAAAATCGCGGTAGCATCCGCCGTTTCGGACGGCCTTGGCGATCTCCTCGGCGGCGAAGAGACATTCGTCGTAAGCATCGGCGCATTCGACGATGCGGATGTCCCCGCCGCAGAGTCCCTTTTCCTTGGGCAGACGGGAGGCGGGAAAGTGCTTTTCGAGGAAAGCAAGAGAAGGCGAGGCAAAGGCGTGACCGCCCTTAAGAGAGGTCTCGTCGTAACGGTCGGCGAGACGGAGCAGACGGCTTCTGGTCTTGCGGGTGGAGTCAAAGAGGGGGGAGGTGTCGGACACATCGAGATTCAGCGTCAGCGTCACCTCCTCGGCCTGACGGAAGAGGTGGGACAGGATGGCATACTCCTGCTCGGTGAAGCCGTCGAAGGAGTCAACGAACACGTGAACGCCGTCAAAAACCGTCTTTTCGCTCAGCAGGGCGATGAGGCGGTCGGCGTTTTCCTCCACGTCCGCATATTCCTCCTTCAGAAGCGAGGTGAAGGAGGCCAAAATCAGCGAGATGTCCTCCAGCTTGTTCTTCAGCTTTTCATCCTCGGTCCTCTGCGCCGCCCGTTCGAGGGCATAGGGCGTGATGCGCCGCTGACGCAGACTCTCGCAGGTGCGGAGGAGCAGATCGATCAGCGACGTGTCGGCCGGCGAGACGTTTTGGTATTCCTTCAAAAAAGGGATCAGCGAGGCGAGAATGCGCCACATCAGAATCCGCTTGCCGTTGCCGTCGATGCTCTGACCGAACAGACCGCCCGCCTGACGGAAGACGTGGTTGGCCAAACGCTTGAAGTTGAGGATCTCCAGAGAAAAGGTGTTCAGCCCGGCAAAGCGGGAAGCGGCGTGCTTTTCGGAGATGACCGCCTGCTGCTCGGGCACCAGAAGCAGACAAGGCTTGCCCTGTGCCAGACAGACGGCGATCCGCTCAAACACCTCATAGCTTTTGCCGCTGCCGGCGCGGCCGTAGAGAAAATGGACCATGGAGAGCTCCTTTTTGATCGGTTGAACTTTTGGGATCGGTTTGCGTTTTTCGGATGAAAAACCGATGAGGGGTGCCGCATCGGAACGCAGCACCCCACGTGAAGGTGAATGGTATTACAGCTTGATGTACTGCTCGCTTCTGGGCATATTCTTGCGGAAGTTGGGAACGTCCAGGATGCGGGAGCCGTTGGTGACCGACAGGGAGCTGAGCAGAGCGACAGCGGTCCACTCGCAGGCCTTGTACACGTCGATGGGGGGCTGGGTGCCGTTCATGCAGGCATCCACGAAATCCTTGACCACGAAGTAGTCGCCGCCCCAGTGGCCGGTCTTTTTCTGCTGCTCGGTGGCGTTCTTGTAGCGCTCGGGCAGATATTCGTTGAAGTCGGAGAGGGGACGCCAGTTCTTCACCGAGTCGGGATTGCCCTCCTCGTAGAAGGCGATCTTCGGCACGTCGCCCATGCCGCGGGCCGACTCGTATACGCCGTGCGTGCCCTGCAGCTGATAAGCGTTCATGTTGTGAGGACGCTGCGAGCAGCAGTCCACGCGCAGACGGACCAGCTTGCCGCTTTCCAGCTGGCACATGGTCACGTTGGTGTCCTCCTGACGGAGACCGGTCTTGTGGTGCACGCCCGAGCCGAAGGTGGCAATGGAGGCGATGCGCTCATCCTTCATCCAGGTCATCACCGGGCCGAGGGAGTGAGTGGGATAGAAGGTACCGTGGGTACCCAGCTGCCAGAAGGTACGCCAGGAGGTCTTGCCGTTGGGGTAGGTAGCCAGGTTGCAGACGTTGTGGAGGTACTCGCCCTCGCCGTAGTAGAGCTCGCCGAACATACCGCGCTTGACCAGCTCGTTGACCAGCTGGTTGGTGGGGGTGTAGATGAAGTTTTCGGCCAGCATGTAGGTCTTCTTGTACTTTTCAACGGTTTCGATCAGCCACCAGAGCTCATCCATGGTAACGCCCGCGGTCACTTCGCTGAGCACGTGCTTGCCTGCCTCGAGAGCGGCAATGGCCATGGGAACGTGGAGCTGCATGGGGGAAGCGATGACAACCGCGTCAATGTCGCTTTCCAGCATGTCGTCGAAGATGCGGTAGGTGTTGGGGATGCGGTAATGCGCGCTTTTCTGCTTGAGCAGATCTTCGTTGAGGTCGCAGAGAGCGGTGATCTCGCAGCCCTCGATGGTACGGAAGCCGAGAACGGAGGAAAGGCCTCTTGCGCCGACAATTCCTACTTTCATGATGGTAGTTCCTTTCTGAATATAAAGAATGAAAAAAAGTAAATTCGATGCGGAAAGCGGCCCCGCCGCCCTAGGAAGGTTTTGACGTAAATTTGTTTTTTACGAAAACTTACCTCATTTTAACATAAATCGAAAAGTCTGTCAAGGCGGATATGAGAATTTATATGGAACGGGGAGAAAAAGAGAACAGCCCGCCGAAAGGGCGGGCTGTGTGGGGAAACTATTGAATTTGCTTTGCTAAATAAAGCGCATCGAGAACATCCACGGATGAATCGCCGTTGAGGTCGAAATAGGAAGGTTTATAGTCTTCGGCCATGGTTTCTATTAATGTTGATACATCATCCATGTCAACATCACCGTCGATATCAATATCGTGTATGAGATATATCTTAATGGCGGATAATGTTTTGTTTGCATTTATTGTTATGGTTTTTGAATAGACTTCATGATCTGGCTTTGTGATTTTCAAGGTATAAGTTCCGCTTGCAATGCCACTTATGGTGAAACTTTGTGTATAGCGTGCACTGCTGCTTGTTGATGAGATTGTGGTAGAGTACTTTACAGTTTTATTCTGTAAGAGTTGAATTGTTGTGGTAACTTTGGGGTTGTTGGTTGTAACTTTTCCACTCAGCGTATATGTGGCAGTGCCGCCGGAAGAACCACCGGAGGAATTCTTTTTCCATACCGCATAGAAAGTAACACTTCCTGTTACCTTATAGCTGTCGCCTGGCTGATAAGATGCAGCCGAGGATCCGGAAACAGTAGCCCATCCCTGGAAGGTATAACCGGAGAGGGTTGGCGTTGTAGTGCTGATGTTGATGGTTTCGCCGGAATTTACAGTGACAGATGCAGGGGCTCCCGTGCCGTCTCCGTCATCGTAAGATACTGTGTATTTTGTCACACCGGCGCTTGGAAGATTTTGCTTGCTGACGACATCGCAAAGATAGCAATATCGTGTTTGCGAATTACCCTCTGTTACCCATTCACTCCACAGATGGGTGTGTGAACAATTTTCGTTTATGTACCATTGGTGTACATACGAATATGAATATTCTTCCCATGATGTGAATATTTTCGTTCCATTATATGAGAAAGACTTAATTTTTTTATTTGTTTTATCAAGTGTCATCTCATATATATGCTCATTGTACATGGCGGCGTTTAAATTTGATCTAACGCTTGGGTCTACGACATAATATACATCTTCACTTTTTTGACCAATAATCAAAATACAATGCGGTTTGCTGAAATGGAAATAAATAGGTGAATAATTTTTATTACTTGCATAATTATCATATAAATTATCGAGTGAACCTTCGATATGCTTAACATTCGATATTTTGTCAGTAATATCTTTATATGGATTTGAATTACCATATGATCCAGATATGCCTCTTGAAGAAATTATTGTTGACATTTCCACTGGTGTTAAGTCGATGCCGAGATAGGATAATGCCATTGAATACGCGGCTCTACTGCACAATTCATGACAATATGGCTTTGATATATTATTATTATTCTCGTTGTATGATGTTGTCAAGTCGAAATAATCATTTTTCCAATAACTGTCACAAAAATTTGCATATCCAGTGATTTGAGGCATATGTCTGACAAATTCTTTTTTTACCGAAACTTCTTGGTTGTTTTTTGAATACATTACTATAGATTTTGCATGTTCCAGAGTACTTATTGTGTCAGGTTTATCATTTTCGTTTCCTCCGCTAGAACTGCTATTTTCCGTCAATGTAAAATACAAAACCATACTACCGCTTGAAAACGGGCTTTGTTTCCAGTAATCGTTGGGTGTATCGGAGTTGGATGCGTAGAAGGTGATTTTGTATGTACCAGCTGTGCATCCTGAGATGTCCAGAGAAATCAGACTTGTGCTTGTACTTGAATCAATCGTACTGCCACCGGAAACGGGCGAGAGATTGGCTGTGACTTTTCGAACATGGTTGGAAGTAATGCTGATTTCCATATTTGTTTGAGGAAGTGAATACGATCCGATAGAATCTCCGTCTTTGTAGATTGTCTTGTTTGAAGAAGTTCCACGCCAAAGGGTAATGGTTGGAGCACTTTCTCCGCAGGCATCTTGAGATACGGTGATATCCTTGCTTAGTCCGTTGGAGGTAACGGTAACGGTGGCGGTTCGTTTAGAAGCAGAGTAATTGTTTCGCTCCGGAACAATTTTCAGCGTACTGCCGGACTTGGTAACGGTTAACCATTCATAATCGAAGGTAGCCTTGTCCGAACTGCTGATGCCGGAATAAGCAACGCTGTATGAATAGCTTCCGCTGTATGTAACGGTGACAGAACTGCTGGCTGTGTCATTCCAAGCAAAGGAAAGAGAGGTTTTGCTCAAGGACAGCTTTTTTGATGAGGTATCTTCATCGGTGGTGAAGTTTTTAGCGGATAGATATTCTTCGCCCATTGCGTTAACAGCATAGGCACGGTAATAATATTTTGTATCGGGCTCGAGGGTGGTAATGGTCATGGTTTTCGTGCCAATGGCAGAGGCACTGTATGAACCGTAGTCTTGAAAACTGTACTTTGTCATGCGGCTTTTGGTGGAGGAAGTCCCGATATAGAAGCCGCTGTCAGTGATGTCGCTGCCGCATTGGTTGCTGATCGTCATTTTGAGGGTAGCACCGTTTGTTGTGATGTTGCTGGAGGATTGAGTTCCAAGCGTTGGAACATCGGCAACGGTGACAAAAATAATCTGATCAGCTAAACAACCGAGTGCAGGATCATCGCTTTTAGCTGCCATTGCTCCAACCCAAATTTTCAATCGAGGAAATTCGTTGCTGGATAAATCGTCTGTGATATTGGAAAGCGAATAACTTTTTTTGGTCGTCCAATAATTTTGTTTGTAGTATTCTCCGGTGGCATCATTTTTTACCGTTATACGATAGCCGGCAGCACCACTGACTGAAGTCCATTTCAGAGAGGGAGGACTACTTTTAGAAATATAATCTCCGTTTTTGGGCTGTGTGATGGAGAGCGTGGATGCAGCATAAGAAGAAACTGCCATCATAAATGAGAAAAGAACCACGGCGATGATCAGAGGCATGATTTTTCGATGCATTGTTTGACTCCTTTTGAATGATAATATAGAAATGTAAATTAACCGAAGTTACTTATTGAAAAACGAAAACTTCGATTGTCGTCAAACAAACATCTTCCATAACTGTAAGTATATGAAAAATGTATGCGTTTTCATAAAGAGAAAAATACATACAGTTTGGATATTCAGTTTGTCTGGCATTTTATTTTACAACAAAATATTATGTTTGTCAATATTCTTCAAATATTGATTTGAGAGAATGTTTCTTTTGTGTGGCAGACAAAAAAAGACACACAATCGGTTTTGCCCGACGGTGTGTCTTTTCATCTTTATAAAGGATCTTTTGAGAGGTCGTTCCTCTCCTCACTCTGCCTGATACTTCAGCTCGGCCCAGAGCAGGGCATGGTCGGAATTCCAGGAGGGATTCATGCCCGAATCGAGGAATGTCCAACCGGAATCGGCGATGATGTTGTCGATGGCTGTTTCTGAGGGGAGAAAGGTTTTGTATTGCCCCTTGTTCAACACCTTGCAGTCGCCGAAGGTCTTGCGCCCAATGAACGCGGTGGTGTTGAAGTCGGCGGTGATGATGAAGCCGCGAAATCCCTCCGTAGCCTTTGCGATTTCATCCAGCTGGACGAGTCTTGAGGATTCGGATTCATGCGACAGATGCGTGTTGAAAAAGTCGATCAAAACGCCGCCGATATCGATAACGGCATGACCGATGGCGCGGGGCTCATGACCGTTGCCCACGGTCAGGCGGATGATCTCATGCTCTTTGATGGGGTATTTGCTCAGGATGGCGGTTCCGTATTGGCTGTCGCCGTGGTCCACGGCCGCGGTGTAGGCGTAATGGTCATAGCCGGCTTTTTCCGCCAGAAGCTTTGCCACATCTTGATATCCGGAGCGCTCAAAATTCTTGTCCACCTCCTGCAGACCGACGATGTCTAAGTTAAAGGACTTGATTTCCTCGGCCAGAATATCCATGTTATGGCCGACGCCGTTGCCGCCTAACCAGATGTTGTAAGAGCCGATGCGAAGCGTGGGAGAGAGCGTGGTCAGATCGTACTCACGGTATTCGGTCTTGCAGCCCTCCGTGTTCAGATACAGCTTCCCCTCCTCAAACGAGCAGAGGGAGAGAACATAGTCGGCAGCGTCTGCCAGAGTCCAGGACGAAACGGCGTTGACAACGATCCGCTTGCCCTCCTTCATCACCCACCAGCCGTCGTTGCCGGTGTTTTCGGGCGTGATCGAGCTGGCGGAGCGGTTGGTGCCTCCCACCAGAATCTCATAGTCGGAAAAAGCATCGGGATCGGTGTCCCGGTCCACCCAGTCATCGGTGAGGATAAACTTGGCTTGCGTGAGCGCACAGAGGCCTTCTTGAACGTTCTGTGCGGCGGCCTCGGTTTTGAGATCGCTCTTTTGGGGAAAGACCACGGTATACAGCGGCGTGCCGTTCTCGGCAAGGAGGATACGGGTGTCTTCCGTTTGGATTATCGTTTGGCTTTCCTGCGGATCGCCCGAGGCGGTGTCAGCGCAGGACGGCAGCAGAAGAAGCAGAAGCAGAGCCAGCAGAGAAACGAGAATCTTTTTCATAATAAACCCTCTCAATCGTGACTTTTTTCGGCGCAGTATGCTTCCATTATATCCCGATGAAAGGAGAAAAGTCAAGGCTTTTGGCCGTTTGAAGGCATTCTTGCGGGAGAGGATGAGCATTTTTGGCAAAAAAAAGACGAAAGCGCGGAGAAGAGGGCTTGAAAAAGAGCGCGAACTGTGATACAATCATAAGGATATTGGCAAGAAAGGCATGGATAACACAAGAACATGATGGAAAGATCGGAAAAAATACGCTTTGCACTCTTTGTTTTGGCGATCATCGCCGTGATCGGGCTTCTGGCGGCCGTGTTTCTTCCCCGTTTTATGGATACGTTCGTTCAGGTCAACGACACCAAAACGCTGCAGGAGGCAAGCAATGCCTTTGCTCTTGTTCTGCGCGATCAGAAGGATGAGGCGCTGGCAGACGGCACGGTTGTCACTTTGGGCGACAGCACCTTTGTTTGTCTCGGAAACCGACTGAAGGCCGCGCAGGATACTCCCGACTCGTCTGCGGCGATCACGGTCGCTTCGGTTGGGGAAAGCGGTGTATCGGTTTACCTGCTCACGGGCGACGGCGAGGAGGAGGCACATAAGGCCTCGGGCAGCATCGTCTACGAGCGATTGATCGATCCTGACGACGACACGGTCGAAACGTATACCTATTCGCAGGTCAACCAAGCTGCACAGGCCTTCTTGGATGAGGTCTCCTACGAGGGCGCAGACGATACGGTGTCGAAGATCGCGGCGTATACGGATGCGGCCAAGCGGTACGACAGACCGGAGGGCTGCACGGTCGAGCTGGAGGCGGGCGAGCTGACCGTCTTCGACAACGGAACCAAGCAGGCATATACGGTGAGCGTGCAAAAGGGACCGTATACCTTTTATAACATCACGCCGGGCGTGGGCGGCGAGTTTTATGTGAGAAACGAGAGCGGCATCGTGCAGAAAGGACATCTGCGCCCCACAGGAACGCTGCGGATGATCCATTCCGATACTTACGGTCTGCAGAACATGCGCGATCTGGGCGGCTGGCCCTGTGACGGCGGCACGATCAAATACAACCTGCTCATCCGCGGCGGCACGGTCATCAACGCCGCCGACACCGACCGCAACACCTGGGTGAAGCTGCTGGGGATCAAGCACGATCTGTTTGTGAAGACCTATGCCGATTCCGAGCTCGAGGGCAGAGAGCAATATCGCAAGCAGAGTCCGCTGGGCGAATCGGTCTCGCTGTATCAGCAGGATCTGTCGGCAGAGGGATCGGAAAACAAACGGAATTTTTCGATGGCAAAGGAGCAGATGAACGGGATCATGAACCGTTTGTTTGACAATGCCATCGCCGGCGAGACCACCTATTTCCATTGCCTGGCGGGTGCGGATCGGACCGGAATGGTCGCCATTGTGACCGAGGGCGTGCTGGGTGTCTCACTGAGCGACATCGACCGCGATTATGAGCTCACCTCCTTCAATTGTCTGAGGGAGCGCAACGGCGACGGCTATCGGGCCGACATCAACATTCTGAAGAGCTACCCCGGAGTCAACTTCCGCGATAAGTGCATCGCGTATCTGCTGGATTGCGGTCTGACGCTGGAGAAGATCAATGCCTTCCGCGATGCGGTCATCGACGGTGAGCCTGAGCCGATCGTGGAAAAGAAGCTGGACGAAGAGCCGGCAGGCATGAATCTGTGCGTTCCCGACGGGGAGGGCTGGCTCGACGGCGGACGCTGCGCGAAGGACGGAGAAGAGCGGACCGACGCGGGAAGCCATGTTCTCACCAACTTCTTTGCGGTGCAGAACGGGGATACCGTGTATGTGAAGAACCTGCACGTGTCCGATAGTCTGGGCTCCGGTCTGTATAAGACCAATAAGCTTGCTCTGTCCGGCTTTGTTCTGTCGGCGCAGGAGGGCGCAGGCTTTGTGAAGGACATTCAGCTGACCGACGAGTGGGAGGTCTTCACCGTCGATCATGAGGAGGCCGGCTATCTGCGTCTGTGCGGCATTCTCAAGGCGGCGAAGGAGGATGTGGTGATCTGCATCAGCCGAGGCGGTCAATGGCTGACCGAAGCAGCCGCAGACGGCGGAAACACCAACAGCTGACCGAAGCAGCCGCAGACGGTGAAAACACCAACAGCTGACCGACAATAACGGGTGTCGGAACATCCGCCAACGGAAAACGTTGCTTCCGCCACCCATCAAAAAAGAATACAGCAAAAAAGACACATCCCTTTGGATCTCTCCGAAAGGTTGTGTCTTTTTTTGTTGCATTTTTTGCGGTACTGCTTTCTTGTTTTGTTGTGTTTTTGATCGAAGCATCAGGTTTTTTCGGACCTTCTCTTTACAAACTGCAGAAAATGTGATAGAATAAAGATGCCAAACTAATCGAATATTGCAAAAGCAGGTATAGCTTTCTTTTTTGGGAAAGGTATATCCTTTCTCGTTGCGTCAAAAATAGAATTTGATAAAATGCAAATTCCTCCCTTTTGGCGTAAGAGGTTATACCGATTTTGCAAAAGATTAGTTTGGCGACTATCGGAGTTTGCGTTTTTATGCGTCTGCTTCGGTAGGCGCATTTTTTAATTTTTTTAATTTTTGGAGGACTTATGAAAATTCAAACCACTCAAGAAAACACGAAAAAGAAGAATCTGATCTGCGTAATTAGTATGTGTCTCGGAATCATATCTTTGGTTGTAAACGCAATGGATGAGATACCTGGCTTAGAAACTTTAGATATTATTGTTAAGATTGTATCTTTGGTTATCACTTGCTGCGGTTTGTTTCTCGCGTTTTACGGACGGATCAATGCCTATAAAACTGGTTCGCAAGGCTATGGATTTGCGCTTACAGGTTTTATCTTGAACCTGATAACGACGCTTGGAGTGTTGGATATCATGGCATCCAAGATGCTCGGCTCGCCTGCACAATTGATCATCAGTGGCAAGATGGACAGTGCGATGATAATTTTTATTATTGTTGAAGGCGGTTTGGTGGCAGTCGCCGTAATTCTTTCAGTAATATACGGAAAGGTTGCAAAGAAATACAGATAATCCTTGCATTGTTCGAACTGAATGAACATATTATTTCTGCCCCAAGGTGCAATCAGGCATGTTGATGGCAGTCAAAAAGCGAAAAATTAGCTTTGTTATTGAAATATGAATAACGAATCGAAAAAAGATTATTATGGAGGACGAAATGAAACGAGTCATCACAGTGTTATCGGCTATAACCATTCTGTTGCTTCTGGGAATGACAGCAATTTTTATGACATCCTGTTCGGAAGAGATCAGCTTAAGTTCAAGTTGTGATAAAATTCTATGCACAGGTACAGACGAGGATGGTAATTATTATGAATTGGTAGGGAATCAATACGAAGACGCTTTGGGTGTGGAAATTGAATTGGGCATTATCAAAAACAACACCTGGTTGGTAGAACTGACGGATTCGTTCCCATTTTTAAATGATAATGGCATGTTTCGAACAACTCACTATACGATTGGAGGAATAATCGACGAGGATCTGTATTCTTATCCAGTAAGTTCAAATATACAATTTATTACGTCCGGTGCATTTGTGATTGAAAAGTATATTGAGGCAAGTAGCTTTTGGGCAGAAGACGAGAAAGTGCTTTGTTTCTTTAGCTGTAAAACGTTAAAAAGCACAGAATTAAGCTTAAATGAATACAATATACCTATCAAACCCTATGATGGCTATTGTACAGAGGATGATGATCTTCTTCTATATGGAATTTCCGGTGAAAAAAGAGACGAATGGCTTCTTTTCAATGTAAATACGTTTGAAATGAAATCCATGGGTAAGCATAAGAAAGGAGCTTATCCGATAAGACCGGTTTCGGAAGGCCTTATTTTTGCTTCTGACGAGTGCTTTTATAATACAAATTTTGAAAAAGTAATCGATATATCGGAATATAATATAGATTTATCCGCTAAAAGCACTCTGTGCTTTGAAGAAGAAACTGGGAATTGTTGTTTTTATGTCACCAATCCCCAAGGAAAACGTTATTTTATAGTCATAGATAAAACGGGAAAGATCGTTTCACAAAGACAGGAGAGTGACTAACTTGTGCAACGTCTCTCTCAGAAACACTACATACCTCTGGTACAACTTCTTGTCCATCTCCATGACAGGCATGTTTAAGTCAAAGAACTTTGCAAATTGAACGTAGCTCTGTCGGTAGTGATTGATTGTTCCTTCTCTCAGGTTTCGGGCGTGGCAGTTGTCAAGATACTTGTTGCATCCCTCTTCAAGCGTCAGTGAATTTTCCTTCACAAGTCTCGTTTTTTATCATCTTTTCTGCCTCAAAACAATTGGACACATCACAATGGATTTCTCCAATATGATGTGTCCAACTTTTTTTTATTTAAGTTTCCGTATTGCTTATCGGGGAAAAGCAACCGTTTTTCCTTCTTACTTGCTAGCCTCTTCCACAGCAACAGCGCAAGCGACGGTCATACCGACCATCGGGTTGTTACCTGCGCCGATCAGACCCATCATTTCGACGTGAGCGGGGACGGAGGAGGAGCCGGCAAACTGAGCGTCGCCGTGCATACGGCCCATGGTGTCGGTCATGCCGTAGGAAGCAGGGCCGGCGGCCATGTTATCGGGATGCAGGGTACGTCCGGTACCGCCGCCCGAAGCGACCGAGAAGTAGTTGACGCCGTTTTCGATCGCCCACTTCTTGTAGGTACCGGCAACGGGGTGCTGGAAGCGGGTGGGGTTGGTGGAGTTACCGGTGATGGAAACGCCCACATTCTCCAGCTTCATGATGGCAACGCCCTCGGGCACGTTGTCCGCGCCGTAGCAGTTGACCTTTGCTCTCGGACCCTTGGAGAAGGGAACTTGACGAACGACCTTGACCGTCTCGGAATAGGGATCGAACTCGGTCTCGCAATAGGTAAAGCCGTTGATACGGGAGATGATATAGGCAGCGTCCTTGCCCAGACCGTTGAGGATCACGCGCAGGGGCTTGACACGGACCTTATTGGCGTTCAGAGCGATCTTGATCGCGCCCTCAGCGGCAGCGAAGGACTCGTGGCCGGCGAGGAAGCAGAAGCACTCGGTCTCCTCGGAGAGGAGCATCTTGCCGAGATTACCGTGACCGAGACCGACCTGACGGTTTTCGGCGACCGAGCCGGGGATGCAGAAGCTCTGCAGACCGATACCGATGGCGGCAGCGGCGTCGGCAGCCTTCACGCAGCCTTTTTTGATAGCGATGGCGACACCGACGGTGTAGGCCCAGACGGCGTTTTCAAAGCAGATGGGCTGAGTGGAGCGGATGATGTTGTCCACGTCGATGCCCTTGGCGGTGCAGATGTCCTTGCACTCGTCGATGGAAGAAATTCCGTATTCCTTCAACGTAGCGAGGATTTTGGCCTCGCGTCTTTCGTAACCTTCAAAAGTAGCCATTTCTGTACCTCCTTATTCCTTGCGCGGGTCGATATACTTAGCAGCCTCATCGAAGCGGCCGTAGGTACCCTTGGACTTTTCGTAAGCCTCATTGGGCTCCATGCCCTTCTTGATGAAGTCGGTCATCTTGCCCAGGGAAACGAACTCATAGCCGATGACCTCGTCGTTCTCGTCGAGCGCCATTCTGGTGCAGTAGCCCTCGGTCATCTCCAGGTAACGGACGCCCTTTTCCTTGGTGCCGTACATGGTACCGACCATGGAGCGGGCACCCTTGCCCAGGTCTTCCATACCGGCGCCGATGACGAGACCGCCCTCGGAGAAGGCAGACTGGGTACGGCCGTAAGCGATCTGGAGGAAGAGCTCACGCATGGCGGTGTTGATGGCATCGCACACCAGGTCGGTGTTCATGGCCTCAAGAACGGTCTTGCCGGGGAGGATCTCAGCGGCCATGGCGGCTGAGTGCGTCATGCCCGAGCAGCCGATGGTCTCAACCAGCGCCTCCTGGATGATACCGTCCTTGACGTTCAGCGAGAGCTTGCAGGCGCCCTGCTGAGGAGCGCACCAACCCACACCGTGGGTATAGCCGGAGATATCCGACACTTCTTTGGATTTGACCCACTTGCCCTCTTCGGGGATCGGAGCGGGACCGTGGCAGGGGCCCTGAGCCACATGCGTCATGTTGGCAACCTCATGAGACATGGCGATCGGGCAGGAAAATTCTTTTTCTGACATGTTGTTTCTCCTTTTCTGTCTGAATGTTTTTCTATTTTTTTGTTCTTTCTTTCTGATTTTAATGCGGTGATTCAGGCGGTGAAATCGAAGCGGACCACATCGGCGCTTTCCTCGGTAGTTTTCACCGAAACGGCGAGAGTATACGTTTTTCCTTTTTCAAGCGAAGAAGAGATTTTCTGGAAATCGAAGGCGGACAGATCGAAATAGTGGCGGTCGCGCTGCATCATGCCGTTTTGAGAGGCGACCTCCTTGCCCTCGGCATCGAAGATCTTCAGCTTGATGGAGTTGAGCTTGTCCGTTGAGACGATCATGCCGCTCATTTCGCCTTTGAAGGAGGCGGAATCGGGAGCGCCGTAAGCCGTCAGCACGTGGGTGAGGCTCAGATAGTCCACATAGAAGGGCTCCACGGTCACGGGGATATAGCCCTCCTTGGCCATATCGGCGAAGGTCCATTTTTCATCGATGGTCCAGGTGGTGAAGCGATTGTCGTCGGTCTTCTTCAGAATCAGATTCTGATCGATGAAGGTGATGTAGCTCTTTTCGGGAACGATCTTGCCTCCCTGAGTGCGGACAATGACGGGCTCTCCGTAGACCATGCGGGAGTGCCCCTTGACGTTGAGGCGGCGGACAAGCGTGTCGCCCTTTTTCAGCAGGGCATAGGCTTCAAAGATAGCCTGCTCGGAGTTGCGGTCGATGATGAGACGGGTGTCGTCGTAATCGTAGCTTTCGAGATAGCCGTCGTAAAGCCCGACCGGATGAAAGCCGCGTCCGCTGCCCGGGATCATGTGCTGGGTGTAGACCACATCCACATCGATGCCGAGGATCTTTTCATAGGCAAGGAAGATGGAGGACGAGCAGTCCACGCCCATACAGGTGTCGCGGGAGGTGGGGCCGGTGTAGACCAGACCATTTTCCAGCGCCGCAACAAAATCGTCGTAGGGGGTGTCGGTCTTGTTGACATAGGGCATGCCCACATAACGGGAGCGGGGGGAGAAGGACAGCGAGCTGTGGATGCCGGTCAGATCGATGTCGGTCTTCGGGCGCCATTCCAGCGTGGCCATGTTGACCATTTCCGCCACGACCGCCTCGCGCTGCTCTTCCTTCCAATCAACCGAAGCGAGCGGATCGGCAGGCTTTGCATCGACCGTTGTTTCGGCTTCGGTGTCGCGGACGGCGGAAGAGGCTTCCTCTTGGGGAGGCACGGCTTCGCCTTCGTCAACCGCGGGAGAATCACAGGCAAACAGCGTTGGGACAAGAAGAAGGGAGAGCAGGATGATGAGACACTTTTTCATGGGAAAGGAACTCCTTGGGTTGCTTTCGGATGGGAGAGGGAATCAGCGGTCGAAACGGAAGCGGGCGAGCTCGGCGAATTCGCCGTCGGTACCGGCGGTCTTGGCCGAGACGGTGAAGACCCAGCGGCCATTGTTTCTTCCGATGGCGTTGCGCAGCTTGACAACGGAGAAGGAACCGAGCTGCATGACAAAGCTGTTGATTTCCTTGCTTTCACTGTAAACCTCGTTGCCGTTCAAGTCGAGAACCGCGATCTTAGCCTCGGTTATTTTCTGCGTACAGACGAACTGACCGGTGAGGCGGGAGGGGAAGTTTTTGCCGTCACAGAGGTTATACACGGTGAAGATGGGCTCCTTCGACTGATCCACGTAAAAGTCTTCGATGCAGACAGGGAGATAGTCTCCGTTGAACAGGGAGGTGAAGGTGGCCTTCTTTTTGAGCTGCCAATTGGACTTATAGCCTTCGAAATCGCGGATGGTAGAGGTCTGGTCGGTGAAGTAGATATACGATTTTTTGCCGTCGATGCTGCCATCGTCGTTGCGGACAACCTTCGGGTCTTCGTAAACCATGCGGATGTGGGCAGAGTTTTCGGCCCAGCGGCAGACAACGCCGTCGGCTTCATGAAGCAGGGCGTAGGCCTCGAACAGCACCTGCTCTCCGCTGACCGGGGGAATGCCGGTGGTCAGAATGGTGTTGCCCCGCGCTTCGTAATCGTAACTGCCGACGGGCTCACAGCCGTGGCCATCCTTGGGAAGCATGGTCTTGGTGCTTTCGCAGGTCAGATTGGGGTTGTAGGTTTTCCAAGCGGCGGCAATGGCGCTGGAGCAATCAAAGCCAATGACATCGGCTTTGGTGGTACCGCCGGTGTAAACGCCGTCCACGAGAGCGTCGGCGAACATCTGCATGGTGCCGTCGATGCCGTTGGTGTAAGGTGCACCGTGGTAGGTGACGCCCTTTTCGTAGATGATGCCGCGCAGGTATTTGCTGGAAGGCGTGGAAATATCAAAGGTTTCCTTGGGCGTCCACTCCATGTTGGCGAGGGCGATCATATGATCGTGGATGTCCTTTCGTGCCTTTTTTTCGGAGGCAGAAATGGAATCGGGTTTGGTTTTGACGGTCACGGAAACAGCAGGCTTTGCGGAGATGGGAGCAGCTGTCGTCGTGGGAGCAGCTGTCGTCGCGGGAGCAGCCGTCGTCGCGGGAGCAGCCGTCGTCGCGGGAGCAGCTGTCGTCGCGGGAGCAGCCGTCGTCACCGGAGCAGCTGTCGTCACCGGAGCAGCTGTCGTCGCGGGAGCAGCTGTCGTCGCGGGAGCAGCCGTCGTCACCGGAGCAGTCGTCGTCGCGGGAGCAGCTGTCGTCGCGGGAGAAGTTGTTGCAGCAGGAACCATTGTGGTGTCTTCGGTAACCGAAGCGACGGGAAGGGACGTTGTTTCTTCGCCGATGCTCGGCGTTTCGTCACAGGCGGAAAAGGTCAATAAGAGGAAAAGCAAAAGCGTAACAAGGGCAATTCGTTGCTTTTTCATGTTGAGAATCTCCTGATATTTTTGTATCGAAGCGATCATCCTGTTTCAGCCGTTCGACGGAGGTTTTATTTGGTGAAATCGAAGCGGGCGGCCTCGGCAAATTCGGTTTTGGTGGAGGGCGTTTTGACCGAGACGACAAAGCTCATCTTGCCGCTCTTTTGTCCGATCGCATTGCGCAGATTGACCGAGGAGAAGGAGCCGACCGACATCACATAGCTCTTGAACTCTTTGATCTCGCTGTAAAGCTCGTTGCCGCTTTCGTCCACAACGGCGATCTTGCCCTCCATGATCTTCTGCGTGCAGTAGATCTGGCCGGAGAGACGGGCGGGGAAGTTGCTCGGATCGTTCATGCCGTTGACGGTGAAGATCATCTCACGGCTCTGGTCTTGATAGAAATCCTCAATGCAGATCGGAAGGTAATTGTTTTTGACCAAAGAGGCAAAGGTGACGGTCTGGTCAACCTGCCAGTTGGAGGAATAGCCGCGGAACTCGCGGATATCACTGGTCTGATCGCAATAGGTGAGGATGGATTTGTCGGGGTTGATGGAGCCGTCGGCGTTGCGCACAACGACGGGAGGGAAGGAGACCATACGGATGTGGGCCGAGTTTTTAGCCCAGCGGTTGACGATGGCGTCGCCCTTCTGCAGCAGGCAATAGGCCTCGCACAGCACCTGCTCACCGCTGGCCTGAGCGACCTCGGTGGTCAGAATGGAGGTGCCGCGGACGGAGTAGTCGTAGCTTCCCACGGGCTCACAGCCGTTTCCGTCCTTGGGAAGCATGGTCTTGGTGCTTTCGCATTTCAGATTGGGGTTAACGGTCTTCCAGGCGGCGGCGATGGCGCTGGAGCAGTCAAAGCCGATCACATCTTCTTTGGTGACGCCGCCCATATAAACGCCGTCCACGAGAGCATCGGCGAACATCTGCATGGTGCCGTCAATGCCGTTGGAATAGGGCGCGCCGCGGTAGGTAACGCCTTTTTTGTAGATGATGTTCTGCAGGTATTTGCTGGAGGGGGTGGAGATGTCAAAGGTCTCGTTGGGCGTCCACTCCATGTTGGCGAGAGCAACCATGTGATCGTAGATCTTCTGGCGTGCCTCGGCCTCGTTGAAGGCAGGCTCGGCAGGGGCAGTCGTTTCGGAAGCGGTGGTGTCCTCGGTCTCGCCCGTGACATCAGGCTGATCGACAGCGGTGTTGCAGGCGGTGAACGGGAAAGCCAACAAAAGCGCTAACAGCGTGAGAAATCCTTTTTTCATGACGATCTCCTTTTTTAAAAAATGGAAGAGGGGAGAGGCCGTTTTTTCATGACGACCTCTCGTCCCGATAAAGACTGTGTTCTGTTTTATTTGGTGAAGTCGAAGCGGGTGACCTCGTGGAAAGCATCCTTGGTGGAGGGAGTCTTGACCGACACGACGAAGGTCATCTTGCCGGTGTTCTTGCCCACCGCGCTTCTCAGGTTGACCAGGGAGAAGGAACCGATCTGCATGCAGTAGTTCTTCAGCTCCTTGACCTCGCTGTACATCTCATTGCCGTTGGCATCGAGAACGGCGACCTTGCCCTCCATGATCTTCTGCGAGCAGGTGATCTGGCCGGTGAGACGGGCAGGGAAGTTGTTGGGATCGTTCATGCCGTTGATGGTGAAGAGCATCTCCTGGGTACGGTTCACGTAGAAGTCTTCCAGACAGATCGGGATGTACCAGTTTTCAAACAGCTTGTTGAAATAAGCCTTGGCATCGATCTGCCAGTTGGACTTGTAGCCCTTGAAGTCGCGGATGGTGGAGGTCTGGTCGCAGTAGGTGATGTAAGACTGTTTGCCGTCGATGGTGCCGTCGGGATTGCGGACGACCACAGGCTCGCAGGAGACCAGACGGACGTGCGCGGCCTCGGAGGCCCAGCGGCACATGACCGCGTCGCTCTTCTTCAACAGGGCGTATGCTTCATACATGGTCTGCTCGGTGCTGACCTTGGTGATCTCGGTGGTCAGGATGGTGGTGCCGCGGACCGAGTGGTCATAGAAGCCAACGGCCTCGCAGCCGTAGCCCTGACGGGGGAACATGGTCTTGGTGGTTGTGCAGCGGATGTCGGGGTTGTAGGCTCTCCAGGCATCGGCAACGGCGGAAGAGCAGTCGAAGCCGACGGCATCCTCACGCGTGAGACCGCCCATGTAAACGCCGTTGTCCAGGATGGCGGCGAAGGACTCCATGGTCGCATCGATTTCGTTGGTGTAGGGTGCGCCGCGGTAGGTGGTGCCCACCTTGTAGGTGATGTTCTGAAGGTATTTGCTGGAGGTGGAAAGGTCAAAGTCCACCTTGGGGGTCCACTCCATGTTGGCGAGAGCGACCATCTTGTCGTAAATGGCCTGGCGGGCCTCCTCCTCGCTCATCTTGGGCGCGGCGGGCTCGGTTTCCTTCGCTTCTTCGGTGGTGTCCTCGGTTTGCTCGCCGGCATCGGTGGTATCGGTCACATCGGGCTGATCCACGTTGCTGTCACAGGCGGTGAAGGAAAAAGCAAGCAGCATGGCGAAAAGAACCAAAAGAATCTTTTTCATGTTTGGCAAACTCCTTTTCATTTTGGGTGTTTGGGGTGTGGAAAGGGCCGTCCGTTCACCAAAGCGCGGGGAAGCCGCTTTTTGTGTAGCAGCGTCCCCGTGCTGTTGGGATGGCTCTTACTTAACGATCTCGCCGGTGACCGCACCGAAAGCGGCGGCGGCATTGGCCTCGTCGGTGTCGATGTGCATGGCCAGAGCGAACTTGTCGCTGACGCGGACAACGGTGTCGCCGAAGACGGTGGTTCTGGGCGAGGTGATCTTAACGGAAACGATCTCCTTGTCCTTCACACCCAGACGCTCGGCGTCGGCAGTGGTCATATGGATGTGTCTCTTGGCCACGATCACGCCCTCGGTCAGCTCGACCTCGCCGCAGGGACCGACCAGCTTGCATCCGGCGCTTCCGGCGGTGTCGCCGCTCTCGCGAACAGGAGCGGTCACGCCCAGAACGCGGGCATCGGTGAAGCTGACCTCAACCTGAGAAGAAGGTCTGGCGGGGCCGAGAACGCGGACGCCCTTGATGGTGGACTTGGGACCGACCACATCAACCTTTTCCTCGCAGGCATACTGACCGGGCTGGCTCAGATCCTTGAAGGGGGTGAGGGTATGGCCCTGACCGAACAGAGCCTCCACGTCGCTCTGCGACAGATGAATGTGTCTTGCACTGGTTTCTACAACAAAGGTTTTTTCCATGATTGATATCTCCTTGAACGGTATAAAATATGAACGCCTCCATTATAATATATTTGTTCGAAAAAGTAAACAGGTATGGAGTAAATATTTCGCATTTTTTTGAGTTTTTTCTTAGCAGAAAGGGGTAAGTTATGAAAAATGATATGGAACCGATGGAATTTGAACAGGAGCTGGAGCAGGAAAAAGAGGAAAAGCTTCGTCTGGAGACCATCTCCATGAGCAACGCCGTCACCACCCACAGCGGGGGCAGAGCCATCCACACCATGACCGTCATCGGGCAGGTGGAGGGGCATTACCTGCTGGGCGGCGGGCAGAAGAGCACGAAGTATGAGCAGATCATTCCTCTGCTGGTGTCGGTGGAGGAGAGCGAGGAGGTGGACGGGCTTTTGCTGATCCTCAACACCGTGGGCGGCGATGTGGAGGCGGGGCTGGCCATCGCGGAGCTGATCGCGTCCATGTCCAAGCCCACCGTTTCGCTGGTGCTGGGCGGCGGACACTCCATCGGCGTGCCCTTGGCGGTCTGCGCCGACCGTTCGTTCATCGTTCCCTCGGCCACCATGACCATCCATCCCGTCCGCACCAACGGCCTTGTGATCTCCTCGCCCCAGACCTTCCGCGGCTTTGAGAAGATGCAGGATCGCATCATCGATTTTATCGTCGCCCATTCCTCGGCGGAGGCATCGAAGCTGCGGGAGCTGATGATGAAGCCCGACGAGATGGCCACTGACATCGGAACGGTGCTGGAGGGCAGAGAAGCGGTGAGCCTTGGGCTGATCGACGAGATCGGCGGACTGAAGGAGGCGCTGGCCTGCCTGCATAAACTGATCGACAGCAGGCTCCGCAGCGAACAAAGGCCGTCCGAATAAGGCGGTCTTTTTGCGAGAAAAAACAGAAGAGGCCGCCATGGAAAGGCAGCCTCTCGGATGGATATGGTGTTGTCGGATCAGCCGACGTTGCCGGTGATGACGCGGATGAGATAGATCGCATCCATCACATCCACCGATCCGTCCCCGTTGAGGTCGAAGACATTGGTCGGGCGGTCGTCGGCAGGGCCGGCCTTTACGGTCAGATTGTATCGGTCATAGCCGAAATACATGTTTCCCATTTTCACTTCAAGCTTGTAGGTGACGTCCTTATCGCCGATGAGGGCGGGGATGGGCAGCTTCATGCGGATGTTCTCTCCGTCCATACGGATGTCCAGCGCCTCGATGGTTGCAAAGGAGGAGCGGGCGGTCAGCGAAACGGAGTTGAGTCCGTGTGCCAGGTTTTTACCGCTGAGAACCACATCCACGATGCCGCCCGCAGAGGACAGCGTTTTGTTGTAGCTCACATTGGAGATCTGCGGGATCACTTCCTCCGAGGAGATGGTGACCGTAAACGGATAAGCGGTCTCTGTGCCGTCGAGCTCCAGTCTGACGGTGAGCGAGCAGGTGTATCCGCCCTCTTCGTTGACCGACCAATAGCCGTAAGACGGCGAGCCGAGGAAGGTGATCAGCGTGGGATCGACAACGGTCGGCTCGTTCATGTCGGAGAAATTGCCGTAAACGCGGATCTGACCGATCTTGTCCAGATTCTGTCCGTGGAAGCGGAATTCGATGGCGCCGCCGCGGAAGGTAGGAGCGATCGCTTCGGCGGAGGTGACCGTCGGAAGCTCGGAGGCAAGGATCCTGTATTCAAAGTCCTTTGTGATCTCTTCGCCCTCCAGCTCCGCATGAACGGCTCCTGTCAGCACAAAGGCATCGCCGTCGACCGTCCAGAGATCGGGATTCAGCGGGTAAGAGCCTGTCATCAGGCTTGCGCTGTCAATGTCCAGAGCGAACCCTTGGTTGGAGGAGGGGTAAGAGCCGGAGGTGAAGGTGATGAAAGCATACGACCGATCGTATTCCAGCTTGTCGAAATTCTGGCCGTGGAGCTTCACCTGCAGCTGTCCGACCAGCGATTGGGGAGCGACGACCTCGATCGAGGTGATCTTGGGCAGAGAAGCAGCTGCGAGCGTGAAGGTGAGGGGCATGTCTGTACCGCCGAAGTCGCTCAGACGAAGGGTTCCGGAAAGAACATAATTCTCGTCGGTCAGCGTCCATTCGTCGGCGGGCATGTTGGAGCGCTTGCCGGTGATCGATCCGTCGCTGTTCTTGGTCATTTGGAAGCCGTAGCCGTGTGAGGAGCTTTGGATTTCGAGATGGCACCAGGCCTGCTCCGTATCGATCTTATCCAGGTTCTCACCGCGGAGAATGAAGCTCAATTCTCCGGTCAGCGTGGCGGGAGGCAAAGGTTCGACCGAGGTGATCTTGGGCAGAGAATCCGCTGCCAGCGTGATCTGGAAGGCATACCGGTCGCTTCCGCTGAGAGAGAGCGTTCCGGACAGGGTGTAAACGCCGTCTTTCAATGTCCATTCATCCGCGTCGAAGCCGCACAAGCCTTTGAACGAACCGTCCGCCTGCTTTTCCAGCCAGAGGGTATAGGTATTGTTGTTGCTGAGCTGACAACGGCACTGGAGCTCCTCGCCCTCGATCTTGTCGAAGTTGTTGCCGCGGAGGGTGAAGGTGACTCTTCCGTTCAGCGAGGCAGGCGGCGTGATCTCAACAGAGGTGATCGAAGGAACGGAAGCGGCATCGAATGAGACGGTGACCGGATAATCGTTCGCACCCAGTGAGAGCGAGCCGGACAGAGTATAAACGCCGTCCTTCAACGTCCACTCCTCCGGATCGAAGGCACGGGATCCGGAAAGCGTGCCGTCGGGCATCTTGTTCAGATAAATGCCGTAGGTGGTGTTGGAATTGATCTTGAACAGACTCTGAATGCCGCCGTTCTCGATCTTGTCAAAATGTTCGCCGTGAAGGAGGAACTGTACGATTCCTGCCGGGGAAACGGGAGGCGTGATCTCCACGGAGGTGATCTTGGGCATGGAAGAGGCATCAATGGAGATCGAAATCGGATAGCCGTCTTCTCCGCCCAGTGAGAGCGAGCCGGACAGGGTATAAACGCCGTCTTTCAGCGTCCAGAAGTGCGGGGGGAAGGAGGGAGAAGCGGAGAGCGTACCATCGGAATTCTTGTTCAGCCAAATGTTGTAGGTGTTGTAGGAATTGCTCCGGAATATTCCTCGCGTTTGCGAATCGAATTTGTCCAGGTTTTCGCCGCGGATAAGGATCTGCACGTTTCCTGACGGGGTGATGGGAGGTGTGACCTCCACGGAGGTGATCTTGGGCAGGGTGGAGGCATCGATGGAGACCGAAATCGGATAGCCGTCAGATCCTCCGAAAGAGAGCGATCCGGAAAGGGTATAAATACCGTTGGCTAATGACCAGAACTCCGGGTTGAAGGAGAGAGAGCCGGAGAGAGAGCCGTCCGCTTCTCTTGTCAGCCAGACAGTGGGCGTATAGCCAAGCTCAAGATGCCGGAAGGTACATCTCAGATCGTCCTCGCTGAGCTTGTCAAGGTTCTCGCCGCGGAGGGTGAAGGTGATCTGCTCTGCCAATGTGGCGGGAGACGTGACCTCCACAGAGGTGATCTTGGGCATGGCGGAGGCATCGATGGACATCGTGAACGGATAGGCGCTGTCTCCGCCCAGCGAGAGCGAGCCGGAGAGGGTGTAAACGCCGTCTTTCAACGTCCAATTCCCTTCCCAGATCTCGCAGAAGCCGACAAAAGAGCCGTCCTCCATCCGTTCCATATATATGTTATACGTGTATATGTTATACGTGCCATTGTCATTGTTTATCCGTAAGATGCAGGTGATCTCCTCGTCCGCGATCTTGTCAAAGTGATCGCCGCGGATGCGGAATTTCACAGCACCGCCCGGGAAAGCAGGCGGGGTGATCTCAGCAGAGGTGATCTTGGGCATCGAAGAGGTATCGATGGACATGGAGACCGGATAGTCATCCGTTCCCAGCGAGAGCGAGCCGGAGAGGGTGTAACTACCGTCCTTTAATGTCCAATGATCCGTCAGGATCTCGCAGGAACCGGCAAAAGAGCCGTCTTCTTCCTGCGCCATATCAATCTGTTGAACGTTGTCAGTCTCGCCGATTTGGAAGAGACAAAAGATCTCCTCTTCCTTGATCTTGTCAAAGTGATCGCCGCGGATGCGGAATTTCACAGCACCGCCCGGGAAGGCAGGAGGGGTGACCTCGGCAGAGGTGATCTTGGGCAGCGAGTCGGCAGAGAGAGAGACATAGATCGGATGTGTGTTGAATCCGTCCAGGGACAGCTCTCCGGCCAGGGTGTAAACATTGCCCTTCAAGGTCCAGGCGCTCGTCCAGAACGGACGCGATCCGGCAAGCGTGCCGTCAGCCTGCTTGGCCAGTTCGAGGTAGTAGGTGCCGTCATTCTCGGTTTCGATCATGCATTCGATCCAGTTTCCGCTGATCTTATCGAAGTTCTCGCCGCGGATGGCAAAGTGAACATTTCCCATCAGGAAGGTGGGGGCAGTGACCTTCACGGAGGTGATCGTCGGCAGGTCGGAAGCATCGATCGAGATCGAGAAGGGCTGTCCTTCCGTGCCGCTCAGTGCGATCGTTCCCGCAAGGGTGTAAACATCGTCGTCTAACGTCCAACGGCTCGGATCAAAGTTGCGATATCCGTCAAACGAGCCGTCGGGCTGCTTGGTCAGCCAGACCAAATAGGTGGTGTCATCGTCAAAGCGGATCTCAAAACGGGTTTCCGCGGCATCAATCTTGTCGAAGTTGTCGCCGCGGACGGTGAAACGAACGCTGTCATTCAAAAACGAGGGGGTGGTCACCTCCACAGAGGTGATCTTGGGCAGAGAATCGGCATCGATCGAGGCTTCAAAGGTCTGAGCATCGGAGCCGTTCAGCGAGATCGCTCCCGACAGGGTATAAACGCCGTCGTTCAGCATCCAAAGATCCGCGTCTAAGGTGAAGGATCCTGCGAGCGTTCCGTCGGGCTGCTTGGTCAGCCAAATGTCGAATATGTAAGAATTGTTCTCTCCAAGCTTGAATTCCAGTTTTCCGCGTTGGCCTGAGCCTTCGATCTGCTCGAAGTTGTCACCGCGGACGGTGACCTCAAGATCTCCCGACAGAAAGACGGGAGCGGTGACCTCCACAGAGGTGATCGTCGGCAGATCCTCGGCCGAAGCGGGCAGGCAGAGCATCGCGGTCAGAAGCAGAAGCGCCGCCGCGGTGAAAAGTGCCTTGGCAAGGTGTCTTTTCATGGTTGTCGTCCTTTCGTAATAAAAATTTGCAGTAAAATGAATATGAAAACCGGAGACGAGGGTGAAGCGAAGCCTGTTTCTTTCGCATCGGGCGGGACAAAAGCGGGATGGATCGGCGTAAAGCATGCAGATCGGATGTGAAAAAGAACAATCGCTTGTGCAATAAAAACAGTATATCACAAAAGAGAACAAAAAGCAACCCCGCCGCCCACAAAAAAGAGGCCGCCATGGGGAGGCAGCCTCTTAATGTATCAAGCCTTATTTCTTAAACTCCACGTTGTTGTACGTAGGATAGGTCATCTTCATCGGATCGAGGATTTCGGTGAGCTTTTCCTCGTCCATGATGCCCTTGTCCAGGATCAGGCGGCGGATCGGGATGTTCTTCTTCAGCGATTCCTTGGCCAGATCGGCGGCCTGCTTGTAGCCGATGTAGGGGCAGAGCGCGGTGACCGTACCCACACTGTTTTCCAGCAGCTCGGCGCAGTGCTCGCGGTTGGCGGTGATGCCCTCCACACAGTTGTCCACAAACGTGGAAATGCCGTTGGTCAGCGTGGTGATCGATTCAAAAATGGTGTGGAACATGACCGGCTCAAAGGCGTTCAGCTCCAGCTGGCCGGCCTCGGAGGCCATCACCACGGTCATGTCGTTGCCGATGACTAAGAAAGCCACCTGCGAGACCACCTCGGGAATGACGGGGTTGACCTTGCCGGGCATGATGGACGAGCCGTTCTGCTTGGCAGGGAGGTTGATCTCGGCCACGCCCGTGCGCGGACCGCTGGAGAGCAGACGCAGGTCGTTGGAGATCTTGGACAGGTCTACCGCACAGCCCTTGAGCGCGGAGGAGATGGTGACAAAAGCGTCGGTGTTCTGCGTCGCGTCGATCAGGTCGCTGGCCAGCTCGATGCGGAGACCGCTGACCTGGTTGACGTTCTTGGCAATGTTGGCCAGATAGTCGGGGTTGGCGTTGACGGCCGTGCCGATGGCGGTGCCGCCCATGTTGATGAAGGACAGCTCCTTGACGGCGTGCTCGATGCGGGCAATATCACGCATCATCAGGTGCGCGTAAGCGTTGAAGGACTGGCCGAGACGGACGGGAACGGCGTCCTGCAGCTGGGTGCGTCCCATCTTGATGACGTCGTCAAACTCCACGCCCTTGGCGAGAAGCGCGTCCACAAGACGGTTCAGCTGGGCAATAAGGCCGGGGATCAGTTCGAGGACGGTCATCTTGCCCGCGGTGGGGAAGACGTCGTTGGTGGACTGGGCCATGTTCACGTGGTCATTGGGGTGGACGATGTATTCGCCCTTTTTGCCGCCCATCAGCTCGGTGGCGCGGTTGGCGATGACCTCGTTGGCGTTCATGTTGGCGGAGGTGCCGGCGCCGCCCTGAATGGGATCGACGATGAATTCGTCGTGCAGCTTGCCGCCGATGATCTCGTCGCAGGCGGTGATGATGGCGTCGGCTCTTGCGGCATCCAGCGTACCGATCTCCTTGTTGGTGATGGCGGCGGCCTTTTTCAGGGCGGCCAGACTCATGATGAAGGAGGGGTGCATCCGATGGCCGGTGATGCGGAAGTTCTGCTTGGCGCGGAGCGTCTGCACGCCGTAATAGGCTTCTGCGGGGACGTCCAGTGTACCGATGGAGTCGCTTTCTTGACGGAAGAGAATGTCGTTCATGATTGTAGTTGCCTCGTTTTCTATACGTCCGTTTTGCGGATCGATTGTATTAGTGTTATATGATATATAATAGCACTGCCTTATGAAAAAGTAAATACCTTTTCAGACAAATGAAAAATAAAATTTTTGCAAGGAAAAATGCTAATTTCCTTAATCAAATGGCAGAAATGACAAAAGAAAGAAAAATTTTTTCATGCTTTTCGGGGGAATGAAACTCTGTGTGATTCCTGTTTTTTATCTTGACAAAGAGGGATCGGTATGCTATACTAATCGAAAAGCTGCGAAAAAACGAGGTGTGGCGCAATTGGGGAGAAACGGAGAGCGCCGCCGGTGGCGGAAGCAGCGAACCGTTTCGAGTGGCTGCAACTTGGCGATGGCAAGAGAGTATGGCGAACGAAGCCGGAGCCTTAGTTGCGACAGGAAGCGCGCGGATTGCGTGTGCAACGCAGACTTCGTGTGCAATGCAAACTTCGTATGCAACGCAGACTTCGTATACGGAACAAAGAAACTGACTTAAGAAAATCAAACAAACGAGGTGTGGCGCAATTGGTAGCGCGCTTGCTTTGGGAGCGTGCAGTCGTTTTCGGCTGCGGGTTTCAGAAAAGCGAGCAATCGAGCGAAAAACGGCGGAAACGCGAGGAAATTGCATCGAGCGGATGCCGGAAAAATTGGTCTGACCACAGGTTTGACCATAGTTGAGAGAAAATTGAATATTTTATCGGGGTGTTGCCTAATGGTAAGGCGCTTGGTTTGGGACCAAGATGGCGCAGGTTCGATTCCTGTCACTCCGACCAAAACCTTTGGATCCTACTTAGTCCAAGGGTTTTTTAATAAGTTGAATATTATCAACTTCATTAACGAAAATAAACTCAACAAATACGCCCCTTGTATTTTTGATAAATATAGCTTATAATATTTGTGGGGCTTTTTGTCGAATCAAAAACTGAATGCTTTTTCTCTAATTGCTTGAGGAATAAGCATTCAAAATAATGGATATACTTTTAGGTAATTATATAATTATTTACCAAGGAGGTATATCGAATTGAAAGGACGAGGTAAGTTTATGTTTACAAAAAACGATGAACTTAAAGCTATCTATGCAACAGACTTAGATTCTTTTTTGGAGAAGACTGGATTGAGCAACAGTTTTCATAGTGGTGGTGTAAAATGCCGCTATTGCTCTGCAAAAATTACTAAAGAAAATTTATATGCACTTGTACCCAATAACAAATCGATTGAGTTTTGCTGCAATCAACCTGAGTGTATTCTTACACTTGCTGAGGAGGCAAAAAAATGACTGTCTGGGATTTTTTGACTTCTTTTATTGAAAAAGGTGGTATAGCTTGGACCTTATTGGTTGTAGTGTTAGCCGGCTTTGTGTGGATTATTGCTCATCCATCGGTGGCTAAAGAATGGAATACACATATATCGTTATGGGTTGCTACTGCTATTCCTCGAAAAAGAAAACGTGCTTTTGAAAAGCTCTTGAATTTGACTATTGATTCTACGAAGAATAAGTTTTCTAAAGATGCTCCTAATTTTGTCCGTAAACTTCTTCCGTATGACTTAAAGGTCAAGTGGGTTGATGAGGGAGATACACTTGAATCTGTAATAGAAGACAAGCAAATAGTTGTCTATGTTCCTACTTACAAAGATGAAGTCAAACAAGCAGTAGGCATATTACATAACTATTGCACTAAGGGATTTGCTCAAAAAGCAAAAATATACATGCCTACAGAGGCAAGAAAGGCCTCCGATCTAATTGTTACTCAAAAACTAACACAGTATGCAGGACCAAGTGTGTATGACTATTTTAATCGTGAGTATATGCCGGAACTATTAAAACAAGACAAGTCTTATTATGCAGTCTTAGAACAACTAAGAAAGGTAGATAATGATGGATTGTTTTTACCTATTTTACTCAATGAAATAGATAAATTTGCGAATAAGATTTATCCAACTGAACCATCTCCGGAATCAATGAATGTTGTAATTCATTTTATGAATTTCATTTATAGAATCATAAGCCGTTCTCCAGGAGAAAGAGTACCGCTAACTTTTTGTGAAGATGCTATAAGGATAAAAATAATTTTGGCTGTGTCTGTCTTCACATATGAATTGGACAAACCAATTGAAGAAGCAGAAAATGCTCTACGTCAACATGGAATTAATACTGTGTATGTTCTTGCTACAGGATCAAAAATAGAATTTGCAAGAGAAATAGCCTCTCAAATTTATGAACGTAATCCATTAGCAGTTTACGAACCCATTGAAACAAATTATAAAAGATACACTCGAAAATTTGCTGGAAAAGATTCAATTTGCTTTGAAATCAATGTTCGTTAAAACAAAAAAGTTGTCTTTTTCAGCAAGAAACGAATTGATTTAAGGTATATGCGTTTCGCGGGTTCTTGCAATTTTCTAATAAATAACCCAGTCCTTTTTCTTTGCTTACAGCAACGCAATCACTAAGGGGTGACCTCGCCGGTCACCCCTTCTCCACTCCCCCAAGGGGATCACGTTTCGTGACCCCCTTTCATCATCTCTTCCTTCTCCAGCCTGATCTCCTCCCGCACCCGCTCAATCAGCTCCGCCAGCTTCACTTCAACTTCGTCCCGCGTCTCGGCATACACATTATGCTTCACGCGCTTGCCATTGGCGTGCGTCGGCGAGAAGCTGCCCTCGTAGAGATGATCGTTGATCTTGTAAATGCACCCGCTGCCTGATTTGCGAATCTTGCCTTTGTAAGGGGTGAACGGTTCGTTCAGTCCTTTGGCCGGCTCCTCGTTGGGCTTCTCCGGTGGAGGTATGGGCGACGGCTCGCATTTGCCAATACCGCGCTCGATATTCTCCGCCGCCCTGACTTCCATTTCCACTGTCCGATGCGAGTATATATCCAGCGTCGTGGTCGCCGAGACGTGTCCGATGGTCGCCGACAGAGTTTTCACATCCATCCCATTCGCAATCGCCATCGTAGCAAACGTGTGCCGCAGATCGTGGAAGCGCACCTTCTTGCATCCCGCCCGTTTGAGCAGGATCGACAGGATATCGCCAACAGACGTGGGATACCTCGGTACGTCGAGATTTTGCGGTGACGGGAACATCCAGCGCGAGTTGATTGTCTCCTTATATTTTCTCAGCACCTCCACCAGGGACGGCGGCAGTACCACCGTGCGGATGGAACTATTTGTTTTCGGCATGGAGATCTCGATCTTGCCGTTCACTGCACACGCCTGGCGGACGATGTGCAATTCTCCCGTGCGGAAGTTGAGGTCATCCCATTGCAGTCCCATCAGCTCTCCTCGGCGCATTCCTGTACCCAGTTCCAGCAGGAACAGTTCGTAGTATCCGTCCTCTTTAGCCTGGGCGAGGAATCGTTGTAGTTCATCCTTCGTCAGCACCTGCATCTCCCGCGCTTTCTTGGGAGGCAATTTACAGCCGATGGCAGGATTAACTCGTATCAGTCCTTCGGCCACCGCTTTTTCCAGAGCCATTCGACAGCTTGCGTGGCAGGCGCGCACCATGCGGTCGGACAGTCCCGTTCCGTATTTCTCAACGTACTGCTTTCGCCCGTTTCGCTTCAGCCGTGCGTAGAACTGTTGCAGGTCGTTCTGCGTCAGTTTGTTCAGCGGTATCTTGCCGATCTCGGGGATGATGTGGTCGTAGATTCGGTTTTCGTAATTCGTCTGCGTCAGCGGTCGGATGGCGGGCTTGCAGAAGTTCTCATACCAGAAGTCGATATAGTCGCCGAAGAGCATATCCGGCTTGCACCGCGTGCTCGGCGGACGGTACTCCTCCCGAAGCTTTTCCAGCTTCTCGGCGCACTCGGTCTTGGTTTTGGCAAGCACGTTTTTCGTTTTCGGCAGACCTTTGTCATCGTAGCCGACGACGACTCGACCTTCCCATCGACCGTCCTTGCGTTGTCGGAGCACTCCTTTTCCATTCTTCCTACGTTTAGCCATTGCCGTCCTCCTTGATGATCAGGTCGTCGAGGAACCCGCCCACGATCTTTGATGCGCGCTTTTGCATATCGGTTGTAACGTGGGTGTAGGTGTCGAGTGTGAAGCTTGCGTTGGTGTGACCGAGGATCTTCGACAGCGTCTTGGCATCCACACCGCCCGTCAGCGCGTGGGTGGCGAAGGTGTGCCCTTACGGTATAATTACGACAAACCGGAAAAGCCCCGTATTTCAAGGGTTTTCGGTTATCAGGCAAGGTTTTTCATCCTTTTCCAACCCGAAAAATCAAGCCGCGAAGT
>SVTL01000017.1 GCA_015063795.1 Oscillospiraceae bacterium
TACTTACTTGCTTGCTTGTTGTGTAAAAAAAGGAATTGTCGAGTTTCCCCATCTTCAACAGCATTTCTGCTCTTGACCATGGTACTTTCTCTTTCTCTTGTTGTTCAATTTTCAAGGACCGCTGTGCCTCTTTGGGATCCGGGCTTTTCAGCCCCTCTCTCAAACGGCTTAGCCAGTATATCACAGTTTTTTCCGTTTGTCAAGCACTTTTTCAAAAAAAGTCAAAAAAATTTATTGAGGCACCGAAAATGCCAAAATATCGCTCATCAAATCAGCATGAAAGGCCTGTTTTTCAGCCTCTTTCCGCTTTCCGAGGGATGTGGCCGGTACTTTACGCAGGCAAAGAATCACGTTTTCGGGGACATTGCGATACGCTTCGGCAAAAAAGGCTGCAAAGTCGGTGTCCCAGAAGCGGACGCCGTATCCGTCCTCCGAACGCGGGTCGTCGAGTTTTTCAAACGCCCCCAGCGCTTTCATCTCCTCATACAGCGAGGGATCGAGCACGCATATGTAGCAATCGCCGGCCAGAAACTGCAGATCGAACTGCTGGCGCGCATCGGCCATATAGTCCATATCCACATAAAAATCGTCGATGCCCTGCTCACGCGCGGCGGCTTTTGCCTCCTCGGCCTGCTGATTGTTCATCAAAAACAGCGTCAGCACCTGAGCGTTTTTCTCACCGTCGCCGTGGTAATCGTTTTTCATGACCTGCTCCAGCGATGACTCCATCTGCTCGACCTGTGTTCCGCCCAGCGAGACTGGACCGGCATACATCAGATACGCATCGATCTTATCCTTCTGCACCATCTGCGAGATGGCGACGGCAAAGAAAACGGCGAAGAAGATCCCCAGCAGCGTATGCGTTTTATAATAATACCAATAATTTTCCAGCCAGCTTTTGATCTTGTTCATCTTCGCCGTTTCCTTTCCTATTATATATACAAAGAATTGCCTGTCCGTTTTCGCCTTACAGCATGGCCTTTGCGGTCGCGGACAAAATTTCGATTCCCTTTACGATCTGCTCGTCGGTGGGGGTGGAATAATTGAGACGGAAGGAGCTTGAAGGCGCCGACTCGTCGCAGTTGAAGGCGGTACCCGGCACCACAGCCACTTTATTCTCGATGGCTTTTTTGACGAAAGCGTTCATATCCACCGACTCGGGAAGCGTTGCCCACACAAACAGACCGCCCTGCGGACGGGTGTAGGAAACCGCCTTCGGCATGGTCTTGTCCAGCGTATCCAGCATCAGACCGCATTTGTGACCGTACAGACGGCGGATGCTTTCGATGTGGGCATCCAGATCGCACTCGGTCATATAGCGATGGCAGAGGATCTGGAAGAAGATGTTGGTATGTACATCGGTGACCTGCTTGGCGACCACCATCTTCTGCATAACTGCCTCGGGCGCGATCACATAGCCGATGCGCATGCCGGCCGACAGAATCTTGGAGAAGGAGGAGGAATAGATCACGATGCCCTCCTCATCCATGCTCTTCAGCGTGGGGATGTCCTCGCCGTCGAAGCGCAGCTCACCGTAGGGGTTGTCCTCATAGATCATCACGCCGTACTGCTTGCAGAGCGCATAGATCGCCTTGCGGTTCTCCAGCGGCAGAGTGGTGCCCAGCGGATTGTGGAAGGTGGGAATCAGATAGAGCATACGCACGTTCTTCTCGGTTTTGAATACGTTTTCCAGCGCTTCCAGATCCAGACCGTCCTCTTTACGGTCCACGCCCACGATGCGGGTGTTATACGAACGGAAGGAATTGAGCGCACCAATGAAGCTGGGCTGCTCGCTGACGATCACATCGCCCTCGTTGCAGAGGACCTTGGCGGACAGATCCAGACACTGCTGACCGCCCGTGGTGATGAGCGTGGCATCAAAGTCGCGGCCGATGCCGAATTTCTCCTTCATACGGGCCGCCACTGCCTGACGCAGGGGGGTATAGCCCTCCGTGACGCTGTACTGCAGCGCCTGAGTGGACATATTCTCAAAAATATCGCGGGATAAAAGCGCCAGCTGGTCCACGGGGAAGGACTGGGCCGACGGATTGCCTGCCGCCAGCGAGATCACCGTTGGATCGGCGAGGCTCTTGAAGATCTCGCGGATGGCCGAGGGCTTCATGTTTTTGATCTTATCGGAAAAGATATATTCCATATGGATTTCCTTTCACGGCCGTTTTGTCGGCCTGTTTTCGTCTGATTTCTTCTATTTTAGCACAAAGATATGGGCTTTTTCAAGCATTTGTGTGAATTTTACATGAAAAAGCGGGCAAAACGATTGTATAAAATTTCTTTTTGTGATACAATAGGGGATACAAAGAAACCATCGTATTCAGAAAGGGATCATCATGGACGAAGAACGCAAATCCTTTACCGAGCAGGACCTCCTCGACGGCAAGCGAGGCTCCTTTTCCGATTTCTGCAGACGGCACAACATCACCGTCGGCGGCAGCATCAAATTCACGCTCAAGGCCCTCATCTTTCTCTTTGTCGCCACCGTTTACGCCCTGCTGTTCTGGCGCATGATGACCGCCCGCGTCCCTGCCGAGGTGAAACGGTATCTCTGGACCGAAGAAGCCCTTGCCCTCTATCAGACTTCCCCCGACGACTTTGCCGTTTACAAGCACGGCAACGGCACGCGCATCGTGGACGATTGCGGCATCACAATGGAAAACGGCAGCCGCGCGATGGTTGACGGCTCGTTTACGTTAGAAGAGGTGTTGTATGCGGAAAGCGCCAAGGAGATCCAGTTCACCGTCCGCTACAACAACAGCACCGTCAAATATCTGACCGAGGCTTACCGTCTCGCAAGCGCCCCCGAGGGCGAGCCCTTCATCTATATGCTCACAGACGATCAGGGCAAGCGCTACACCGAATATGTGTATGCCCCCTTTTCCAAGGCCATGTACAACTACCGCCGCATCCTCTTCAAGGACGTGGATCTGACCGATCTGACCGACCTGACGCTGGAGATCTACTACATCGGCGACGTGAACCCGGCTACCGCGCCCTACTGCACCATCCCGGTCTATGTGGCCGACACACCCATCCGCGACTTCCCCGAAAAGGGCAAATACATGACCTACACCGCCTATGAGACCTTTGCCTCCGCCGCCGATCCCACCCAGACCGAGGTGAAGGAATACACCGAATACATCCTCTTCCCCTTAGAGGACTATTCGCTCTCCCGTTCGATCGCCGACACCCCCTACGGCGACTTCCGCACGCCCCCATCTTATCTTGTAAAAGGAAACTGATATGATCGCATCCATTCAAAAAGCCACCATCGCCTACCGCTGTCCCCATTGCGGACTTGCCATTTTAGCCGAGGTTGATCCCTTCATTCTCGGCAAGGACATGCTCCGCCTCAAGTGCGACTGCGGCGAAAGCGAGCTTCTCATCGTCCGCTCCCTCGACGGCAAGGTGCGCCTTACTGTCCCCTGCATCCTCTGCCCCCAGAGCCACAACTACACCCTTTCGGGCAACGTCTTCTTCGAAAAGGAGCTGTTCACGCTGGGCTGTACCTATTCCGGCATCGACATCTGCTTCATCGGCCAGAAGGAGCAGGTGGCCAAGCGGCTGGAGGAAAGTGAGAAGGAGCTGCTGGATCTTCTGGGCGACACCGATTTTGCCGATATCCCCCGCGACAGCGACCGCTCCGCCGAATTTTTCGCCGAACAGGTGTCGGATGTGATCGCCTATATGCTCGCCGAGCTGTCTGAGGAGAAGAAGATCCACTGCCGCTGCCCCGAGGACAACGGACGCTACTCCTTTTCCTACACCGGCAAGGGCGTGAAGATTGTTTGTGACTGCTGCGGCGCGGAAAAAGAGGTGGAGGTCAACAACATCATGACCGCCAACGACTTTCTGCAGACCGACGAGCTGACGCTGGAATAAAAATCGCCGAACCTTTTTGGCTTCTCCGCATAGTATAATACCAAGAGGCGGAAAAAACCGCCCCATTGAAAGAAGGAGGAGCTTACAAGAATGAACTGCCTGTGCAATCTTTTCGGCGGCGACAACATCTGGCTTCTGATCGCCATCGTGCTGATTCTCTTCGCTGTCTGCGGCTGCAATTCCTATGGAAATAGCTGCTACAATCCTTGCGCCAACAGCTGCGGCTGCTGAGTATATAAGCCAAAAAACGAGGGCTGTCACTTGACAGCCCTTTTTTGTATGGAAAAATGACGCCCGACGAAACCCTTACGCCTGATAAACGATCCTGCCGTCGATGACGGTGTACAGCGAACGGGCGGCCACCGCCAGCAGCGGATCGTCGCTCCAGACGACAACGTCGCCGTCCTTTCCGACCTCCAGACTTCCCACGCGGTCGGCAATGCCGTTGGCCTCGGCGGGGTTGATGGTGATCGCCCTCCAGCCCTCCTCATAAGGCAGACCGTCTCTGACGGCGAGACCGGCGCACAGCGGCAGAAATTCGATGGGGGTTTCGGGCGAATCGGTGGTGATGCTGACCTTCACGCCCGCCTTGTGCAGAACGCCGGCGGTGGAGAAGGCCTTGTTCTTGACTTCCGACTTGGACTTGCGTCCCAGCGTGGGGCCGACAAAGGCGGGATAGCCCTCCTTGGCCAGCTCCTCGGCGATCACCTCACCGTCGGTGCAGTGATCCAGCGTCAAAAGCAGATCAAACTCCTTCGCGATGCGGATGGAGGTGAGAATGTCATCGGCGCGGTGCGCATGAGCCTTCAGCGGAATCTCCTTTTTCAGAACCGGGATCATGGCCTCCAGCTTCGGATCAAAGGCAGGCTCCTTGCCCGATTCCTTCATCTTCAGGTAATTGCGCGAGCGGATCAGCAGGCTGCGGAGCATCGAGGCAACCGCCGTTCTCGTCATGGGTGCAGCGTGTCTTCCCACACCGTAAACACCCTTGGGATTCTCGCCGAAGGCGCACTTCATGGCCATCGGATATTTCACGATCATATCGTCCACGCGGTTGCCGTAGGTCTTGATGGCGGCAAAGGTACCGCCCACCACATTGCAGCTGCCGGGACCGGTGCAGGCGGTGGTGATGCCTCCCTTCACGGCTTCCTTGAATTCCTCCTCCTGCGGGTAGATGCCGTCGATGGCGCGCAGCTGGGGGGAGATCGGATCGGTCTTCTCGCTCAGGTCCAGACCGTCCTGCTTGATGACCGAATTCCAGAGACCGATGTGGCTGTGGGGCTCCACGCATCCGGGCGTGACCAAATGCCCCTCCGCATCGATGACGGTGTCGGCCTGCACGCTCGACTCACCGCTTCCGAGAGCGGCGATCTTGCCGTCGTCGCCGATGAGAACATAGCCTCTTTCAATATCCTCGCCCACCATGGGCTTGATGTGTCCGTTTTTGATCAAAAGCATCTGTTTTTCCTCCTTGTCCGCCTTTTTTAAAACAAAACGGCGTATGTAACAGTCAAGGCCGATGCTTTTTTTGCGTCGGCCCTGTTGGTTTTTCTTTTATGCGGTTATGCGGTTGCGGTGCCATTGAGACGGTCCAGCCAGATCAAGCCGATATCCATCGCCTCATACAAGCCCTTCTTGTCAAACTGCTTGACCACACGCTCATGCGGGGGCAGCTTGGTGTCGGTGCTGACGATCTGAAGCAGCACGCGGTCGGGAACTTCGATCTCCTTGCCGTCCGTGCTCTTTTCCTTGGTGTTGGACAGCACCATCATAAACAGAATAAAATTATCGTTCATGCTACCGTAGCAATAGGTATTGCCCTGGCGCACGAGAGGCTTGCCGCGAAAGACAAGATGATTCAGGTCACCCTTTTTTTCAGCCATGCAATCACATCCTTTTCATTTCTTTCTTTATCATACAGTATGATACGCTTTTTGTCAAGGAAATATCGTCAAAAACGATCCTACTTTTTTGCGTTTTTTCGCAAACAGAGGTGGTGTATCCGCTTTTTCCCCTCTCATTCGGCGGCAACGATCTTCAGCCAGTCCAATTCGCCGGCAAAGTTGATGTTGGCGTTCTCGCTGCCGTATCGCCCGAAGAGATTGGTGAAGGTCACATCAAACGAAGGAGCGGCCACCTCGCTGACGATGCTGTCGTTCATCTGCAGGCTGACCATGCGGCTGTCGGGATCGTAGGACAGGATCCAGCTGCAGACCTCCTTGTTCTTCTCGGCAAAGTCGCCGTAGGGGATCAGAAAGCTGGTGCCCGCCTCGGTGACAAAGCGGATCGCATGCCCCAAAGCGTCCGACCACGGGGCCAGATAGATGTATCCTGCCGTATCGTAATTCTGCCCCAACAGGCAGGAGTCGCCGTAAAGATTGCCCCGCCACTGGATCGACCAGGCAAAGGACGAGGAGAGGCGGATCGGCTTTTCCAATTCAAAATCCACGCTGCGGTCCTTTTTCACAAACACGCTGTTGTCATAGAACTCGTAGCCGCCCTCGGACGGGGAGAGCTCGGAGCGGGTGAGGGAATTGAGACCTTCCTTTTCGTCCAGACTGCCGTCAAAGCGCCAGCCGTACTCCACCTTGGTAAAGTGCGTTTCGACCTTCTCCTCCTCGGCGATGTGAACCGTCACTTCCACGGAAAAAGCACCGCAGACCGCCTTCACCGTCATCGTCTGGGGCTGCGCGTTTTGGCGGATCGTCAGCAGCCCGAAGCGGTCCACGGAAGCCAGCCGCTCATCGGAAACATACAGCTTCAGTTCGGGGATGTCCGCGTAATAGGGCTCGCAGAGGGGCGTCAGACGGTAGGAGCTGCCGGGCGTGAGGACAAGCTCGCTTCCGTTTTCCAGCGCATCCCGCCCGTTTTCGGAAAGCAGCGTGAAGGAGGTCACCGCCTTATCGGCATCGGGCGACATCCAGCGGATGAAGGTCTCCGCCGCCTCCTGACCGATGCGGTTGTATCCTCTCTGGGTGAAGCTCATGTTGTCTTCCTGCATCAGACCGTTGTCCGCCGAAGCCGTCTCGCTCACGCGCGTCAGCAACAAGATATCGCTCTGCTCGCGGCAGAGGGCATACTGCGCCGCGCGGACGGGCAGCATATCGCTCATGATGCCCAGCGCCACGCTTTCCGCATCCGATTCCATCCGCCAGCTTCTCGCAGGGATCAATCCGAACCCGCCGATGTCATACCGGCTCTTCAACGCATCGCGCAGCAGCAGGACATTCTTTTCATAGCTGACCTCGTCGGTCCCGGCCGCCATATCCCATTCGCCCTGCATGAACAGGCAGGCGGTGCTTCTTAACAAATAGGAAGGGCTTTCCTTCAGCATGGCAACGCAGGCATCCAGATCGTTCTCCATCTCGGCATAGATCTCGCCGCCGGGCGCCCAGCTGTCCGCACCCCGGCCGGTGGCCGTTGCCTGAACAAAGAGCACCTTGCGCCCCGTCTTCTGATGCCACGTCTGACCGAAGGCGGCAGCAAACCCGCTCTTGCCTCCCGACAGCGACATCATCGACGTTCCCTGCGCATCGGCCAGATAGACCGTTCCCTCCTCGGGCTTCACCGACTCCTCGGCGTTTCCGCCCTCACCGGCGGCATTGCTCTGCCCGGCGATGACAAACAGATCCAGCACAGCCTTCACCGTGCGGTTGACCGTCCATTCACCCACGATCTCGCCCGCGCTGTTTTTCCCCGTGATCGTCACCGGGCTGTCGGACACCTGTTTTACCACCGCAAGACCGCTTGCATCCACCGCGATCACCGTCGGATTGGAGCTCTCAAAGGAGACCGCCTCCCCGTTTTCGACCGAGAAGCGGTAGCGGTCGTCATAGGCAAGCTCTAAGCCGCTCGAGCGGTTTTTCACGAATGTGACCGTGTAGGTGGTCTCGATGCCATCCTTGGAAAGATGCACCCTCGCCTCGCAGGAGGAGGCGCCGTTTTCAAGCATTGCCTGCTCAACGGTCATCTCCGCCCCCTTTTCGGGAGAGGCGGTGACCTGCGGCAGATAGGGATTGCCCTCGGGCAGCAGGATCTGATAGGTGCGCTTGCCCGGCAGGAAGCGGAAGTCATACCCGCCGTCCAGCGTCAGAGACGTCAGACGGGGCGCGCCCTCGGGCACATCGTTTTCCTCAACGACGGAGGAAGCATCCTCCTCACCCCCGTCCGACGAGCAGGCGCTGAGCAGAAGCGTCGGCAGCAGGAGAGAGAGGAGCAGCCAAAACATTACCTTTTTCATATACATAACCCATGCCGCGGTAAGCGGCCGTTTTTCCCGATTGTTTTCTTTCGTCCCTCCATTATACCACCTTTCTGCCGTTTTGTCAACGAATCGGCGGCTCATAGACGGTGGCAAAGACATCCTGTTGGCAAAAATGAAGGTCAAGTGCTATAAAAATGTAAAGAAAATGTTAATTATGGAAAATCCTATTGATTTTAAGGCGGCAAGAGATTACAATAAGAATCACGGATTAGCATTCAACGAAAGCGAGTGCTAAAACCAGACATCAACAAATTGATATATACAGGAGGATCTGAACATGAACATCAAACCGCTTGCAGACCGCGTTGTCATCAAGATGGTTGAGGCAGAAGAGACCACCAAGAGCGGCATCATTCTGACCTCGTCCGCAAAGGAAAAGCCCCAGATTGCCGAAGTCGTTTCGGTAGGCCCCGGCGGCATCGTTGACGGCAAGGAAGTCGTTATGACCGTCAAGAAGGGCGATAAGGTTATCACAAGCAAGTATTCCGGCACCGAGATCAAGGACGGCGACATCGAATACATCATCGTCAGACAGGGCGACATCCTCGCCATTGTTGACTGATTCAAGGAGGATTTTGCATTATGGCTAAGGACATTATTTACGGCATCGAAGCACGCAACGCTCTGCTGCGCGGCGTGGATAAGCTGGCCGACACGGTTAAGATCACCCTCGGCCCCAAGGGCAGAAACGTGGTTCTCGATAAGAAGTACGGCTCTCCGCTGATCACCAACGACGGCGTGACCATCGCCAAGGAGATCGAGCTGGAGGACGCCGCTGAAAACATGGGCGCTCAGCTGCTCAAGGAAGTGGCTACCAAGACCAACGACGTGGCCGGTGACGGTACCACCACCGCTACCCTGCTCGCTCAGGCCTTCATCCGCGAGGGCATGAAGAACGTGGCAGCCGGTGCCAACCCCATGGTCATCCGCAAGGGCATCCAGCGCGCAGTCGATACCGCTGTGGCCGGTCTGAAGAAGATCTCCAAGGACGTGAACGGCTCTGACGACATTGCCAGAGTTGCCACCGTCTCCTCCGGCGACGAGGTTACCGGTAACCTGATCGCTGACGCCATGAAGAAGGTCACCAACGACGGCGTTATCACCGTTGAGGAGTCCAAGTCTGCCGAGACTCTTTGCGAGGTCGTTGAGGGTATGCAGTTCGACCGCGGCTACCTCTCCCCCTATATGGTCACCGACACCGATAAGATGGAAGCTGTCATCGACGACGCTCTCGTTCTCATCTACGACAAGAAGATCTCCAACATTCAGGAGCTCCTCCCCCTGCTGGAGCAGGTCGTTCAGGCCGGCAGAAAGCTGGTTATCATCGCTGAGGATGTGGAAGGCGAAGCTCTCACCACCCTCGTGCTCAACAAGCTCCGCGGCACCTTCGTTTGCGTGGCTGTCAAGGCTCCCGGCTTCGGCGACAGACGCAAGGAAATGCTGCAGGATATCGCCATCCTCACCGGAGGCGAAGTGATCTCCGCTGACCTGGGTCTGGATCTGAAGGAAACCTCCATCGATCAGCTGGGTAAGGCAAGACAGATCAAGATCAACAAGGAAAACACCATCATCGTTGGCGGCGCCGGCGATCCCGATGCCATCAAGGCTCGCGTGAACCAGATCCGTACCGCCATTGAGTCCACCTCCTCCGACTTCGACAAGGAAAAGCTGCAGGAGAGACTGGCTAAGCTGTCCGGCGGCGTTGCTGTCATCAAGGTCGGCGCAGCCACCGAGACCGAGATGAAGGAGAAGAAGCTCCGCATCGAGGACGCTCTCAACGCTACCAGAGCTGCTGTGGAGGAAGGCATCGTCGCAGGCGGCGGTACCGCATTCCTGAACGTGATGGGCGAGGTTGAGGCTCTGCTTGACGGCAAGCTGGACAACGATGAGAAGACCGGTATCAAGATCGTGCTGAAGGCTCTGGAGGAGCCCGTCCGCCAGATCGCTTCCAACGCCGGCTTCGAGGGCTCGGTTGTGGTCAACAAGATCATGAGCAGCAAGAAGGTTGGCTATGGCTTCAACGCCGCCACCGAAGAGTATGTTGACATGATGAAGGCCGGTATCGTGGATCCCACCAAGGTAACCCGTTCCGCTCTGCAGAACGCCGCTTCGGTTGCTTCCACCGTCCTCACCACCGAGGCTGTTGTTTCCGACAAGAAGGAGCCTGTTGCTCCCGCTGCTCCCGCTCCCGATATGGGCGGCATGGGCGGTATGTATTGATCGACCAAGCATAAACCGTTTCAAGGGGATGCCCGCAAGGGTGTCCCCTTTTTTTACAGCAAAGCCAAACAAAAAGCCTCCCCTTTGAAAAAGGGAGACTTTTGGACAATTGCAAAAGCGGGCGATCCCCTCCGTCACGCTGCGCGCGACGCCTCCCCTTTAAAAAGGAGAGGCTTTTGGACAATTGCGAAAACGTGCACATCCACTCCGTCACGCTGCACGCGACACCTCCCCTTTAAAAAGAGGAGGCTTTTTTGGGGGGCTCTTATACATAAAAACAGGGCAGACCTTGCGGTCTGCCCTGTTTCATTTGCTATTCTGTTTCAGATATTGCGATTAGGCAACAGTGAAAGTGAAAGCATGTGCAAAATTCAGAGGAGCGTCAACGAAGCTAAGCTCGAAAGCATAATTAGCTGCGTCGAAGTTCTGATGTGCATAGAAGGTGAAGGCGAACTCAGTGCCGTAAATGTTGGTTACGGAAGCGAGAGTTGCAACATCATCCCACTTAGTATCGCCGTTCTTGTAGAGGGTGGTTCTCATGGTTCTGAGAGCATTCTCTACCTGGGCGAGGGTCAGCTGATAGTTAGCGAGGTCAACAAACACAGTGAACTGGTTGCCGCCCTTGGTAGCGGTAACGCTGGTGATGATCGGCTTAGCAGCCGTTGCATACCAAACGTCAGCGTTTGCAAGGGAGATGGTAACCTTGTCGCAGAGAGTGATCTTGCCGTTGTTCTCGAAGGTCATGTAGTAGTTAGCTGCTACAGGGAGAACCTCTCTGTTCATGGGATCGCGGCGGACTTCCAGGAAGGCCTGCTTTTCATTGTAACCGAATACAAGAGCATCCTTCAGGGTGTAGGTCAGACCGTACTTAACGGGATCAATGAACGTGCCGTCAGCTGCGAAGAGCTTGAGAGCGTTGGTTACATTGACGTCACCGGTAGCAGGACCACCGACAACAGTGCGGAGAGTATCCCAGTTGGTGTTGGTGTGAGCTGCAGTGCCGGCAGTAGATCTGTAAACGATGTACTGAACGAAGGAATCAGCAGCGGCGGTAGCACTAAGTCTGGGGTTGATGTAGTTGCCGGCAGCATCCTTAGTTTCAGTGTTGGAGTAGTTGCGAACGAATCTGGAGGGAAAGCTGTTGCCAGAGAAGTCGGTCTGATAGTCAGCGATTACAACGAGGTTAGGCGTTGCAGTGCCGCCAACATAGTTACCGGCTGCATCCTTGGTGAGGATGAGGGAGTAGTTGTAAACATACTGAGCCTTCTGGCTGATCGCGCCGGTGTAGACAGCGTCAGTGAAGTTCTTGGGAGCAACGTTGGTAGCATCGGTATTCTTGATGTTGCCATCAATCATAACGTAACCAACAAGAGCCATGTTGAAGTACTTCTCGCCAGCAAAGGTGATGTAACCGTTGGAGTTCTTAGCACCGGTAATAGCAGTGCCGGGAACGTAATACGTGATGTAGAACTTGCCGTCAGCGGTCTTGGTAGCAGCCTTGTAAGCAGCGGTGTCAGCAACAGTGATGACACTACCAGCAACGGCGGAATTAGCAATTTCTGCCTGAGCAGCAACTGCATTGAAGGGAGTGATCTTCTCGACGACAACGCCGTCATTGATGCGGTAGAAGCTACCAGCAGTCAGAGGATAGTTGTAGCAAACGATGTTGTAGGGCAGGAGACCGCCGTTGACAACGTCGATAGCGTTTGCATAGGTGTACTCCCAAGTGTAAGCATCAACCTTGTTGATCTGCTGGCTGGTAACGAGAGTCATATCCTCGTCGAGGTAGACAACGGTATCAGCAGCCTTAGCGGTCTGGGAGAACTGAACGCCGGAAGCGAACGCACCGTCCTGAACATACAGGTAGGTGATGTTGGAGCTGGAAGCGGCGATCTTGTAGTAACCGTTAGCATTAACGGTCAGCAGAGTGGTAGAAGTGGTGGGGAGGTTGAGGTTAGCATACAGGCCCTTAGCGGTCTGGATGTTGCCGGCAGCATCAACAACGATGTACACGGTGTTCTCGGTCAGGTTGTAGTTGGTGCCATTGAAGCTAACTCTGTTGTTCGTGTAGGGATACAGAACCAGGCTCTTAGCGGAAGTGGTCTTGGTTGCGGTGGTAGGAGCGAGGTTGTAGTAACCGTTGAGGTCAACAGTACCGGTGTACAGGTTGCCCTTCTTTGCGGTTGCAAGGAAGTCGTTGAACCAGTAGGAAATACCGGTGGGATAGTCGTAGTTCTGGTAGGTCTTGAACTGGTAGGAAGAAATGGTGATAACTTCCTTCACGTTGCTCTGAACGTAAGCGTATGCGTTCGGATAGCCCAGCTGGTTGAGACCAATGTAGCTATCGTAAACGATGAACTTGGAGCTGTTAGCGTAGTCGGTGAAGTAAACAACCTTGCCGTCGATGGTGTAGATGCTAGCGTTCTTACCAAGCATGTTGGTGGTGATGTTAGCAACAGTCCATGCGCCGGGGAGGTTAGCAACGCCGATGGGATACTCAACGCCGCCGACGGTGATCTTACCGGTAGCAGTGTTGATGCCGCCGATAACGCCGGAGACCTTCTCTGCCTTTTCCTTAACGTACAGAACGTTAGCGGTTTCGTTGTAGGAGTAAACGATCTTGTCGTTAGCCTTTACAGACAGACCAACAACGATAGGATTGTACAGAATGGTGGTGGTGCCGGAGCCGGCAACGTTAGCAATTCTGGAGGTGGACATGTACTGACCAAGCTGATATTCCTTGTACAGACCGCGGTCGGGCTGGCCGTCGAGGTTGTCATCGAACAGAACCATCTCAGGATAAGCGGTGGTGGTGGAGTAGCCGGTCATCAGAGCGTAGTCAGCATTCTCGTTGAGAACGATGATCTCGGGCTCGGTGTACTTGTTGGTGGGCTTGTTGTTCAGGTCGGTGTACTTGCCGACGAGCTTGTAGGTGGTACCGTCGATGGTGATCTTGCCGGCGTTAGCCTTAGCAACCTTGGCGGTGGTAACAGCCTCAACCTTGTTGACCTTAACGAAGGACTCGAAGTCATCCTGGGTCAGAACGTTGTAGGAGTTGTAGAGATACTTCTCTGCATCATCGGTGATGCCGAGCTCGGACTTCTGGCAGTGATAAGCAACTGCACCCAGCTGGCCGTACTCGTTGAGGGTTCTGAACTGAACGTAGTTCTGCTTGATAACGGGATCGCCGTCAAGAACGTTGACCTTGTTGGTAGCAGTCAGAACGATGGTTGCCTGAGTGAGGTTGAAGGCATCCTTCGCAAAGGTGGAACCGGTCTTCTTAGCAGCGGTGAGCATGTTGTTGAGCAGCTGAGCGGTCTGAGCTCTGGTGAGGGTCTGCTCGTAGTTGACATCCTCAAGGTTCTCGTCGAGGTTCAGGGCAACTGCCTTGCTGACGAAGGTCCAGGGATATCCAGCGTTCATTTCAGCCTTGTCATCGCCGGAGGCGTAACCAAGGGCACGAACTGCCATTGCGAGAGCTTCCTGGAACATGATGCCTCTTTCGGGCTCGAAAGTGGTAGCATCCGTACCGAGGATGATGTCGTTACCGAAGCAGTAACCGATACTGCCGTAGTAATGATCAACCTTCAGGTCGTTGAAGGAAGTGGTGTTGGTAACATCGTACCAACGAGCGTCGGTCTCTTCAACCTTGCCGGTTCTCAGCTTGGCGATCATGAGAGCCATCTGCCAACGAGTAACGTTTTCCTCGGGCTTGAACTCAGAATCGCTGAAGCCTCTGATAACCTTCAGGTCAGAGAGGAGGCTTACGGCCTCGGCATACTTGCTATCGTCCTTGACGTCGTCAAAAGCGGCAACGCCGAAGCAGGACACGAGCATAAGCATAGCAAGTGCCAGGGCAAGAAATTTCTTCAAATTTCTCATGGTGGGTTCTCCTTTTTAAAAAAAATAATTATTTTTTTACAGCGTCCTCGCCCTCCGCCCCGGCTTGCCCTTTCGGACGTACCTCACGTTGCCCTCACAGGCAAGATTGGACATTGGTCGATTCTTCTGTGCTTATATCATATCCTATTCTCCCAAAGATTGCAAGAACTTTCCCCGCTTTGTAATATAACTGTAATAAAAGCCGCCCCTTTTGTTACATTTCCTCCCCTTCCCTGTCACATTCCGATCTCGGATCTTGTCGTTTTCTTCCTTATTATATATAAGGGCGAGAAAACGATTTCATCGATTCTTTCTTTTCCTCATGCGCCACAGGTGCAATTCATGATCTGCCAAGATCAATTCATGACGCGCAGCGTCAATTCATGCACTGCAGGTGCAATTCATGATCTGCCAAGATCAATTCATGACGCGCAGCGTCAATTCATGCGCCACAGGTGCAATTCATGGGGCTCCGCCCCATACCCCGAAGGGAGTATATCTTGTTGAGGGGTTCCCCCTCAAACACCCCGCTTAGAAACCTTTTTGAAAAAAGGTTCCTAAGAACCTCCAAAAACTTTCATAAAAACGCTTGCAAGCGAAAACATCTTCCCTTTTTTTAAGTTTTTGAGGAGGTCCTCCGGGTAGATCCCGCTCTTCTTCCGCAAAAAAAGACCGCCATACCTAACGTACAGCGGTCTTTGAGGAAAAGCGGGTTATGCCTTCGGAACGTTCTCCCAGTCCTTGAGGAACTTGTCGAGACCGTTCTTGGTCAGGGGATGGTCGATCATCTGCATGATGACCTTGTAGGGGATGGTGGCAACGTGTGCACCGGCCTTGGCAAGACCGATGATGTGGAGGGGGTTACGGGTGCTGGCAGCCACGATCTGCGTGGTGGAGCCCTGCATATCGAACATTTCCATGATCTCGTGGATCAGGCCCATGCCGTCCCATCCAATATCATCTACACGGCCCAGGAAGGGAGCAACGTAGGTAGCGCCGGCGTTGGAAGCGAGCAGAGCCTGGCTGGCGGAGAAGCACAGCGTGACGCAGGTCTTGATGCCTTCCTTGCTCAGGCGGCTGACGGCCTTGATGCCTTCCTTGCACATGGGGATCTTGATGATGATGTTCTTGTGGAGCTTCAGGATCTCGTGAGCTTCCTTCACCATAGCGTCGGCCTCGAGAGCGATGACCTCGCCGAAGATGTAGGTCTCGTCGCCGACGATGGCAGCGATTTCCTTGATGGCATCCTCGAACTTTTTACCCTCGCGGGCAATGATGGAGGGGTTGGTGGTAACACCCTCGACAATACCGAGGGAATACGCGTCGCGGATCTCATCCACATTCGCGGTATCGATAAAAATCTTCATATTGATTCGATTCCTTTCTGTTATTGGCAGAGGAGACGATTAAACGCCCTTCTTCTGCTTTCTCATGTTCTCGCCGTTGGTGTAATCCTTCTTGGAGACATAGCCGGGGATCGGGATGAGCTTCTCGTTGACAGCATCCACGAACCAGGAAGGCTGCGGGAAGAATTCCTTGTCATACTCGAAGGCGGGCGTGATCCAGTTCTGAGCACCCACGATAGCGGGAGGTGCATCCAGATAATCGAAGGCCATGGAGGTGATGTTCTGAGCGATGTCGTTCAGGATGCTGCCTCTGGTGCAAGCGTCGCTGGCCAGCAGGATCTTGCCGGTCTTCTTGACGGACTCGAGAACGGTCTCATAGTTGAAGGGAACGATGGAGCGAGCGTCGATGACTTCGCAGCTGATGCCGTACTGCTCTTCGAGGATCTTGGCAGCGTCGAGAGCGCGGTACAGGGTAGCACCGATGGTGAGGATGGTGAGGTCCTTACCTTCCTTGCGGATGGCAGCCTCGCCGAAGGGAATCTCATAGCTCTCGGTGGGAACGCCGGACTCAACGAACATTTCAGGCATATCGTAGATTCTCTGGCTCTCGAAGAAGAGGACAGGGTCGGTACCGTTCAGAGCGGTAGCCAGCATACCCTTGGCATCGTAAGGAGTAACCGGGAAGACGACCTTCAGACCCGGGATGTGAGCACACATCGAGGTCCAGTCCTGAGAGTGCTGAGCGCCGTACTTCGCACCGACAGCGATACGAACGACAACAGGCATCTTCAGACCGCCTGCGCTCATGGACTGCCACTTAGCCAGCTGGTTGAACAGCTCGTCGCCTGCGCAGCCAATGAAGTCGCCATACATCAGCTCGACCAGAGCGCGGCCGCCTGCCATACCGTAACCAACGGCGGTACCGATGATCGCGGACTCGGAGATGGGCGAGTTGAACAGTCTGTGATAAGGCATAGCCTCGGACAGACCGCGGTAAACAGCGAATGCACCGTTCCAGTAACGAACGTCTTCACCGTAAGCAATCAGAGTGGGATCCTCGTAGTACTTGTCGATGATGGCTTCGAACAGACCGTCGCGGATGTTGTACGCCTTCATCTTCGGAACGGGCTTGCCATTCTTGTCGAGGTAGTAACGGGACAGGGTTGCGATCTTCTTGACTCTCTCGTTGTCTTCCTTCTTCTCCAGATACTCGACCGGACGGTCTTCCATCTTGGGCACTCTCTGGTTGGAGAACATGAGGTCCTCAAGGAAGTGAGGATTCTTTTCGTAATCGGTGTAGGGGCACTTGGTCAGATCGGAAGCGACATCAAAGACTCTTCTGTTTCTGGCGGCAGCGGCTTCCTCAACAGCCTTCAGCTCAGCCTCGGTAGCAACACCGGCCTCAAGCAGCTGCTTGGGGAAGGTAACGATCGGGTCGAGAGCCTTCCAAGCCTCGGTCTCCTCGGGGGTTCTGTAAGAGAACACGTCGGAGGTGGAGTGACCGCCGATACGGTAGGTCACAACGTCGAGCAGGATCGGGCCCTTGCCTTCCTTGATGGCCTTGATCTTTCTCTTGTAAGCGTCGATCACAGCCAGGGGGTTCCAGCCGTTGATTCTCTCGGCTTCCATCTGCTTCTCGGAGATCGCAGACAGACGGGCAAGGTCGCCGTAAGCCATGGTCTCGCCTCTGGTCTGGCCGCCCATACCGTAGTGGTTGTTGTTGAAGTTGAAGATGATCGGCAGACCGCCCTTGTTGTAACCATCCTCCCAAAGCTGGGTGTACTGGTCCATAGCGGCGAAGTTCATCGCCTCGAACACAGGGCCGCGTCCGGCAGCGCCGTCACCGGCGTTGGCTACAACGATACCGTCCTTCTTGTTGCACTTCTTGAACAGAGCAACACCGGCTGCGATGGGGCCGGAGCCGCCGACGATGGCGTTGTTCGGGAAGATACCGAAGGGGAGGAAGAAGGCGTGCATGGAGCCGCCCAGACCGCGGGAGAAGCCGCAATCCTTAGCAAACAGCTCGGTCATCAGACCGAAGATGAAGAAGTCCTTAGCCAGATCCTTGGCGTTGGTCGCGGTGGAGAACTCCTTGACCATCTTGAGGGTCTCGCCGTTGCGGTACTCTTCCATGATCTTGTTCAGCTCGTCGTCAGACAGCTTCTTGATGGCGGAAAAGCCCTTTGCGATAACCTCATGGTGAGAACGGTGCGTACCGAAAATGAAGTCGTTAACGCCGAGGCAGTAAGCCTGACCGACAGCGGTAGCTTCCTCACCGATGCCCAGGTGAGACGGACCGGGATAGGTGAAATCCTTGTTGTTGTAGTTGCCGTTGACCTTGATGGTCTGCAGCATGCTCTCGAACTCACGGATGGCCAGCATATCGGCATAGATACCGAGCAGGTCTTCCTTGGAGTAATTCTTCTTCTCGTCGGCTACGGTCTTGTCGTAAGCGCAGACTTCGATGTCCTTGAATTTAATTTTTCTCTTCTTAAATTGTTCAGCGGGGTCGACATACATTGACTTAGGCATGATAATCTCTCCTTATCTATCTTATATTTATTTCACTTCAAAAAGCGCTTCGCGGATGACCTCACCCACAGTAGGATGCGGGAAGACGATCTCCTTCAGATCGTTGACGGGCGTTTCGGTCTCGACCATCATGGCCGCGCCGTAGATGATCTCGGAAGCATAGCTGCCGATCATGTGGACACCGACAATGTTCTTGTACTTCTTGTCCACAAGCACCTTCACGATGCCGTCTGCCTTCATGTTCTCAGCAACGTAACGGCCGCTGTACATCAGAGGCAGGTTGACGATCTGAACATCCAGACCCTTGGCCTTGGCGCTCTCCTCGGTCTCACCCACGGCACCCACCTCGGGGTTGGTGTAGATGACACTGGGGATGGCATTGTATCTCATTCTGTCCTTCTTGCCGAGCATGTTGTTGACGGCAACCTCACCCTCGCGGTAAGCGGTGTGAGCCAGCATGGACTTGCCGTTGACGTCGCCTGCGGCATACACGCCGGCGATGTTGGTCTTCATGTACTCATCGGTGACGATGGCACCGCGCTCGGTGTAGACCGCGATGTTGTCCAGACCGATGTCCTGCGTGAAGGCGCGGCGGCCGATGGAGCAGAGGACCTTATCGGCCTCAGCCACCTGCTGCTGACCCTTCTCCTCGTAGAGAACCTTGCCGTTCTCCACGCCGGTGACCTTGCAGCCCAGCTTGAAGGTGATGCCCTTCTTGGCGTAGTTGTTCAGCAGGATCTTGGAGATCTCGCCGTCGGTGGGGCCTGCGATCTTGTCGAGCATTTCGATGACCGTGACCTCGGAGCCGACCGAATTGTAATAGGAAGCCATTTCCAGACCGATGACGCCGCCGCCGATGACGACCAGCTTCTTCGGGATCTCGCGCAGGTCAAGAACCTCGCGGTTGGTCATGACAAAGCCGGTCTCCACGTTCTCACGCAGACCGGGGATCGGAGGGATCACCGGAACCGAACCGGTGCAGATGAGCAGCTGCTTGCCAACAAACTCCTCCTCGCCGGCCTTGACCGAGAAGCCCTCGTCGCTTCTGCCCTGGATATAACCCTCGGCATTGACGACCTTAACGCCGTGCTTCTTCATGGACATACCGATGCCCGAAACCAGCGTCTTGACGACTTTATCCTTGCGGTCGATGACGTAGTTCTGATCGATGGACGAGCCCTCGACCTTCACACCGTAATCGGCGCTGTGCTTGGTGTAATCGAAAACCTTTGCGCAGTAGAGCAGAGCCTTGGAGGGAACGCAGCCCTCGTTGAGGCAGACGCCGCCCAGCGCTCTCTTCTCGATGAGAAGCGTTTTCAGACCGCCTGCAGCGGCCTTCTCCGAGGCGTTATAACCGGCAGGGCCGCCTCCGAGAACGATAAGATCAAATTTTTCCATGGTTGGTTACCTCTCTTCCGATTCTCTTACTTGGCAAGAAGAATGGTGATGTTTTCCAGCATAGCCTTCAGATCCACCAGGAACTTGGAAGCGGGAACGCCGTCCAGAGCGCGGTGGTCGTAGGTCAGGGACAGACCCATTGCCTGGTAAGTGGAGATCTGGCCGTCCTTTTCTCTGACGCGGGTCATGACGCTGTTCACGCCGAGGATACCGGTCTGAGGAGGATTGATGACGGGCGTGAAGCTCTCGATGCCGAAAGCGCCCACATTGGAGATGGTGAACGAAGCGCCGGACAGCTTATCGGGGCTGATGTCGCCCTTCTTGCAGGCGTTGGCCAGCTCCTTGGCAGCCTCGGAGATCTCGACGAGAGACATCTTGTTGGCAGCAACGATGGTGGGAACCATCAGGCCGCGAGGCGTGTCAACGGCAAGGCCGATGTTCACATCGGTGAAGTAACGCATGGTGTCGCCGTCGATCAGGTTGGCATTGAGAGCGCGGTGCTCTTCCTTAGCCAGCACGCGGGACACAGCGTAGATGATCAGGTCGGTGACCGTGATGTTGGGCAGGCCCAGAGCCTCGGCATTGGCCTTCAGCTTCTTGCGGTAGCCCATGATCTCGGTGGCATCGAAGGTGGTGGTGTGAGTGAGCTGAGGAATGGTGGTGAGCGAGGTGGTCATGGTCTTGGCGATGACCTTGCGGATGCCGGGCATCTTCTCGTCCACATAAGCGGGAGCGGCGGCGGCAGGAGCAGCAGCCTCAGCAGCGGCGGGAGCGGCCTTGCCGATGTCAGCGGTCGAGAACTTGCCGCCGATACCGGTTCCGGCTTCGCCTGCGAAGGCGCCTGCAGCAGCCTTGGTCGCAACGGGACCGTTGGCAGCCAGTGTGCGGATGTCATTCTCGCAGACTCTGCCCTCAGCGCCGGTGGGAGTGGCCAGACGGACGTCAACGCCCAGCTTTTCGGCCAGAACTCTTGCGCGGGGAGAAACAGCGATGAAGCCCTCTCTGGGCTTAGCCTCTGCAACGGGAGCAGCAGCGGCGGGAGCAGCCTCGGCAGCGGGAGCGGCCTCAGCGGCAGGAGCGGCGGCGGGAGCCTCATCAGCCTCGCCGGCGGGAGCAAATTCGGCGATGTTCTCGCCCTCGTTGCCGATGACGGCTACATTGACCATAACCGGAACAACGTCATCCTCTGCGAAGAAGGTGGCGAGAAGAGTTCCGTCAACGGGAGCCGCTTCATCGAGCGTGGATTTGTCTGTCTCATAGGTGAAAAGGACTTCGCCGGCCTTGACCGCGTCGCCCTTCTGCTTGTGCCACTTGGTCAGTATACAGGTTTCGACCGAAATACCGACCTTCGGCATCATTACGGGTGTTGCCATAGGTATTTACCTCCTGAGTGTTGTATGTGTATGGTTGTTTGTGATGCATGAAAATGTGAAGTTTTGTTATCTTTTGTGAAAAAGAGTTCTCTTCATGTTAATAATAACGCATCGCCCTGTAAAAGTCAAGGGCTTTGCCCGAAGTTCTCATTTCCGCCCAAAAAACAGCGCAAACTTGCACGTTCTATGGGAAAAACGACCATATTCCCACGTATACCCATTGTATCACAAAAATTTTCTTTTTTCAAGGGTTTATGCCCACTTTTCTGCAATTCCGTTGCATTTTCTTTTCTTTTTCCGCCTCGCTGAAAAAACGCTTGCATTCGGCAAAAAAGTGTGGTATACTCCCAATATGAAAAACTTTCTCAAATTCGTCCCCTCCGCCCCGTCCCCGCCAAGGGACGTCCGCGGCGAAGCGAAGTCTGCAAGGCAAAACGGGATCGACCGAACGAAGGCAAGCTCTGTCTGCAAGCGCAGAGAGGCGCGGACGGACGGCCTTCGGCCTCATTGTCTGCGTGATCGCTCTGCCCGCACACGGCCGAAGGCGGATCCCGACTGCCCTGCGGCAGGCGGCTTGGCGGGGGACGGGCGGAAGCGAAGCAGAAGCGAAAAGGAGCCTGCGTTATGAAACGAAACCGATATACCACCAAACAGCGAAGCGAGATCGAACACCTGTTAAAGCAAGCCGACGGACGCTGCCTGTCCGCAGGGGAGATCCTGGCGCACCTGTCCTCGCCGGTCTCGACCGCCACCGTCTACCGCCATCTGCACCGTCTGGTTGAGGAGGGAGCGGCGCAGACCGAGGTCTCCGCAAGCGGAAGCACCGTTTACCGTTACTGCGGCGAGGGCGGCTGCGGCGACCATTTCCACCTCCGCTGTCTCAGATGCGGACGGCTGGTGCACCTCGACTGCGGACTCATGGCCGAGCTGTCGAGCCACATCGCCTCCTCCCACGCCTTTCGGCTGGACAGCCAAAAAACCGTCCTGTACGGCGTATGCGGGGAGTGTGAGAGCTGATGAACAAGGCAAAAACGATTTTTCTTTATACGATGCTGCTTCTGCTCGTCCTCCCGTTGGCATCGGCCTGCACAGCAAGCGGAACAGCCGGACAAGGCGGCCGTCTGACGGTGGTCACCACGGTCTTTCCGCCCTATGATTTTCTGCGAAATGTGGCCGGCGAGGAGATCGGGCTGACCATGCTCATCAAGCCGGGGCAGGACGCCCACACCTACGAGCCCACCGCCTCCGACGCCCGTCTGCTGGCAGGATGCGACCTGTTCGTCTGCATCGGCGGCGTGTCCGACTATCCCTTTGAGAAGCTGATCGCCTCCTCGGGCAAAGAGGTCCCCGTTCTCCGTCTCATGGATTTCGTAGAACCGCTCTGCATCGAGGGCGAGGACGACCATGCCCACGAAAGCGGCGAGGCGCATGAGCATACCCACACCCACGACACCGACGAGCACATCTGGACCTCGCCGAAGAACGCGATGCTGATGGTCACCGCCATCGAGGAAGCGCTGTGTGAGATCGCGCCGGACAAGACCGACACCTTCCGCGCCAACGCCGAAGCCTACCGCGAAAAGCTGACTGCCCTCGACCAAGCCTGCGAGGCCTGCTTTTCCACCCCCCGCACGCTGATCTTCGGCGACCGCTTCCCCTTTTTATACCTTGCACATGACTACGGCTTTTCCTATCTGGCCGCCTTTGAGGGCTGCTCCGACCAGACCGAGCCGAGCGCGAAAGCCGTTGCCGCCATCACCGACCGTCTCAGAAGAGGGGACATCCGACAGATCTATTACACCGAAGCCTCCGCCGGACGCATTGCCGATGCCATTGCCGCAGAAGCCGGCGTGCACACCGCTTTGCTCCACTCCTGCCACACGCTCAGCGAGGAGGAGCTGGCCGCGGGGCTTGACTACATCACGCTCATGGAGCGCAATCTGAAAACAATCCGGGAGGGCGGCTGATATGTCTTTAATCGAATGCAAAAACCTCACCGTTTCTTATGAAAACCGCACCGTTCTCGACAATCTGTCCTTCGCCGTGGAGGAGGGCGACTATCTCTCGATCATCGGCGAAAACGGATCGGGCAAGACCACCCTGCTCTCGGTGCTTCTGGGGCTGAAAAAGGTGCAGAGCGGCGAGATCCTTTTTCAAAACGGGCTCCGTCCCGACCGCATCGGGTACCTGCCCCAGCAGAAGGAGGCGCAGAAGGACTTCCCCGCCTCGGTGTATGAGGTGGTGCTCTCGGGTTGTCTCAACCGCCGCGGACTCCGTCCCTTTTACAGCAAAGCCGAAAAAAAGCGCGCGCTGGACGCCATGGAAAAGCTTGGCATTTCCGAGCTGAAGGATCGGTGCTACCGTCTCCTGTCGGGCGGTCAGCAGCAGCGCACCCTCCTTGCCCGCGCCCTCTGCGCCACGGGAAAGCTGCTGGTGCTGGACGAGCCGGTGACCGGACTGGATCCCGTTGCCGCCTCCGAGCTTTACCGCATCCTCGGCGAGCTGAACGAACAGGGCATCGCCATCGTCACGGTCACGCACGACATCCGCGAGGCGGTGAAGCTCTCCAAGCACATCCTCCATCTGCACCGCGATTCGGTCTTTTTCGGCGACACCTGCTGTTACCTCGAATGCGAGGACTGCCGAAGGCTCTTGGAGGAAGAAGAAAACAGATGCCGCTGCGACTGCGGCCGAAAAGACGGACAGGAGGAAGAGGCATGATCGATTTTCTCCGCGAGATGCTGTCCTATCCCTTCATGCAGAACGCTTTGCTGGTGGGAAGCATCGTGTCGGTGGTCTCCGCTTTGCTGGGCATCCATCTGGTACTCAAGCGGTATGCCATGATCGGTGACGGGCTGAGCCACGTGGGCTTCGGCGCGCTGGCGCTCGGTGCGGTGCTGAATCTCTCACCGCTGGCCGTGGCCATCCCCGTGGTCACCGCTGCCTCCTTTTTTCTCCTCCGACGCGGCAGAAAAGCGTCTCACGGCGGCGATTCCTCGGTGGCTCTGCTCTCCACGGGCGCACTGGCACTGGGTGTGATGTGCCTGTCGCTGTTCGGCGGAAGCAACGTGGATCTGAACAGCTATCTGTTCGGCAGTCTGTTTGCGATGACCGACACCGACCGCATCCTCGGCCTTGTGATCTCAATCGCGGCGCTGATGCTTTACCTGCTCTTCTACCACAAGATCTTCGCGGTCACCTTTGACGAATCCTTTGCCGCCGCCACCGGCGTGAAGGTGGATTTCTACACCGCCCTCATCGCCGTGCTCACCTCGCTGACGGTGGTCGTCGGCATGCGGATGATGGGAACGTTGCTCATCTCCGCGCTGATCATCTTCCCTCCCCTGAGCGCGATGAAGATCTGCAGACGCTTCCGCAGCGTGGTGGTGCTGTCAGTGACGATCTCTTTCCTCTGCTTTTTGTGCGGCATCGTCCTCACCTACTGCTACCCTCTCCAGCCCGGCGCCTGCATCGTCAGCGTGAATGCGGCCGTCTATCTCCTTCTTTCGCTAATCGGGCGCATCCAAAAGCGAGGCTCCTAAGGCTCAAAACAGCAAAACAAAAGCACTTACGGCACACGGCTTTGACCGCACACCATAAGTGCTTTTCTTATTTTTTATTCCGCTTTGTCAGCGTTTTTTCACACACAAGGCAAGAGATTTCCCCATCCCTTGCGGGGAAAGCCGTTTTTTACGCCGGCACGATCTCATGAGCCATCTTCTGCTGGGCCATGACCAGCTTATAATAGATGCCCTGCTTTTCCAGCAGCTCCTCATGCGTGCCGAACTCGGCCACGTGTCCGTCATCCAAAACCAGCAGCTTGTCGGCGTTTCGCAGCGTGGACAGGCGGTGGGCGATGACCAGCGTGGTACGGTTCTTGACCAGCTTATTGATCGCATCCTGGATCAGCTTTTCGGTTTCGGTATCCAGCGCGGCGGTGGCCTCATCCAGGATCAGAATGCGGGGATTGTGGATGATGGCGCGGGCGATGGCAATGCGCTGACGCTCGCCGCCCGACAGCGAATAGCCCTTCTCTCCCACGATGGTGTTATACCCCTCGGGCAGGTTCATGATGAAATCGTGGGCATTGGCCACGCGGGCGGTCTCAATGACCTCCTCATCCGACGCATCGGGCTTGGAATAGCGGATGTTGTCCCGGATCGTGCCCGAGAAGAGGAAGGTCTCCTGCAGCACAACGCCCATCTGCGAGCGGAGCGCCTCCTGAGAGATGTCCTTGATGTTGACACCGTCGATGGTGATCTCGCCCTCGTTGACGTCGTACAGGCGCATGATCAGATTGATGAGCGTGGTCTTGCCCGAGCCGGACAGACCGACAATGCCCACCATCTCGCCCTGATGAATGTCCACAGACACCTTCTGCAGGACGGGGTTGTAGCTGTCATAGCCGAAAACGATGTCCTTCACCCGGATGTCGCCCTCGATCTTGATGTCGATGGGCAGACCGATGTCGGTGATCTCCACGTTCTCCTCCAGAATCTCCAGCACCTTGCTCAAAGAGGTCATGAAATTGGAGATGTTACGCGGAATGAAGGTGATGAACAGCAGCGGCTCATACATGATGTTGGCATATGTGGAGATCTGATGCAGCGTGCCTAGCTCCATGGTGCCGTGAAAGACCTTATAGTTACCGTAGAGAAGGATGAAATAGCTGCCCAGACGGAGCAGGAAGCCAAGCAGGGGGAAGATGGTGTCGAAGATCAGCGCATTGGACACCTCCTGATCGGCCTGCTTTTCACTGCTCTCCGAGAAGCGGCGGATCTCCTTTTCCTCCTGGCCGAAGCACTTGACCACACGGATGCCGTTGAGGATATCCTGCAGCAGGTGGCTGGCGCGGGTGCGGAGGATCCATGCCTTGCGGTTTCTGCGGTCGATGTGCTTCCAGAATTTGTACACCAGAAAGACCACAAAGGGAATGGGCACAAACACGAACAGGCAGATGCGCCAGTCGATGACCAGCATCAGAATCAGCGCGACAACAAACGAGAAGGCCTGCGCGCAAAGGTCGGGCAGCTGTCCGACGATGAAGTTCTGAACGATCTGCGTGTCGTGGTTGACGCGCCCCATCAGGTCACCCGTGGATTTGCGCTGAATCGAAGAAAGCGACAGGCTCTCGATCTTTTCATACAAAAGCGAGCGGAGCATCATCGCAAAGCGGTTGCCCGACACCGCGGACAGACGGCTTCTCACAATGCCCAAGGCGCGGTACAGCACATCCAGCGAAATGATCGAAAGAACGATCAGCAGATACGTTCCCATTTCGCCGCTGCGGTCGATGCCGCTTGCGGGATTGATGTACCCGTTGATGGCGATGGCCTGTATGTAGGGCACCGCAAAGCGCATAATCAGTCCGAACAGCGCCACCAGGACCGGGAAGCTCATCATCAGGCGAAGACCGCGCGTCAGTCCCCACAGCTTTTTGTACACCGCCTTGCGGTCGAAGCAGTTGGGACAGATGTTGGTGTGGCGGATAAAGGGTTGACCGCACTTGGGACAGAAGCGCTCACGCGTGCTGTCCTCCACCAGCAGATCGTTCCCCTCCGCCAGCAGATCGCAGGCCTTGCAGATGACCATATACCGCGACAGGTTTTTGCCCGAGATAAAGCGGCAGATCATGGTGGAAACGCCGTCCTTTCTCGCGTACAGAGCGCAGTTGCCGTACATGCTCTCCGCGCGGAAGGAGCGGTAATCGCGGATGGAATAGGTGGCAAGAAGTCTGCCTTCGCAGATCTTATATATGGTCTTGTCGGTGATGACCAGAAAGCCGTTCACAAAACGGTCGCCCTCCACGTCATACGGCAGACAGTACATCCGTTTTTCGCCCTGTCCGACGGCCTTGTCAAAGACCTCCTGATCGGCGGGAAGAAGTTCGTAATCCAGTTTCATACCTTCACCTTACCTCTCCGCCTCTTACAGATAGGCCTCGATCCGTCGGTAGCTTGCCGCATCCAGCTTCTTCGGATCGGGAATGACGAACACGCTGCCGTCGATGTCGCTGATCAGCAGGCGCCCGTCCTCCAGGATGCGGATGTTGTTGAAGGGGTTGTTCATCAGAAACACGATGTGTCCGGCGCTGGTGTCCACGTCCCAGTAATAGAAGGAGAATTTCTCCTTGATGGAGTGGATCTTATGGATCTGGGGCGTGAAATATCGCTTGTCCAGCTCCTCGTGGAAGAGGACATTGGTCGCCTCATCAAAATCCGAGGCGCGGCGGATCATCCCCACCTCCTTCGCGCGGCTGGTCTTGCGTTTGGTGGGCTCTCTTACGGAAATGAATTCGTCGGGATTGGTGATGGGGAAGGCGCGCAGAAGCATCACGCGCTCATACACCTTTGTCTCTCCCTCATCGGTCAGCTCCAGCGAGATCAAGCCGCCCTCAGAGCGGAAAAAGCGTGCGTTTTCGGGGGTGAGGTCCACTGTCTTTTTCTGTTCGTCTAAGGTAAATTCCTCTTCCTCTTCAAACAGATCGATCTTCTTCTCGGCCATAATCAAAACCTCCTCTTCCCGCTTACGAAGCGGTCAGAACGCGCTTCATCGCATCGCTCTGCAGTTTGTACAGCTTATAGTAGATGCCCTTTTTCTCGATCAGCTCGGCATGGGTGCCGCCCTCGGCGATCTCGCCGTCATCGATGGCATACAGATAGTTGCAGTCCTTCAGCGTGGCCAGACGGTGGGCAATGGTGATGGTGGTCCGTCCCTCGATCAGCTTGCCCAGAGCCTCCTGGATCTGCTTTTCGGTCTCGGTATCCATGGCTGCGGTGGCCTCGTCAAGGATCAGCACGCTGGGCTCCAGCAGCAGCGCACGGGCGATGGACACGCGCTGCTTTTCACCGCCCGACAGCGAGCGGCTTCCCACGCCGACGATGGTCTCATACCCATCGGGCAGGGTGGTGATGAAGTCATGGGCGTTGGCCGCCTTGCACACGGCGATGATCTCCTCCATGGTCGCATCGGGCTTGGCATAGCGCACGTTGTCGGCGATGGTCCCGCGGAACATGAAGATCTCCTGGGAAACGATGGCGATGTTTTTGCGCAGGCACTCGGTCTTGATGTCGCGGATGTTGTGCCCGTCGATGTACACCGCGCCGCTGATGCAGTCATACAGACGGCAGATCAGGTTGGCGATGGTGCTCTTGCCCGAGCCGGTGTGTCCCACCAGACCGATGTGGTCGCCGGCGTTGATCTTGAAGCTCATGTTCTTCAGGATCGGACGGTTGGCGGCATAGTGGAAGCAGACCTTGCGGAATTCGATGTCGCCCTTGATGCGTCCCACATCGACGGCATCGGTCGCATCGGTGATCTCGGGAACGGCGTCCACGATCTCAAACATGCGCTGGGCGGAGTTGATGGTATCGGTGAGCATGGAGGTGAAGTTGGTGAAGAAATTCAGCGGGCCGAAGATCATGCCGATGTAGCCGAAGAAGGTGGTGAATTCACCGTAGGTCATCGTTTCGTTCATGACCTCGAAGCCGCCCACGCCCCAGATCACCTGGCTGGAGATACCGATCAGCAGACCGATGATGGGGAAGATGGTCAGGCTGACGATGTTCAGATACAGGTTGGTCTCGTATTTGATCTTGTTGTAGAGATTGAAGCGGTTGGCCTCGTCCACCTCTTTGGCGAAGGCCTTGACCACGCGGATGCCGGTCAGCGAGTCGCCCAGCATGGCGTTCATCGACGAGGAGGCGCGCCAGGCCTTGGTATGCGCCCGCCACAGCTTGGGCAGCATGGTCTTGAACATGATCACGATAATCGGCACGGGGATGAAGACCAGCAGCGTCAGCTTCCAGTTGAGGCAGAAGAGCACGATGGCCAGACCGATGAAGTTCAGTCCGTTGACGATCAGGTTGGGAATGCCGTCGATGAAGAAGCTGCGGATCTTGTCGGCGTCGTAATTCACTCTCGTGATCAGACGTCCGGTCTGGGTGTTGTTGAAATAGGAAAGCGACAGCTTCTGCAAAGAGGCAAAGATGTCCAGCTTCATATTCAGCGTCACACGGGTGGACATTTTGGCATTGGCGCGGTTCTGCACGATCTGAACGCCCACCGACAGCAGGCCGAGCGCGAAGATCAGACCGATGCCCACCAACAGCCAGCCCTCCGTATGCAGGTCGCCGGTCGGGCTGATGATGCGGTCATACACAAACATACCGTTGATGATCGGGTTCAAAAGCGAGATGCCCGTGGTGAGGAACATCATGCAAAGAACGGTCACAAACTGAGGCATGTGGCCGCGGAAATACTTCAGCAGACGGCCGAAGATGGCGCCCTTGTTCAGACAGTGCTCGCAGATCTTGCGGTTCTGGTCGGTGTACCGTCGGCCGCACTTGGGGCACTTCTGGTTGAACTGCTCGAAAATGGGGTCATCGGAGAGGACATCCTCCCCCTTGGCCAGACGCTCATAGATATCAATGAAGGCAAACAGCTTTTTCTTGCGCGAGTTGGTGGAATAGGCGGCAATGACCGTCTTTTTTCCATCCTCTCCGCAGCGGAACAGAAGCCGGCAGGAGCTGACAAAATTGTCCACATACATCGAATCGATGTCGCTGCCCTCATAGCGCACAAAGCTCTCCTCGCCTGCATCATCGCCCCGCTCCTTCGCGGAATACGCCAGTCGGTACAGCACCTTTTGCCCGGCATCATAGGCCAAGACCGTTTCGCCGAAGCCGCCCTCGGTGTCCAGATCCAGATGCAGGCTCAGTCGGATCGTTTCCTCCTCCACGCCGTGGGCAGCAAAGGCCTTTCGGATCCTCTCGTCCCATTCGTCCAGCGGGAGCATTGCTCTCTCTTGATTGTCCATACGTCGAACCGCCTTTCTTGTCGGAAGTTGCCTTCCCTATCGGGTTTATCGAAGATGTTGACTGGTTTTTTGTGTATTTTAGCCCAAAAAGCCCGGCTTGGCAACCCTTTCGGGGGAATTTCTCAAATTTTGTCATTTTTGTTAACGATCGGCCTCTCCGCTTGGCCATTTTTGCCAAAAACAGGCGGAAATTTGTCTTTTCGCTGCCTTTCGCCGATGCACACGGAACTTTCTCCCAAAACAGCCGTCCGAAAATGCGGAAAAGCTCTTGAATTCCCGTTTCCTTTATGATAAAATGAAAGAAAACCGACCGAAAAACACGCTGTCACGGAGAGACTATGTTCAAGAACATCAAGAACCTTTTCAAGAGCAAAAACGAAAATTCCCGCGCCTTCCGCATGGAAATGGCCGAAAAGATCAGCAACAAGATCATCAAATACACCGCCGAGCGGGTGGACGATGTGGAGCTGGTCATCGGGCGCGAGGGCTCCATCAGCCTGCGGAACGGGCAGATCATCGTCCTCTCCGGCGGCAACATCGTCATGCGGACCAATGTGGAGGATATGCACGCCTCCGAGCTGCTCTCGCTTGACGGCGTGATCATCACCGCCCCCGATCTGGAGCAGGGCGGCAAGGAACGCACCATCATCGCTTATTATAAATACTTCCGCTAAAGACTTTTTCATTTTCTTCGCGGACCGTTCTGCGGTCTGTCGTCCGTCTTTTGCCTGCGGGCGAAGACAGAAAGGAGCCGTCTTATGTCAAATGCCGTATCAAGCACCGTCATCCTCATTCCCGCCTATAAGCCGACCGATGCCCTGCTCACACTGTTGAAAACGCTGCACGGCATGGGCTTTTCCGTTGTCTGCATCGACGACGGCAGCGGCCCCGCCTTTGACCGCATCTTTGAGCAGGCCGCTCAGACAGCCGACGTGCTCCGCTATCCTCTCAACAAGGGCAAGGGCGGCGCATTGAAGCTCGGCATCCGCCACATCGCCGAAAGCGAAGCCTACCGCTCCTTCCGCGCCATCGTCACCGCCGACGCCGACGGCCAGCACACGCCCAAGGACATCCTCCGCGTGGCTGAGACCATGGAGAAAACAGACGGTCTGGTGCTGGGTGTCCGCCGCTTCACCGGCAAGGTCCCCCTCCGCTCCCGCTTCGGCAACAGTCTGACGGTGGGCGTGTTCGCGCTCGCCTCGGGCAAACGTCTCTCGGACACGCAGACCGGCCTCCGCGCCTTCTCGATTGAAAAAGCACCGCTTTACGCCTCGATCGGCGGCGAGCGGTATGAATACGAGATGAATGTCCTCTTCGCGGCGGTGGAGAACAGGATCCCCATCACCGAGGTGGACATCGAAACGGTCTACGAAAACGACAACAAGGGCTCTCACTTTCATGCCATCCGCGATTCGTTCCGCATCTACCGCTGTATTTTCAGCAAAAAAAGCAGAAAGGACAACGCCCGATGAACGAAGCCCCCACACCGCGCAAGCGTCTTCCCCTCGCCGCGGTGATCACCGCCGACATCCTTGTGTTTGCCTTGTCCCTGTCGGTGTTTTGTTATTTTCACCACATCCGCGAGCTCTGGTTTTCGCCCGACGATGCGCCGGCGGTCATGACGCCCGTGGAAACGGTCGCCCCCGGGCAGACACCCGAGCAAATCCCCTCCGAGCAGCCTCGGCCCACCGATTTTTCCTCTACGCTCCCCGCCGTTTTTTCAAGCGCGGACACCCCCTTTCTCAGCGAGGACAACCTTGAGATCCAGCGGTATCTGAACGAGCATTCCCTCCCCGTGCCCAACGACGACGATCTCACCTTCGACAGCAAGAGCTATGTGGGGCTTTATCACAGCCGGGACATCTACCTGACCGCCTCCAAGATCCACATGCCGATCCGATACAACAACAAGGATTACCATGTGGCCTTCTACCTGTACGACGTTTACATCAGGCACATCGAAAACCTGTTCACAGCGGCCGTTGAGGGCGAGCGCATCCCCATCGGGGAGCTGGCGCTGACCTCTTACCAAATCACGGGCGAGCAGGGGCAGAGCTTCATCACCTCCCCCGCGGTGCTGGCGGTCAACGGCGACTACCTCGGCAACAGCAATCTGGTGAAATTTGCCGTCCGCAACGGACAGCTTCTCCGCGCAGAGGAGGACGTGGGCGCCGATCTCTGCATCCTCTATTCCGACGGCACGGTGGAAACGCTCGCCGCCAAGTCCTTTCACGCCGAGCGGGTTCTGGCCAAAAAGCCCTATCAGATCTGGGAATTCGGTCCTGCTCTGTTGGACAGCGAGGGCAACGCCTTTGCCTCCTACGATCCCTCCCACTACGGTGCCAACGTGCTGACCAACCGCCACCCCCGTACCGCCTTCGGCTATTATGAGCCGGGGCACTACTGCTTCGTTGTGGCCGACGGACGGAGCGAGCAGTCGGACGGGCTCCGCATCTCGCAGCTGGCCGGACTGATGGACGCGCTGGACTGCCCCATCGCCTATAATCTGGACGGCGGAGACAGCGCCCAGTCGCTGTTCAACGGCAACGCCCACCGCACCGACGAGGACCGCGCGGAAAGCGGAGACAGCCAGCGCCGTCTGTATGACATCATCTGCATCGGGGAGGTTAGCCTGTCATGAAAAACATGCTCTCGATTCTAAAGGGGCTGCTTCCTCACGCCGTTCTGATCCTGTCGCTGATGATGATCACCTTTTACATCACCGATCAGTTCAACCGCCCCATGGCCTTCATCAACAACGACATCACCAAAGCGCTCCTCTTCCTGCTGTCGCTGCTGGCCATCGTCCAGTCGGTGTACATGATCCGCCAAAACCGAAAGTAAAACAAAAAGGACTCCTGAGGCACACTCCGTAAGGAAGTGTGCCTCAATGATATCCGTTCCTCTGCGGAACGGGTGATATACCTTTGGTATGATATCGCTCTGCGAGCGATGATATATGCCTTCGGCATATTAAGGAACGGATATTATATCATATTTTCACGAAGGGAAAATATATCATGCGGCGAAGCCGTATATCATATCTCGTCAGAGATATATCATTCTTTACGCACCGAAAAAGAAATATTATTTTCGGCAAGTATTTACCTTTCTCAAATTATGTAACCCACTATGACACTTTCAGTTCTGGAAAGTGTCATTTCTATTTATATTGAAAAACGGAGACAACTTCTTTACGAAGTGTCTCCGTTGTGAGTCCTTTTTTCATTATGGTATGCGGCAGATCTCTTCGCGTCCGCGCAGCGGCATATCGCTTCTGTAAAAACAGCGGGAGCAAGCCCCGCCTTATGCCCCGCAGCGGCATTTCGCGCGCCCGAATGCCCTTTGCCAACCTTGGAAATTCGCGGTCTTTCGCCTTGGCGAAAGCGGTGTCGCTCCGACACCGAGCGAATTTGGAGTGGCCGTCGCTTCAGTAACGACCGCCTGTGAGACATAATACGTCTTTCGACACCATCTTGCTTGGAAATTCGCGGTCTTTCGCCTTGGCGAAAGCGGTGTCGCTCCGACACCGAGCGAATTTGGAGCGGCCGTCGCTTCAGTAACGACCACCTGTGAGACATAACACGTCTTTCGACACCATCTTGCTTGGAAATTCGCGGTCTTTCGCCTTGGCGAAAGCGGTGTCGCTCCGACACCGAGCGAATTTGGAGCGGCCGTCGGTTCAGTAACGACCACCTGTTATACATAATACGTCTTTCGACACCATCTTGCTTGGAAATTCGCGGTCTTTCGCCTTGGCGAAAGCGGTGTCGCTCCGACACCGAGCGAATTTGGAGTGGCCGTCGCTTCAGTAACGACCACCTGTGAGACATAATACGGCCACCCCGATCAGCTCCCGCACATAAAACGTGGGCAGGGCAAACACACCGGTGGGAACATTCACCGCACGCGCATCCAGCCCGGCCTTGGCCGCATACACCGCGGCGCGGAACTGATGAAAGCCGTTGGTCACCACCGCCACGTCCGGGCTCAGCCCCTTTTCTCTCAGAATCGCCGCCGAAAAACGCAGGTTTTCCACCGTGTTTTTCGACCGATCCTCCATCAGCACACGATCGGGGGAGATCCCCTTTTCGCCGGTCAGATAGCGGTACATGGCCAGCGCCTCGGGAATGTCCTCGCCCTCGCCCTGACCGCCGGAAACAATGCAGACAGCGGACGGATTGCCGTCCAGATAAGCAGCGGCAATGTCCAGCCGCTCGATCAGCATTCCGCTGGGACGCTCCCCGTTCACCTTGCAGCCCAGCACGATCACCGTCTCGCCGCCGATCGGCGCACGAAAGGCATACATGACCAGCAAAACACCCACGATCAGCGCATACAGCACAAACAGCGCGCAGAGCACACAGACCGTCCGCATCAGCACCCGACCGCCCCTGCGCTTCGCCAAAGCCGACACAAGCTTCTTCCCGACGGGATAGAACAGCGCGGCTAGCACGATCAAAAAGGAAAGCATCAGCCCCGCGATCGTTCCCACATTGAACACAAAGGACACGGCGGGCAAAAAGAGCACGAAAAGGCAAAGCCCCGCGCCGCCCAAGATCAGACGCACCGTTCTTTCTCTTTTTTGGCTTTTCATCCGTCTCCTCCCTGTTTTTCCTCGCTTTTCCCTCTCACCCCGTCACGGAGCAAGAAACTCCTGCTGCTTTTTGTAATAGGCCAGCACACCGTCGCACACCGCCTGCGCCTGCCTGTCCGCCGAGCCGGCAGCGGTCATATACTCATACTCCTCCACGCAGGTGATGAACGAGAGCTCGAGCAGCGTTGAGGGGAATTTGTGGTTGTTGGCCATGGCCAGCATCTGGGTGGCGCTGCTTCGTTCATACCGATTGGCCGCATCGCACACCGCCTTTGACAGCACCGACGTCAGCAGTCGGCCCGCATCCGAATAGTACAGCCCCACCAGCCCGCGGATCTTGGTGATGTCCGCGGTGTAAGGCATGGAGTTCTGATGGATCGAGATGGCCAGATCGGGCACGCACTCGTTGAGAAAATCCCGGCGGTCGGCCAGAGCCACGGTGGAATCGTCGCTCCTCGTGAGAATGACCTCCGCGCCCAGCGCCTTCAGCTTCTCGGCCGCCGCCAGCACGATGGCCAGATTCAGATCCTTTTCGTTCTGCTTCGGATCCGCCCCCTTCGCGCCGATGTCGCTTCCGCCGTGCCCCGCATCGAGCACGATCCTTTTGCCCGCAAGCGGCTGACTGCCTGCGCTCAGCGTCTGCGGCAGACGGAAGATCACCTGTAAACTCCCGCCCTCATAGGCAAAGGAGAAGCCGTAGACATTGGACACATCGAAAAGCGTCAGCGTGTAGGTGAGTTCCTTCCCCTCTCTTGCCTCGCTCAAAGACGAAAACAAGGGATTGGGCGGCAGAGAAACCGCCTCGCCCCCCTCGCATCCGCTCAGTGTCAGCACGAACGCACCGTCGCGCACATCGCCGTACACCGGGACGGCAAAGGACAGCGGCAGAGAAAGCGTCAGCGTTTTTTCATCCGCGGTAAAAAAGGGCTTGCCCAGACGCGCGGTGCGGAAGGAGGTCACGCCGCTTTCTTCAACGTATGCTGCCTCCAGCGTGCCGCCGCCGATCAGCGTATATTCGCCGCCCGACAGCGAGTCGGCAAAAAAGGTCGTTCCCTGCGGCTGCATCATGAATTCATAGCCGTCGCTGTCGCCGTAATCGCGGAGCGGCGCTTCGTTCTTGCTCACCCGTCCCTCGATCACAGCCTCCTTTCCCAGCACGCGGACACGTCCGCCCTCGGCTGAGACCTTTTCGCTTCCTCGTTTCGCGGTGAAGACCACCTTGCCCAGATCGGCCGCCTGCCCATCGGGAGCAGACGGCAGGATATACGAGGCGCTATAAGAAGCGGCGGTGTAACCGCTTTGTCCCACCGCCGTTGTCTGCTTTAATGTGACGCTTTTTCCGCCGATCGCGGCTGTGACCGTGCTTCCCGCAGGAGCGGTGACCGACAGCGTCAGCTTGCTTCCGCTTGGAAGAGCGGTCTCCGAAGCGGGCGACAGGCTCTGCACGGAAAAGGAGGTCAGCTTTTTGCTCGCTGCTCCGCCGGCCGCGCCGCGGTTGATCACATAGCTCGTCTTTTCGCCCTTGTGGGAGAACACAAAGGTGTTTTTGCCCTTGGCCAGAGGCAGATACAGCGAAAAATAGCCCTGCTTGGTCCGCCCCACCGGTTCGCCGTTGACCGTCAGCGGATAGCCCGGATCGGAGATGCCGATCACATATGTGCCCGCGCCGTCCACATACGAGCCGCTCACAGGCGAGGTCAGCTCCAGCGACTGCCCCTGCGAGAAGCTGCCGCTGTACACGATCTCCTGCTCATACAGCGAAGCAAACTGCTCGCGAAGATTCGCATCGTTGGCCTTGACGGCGGCATAGCCATAGAAGGAGCTGCCGATGTACGCCCGCTGGCTTCGGGCAAAGGAGACCTGATTGCGGATCTCGTTTTCGATGCCCCACTCCTCCGCGCGGTAGACGGCATGGGAGATGATCAGCCCCACATCGGGGTACTCATCCAGCGCCGCATTCCACCAGCGGACCAGCTCGCCGTAGGGAGCTACGGCGGTGGAGAACGACCAATAGATCTGGGGCGCGATGTAATCGACATAGCCGCCCTTCACCCAGGCCAGCGTGTCGCAATAAATGTCGGAATAGGACTGCATGCCCTTGGTGGCGCTGCCGCCGTTGCTGCCGTTGTCGTTCTTCCAGATGCCGAAGGGCGCGATGCCGAATGCACACTCCGCATCGGTCTTTTTCACGATGTTATAGCAGGCCTCCACCATCTCATTGACGTTCGCACGCCGCCAATCGCTCAAGGACAACTTGCCTCCGTAGGTCTTGTAGGTGTCGGCATCGTCAAAGGTCGCACCGCTGACCGGATAGGGGTAAAAATAGTCGTCGAAGATGATGCCGTCCACGTCATAGTTTCTCACGATCTCCTCCACGCCTGCTGCGATCAGCTCGCGCACCTCGGGAAGACCGACATCGTAATACAGCTTGCCGTCGGCATAGGGGATCACCCAATCGGGATTTTTCTTGGCGGGATGGCTGTCTGCCAGCTCATTGACATCCAGCTTGGGCTCACTCTCGCTGCCCACCGTGGCGCGGATGGGATTCACCCACGCATGCACCCACAGACGGTTCTTGTGCGCCTGCTCCACCAGATAGGCCAGCGGATCAAAGCCGCCCGGGAAGGGATCGCCCTGCTTGCCGGTTATGTATTCGGAGGTGGGAAAGAGCGCGGAATCGTACAAGGCATCCGAGGAGGGACGCACCTGAAAATAGAGCGTGTTCATCGAGCAGTCAAGGGCGGTTTGGATGATGTCGTCCAGCTCTTTTTTCAAAGCCTCGGCGCTCAGTCCCTTTTTCGAGGGATAATTGATGTTGTACACCGAAGCGATCCACAGAGCGCGCACCTCGCTGTCGGGATGGAGCAGTCTGCGCGTGGCGCCCTCGTGTTGATTTTCAGGCAAAGGAGCGATCAGAGACGCCGCCGACACGCGCCCGGTCTCATCGCGGGCCGAGACGATCAGCGCAAGAAAAACGATCGAAGAAAGCGAAAACACAACGGTCAATATCAGACAGACAAGCCTCAGATAAAAATGTTTGACACGGCCGGGTATGATCATAAAAAACGGTTCCTTTCTGCTTGGTCGGGAGGGGGTGGTTGTCTTATACGCTTCTATTGTATCATCTTTTTCGCCTCTTTTCAACAACTTTTTTCTTTTGGATTTATTTTTCAAAAAACCGTAGACGAACGCGCGATTTTGTTGTATAATAAAAGGAAGATAGGGTTTTTCCGCCGTCCGGCAAGAAAAAACGACGGCTTCATCCGCTTGCTTTACCCCATTCACGAAAGGAACGGTCTTCTCAACTATGGATAACGAAATGAAAATGCCCGAAATGTTCGGCAGCATGGTCTTCAACGACACGGTCATGCAGAGCCGTATGCCCAAGGAAATTTACAAATCTCTCCGCAAAACCATCGCCGAGGGCAAGGCGCTGGATGTCACCATTGCCAACGTGGTCGCCCACGCCATGAAGGAATGGGCGCTGGAAAAGGGCGTGACGCACTACACCCACTGGTTCCAGCCCATGAACGGCATCACCGCCGAGAAGCACGATTCCTTTGTCTCCGCCACGCAAAACGGCGGGGCGCTGATGTCCTTTTCGGGCAAGGCTCTGATCAAGGGCGAGCCCGATGCCTCCTCCTTCCCCTCCGGCGGACTGCGCTCCACCTTCGAGGCGAGAGGCTACACCGCCTGGGACCCCACCTCCTATGCCTTCATCAAGGACAACACCCTCTGCATCCCCACGTCCTTCTGCTCCTATGCGGGCGACGTGCTGGATAAAAAAACGCCTCTGCTCCGCTCCATCGAGGCCGTCGGCAAGCAGGCCGTCCGTCTGCTTCACCTCTTCGGCGACACGACCGTCGAGCGCGTGCTTCCCACCATCGGCGCTGAGCAGGAATACTTCCTCGTCGACCGCGAGCTGTGGAAAAAGCGTAAGGATCTGGTTTTCACCGGACGCACCCTCTTCGGCGCCAATCCCCCCAAGGGGCAGGATCTGGACGACCACTATTTCGGCGCCATCAAGCCCAAGGTGGGCGAATACATGGGCGAATTGAACCGTGAGCTCTGGAAGCTCGGCGTATACGCCAAGACCGAGCACAACGAGGCCGCCCCCGCTCAGCATGAGCTGGCCCCCCTCTACACCACCGCCAACATCGCCACCGACCAGAACCAGCTGACCATGGAAATGATGAAAAAGGTGGCTCACAAACACAATCTGGCCTGCCTGCTCCACGAAAAGCCCTTCAACGGCGTCAACGGCAGCGGCAAGCACAACAACTGGTCCCTGGAGACCGGCAAGGGCGAAAACCTCTTCGAGCCCGGCAAGGATCCCGCTTCCAACAAGCGTTTTCTCCTGCTCTTCGCCGCGGTCATCAAGGCCGTTGACGAGCATCAGGATCTTCTGCGCATGTCCACCGCCTCCGCAGGCAACGACTGCCGTCTCGGTTCCCACGAAGCGCCCCCCGCTATCATCTCTATGTTTCTCGGCGATGAATTATCCACCATTTTTGACTGCATCGAAAAGGGGATCCCCTACGGCCAGACGCGGCGCACGAGCATGGACACCGGCGTTCACACCCTTCCCAACCTGACCAAGGACACCACCGACCGCAACCGTACCTCCCCCTTCGCGTTCACCGGAAACAAGTTTGAATTCCGTATGCTGGGCTCCTCGTTCTCCATCGCCGGTCCCAACATCGTCATCAACACCGCCGTGGCCGATGTGTTCGAAGCGTTTGCCGACCGTCTGGAAAAAGCCGCCGACTTCGATGCCGAGGTGGACGCTTTGATCAAGGAAACGGTCACCGCCCACAAGCGCATCCTCTTCAACGGCAACAACTACACCAAAGCATGGGAGGAGGAGGCCGAAAAGCGCGGTCTGCTCAATCTCCGCACCGCTGCCGATGCCATCCCCTGCTTCTCCGATGAAAAGAACATCGCTCTGTTTGAAAAGCACAACGTCTTCTCCCGCGCCGAGGTTCTCTCCCGCACCGAGATCCTGCTGGAAAACTACTGCAAGAACCTGCACATCGAGGCGCTGACCATGATCGACATGGCACGTCAGGAGATCCTCCCCGCCGTGATGGAATATCTGCGCGTGCTCACCGAGACCGCCGCCAACAAGAAGGCGCTCGGCTTTGCCGATGCTGCGGATGCGGAGCGCAAGCTGATTGCCGAGCTGTCCTCCCTCCTCAACGGGCTCTATGCCGACACCGAGGCGCTGGAAGAGATCATGAACGGTCTGTCCAACCTCCCCGACACCCATAAGACCGCCGACTGCTACCGCGACACGGTGATCCCCGCCATGCGCGCCCTCCGCGAAAAGGCAGACGCGCTGGAGACCAAGACCGCCAAGTCCTATTGGCCCTTCCCCACCTACGCCGATTTGCTCTTCAGCATTTGAGAGCATCCGAACAATCAAAAAAGAGAAGGCATAAGGCGCGTGTTCTTAAGGACAGTTTTTGAAATTTAATAAAATACGTTACCTACCGACAGGAAAAAGGATAGAGAAAGCAAAGTGCAATCTCTATCCTTTTTTCTTGACAAGCACTGCATTTGTAG
>SVTL01000018.1 GCA_015063795.1 Oscillospiraceae bacterium
TAAAAAAAGGAATTGTCGAGTTTCCCCATCTTCAACAGCATTTCTGCTCTTGACCATGGTACTTTCTCTTTCTCTTGTTGTTCAATTTTCAAGGACCGCTGTGCTACGCCTCATCGGCGCGGCTTTGACAGTATAGCACTTTTCTTTCGGTTTGTCAAGCACTTTTTTCAACTTTGTCCATTTTTATGAGTTTTTCCTATTTTTCGCCATCGTTTTTGTCGAAAACTACCCGAGAATCGCTGTTTTTGATGCGTTTTTTGATGAGGCGGACATCCTTCAGCATTTTCAGCGCATCCTGAAAAGGATTGACCTTTGACTCTTTTTCGCGGTTGTCGAGGATCTTGACGGGCATCTCTCCGATGCGGCATCCCGCTTTTTCCGCCAGAATCAGCGCCTCCAGATCGAAAGCGAAGCCGTCCACCTGACATTTGGCAAACACCGCACGGGCGACATCGCCTCGGAAGCCCTTGATGCCGCTCTGCGAATCGCTGTGGGAAAAGCCGGTGAGCAGAGCCAGCAGCTTGAGATAGGTCTTCGACATCCATTTCCGCAGGAAGGAATAGCCGCTGTACCCGTCCTTGCCCAGACTGCGCGAGCCGATGACGATATCCGCTCCGGTCTTTTCCAGCTCATCCGACAGCCGTTTCAGCACATCGGTACCGTACGCCAGATCGCAGTCGGTGAACAGGCAGAGATCGCCCTTCGAGGCCAGCATACCCGTCCGCACGGCGCAGCCCTTGCCGCGGTTTTTTTCATATCCCACCGCACGCACAGCCGGATATTCCTCCGCCAGCTGTGTCAGGATCGCCGCGGAGGTATCCACGCTGCCGTCGTTGGAAAAGAGGATCTCATAGCACTCATAGCTCTTCTCCATAAAGGCGACCAGACGGGCGCAGGTATCCCTCAGAATCTTCTCCTCATTATATACAGGTATGATCAGCGAAACCATCATTGTTTCGTACATCCTCCGTTGCGTTTCATTTTTCCACGCGGACCAGTCTGCCCTGCAGGGCATAACGGCGTGTGGTGAACAGACTGCTGGTACAGGTGGACAGGGTGATCATCCGATCCTCGCCGGTCAGATCCATGCCCTCCTTCTGCCAGATGGAATTGCTCTGCATTTCGTTGATATACTCGCCAAACTGCTCATTTGACGTGAAGTCGGTCTTGCGGTAATGGTAGCCGTAGTCGGTCTCATAGATGGCAAAGACCTCGTAGACAAAGATGCCGTCGGAGGTATACAGCTTGATCTCATCGTGCTCATTGAAGAAATCCGGATCGAGGAAATCGGTGACGCCGTTGAACATACTGCCGTCAGAGGTGACATTGTGCCCATAGATGACGGTGTTGTAATTCTCGGCCACGTTGCGGCGGCAGACGAAATCCACATAGATCGCCCCATACGGCAGATACTTCTTCTGGAAGCTGCGGTTGAGATAGTAATCGTTGTCGGCCGCCTGCACCACGGGATAGTTGATCTGCGTTCCCTCCACGGTCAGCCAGCCGTATGTATCGGGATTGTTCTCGCTCAACGCATACAGCTGGGCCTTGATCCGCTCGAAATCGGCGTTGTGCACCGTACCGGCATCCTCGCGGTCCGACGGCTGGCGCTTGACCGAAATATCGGGCAGGGGCAGACTCGCCTCTCCCTGCGAAAGCGGAACGGGACTGCCGGAGGAGCCTTGGGCGGACGCAAAAAAGTCCACCGCCAGCCCCTCATACAGCTGCTTGGCTTCGTTGTGGGCGATGAGCGTGATCACCATCTGCGTGACGCTGTACACAAACACAGCGGCGCACAGCAGAAGGACCGCGATCGTCACCGCCGTTGACACGATCTGCGCCCTGCTCTTCGGCTTTTTGGGCGGAAGGGGCGCGATGTCATCGGCGGAAAGCTTCATCAGATCGCCGAGAAAATCCGCCTTCGTCTTCTTACGATATCGGTCTGTAATCCTGAATCTGAGCACAAACGATCACCTGTTTTTACGAAATTTTACTTGATCTCGATCACCGATTCGTCCCACATGGAGGGCGTTTCGTAGCCGAGAAGGTTGACAACGGTGGCCGCCACATTGGACAGGCCGAACTCGCCCGTCTTCACCTCATAACGGTCGGAGGTATGGTTGTCATACACGATCAGCGGAACGGGATTCAGCGTGTGGCTGGTCTTGGCCTTGGGGGAGCCGTCCTTATTGGTCTTGACGCCGCCGCTCTTCTTGTCAAATTCATACATCTCATCGGAGTTGCCGTGGTCAGCAGTGATCAGCGCCACGCCGCCCAGCTTGTCCAGAACGGGCAGGATGCGGGCCAGCTGCAGATCCAGCGCCTCCATGCTGATGCGGGTTGCTTCAAAGTTGCCGGTGTGACCGACCATATCGCCGTTGGGATAATTGACGCGCAGGAAGTCATACTTGCCGCTCTCCAGGCACTCGATGAGGCGGTCGGTGATCTCGGCGCACTTCATCCACGGTCTCTGCTCGAAGGGAACGGTGTCCGACTTGATCTCGATATATTCCTCGGTGGCTTCGTCAAACTTGCCGCTCTTGTTGCCGTTCCAGAAATAGGTTACGTGGCCGTACTTCTGCGTTTCGGAGATGGCCAGCTGACGGACACCGGCATTGGCAAGCGCCTCGCCCATGGTGTTGGTGATCTCGGGGGGATTGACCAGATAACGGGAGGGGATGTGCAGGTCGCCGTCATACTCCAGCATACCGGCGAAGGTCACCTGCGGACGGCGGACACGGTCAAAGGCATCGAACGCATCGCTGTCAAAGGCAAGCGAGATCTCGATGGCGCGGTCGCCGCGGAAATTGAAGAGGATCACGCCGTCGCCGTCCTCGACGGTGCCCACGGGCTTGCCGTTTTCACCGATGACAAAGGGATCGAGATCCTGGTCGATGGCGTGCGTTTCGCTGCGAAGCGTGTTGATGGCTTCTTCCGCGGAGGCAAAGAGTCTGCCCTCGCCCAGCACATGGGTGTGCCAGCCCTTTTCCACCATACTCCAGTTGGCGTTATAGCGGTCCATGGTGATCTTCATGCGGCCGCCGCCCGATGCGATCTTTGCATCAAAGGAAGCGTCGTTGAGCGAGGCAAGAAAGGCCTCGAAGGGGAGAACATACTCCAGCGCCGAGGTCTCGCCCACGTCACGGCCGTCCAGCAGAATGTGGACACGCACGGTTTTGACTCCGTCGGCCTTGGCGCGCTCAATCATGGCCTTCAGATGGTCGATGTGGGAATGGACATTGCCATCGGAGAACAGACCGATGAAATGCAGCACGCTGCCCTTTTCCGCGCAGCCGCCTGCGATGGTCTTCCACGTTTCGGAGGCAAACATCTTGCCGCTTTCAATGGACTGGGTGACCAGCTTGGCACCCTGCGCGAACACCTGCCCGGCGCCGAGCGCATTGTGTCCCACCTCGGAATTGCCCATATCGTCATCACTGGGAAGACCGACCGCCGTGCCGAAGGCCTTGATGGCCAGCGTGGGATACTCCGCCATCAGCTTATCCAGCGTGGGGGTGGACGCCGCCTTGACCGCGTTGCCCTCATAATCCTTCCCCAGACCGACACCGTCCATGACGATGGTCAGCAGGGGTCCTTTGACGATCTTTCCGTTTTTCGTTTTGTTCAAAGTCAAGCTCATACTATCTCCATACCTTTCAGAAACGTCTTTTGCCATAAGCAGACACGTCTCTTCTAAAAATTCATATATTCATTCAATTTTACACCAAAAGCGGCAATCTTGTCAAGTCATTCTTTGTGAAGAAACCGACAACGTGCTGCCAACGCTTTTCTTTTCGCCCGAATCTTCGGTTTTGTTAACAATAACGTAACAAATAGAGAGCGTCGGCGTGGTATAATAAGGAGTATACCTTATATTAGGAAGTTTCATTCAAATCCTAACAGCTTCCTTTCGGAGGATTTTTCATGAAGATCGTTTCTCTTGACCGCATCACCCTCACCCATGACAACGACATTGATTTTTCGCCCTTGACCGATCTGGGCGAGGTCACCTTTTTCCATGAGGTCCTCCCGCCCGAGCAGGTGGCGGACGCTGTTTGTGACGCCGATGTTCTGCTCTGCAACAAGGCGCTTGTCACCAAAGAGCTGATGGACCGCTGCCCGAATCTGAAATATGTAGGCATCTTCGCCACCGGCTACAACAATGTGGACACCGCTTACGCGAGGGAAAAGGGCATCACGGTCTGCAACGCCCCCGGCTACTCGACGCCAAGCGTTGCTCAGCACGTGTTCGCGCTTCTTTTGAACCACGTCTGCAGCATCCGCCCATACGCTGCGTATACGGCAAGCGGCGGCTGGAGCCGTTCCACCTTCTTCACCTGCCTCGACTTTCCCATCACCGAGCTGTCCGGCAAGACGCTGGGCATCTACGGCTTCGGCACCATCGCAAGAGAGGTGGCCAAGATCGCCGATGCATTCGGAATGAAGGTCATCTTCACCAGCCGTTCGCGCAAGGACGACGTCCCGTATGAGCAGGTGGAACAGGATGAGCTGTTCGCCCGTTCGGACTTTCTGACCTTCCACTGCCCGCTGACCGAGGAAACGCGCGGCATCATCAATTCCGAATCGATCGCCAAAATGAAGAAGAGCGTCTACCTGATCAACACCGCACGCGGTCCGCTGGTCCGTGAGCAGGAGCTGGCCGACGCTTTGAACGAGGGACGCATCGCAGGCGCCGCGCTGGACGTGCTCGACATCGAACCGATGACGAAGGACAATCCGCTCCGCACAGCGAAGAACGTCACCATCACCCCCCACACCGCATGGGCATCGCGCGAGGCCAGACAGCGGCTGATCAACACCGTCGGCGAAAGCCTGAAGGCCTTTCTTGAGGGCAAGCCCATCAACGTGGTCAACGAACGCGAATAACATAACGCTTAACATAGAGAACGGAGACTTTTATGATCGCATTAAAGACGAAAATTGCGGAAAGCATCCTGCCCGCGATCCTGAGCATCAACGCCGAATGCGGCTTCACCGCCGAAGCGATCGCGGAGATGTTCGAATATCCGCCGGCTGACAAGGGCGACATCGCTCTGCCCTGCTTCAAATTCAGCAAGGCGCTTCGCATGGGTCCGCCGCAGATCGCCTCCAAGCTCACCGAAAACCTTGCCATCGACGGCATCGAAAAGGTGGAGACCGCAGGCGGTTACCTGAATTTTTATGTGAAGGATGAGTATCTGACCAAAACCGTTTTGGCCGAGATCCTGGCCAAGGGTAAGGACTGCGGCAAGACCGATCTGGGACACGGCAAAACCGTCCTTCTCGACTACTCCTCCCCCAACGTGGCCAAGCCCTTCCACATCGGACACCTGGGCACCACCGTCATCGGCCACTCGCTGAAGATGCTGCATGAATACTGCGGCTACAAATGCTTCGGCATCAACCACCTCGGCGACTGGGGCACCCAGTTCGGCAAGCTGATCGTGGCCTACCGTCGATGGGGCAGCCGCGAGGCCGTTGAGGAAAAGGGCATCGAGGAGCTGGTTGCGCTCTATGTCCGCTTCCACAAGGAGGCTGAGGAGGACAAAGCTCTGGAGGATCTTGCCCGCGCCGAATTCACCAAGCTGGAGCATGGCGATGAGGACAACCTTGCCCTCTGGAAGTGGTTTGTGGATATCAGCATCCGCGAATACAAGAAGACCTACGAGCTGCTTGGCATCGAATTCGATTCCTACTGCGGCGAGAGCTTCTACACCGACAAAATGGACGAGCAGGTCAATCTTCTCCGCGACAAGGGGCTGCTGAAGATCGATGAGGGCGCATCCATCGTTGATCTGGAGGAATACAAGATGCCTCCCTGCCTCATCCTGAAAAAGGACGGCTCCACGCTCTATCCCACCCGCGACATCGCCGCCGCCGTTTACCGCAAGCGCACCTATGATTTTGAGAAATGCCTCTATGTCACCTCCGCCGGTCAGAGCCTGCACTTTGCCCAGTGGTTCAAGGTGGCCGAGCTGATGGGCTACGACTGGGCCAACCGCCTCGTCCACATCCCCTACGGCACGGTCAGCATCAACGGTGCCAAGCTTGCCACCCGTACCGGCAATGTGGTGCTTCTCGCCGACCTGTTTGATTCGGCCATCGCCAAGGTCAAGGAGATCATTGAGGAAAAGAATCCCACCCTGCCCGACAAGGACGAGGTGGCCAAGGCTGTGGGCACGGGCGCGATCGTGTTCGGATACCTGTCCAACAACCGCATCAAGGACATCAACTTCATTCTTGAAAACGCCCTCTCCTTTGAAGGCGACACCGGTCCTTACGCCCAGTATACCTACGCCCGCGCCTCCAGCATTCTGGAAAAGGCAGGCGATTTCACCCCCGTCACGCCCGCACAGATCAACGAGCACGAAAAGGCGCTGATCAAAACCCTTGCCCTCTTCAAGGAAAAGGTGCTGGCCGCCATCGCCGATTACGAGCCGTCGGTCATCGTTCACTACATTCTCGACGTCTGCTCCGATTTCAACCGCTTCTACCATGAGTGCCCCATCAACTCCGCCGAAGGCGATACGCGAAGCTTCCGTCTTTCGCTGTGCAAGGGCACGCAGAATGTCCTCGGCGCCGCCCTTTCGCTGATCTGCATGAAGGCGCCCGAAAAGATCTGATCTTCCCCAAAAAAAAAATAAACATCATCAACAAAAAATTCCTCCGCTATCAACTCCGCGGAGCTTAGAAAGGATATTTTACTTATGTCAGGCCATAGCAAATGGAAGAATATTATGCATAAAAAGGAGAAAACCGACGCTCAGAAGGCGAAGGTCTTTTCCAAGATCGGCAAGGAGATGACCATGTGCATCAAGGAGGGCGGTCCCGATCCGGTCTCCAACACCAAGCTGCGCGACCTCATCGCCAAGGCCAAGTCTCTCAACGTTCCCAACGATAACATCGACCGCATCATCAAGCGCGCCAGCAACGCCGACGGTCTTGTGTACGAAACCATCGTCTACGAGGGCTACGGTCCCAGCGGCATCGCCGTGATCGTGGAAGCGATGACCGAAAACCGCAACCGTACCGGCTCGGAGGTCCGCCACTACTTCGACAAGTTCGGCGGCAACCTTGGTCAGAGCGGATGCGTGTCCTACCTCTTCTCCGACAAGGGCGTGATCATCATCGCCAAGGATGACGGTGTGGACGAGGACAAGCTGATGGAGGATGCGCTGGAATCCGGTGCCGAGGACTTCATCACCGACGACGACGTTTACGAGATCTACACCCAGCCCGACGATCTGGACGCTGTCAAGGACGCGCTGGTCGCTCTCGGCTACACCCTTGAGTCCGCGGAAAAGGACAAGATCCCCTCTTCCTACATCAAGCTGGAAAACGAGGACGACATCCGCAAGATGAACCTGCTGCTTGAAAATCTGGAAGAAAACGACGACGTGGGCGACGTGTACCACAACTGGGAAGAATAATCCATCGTAAGAAAAAAACAGAAAGGCTGTCTTTGCTATGTGCGGATTCGCAGGATTCACCGGACAACTTATAAATAAGGAAGAGATTCTGAAAAAGATGTGCGAGCGCATCGTTCACCGCGGGCCGGATATGGATGGGTATCACCTGTCCGATTCCATCGCTCTCGGGTTCCGCCGTCTCAGCATCCTCGATCTGTCCGAAAGCGGCAGGCAGCCGATGACGGATGGAGAAAAGGGACTGTCCATGGTCTTCAACGGCGAGATCTACAACTTCCTTGAGTTAAAGGAGGAGCTGACCGCCAAGGGGCATTCCTTCCTGTCCACCTGCGATTCCGAGGTTCTGCTCCATGCCTTCGCCGAATACGGCAAGGATGTGGTGAAGCGCCTGCGCGGTATGTTTGCCTTCGCCATCTGGGACGAGAGCAGGCAGGAGCTGTTCTGCGCCCGCGATTTCTTCGGCATCAAGCCCTTTTACTATACGCAGACCGAAAACGGCGAGTTTCTCTTCGCTTCGGAGATCAAAAGCTTTCTCGACCATCCGCATTTTCGCAAGCAGGTCAACGAGAAGGCGCTGTCCTCCTATCTGACCTTCCAGTATTCCGCCACCGACGAGACCTTTTTCAAGGGTGTTTATAAGCTTCCGCCCGCCCATACGCTGACCTTCCGCGAGGGCAGGATCACCCTTGAGCCCTATTGGGACATCGAATTCAACGCGGAGGCGTCCGATCCGGAGGCCTGTGCAAAGGAGCTGGACGGCGTGATCCGCGAATCGGTCTCCGCCCACAAGATCAGCGACGTGGAGGTCGGCTCCTTCCTGTCGGGCGGCATTGACTCCAGCTATATCACCGCCTCTTTGATGCCGAACAAGACCTTTTCGGTGGGCTTCGGCGATCCCAAATTCAACGAAACCGTTTACGCCGAGGAGCTGTCCGAGATCTTAGGCATCGAGCATTACACCCGCATCCTCGATCCCGACGACTGCTTCAAGGCCTTTCCGTCCATTCAGTATCACATGGACGAGCCTCAATCCAACCCGTCGGTGGTGCCGCTCTGGTTTTTGTCGAAGCTGGCAAGCGAGCACGTGACCGTCGTGTTGTCGGGCGAGGGTGCCGACGAGATCTTTGCCGGCTATGAGTGGTACGACGAAACACCGCTGATGCGGAAGTATAAGAAGATCCCCGCTCCCCTGCGCCGCGCCGCCGCTGCCGTGGCAAAAAAGCTGCCCTATTTCAAGGGGCATGATTTCATCATCAAGGGCAGCGGTGTGCCGGAGGAGTATTTCATCGGGCAGGCTCACATCTTCGATCCCAAGGAGGCAAAGAGCATCCTGAAAGAGCCCTTCCGCGGCGGTCTGTCCCCCAAGGAGATCACAGGGCGCTTCTATGAAAGAGTCAAGGACAAGGACGAGCTGACCAAAAAGCAATACCTGGATCTGAAGCAGTGGCTGCCGGGCGACATCCTGCTCAAGGCCGACAAGATGAGCATGGCCTTCTCGCTGGAGCTCCGTGTCCCTTTCTTAGACCGCAAGGTCATGGACTTTGCGCAAAAGATTCCCTCTTCGCACAAGATCAACGGCATCAACACCAAGTATGTGCTCCGCAAGGCCTCGGAAAACACCCTGCCCCCCGACTGGGTGAAGCGTAAGAAGATGGGCTTCCCCGTCCCGATCCGTCTCTGGCTCCGCGAGGAGAAATACCGCGACATCGTGATCGGTTACTTCCGCTCGGATTTTGCCGCGCTCTTCTTTGACACCGACAAGCTCTGCGCGCTTTTGGACGATCACTTCACAGGCAAGGTCAACAACGGACGCAAGATCTGGACGGTTTTCACCTTCCTTGTGTGGTACAAACGCTTCTTCATTGACGAAAATTGACGAAAGGACGGCATCATGAATCCGGTAAGAACCGATCTGCTCCCCGTCATTCTGGGAGCCGACCTCAACTGCTATAACGTAGCCAGAGCCTTTCACGAGGCTTACGGCGTTGTGTCCTATGCCTTCGGCCGATATGCCATCGGCTCGACGATGTATTCCAAGATCGTGCGTTTCACCGCGGTCAGCGATCTGGACAACGAAGAGGTCATGCTCAAAACGCTGACCGACTTCGCCGCTTCCCACGAGGGGAAAAAGCGTATCCTGTTCGGCTGCACCGACGATTACGTTAATCTGATCATGAAAAACCGCGACGTGCTCGCACCGCTCTACGCGATCCCCTACCCCGACTACGCGCTGGCTGAAGAGATCACGAAAAAGGATCGCTTCTACGAAATCTGCGAGCAATACGATCTGCCCTATCCGAAAACCGTGGTCTGCACCAAGGCTTCGCCTTCTCTGCCCGAGCCGATGCCCTTTGCTTTTCCCGTCATCGTCAAGCCGTCCAGCAGCAGCCAGTACTGGAAATTCCCCTTTGAAGGCATGAAAAAGGTCTACCGCGCACAGAGCCGCGCCGAAGCGCAGGCCATCATCGACCGCATTTTTGCAAGCGGTTACTCCGAAAGCGTCGTGGTGCAGGACACCATTCCCGGCGACGATTCGCATATGTATGTTCTCACCGCCTATTGCGGAGACGACAAAAAGGTCCGCAGCATGTGCCTCGGTCACGTGCTTCTGGAGGAGCATACGCCAAAAGGTCTGGGCAATCATGCCGCCATCGTCACCGAGTCTGTCCCGCTTCTCTACGAACGCTTCAAGACCTTTCTCGAAGCGATCGGCTACCGCGGCCTCGCCAATTTCGACATCAAATTCGACAGCCGCGACGGAAGCTACCGCGTGTTCGAGATCAACACCCGTCAGGGGCGCAGCAATTACTACCTCACCGCCGCCGGTCAGAATCTCGCCGAGCTTGCCGTTTCCGACCTGATCGACAAGCAGGTAAGCGAGGGAACTCTTTACGGCGAAAACGAGGTCTATTGGCGGTACATCCCCGACAGCGTGGTGAACACCTATGTCAACAATCCCGCTCTGCTCGCCAAAGTGAAAGCCTTGAAGAAGGCAAAAAAAGCTTTTTCTCTCCGTTACGCCTACGATCTGCGGCTAAATCCCAAGCGGATCGCATATACTCTCATACACGAATGGCGTCACATCAAAAAATTCAACCAATATCTGGGAAGGAAGCCTGATTAAATGAACGATATGTCTGTATCCAATCCCAAGACTCTGCTGGGGATCTTAGGCGGCGTTGGTCCTCTCTCCTCCGCCTATCTCTACGAAATGATCACCAGCCACACCCCTGCCGAAAATGACCAGGAGCACATCGACATCATTCTCTGCTCCCGCGCCTCCACCCCCGACCGCACCGCCTTTATTTTAAAGGAAAGCGACGAGGATCCCTCTGAGCTTCTGGTGGGGGATGCCAAGCGTCTGGTTGCCTTTGGCGCCACCCATCTGGCCATCGCCTGCAACACCGCCCACTATTTCTATGACCGCATCAACGAGGCGGTGGATGTACCGGTGCTGAACATCATGCACGAAACGGTGGAGACGGTCACCAAGCTGGGCGTGAGCAAGGTCGGTATTCTGGCCACCAAGGGCACCATCCATGCCCGTGTGTATCAGGATATGTGCGACAAGTTCGGCATCGCCTGCATCTGCCCCGACGAGGTCAATCAGCAGCGCGTGATGGACATCATCTACCGATCGGTCAAAAGCGGCAAGCCCGTCAACATGGGCGAGTTCTTCAAGGCCGCCGACTCCCTCCGCGAACGGGGATGCGAGAGACTGATCCTCGGCTGTACCGAGCTGTCGATCGTCAAAAAAGAACAGAAGCTGGGTCCTTATTTCCTCGACGCGCTGGAGGTGCTGGCCTACCGTGCCATCCAGATGAGCGGCAAGGAGCCCATCGGCTTCGATTTCACCGAAAGGAATCCTTGAAGGCTATGAAGCTCAGCAAGCTTCTTGCGGTCATCCCGCATGACGCAGACGAAAGAGCGGTGGAATTTGAGATCACCTCCCTCGCTTACGATTCACGAAAGGCCGTTTCAGGCTCGCTCTTTTTCTGTTTGAAGGGCGAAGTCACCGACGGCCATCTTTACGCGCAAAGCGCTTACGGCAACGGCTGCCGCGCCTTCCTTGTCACCCGCGAGGTCGCCCTGCCCCATGATGCGATCATCGTCAGAACCGACGACACCCGTCGGGCGCTGGCGCTTTTGTCTGCGGAATTTTTCGGTCACCCCGAGAAAAAGCTCCGTTTGATCGGCGTCACCGGCACCAAGGGCAAGACCACCGTCTCCACCCTCCTGGCCGATGCACTCAACCGCGCGGGCTACAAAACGGGGCTGATCGGCACCAACGGCATCCTCTTTGAGGGCAAAAAAACGCCCACCGCCAACTCCACCCCCGAAAGCTATGAGCTGCAGAAGGCCTTTGCCGATATGGTCGAAGGCGGTGCGGAGTATGCGGTGATGGAGGTCTCCTCCCAGGCCTATCTGACCGGGCGCGTGTACGGTCTTTCCTTCCATCTCGGCATCTACACCAACCTGTCCGCCGACCACATCGGCCCCGGCGAGCACAAGGATTTTGAAAACTATATGCAGTGCAAGAGCATGCTCTTTGCTCACTCCCGCTATGCGCTGATCAATGTTGACGATGCCTATTCCGAGGCCATGGCGCTGGCCGCTGCGGGCGATGTTTTGTACTATTCGCTCGAAAACGAGGCCGATTATGCCGCATCCGACCTGGCGCTGCAAACGGTCAACGGCTCGCCCGGCATGGCCTTTTCCGCCTCCCTGCAGAAGCGCGGACAGCACGCCTTCCGTGTGCGTACCCCCGGTCGGTACAGCGTTTACAACGCGCTGGCCGTGGCCGCCGCCTGCGACATCCTCGGTCTGACTGCCGAAAGCGCCGAACAAACGCTGGAAAACACCAACGTGGACGGCCGCTTCGAGATCGTGCCTGCCCTTCCCATGCGCACCTTTGTCATCGACTATGCTCACAACGAGCTGAGCCTGCAGAACATTCTCGAAACCCTGCGGCTGTATGAGCCGAAGAGGCTTGTCTGTCTGTTCGGCAGCGTGGGCGGACGCACCGAGCTTCGGCGAAAGGCCATGGGCGAAATCGCCGCTTCTCTGTGCGATTTCTGCATTCTCACCTCGGACAACCCGGGCAGTGAGCCGCCGACGGACATCATTGCCGACATCGAAAAGGGCTTTCTCGGGCACGATTGCCCGTATACGGTCATTCCCGACCGCGAGGAGGCCATCCGCCATGCGGTGCTCCATTCGCAGGAGGGGGATGTGATCCTCTTTGCCGGCAAGGGGCATGAAACCTACCAGCTGATCGACGGCGTAAAGGTCCCATTCTGCGAAAGAGAGATCATCGAACAGAGCGCAAAATGGATGCCGACGGTGTAAGAGGGAAAGAAAAAAGCGGAAAGCTCCGCTCAAAGCCATAAAATGCAGCGGTTCTTGCAAAACAAGCATAGGATCGCTGTTTTTGGAAGAAAAAAGTCTTTTGAAAGGAAAGCAAAACCATGAAAAAAGCACTTTGTCTCGCGCTTCTTTTGACCGTTCTCTGCTTCGGTCTGGCACTTCTGCCAACTGCGGCGGAAGGAGAAACGGAGAGCACCATCGGTGCGCCTGATGGAATTGGAGCACCCGATGACATTGGAGCGCCTGAATTGCCTGTGCCCACCATCCCGACCGATAACTGGCTGGATTATGCAGAGACAGTCGCAGAAAAGGATGGTGTATATGAGATCTCAAAACCCGAGCAGCTCGCTTGGATCGCCAGAGAACTCGTGCTTCTCAAAAGCGATTTCAAAGGCAAAACCATCAAGCTGATGAACGACATTGATCTGTCCTCCCATCTCTGGACACCCATCGGCCACAAGGACATGGCCTTTGCCGGCAGTTTTGACGGGCAGGGACACACGATCCGCGGCCTCATCATCACCGATGCTTCCGAAGCCGGAACCTTTGTCGGCTTGTTCGGAAAGGCCGCATCCGATCTCAAAAACATCACAATTTCCGATTCTTATTTGAATGTAACACCGTCGTCCGGTTCTGTATATAGTGCATATGCCCATATTGGAGCACTTGCGGGAGATTCATCCGGCAAAATCACAAACTGCCACGTGATCAACACAACGGTTATCGGGAACGCTGTTGCTTCCTCTCCGGACCTCCAAAACAGCAGAACCAGCAACAGCTTCAGCTTTGCCGGTGCTCTTGTAGGCTCTGCGTCATCTTCGGTTACAGGTTGCACCATCACCAACACATCGGTAACAGGCAGTGCCAAATCCGGATCGGGCGGTGACTTTACATCCAGTTATAGCAGAGGCTACACCGGCGGTCTTGCGGGTGATGTCTCTTCTTCTATCACCGACTGCCGTGTCGATAACACATCAGTAGATGGCAGTGCGAAAGCCGGAACCACCTCGGAAAACCATACCGGCGGCCTTGTAGGATATGCCTCTTCTGTCGTTTCGATCAAGAACTGCAGCATCAGCAGCACTTTGGTGAATAGCTCTGACTACTCCTACTGCCATACCGGCGGTCTTATAGGAAGCGCAGATGCTTCCTCCATTACAATTATCAACTGCAATGTCAATGAGGTGGCAATAACAGGCGATGCCCACGGTGATATCAGCTACACAGGAGGCCTTATGGGAAGTGCAAGTATAACTTCTTATTCTGCAGCCATTACAATCAAAGGCTGTGATATTGACAGCGTAACGGTGATCGGAAAACACTCTTCCTACAAATACAGTTACAGCCATGTCGGCGGCCTTGTAGGATATGTATTGGATTCGTATTCTCTTGACATATCAAACTGCAACGTCCGTCATGCATCGGTAATCGGAGAATGCTTCTACGATAATTACAACACAAACAGCTACAGCTACGCCGGCGGTCTTGTGGGGTATGCAAACCTGTATCATTCTCTTGACCTCACAAACTGCTGTGTCAGTGATGCAACGATAAAGGGCAACGGTTATACAGGCGGTCTTTTAGGTGGTTCCGCTGCTTCCGTTTTCGCTTCAAAAAGCTTTGTCAAACAGGCTTCTCTGATATCAAGCGGAACCATGGGCGGTTTATTCGGTCAAGTTTCCTCCCTTTCTGCGCTTAATTGCGGTGTCGTAAACAGTCTTTTCGATGCAAGATGGGGGGATTCCTATCAGTGCTTGATCGGCGGTATCGTCGGTGATGTAAAAAAAGGATGTCTGGAAAACTGTTTTGCCGCATTGAGTTTGACCGCCGAAACCTCAGACTACAAGATCGGCGGCATCGCTGCCAACTGCGGCGCATCGCTTTATAATTGTTATGCTCATCTGGACACCGCCGCAACTTGGTACGGTGTCGCTCATACAAGCACCGACAGCCATTCGAACCTGTATTACAACAGCACAGCAGCGGCAGATTTTTATTCCAACAGCGGACGAGTTTTCAGCTGTAAGGCAATGACCGATGCCGAAATGAAGGCGGAAACGTTTGTCAATACCCTCAACAGCTACTGGGGAGACAAGGTAAATCAGTATTGGAACGCAGATGACAGCGCCGTAAACAGCGGCTACCCCATTTTGAATGCGCCGACTGTTACATCCATCGAAGCCATCGGACCTTCCGAGCGCGGCGGTTCCATCCGCTTACTGTTCCACGGCACGGGAATTGAAAACATTCAAAACGCCTCCTTGGAATCCACCGATACCACGGCAGCAATCGTACAACCGACATTCTCCTCCGCCACTCTGTTTACTGCATCCATAACACCGGCCGCAAACAAATGGTCATGGTCATCCGTAACACAACAATATTATTATTCAGGCAGTGTAACGTTAATCATAGACGAACTTGAGGAACACTATGAATTTTCCGCCTATCTGACACCCGAAATTGCCCTGCCCAAAGTCACTGCTCTCTCCTGCACAAATGTCATCGCTATGAACGGCGGAAAAGTTGACGTCCTGCTGAGCGGCGAAAACCTTGCCTCCTGCACCGAAACGATCACGCTGAAGGCTACCTCCTCCACGGGGACAGTCTCCGCCACCGACGCGGTCAAGGACGGCGATTCGCTGCGTATGACGCTGGACATCCCGAAAAACGAAACGACCTCCGACATTGTGTACACCCTGTCGGTCTCCATCGGAAGCACACCCCAGACTCTGCCAACGTACACACTGACCGTCAAAGCGCCTCACCCCTTCGACTTGAACAAAGACGGCAGCGTTGACGTGATGGACGTGATCGTTCTCATCCGCTTCATCACGGATCCTGTTTCATAAATCCAAACACAAAATAAAAAGGACTTCTTCCCTTTTCCGGGGATCGAAGTCCTTTTTCCTTATTCGTTTGATCCGCTTATTTCAGCGCCTCATAGAAGGCAGCCACCGCACCCGAGCGGTAGTCATCGCCGAGGATGGTGTAGGCCACATACAGACCGGCCTGCTGGCTCTCGGCATTCTTGATCTTCGGATACTGGTCGGGCAGATACTCGGGCATCCAAGCGTCGTTTCGCATCTGAAGATAGGCATCCACCTGCGCCTTCAGCTCGGCAACCTTCTCTTCATCGGCAGCCTTGAACACCGCATATTCATCCATGTTCGTGCTGGAATCGGGGACCATGACCGTATATTCGGCGCAGAGCGCGGTGTCAATGCCCATGTACGAGGTAACAAAATCCTCGCTCGCAACGGCCAGCACATTCTCCTGATCGGTGCTCGCCTTCATCGATGCGATCACGTCGGAAACGGCAACGTCCTCACGGTAGGTGGTGCCGCAGGCGGTCAGCGCGAGCAGAAGCAGGACTGCGGTCAGAATCAAAGTCAGTTTTTTCATGTTTTTCTCCTTATTTATATGTCTTTTTCTTTTTCGTTTGGATCGATCGGCGACGTGCTCCGTCAGGGCTCGATCGGTGCAGCGGGCGGCGGGGCTGTCATTCCCCAATCGGGATGCTGATGGCGGCGGACATAGTCCAGCTCCACGTTAAAGCCGGCCACGTTCAGGTGCATTCCGTCACCGTTCTGGTAGTCCTGCGGCAGGAAGCCGTCCTCACCGATCAGCGCCGAATAGGTGTCCAGATACTTGACTCCGCGATCGGCGGCGATCTTCACGATCCATCCGTTTGCCGCCGCGATCTTCACATTGTTGATCGCATGCTGCTTGTCATAGTGGGAGGCAACGGGAAAGATCGACTGCAGGATCACAAGCGTATCCGGGCTGGCGGTCTTGATGTCGTCGATCAGGCGGCCGTAGGAGGAAGCGAAATCGTCCTCGTCCATGAACGAAACGCCGTTGACACCCAGCGTGATGACCAGCACCGCCGGCTTTTTCATGCCGACGGCATCCTTGATCAGGTATTCCTCCCCATCGTCGGGGTAGAGGATCTTGTCGTAATTGGCACGCGAGAGCGTCAGCGTTCTTGCCACGGGCGTCCAGACCTGTGCGGTCTCCTTGCCACCGGCCAGCATTTCGTAATGCAGAAGACCGTAGGTGGTGGAGTCGCCGAGAAAGACGATGGAGTCCAGATACTCCTGTCCGCCATCGGCGGTCTCATCAAGAACCGTATCGGGATAGAGCGTTTCCCACTCGCCGGGATCGTACACGCCCGCCGGAACCGACACAAACGCCGTCGTTTCACTGCTTTCGGGCGGCTGCGTCACGGGCGGAGGCGGGAGAGTGGTTTCGGGAGAGACGGCAGGGGCAGTGCTTTCAGCCGGGGTGGAAACGGCACGTGTCTCAAGCGTATCGAGAACGGCAAAGGCATCGGTCTCCGCCGGCTCGCGGTCGCTGTGTACAAGATAAAGCGCAACCGACAGCAGGACCATCGCGGCCGCCGCTGTCCCCAACAGAGCGATCAGCGCCGTGCGCATCCGTTTTGTTTTTTCCGTATATGTCATCGAAACTCTTCTTCCATTGCGTAAAGTCTTGCGAAAAGCGGAGCGGTCAAAACTTGCCGCACACGCTTATCTTCATTTATTATATCATTTACCCATAGTATAATCAAGAGAAAAAGGAAATATTCTTACGAAAAAAGTCGAATGAGATTTTTTTTGAGATTTTTTTGCCAAAACACTTGACAAATACATAAGGTTGTGGTAATATGTACAAGTAATCCAAAGACAGCAGGTGCAAAGTAAATCCTGCCGAGGTGCACACAAGGTTGTTTTTCCCCGTGCTTTCCTTCGGTATTTGCACCGGCGGGAGGCATTTTATTTTGGGAGGTGAAAAATATGCCAAGTGCAAAGATTTTGGAATCCAAGAAGGCGATCGTTGCTGATCTGACCGAAAAGATCAAAGAATCGTCCTCCGGAGTCATCGTAAATTATTCGGGCATCACGGTCGAAAACGATACCAAGCTTCGCGCCGATCTCCGCAAGGCAGGCGTTGAGTACAAGGTATATAAGAACTCGATCACCGGCAGAGCATGCGAAAACGCAGGTTATGAGGCTCTCAAGCCTCTGCTCGAAGGCATGACGGCCATTGCAATCAGTAAGGATCCCATCGCTCCTGCAAAGGTTCTGAGCGAATATGCAGAGAAGATTGAAAGCTTTGAGGTGAAGGGCGGCTTCATCGACGGCGAGGTCATCGACCAGGCCAAGGTGAAAGAGCTGGCTTCCATCCCCCCGAAGGAAGTTCTTATTTGCAAACTCATGGGCAGCATGATGAGCCCCCTGTACGGACTGGCTTACGGTCTCCAGGCTATCATCGACAAGAGCGGCGAAGCTCCTGCAGAAGCAGCAGAAACGCCTGCTGAATAATTTAGGAAAATTTTATTTAATAAATACGGAGGAAATTCAAAATGGCAAGCGAAAAGATTACCCAGATGTTAGAAGATATAAAGACTCTTACGATCCTCGAGCTCTCCGAGCTCGTTAAGGCTCTCGAAGAGGAATTCGGCGTTTCCGCCGCTCCCGTGGCTGTTGCCGCTGCCGGTGCTCCCGGTGCTGCTGCTCCCGCTGCTGAGGAGAAGACCGAGTTCGACGTTATCCTTGCTGAGGCCGGCGCTAAGAAGCTGGAAGTCATCAAGGTTGTCCGCGAACTGACCGGTCTGGGTCTGAAGGATGCTAAGGACCTCGTTGAGGCTGCTCCTAAGGCCATCAAGGAAGGCGCTTCCAAGGAAGATGCCGAGGCTATCAAGGCCAAGCTGACCGAAGCCGGCGCTGTTGTCGAGCTGAAGTAATCACAGCAAGTTGTTTGTCCCGAGAAACCGTTTATTCAAGCGGTTTCTCGGGAACAATACCCCTATAAACCATCTTTGGAGAGATGGCTGAGCTGGTCTAAGGCGCACGACTGGAAATCGTGTATGGGCTAATACCCCATCGAGGGTTCGAATCCCTCTCTCTCCGCCATAAGTAAAAACCACCTTCTTTTGAGGGTGGTTTTTGCTTATCGGAGAATTCAAGCGAGGGATTCGAAGCAGCGATAAAAACAACACGGTGTGTTGTTTTTGAGCGGTGACCGAAGAATTTTTCAAAGCATAACATAAATCCTTTCCGAAATGCTTTGAAAAATTCGAGAAGAATCCCTCTCTCTCCGCCATAAGTAAAAACCACCTTCTTTTGAGGGTGGTTTTTGTTTTACAAGAAAAGCAGGACCCGCAGGTCCTGCTCCTAATCTGTTCGAATAATTTGGAATTGGTCGAACTGTTAAGGCTTCTTGATGCCATCGTTTCAGTTTAATATTTCATCCCCGTGGAGTCGGACATAAGCAAGCAGCAATTCACTTAGATCTTCATTCTGGTATATTTCTGAAAATGTAGTATCAAAAGATTCATAAGGGAAGCGTTCATACTGTTTTAAATAGTCTTGGATGCTCACGATACGGAAAGAATTCATTTTCGTAACATCAATCTCATTTTGGTTTACAAAGGTTGAATAGTGCTTCTGCATTTCAACTGCGCCAACTTCTCCCAACGCATCGCGGATATACTGCGCATAACCATTATAGTCATTAACAAAAAATTGGCATAAACCGCCATTCATCATTTCTGCATCAAAAGTAATCAGTGCTGCAACGGTCAGTTGCTTCTGGTTCAGTGTATTCGGTTCTGCATCCATAAATCTTGTTATCAAAGCATCATACATATCGTTGTCCTCCATTGCAAGTATTTCATCTGTATTTGGCGCGGTATCGTTCGTTATACCATCGTTAGATGAGACCATACATCCACTCATCAGCGATATCATCAAAACCAATAGTATGATAAGCTTCCTCATCCCGACCGCACCTCCAAATCCAGATTGATCAAACAGTCAAATTCATGGTTTACCGAACTGTTTACACAGAGACTTTTCCATTAAGCATTATACCATAAGTATGCAAAATTGTCAATCTGTGGGCATTATTGTTTGCTGAAATGTCACAAATCGAGAAATGTCATCCGCTTCGCCCGGATGCAATGTTCCTCGCGAAATTTCCGGTACGGAATTGCGGTCACTGAATATATACTCGGCTGGTTCTCTTCGCTTTCCGACAATCTCACCGCTGAGTTTCTCGAAATCTGCTTTGAGATTGAGGCAACGGATTTATTCTTCCTCTGTTGCTTTGCAGAGGTCCTTGATTTCATTGGTCAATGCCTGTTTTTCACCTGTCAGATGTGCCACATCTTTTTTCAGGTCCTCAACTTGGACATCAAGTTTTTTCTTGATGCCTTTTTTTGCTTTCCACATGCACTTTATGGATGTTCTGTCGGGCGATCCTATGCCTCCCCTGTGCAACGGGGAAACATTCTCAATCCTCCGTTTCCCTTGCGAGAGGACAGAAGCCCTTTCTTCCGCAATGAGGACATCGAAAAACGCGATCATCATTCATATGAATGGAAAGTGCTGCTTGCCACCACTTTGGATAAAAAGATCGATTGCATTTGGGGCAGACATACTTTTGGGATGCTATATGCTTGCCGGCCGCAAAGAAAACAAGTGCGGAAAAGACAAGCACCGGAACAGCAATCGCCCACCACGGAGCATCATACTGCCGATCAAACCAATTCACCTTGCAGGAGGTCAAAGAAAAGGCAAGAACTATTGTCAGAAGAACAAAAGCAATCTTCTTCATTTTCATCTATCTCCTTTAATAAAATCAGTAAAAGCGGAAATAACCTCGCTCGGAAAATCTACTTGTGTATATATTGACGAGGGATCTGTAGTATCAATCTTATATCCGAAATGGCTGATGTCGTCATATACACATATGGATACATTTGCAGAATCTGAAAAGAGAGTTGACCATAGATTGAGATCCTCGTCAAAGGATTGCTTATCAAATTTGCTGTTAATGATAAGCGTCTTTATATTAGCATTGGAAATATTTTTTGCAACATCAATTTGATTATAGGATACCCAATAGTAATCACTTGCACTGTAATAGTAGTATCCCTTTGCAGAAGAAGTGGTTGCGTTTTTGGCAGCCTCTGCATAAGTGGTATAGGACTCTTTATTGACAGGATCAAGCGCAGAATATTGATCGCATGCAATATCCGCAAGATGCCGTGCCGAGCTATTGAAAAGGAGCATACCGTCAACACCTTCGATACTTGCGGCAAGCTCGGTGGCAATCTGACCTCCAAGGCTATGACCGAGTAAATACAAGCTTGAAATGTTTTGTGATTTCAAATATTCAATGGCGGCATTACAATCCTCGAGATATTCTTCTTCTATACCGCACTTTATATCAAAGTTGGCGGCATAGCTGAATGTCCTTTTATCCACTCGCAGAGAATTGATCCCTTCTTTAGCAAGTCCATTTGCAATATCCTTAAACGGCTTTAATGTGCCGAGAGTTTCGTCGTAATCACTTGGACCGGAGCCTGCAATTAACAAAACGGCAGGATGAGCATTTCCGTCGTCAATATAAGTATAAACTGCATTTAATTTATAGCCGTTACTTTCTAAAACAAAATGCTTTTCCTCAATGCTACCTTGGGGAATGTCTTTATTAGGAATATTCGTTGTTTCATTTGGAATCATCTCAGTATTATCACTTGTTCCATTTATATCAGGGCTTTCGGTATTGCATCCGGATAGAGCCACGATACATATGAGTAAAATGATAGCTATAATTCTTTTCATCGTCTCACCTCGCATTCATATCATAATATCCAAGCCAAAGTCCGTCTATCATTCCATTATGAAAAACATATGTAATTTTTAGACCGAGCTTTGAAAATCTGGCAAAACAATATAGTTTATTTGAAAACTTATCGTCTGCAACGGTTTTATCGATCGAAACAAAATCACCAAGCGGAGCGAACGTGTCCTTTCGAACAGCACGGTAAACATCTCTCGGCATATATTCCGCCAAACGTGGACTCAGATGCTCATAGAGCGTGTCAGCATCTCCGCTTAAAACGGCATCTGTACAAATTCGAGAGATTTCTTTTTCTTCCTCATTCATGGCAGAAGAAAGCTGCCAATCCTCCGCAAATATGTCTTTGCCGGATTCAAGCGCAGATAAAGCTTCATTCAAAAGATTGATTTCACGAATGCGAGAATCAATAGACGCATATATTTCTGCGCGCTTGGAAAGGACTGCGTCCTTCAGATCCGCTCCTTTGGTTTGCAGCTCTGCAATCGCCTTCACAGACAATCCCAATGTACGAAGAACAAGAACATTTCTAACAGTCGTAATTTGTTCTTCGGTATAATGCCGGCGCGATGAAATTCCGACCGTTGTGCTTTGAATGATGCCTTTCTCTTCATAAAAGCGAAGCGTCCTTGATGTCGTACCAAGCATCTTGCAAACTTCTGTAATATCATACAGTTGCTTTTGATTCATAACGTCACCCCCTCTATACGATATGATACCACTTGACGTTGCGTCAATTTCAAGCAAAACAAAAAAATTAACAAAAAAATTAATCAGTACGCCTTCTTTATCGACGTTACCGCAATGCAACTTTTTTCTTTTTTCTTTTTTGCTTCATCTCGCCAAAAGCCTTGCAAGGAAAAGGAAAATATGATATACTATATAGTTGTATAAAAGAATTGCCTACAAACTAAATTTACAGAAAGGGTGATGACATATGAAAATGAATCGTGTATGGAGGGTTCACGTTTCCTAACCCTCCGAATAAAACTTTGGAGGAAATATAATGGAAAAACAAATCAAGTATGTCCAGCTCTCTGCTGATAACGCAGAAAATTGTAAGGTGTTTGAGTCGCTGATGTATGAATACATTGATGAGATGAATGAGCATAGCGAACGTCCACTTCCAAAAGAGTTTCAACAGAAATGGATCAACAGCATCATTGCTATGCAAGGACCGACAGATCGCCATTTAGAATTGTGTTATGTCAAGGAAATGCCGATTGGTTTTCTTTACGGGAAAATCGACCATGAAGATCACAAGGGATTTGTAAAACCCGGATACGGATACATTATGGAGTTCTATGTAAAGCCAGATCATCGTCGCAACGGTTATGGCAAGATGATGTTTAAGCGTTTGGAGCGATTGTTCCATATTGACGGTGCGGAAATGATGTACTTAACCGCCGATCCTGTTACCGGAAAACCTTTTTGGGAATCAATGGGGTTTGTAAACGTCAATGAAAAGTCGCCAGAAAACCAACATTACATTTACGAAAGACCGATCACTTAAAAAGAAAAAACAGTCGGAGCTGCCTTGTTCCGCATCCGACAGGAAGGACCTTATCATGACCAAAACACGAAAGCCCATGAACAAAAATCTCAAGATCGCTGTGGAGTATCTTGCCATCATCCTGACCGCCGTTTTGCTGGCGCTCAATTACCAGCTTTTCGTTGTGGAAAACAACTTCGCCCCCGCCGGCATCAACGGTGTGGCCACTATGATCCAGTACAAGACCGGCTTCAGCATCGGTTATATGTCCCTGCTGATCAACATCCCGCTTTGTATCTTCGCCTTTTTCTTCATCAACCGCCCCTTTGCCAAGCGCTCGCTCTGCTTCTGTCTGGTCTATTCCTTCGTTTTTCTCTATCTGCAGAAGCTGGGGCTGGAAAACCTGCAGTACAACGCCAACGGTCAGGACACCATCTTCCCCGCCCTGCTCAGCGGTATCATCAGCGGCTTTGTTTACGGCATGCTCTCCCGCTTCAATTCCTCGGCAGGCGGCACGCTGATCATCAGCAAGTACATCAACAAGACCAAGCCTTCGCTCAACTTCTTCTGGGTCAACTTCGTGCTCAATGCCATTGTGGCTGTCGTCTCCTTCTTCGTGTACGCCAAGGTCGGTGAAAACGGCGTGCTGACCTTTGACTACCGTCCTGTCTGCCTCTGCGTCACCTACTGCTTCGTGTCCAGCTTCATCGCCGACTACATCATCAAGGGCACCAAGTCGGCCTACCGCTTCACCATCATCACCCCTCACGGCGACGAGATCACCGCCGACATTTTCAAAAAGCTCAAGCACGGCGTCACCCGCATCGAGGCCACCGGCTCTTACAGCAACACCGATCTGGATATGCTGGTCTGCGTGGTCAACAAGCACCAGCTGATCGACTTCCGCGAGATCCTGAAGCAATACGACAACACCTTCTCCTTCTCTGAGCAGGTCGTTTCCACCTACGGTAACTTTGCCACCATCAAGAAGATAGGCGGCGAGCCGGTCAAGCAGATTCGCTGACTGTCGTTTCCGACACAGAAAAGGAGCATCCAACCCATGTGGTACCGATACGAAATGCATATGCACTCCATGCAGGGCAGCGGCTGCGGCTATTCCCATTCCGCCGACATGGTCCGTGCCTACCACGCCGCAGGCTATGCCGGCGCTGTGCTGACCGATCACTTCATCTACGGCAACACCGCCGTCCCCGCCGATCTTCCCTGGGAGGAGCGGATGCAGCGCTATTACGATGCCTATTTGGCGGCCAAGCCCACGGCAGACGAGCTGGATTTTGACCTTCTGTTCGGCATCGAGCATTTTTACCGCGACTTCAAGGAGGTTCTCGTTTACGGGATGGATCTGGCCTTCTGGCAGAAGAACACCGACATTCCTTCCCTCTCCTTAAGCGAATTCATCGACCGCGTCCACGAGGCCGGCGGCTTTGTCTCCCACGCGCACCCCTTCCGCTTCAAGCCCTACATGACGCATTACGTCGATCCCGAGCCCGACAAATGCGATGCCATCGAGGTTTACAACTTCTCGGACAACGAACAGACCAATGCCAAGGCCGAGGAGCTGGCCAAAGAAGGCGGCTTTCTCCGCACCTCGGGCGGCGATTCCCACCGCCACACCTACGAGGGCATCGGCAAGGCCGGCATGGCGTTTCCGCGCAGGATCCGCACCTCAAAGGAGCTGGTCACGGCACTGAAAAACGGCGAGGGAAAGCTGATCGTCGACGGCGAGATCTGCTTTTAATCACCGTCACCTCCTTTTTGTTAATAAAAATCACAAAAAGCGGCAGGAAATCGATTCTTTGTCTTGACTTTGCCGTCCGCTTGTGATATAATTTATTATGCTAAATTTTGTATTTTGTGGAGGATCACATCATGGAACATATCAAGACTCTCAAGACTCGTAACCTTTGCGACAGCGCAAAGCACGGCGGCTGCGGCGAGTGCCAGACTTCCTGCCAGTCCGCTTGCAAGACCAGCTGCGGCATTGCCAACCAGCAGTGCGAGAGCAAGGAAAAGAAGAGCAAGTAAAGCAACTTAAAAATGCCGCCGCTTTGTCGGCGGCGTTTTTTGCATTGCATGTCATCAAACAAAAGAGGAGACCACGTTATGGTTCATCAGTATAAACTGGGCGGATACAACATTGTGCTCGACATCTGCTCGGGCTCGGTCCATGCGGTGGACGACATCGCTTACGACATCATCGCCCTTTACGAGCAGAAGGACAGAGCATCCGTCCTTGCCGAAATAAAGGAAAAATACGCCGATTCCAATCAAGTCAGCGAGCAGGACATCGCCGAATGCTACGATCAGGTGACAGCGCTGAAGGAAAGCGGTCAGCTGTTTGCCGAGGACACCTTCGAGCCCATGGCGGGCAAGCTGAAGGAAAAGACGGCAGGCGTTGTCAAGGCTCTTTGCCTGCACATTGCCCACACCTGCAATCTGAACTGCTCCTACTGCTTCGCCAGCCAGGGCAAGTACCACGGCGACCGCGCGATCATGAGCTTTGAGGTGGGCAAGCGGGCTCTGGATTTTCTGATTGAGAATTCGGGTAGCCGCCGCAATCTGGAGGTCGACTTCTTCGGCGGTGAGCCGCTGATGAATTTTGACGTTGTAAAACAGCTGGTTGCCTATGCCCGCAGCGTGGAAAAGCAGCACAACAAAAACTTCCGCTTCACGCTCACCACCAACGGTATGCTGATCGACGACGATGTGATCGACTTCGCCAACCGCGAGATGAGCAATGTGGTGCTGAGTCTGGACGGACGCAAGGAGATCCACGACCGCTTCCGCGTTGATTACAGCGGCAAGGGCAGCTTTGACACCATCGTTCCCAAATTCCAGAAGCTGGTGAACGCCCGCGGCGGCAAGAACTACTATATGCGCGGCACCTTCACCCACGCCAACCCCGACTTTTTGAAGGACATTCAGACCATGCTGGATCTCGGCTTCACCGAGCTGAGCATGGAGCCTGTGGTCTGCGCTCCCGGCGATCCTTCCGAGCTGACCGAGGCCGATCTGCCCATCGTGCTTGACCAGTATGAGAAGCTGGCGTTCCTGATGCGTCAGCGTGACAAGGAGGGGCGTCCCTTCACCTTCTACCACTACATGATCGATCTCAACGACGGTCCCTGCATCTACAAGCGCATCTCTGGCTGCGGCTCGGGCACCGAATACATGGCCGTTACCCCTTGGGGCGACCTCTACCCCTGCCATCAGTTTGTGGGCGAGGAGGCCTATAAGCTGGGCGACATCTGGACAGGCGTGACCAACAAATGTGCACAGGACGAGTTTGCCTCCTGCAACGTCTACGCCCGTCCCGAATGCCGCGACTGCTGGGCGAAGCTCTACTGCTCGGGCGGCTGTGCGGCCAACGCGCTCCACTCCACCGGCTCGGTCAAGGGTGTGTACGAATACGGCTGCAAGCTCTTCCGCAAGCGTATGGAATGCGCCATCATGGTGGCCGTTGCCCGCGCGTTTGAGGACGCATGATGAACACCCCGATCTGCGATTTCGTCAAAGCATACGCCGAAAGCGGTGCTTTGCGTCTGCATATGCCCGGACACAAGGGTGTCCCCCTGTTGGGAAGCGAGCCGCTTGACATCACCGAGATCGACGGGGCCGACTCCCTCTTTGCTCCAGACGGCATCATCCGTCAGAGCGAAGAAAACGCCTCTTCTTTGTTCGGCGCACATACCTTTTATTCCACCGAGGGATCGTCGCTCTGCATCCGCGCCATGCTCTACCTGACGGCGCTTTATGCCAAAGAGCAGGGCAAGCGCTTTCGCATCGCCGCCGGCCGCAACGCGCACAAGGCCTTTCTGTCCGCTGCGGCGCTCACCGATGCCGACATTCTGTGGCTGGTCCCGAAAGAAAGCGACTCCTATCTCTCCTGTCCTCTGAGCGCGGAGGATCTGGAAAAGGTGCTGAGCGAAGAGGACGAAAAGCCCGCAGCGGTCTACCTGACCTCGCCCGACTATCTGGGGCACACATCCGACATCGCCTCGTTGGCGGAGGTCTGCCGCCGTCACGGTGTTCTGCTGTTGGTCGATAACGCCCACGGCGCTTATTTGAAGTTTCTCTCGCCCTCCCGTCATCCGCTGGATCTGGGGGCCGACCTCTGCTGTGATTCGGCGCACAAAACCCTCCCTGCGCTGACGGGCAGTGCCTATCTGCACATCTCCCCCTCTGCGCCCCCTCTCTTTGCCGAGCAGGCGAAAAACGCGCTTTCCCTCTTCGGCACCACCAGTCCGTCCTATCTGATCCTGCAGTCACTGGACCGCTGCAATGCCTATCTGGCTGACGGCTATGCCGGCAAGCTGGCGCGGTTTCTGAGTGAGGCCGGGCAGGCAAAGGATACGCTGCGAAAACACGGCTACATCCTGCGCGGAGCCGAGCCGCTGAAGGTGACGGTGGACGCCAAGCCATACGGCTATCGCGGCACCGAGCTGGCTTCGCTTCTGGCGGAAAAAGGCATCGTTTCCGAATTTGCCGATCCCGACTTTCTCGTGCTGATGCTGACGCCCGAGATCGGCCGTGACGGTCTGGCAAGGATGACGAACGCGCTCCTATCCATTCCCCCAAAAGCGCCCATCACCGTCGGTCCGCCTGCCTTTCATCTGCCGAAACAGGGGATGAATCTTCGCAAGGCTCTTTTTTCGCCCAGCGAACAAGTCAAGGCTTCTGACAGCCTCGGACGTATGCTGGCTGTGGTCACGGTCGGCTGTCCGCCTGCGGTTCCGATCGTTGTCAGCGGCGAAGTGATCGATCAGGACGCCGTCAAGGTCTTTGCCTATTACGGGATCGAGACCTGCACGGTTGTGAAGGAATAAAAAAATTGGGCACCGCCGAAACGGTGCCCTTTTTGTGTGCGTTTTTATTCTTTTCCTCGCATCTGCCGCATGGCCTCAAAGGCGATGACGGTGGCGGCGGAGACGGTGGAAAGTGCGCCGTCAAAGTCTCTGCCGTAGTCGATGCGGACGCGGACATCCGCCGAGGCAACCACCTCTCTCTTGATGCCCCTCTTTTCGCCGCCGATGATCAGCAGCATGGGACGGGCGAAGGTCGTTTCATAAAGCCCGGTTGAGTTTTTCATCTCGGCGCAGTAGATCTTGTATCCTCTCTTTTTCATCAGCGACACCGCATGGGTTTCCTCCGCGGTATAGAGAGGCATCCGCTCGCTGGCTCCGGCTGAGGATCGGCAGACCACGCCCGCCGCACTCATCCAGTTGCGTGGCGGCAGGATCACACCGTCCACCCCGGCCGCGTACAGGCTCCGCAGGGCAAAGCCGAAGTTATACGGATCCTCCACGCCGTCAAGCATCACAAAAAAGCCGTTTTGCGGGATATCCTTCTCGGTCAGCGGCGGAAGCTCTCGTTCGGTGCATTCGGCGACGATCCCGCCGTGGGTGTGCCCAACGGTCATCGAATCGATCACCTCCGAGCGCACCACCTCCACCGGGAAGGAGTGCACCTCGCCCAGCCGCCTGACCAGCGCCAGATCCAGCGCTTTCTTGGGCAGCTTGCCCTCGTCAAACAGCACGCGCTTCACAGACCGTCCGCCCTCTTTTCCGCAACATTCGCAGACCGCCTTCAGCGAGACCATCCCCTCAAAAAGATTGCCTGCCAAGTATTTTTGTTCTTCTTTTTTTCCTTGTATCATGTCTGTCCTCTTTCAGCAGTTCAAACGTCAGCGTTTCCAAACGCTCTTGATATAGGGCTCGTCCTCGGTCTTGATGAAGAGGACCTCGAATTTTTCGCCGTAATCGCCGCTGTCCGTCCCATCCGCAGACAGACCGTAGGCACGGAGCAGGAGGCGGTAGGTATGCTCACTCTCGGTGCATTCGTAGACCGTGTACCGTCTCTCGCTGCGAATCGGCTGGCGATCGGCGGTAAAAGCCTCGACAGACTCGAGATAGTCAAAATACTCGGTGTCAAACGCACGCACGTTCACTTGGTCAAAGGTGCTGTGCAAAGCATAATCAAACGCCTCACGCGGGATCAGAAAATAGAGATTACGCTCAGGGTACATTGCCTTTGCGCTCTCGTACAGCTCGGTCTGACCGGTATAAAGGGCGAAATCGGTTGCCAGCATGCCGGCAAGGAGCGAATTGCAAAGCGCCTCCTTTTCATCGGCAAAGCGGTCAAAGAAAATGGGATCGAGCGAGGTGGTAAACAGAGGCTCCAGCCGTTGGCAGAGCGTGCGTGCCAGATCCGAATCGCTTCCGTGGATCACGCTCACCTCTTCTTGATCGTACCCCTCCTCCCAAACAAACGCGGCCAAGCGGTCGCATGAGGTCAGCAGAAGCGCAAGAGAAAGCAGAACCGACAGGCAGGTCATACGCTTTTTCATCGGATCTCCCCCTTTTCGATGCGTTCGTACACATAGCCCTCCCGCATACCCATGGCGCTGACCACCACCGTCTCGCTTCCCAGATGTCTTACGATGGCGCGGAAGGCTGCCGCCGCAGGAAAGAGCAGGTTATACCGATCCTCCACCAGCCGTTTCAGAACCGACGGATCCTTGTCTTGATAAAAGGACAGCACCTCGCCAAGCGCATTGGGAGAAAAGGAAAAGCCATTGTCATCGGAGCAGGCGATCCCTTTGGCGTGGCGGTAGGCAAGAGCCGCCGCACGGGCGCTTCCCCCTGCCATATACAGCATCGGGGCGCTTTGCCCGGGCACGCCGCAGGCAAGCAGATGCTCTTCCACCGCACGCTCGATGGCCTCGCATTCCTCGCTTGTGGCCAATTCGCCCTTCACAAACCGCTGAAACAGCGACAGACAGCCGAAGGGCATGCTCACATGAAAGTGCGGCCTCCCCTGTTCAAACAGCACAATTTCCGTGCTTCCGCCCCCCATATCCAGCGTGGCGCCCGAGGCGGACGGATCGCGGACGGTGCCGTCCAAAACCGCGCGGCAGGAGAGAAGCGCCTCCCTCTGCTCGGAAATGAGATCGACGGTAAGCCCGGTTTCGCTCTTCACGCGCGCAATCACGCTTTCGCAGTTGGCCGCACGGCGCAGAGAGGCTGTGGCAAAGACAAAGGTCTTCTCTGCCCCCGCCTTTTCCGACTCGGTCTGATACTCCTTTATGGTCTTCAGGAGGACAGCGATCCCCTCTTCGCTCAGCCCCTCGCTTGTGCAGTAAGCAATCAGGCGGCAAAGGGTACTCTTTTTGCCCGCGAGGACAAAGCGTCCCTCTTCCACGGCAAACAGCGACATTTTCACCGTGTTGGAGCCAATATCGATGACATTGACGATCATATACATCCCCCTTTTTCTTTCTTTTCTTTTATTATACCAGTGCGCGGGACGGATTTCAATAACTTTTTCTGTTTTTTTGCGATTCATTCTCCCTCTTGCCGGCAAAAGCGGACATATGCGCTCCTGTTTGCGCATACACATGGAAAAAGGGGCTCCGCGCCCCGATTCTGACCAAGAAGAGGTGTTTGATGATGGATCTGTCCAACCCGCTTTTTTCCCTCTTGTTTCTGTTTTTGAAGCTGACGCCCGCCCAATCCTTTCCGCCGCCTCTGCCGCCCGAAGAGGAGCGCGACTGCTTTCTTCGCATGAAACAGGGGGACCGTGCCGCACGCGACAAGCTGATCGAGCACAACCTGCGGCTGGTGGCGCACATCGTCCGCAAATACTACACCGCCTGCAAGAATCAGGACGACATCCTCTCGGTGGGCACCATCGGGCTGATCAAGGCCATCGACTCTTTCAAGATCGAAAACGGCGCCCGCTTTGCCACCTACGCCAGCAAGTGCCTGCAGAATGAGATTTTGATGTACTTCCGCTCTCAGAAGAAGCTGTCCAACGAGGTGTCCATCCACGAGGTGATCGACACCGACAAGGACGGCAATCCGCTGACCTACATCGACATTGTCAGCAGCGAGGACACCATCGCCGAGGATCTGGATCGGAAGATCAAGAGCAGCAAGGCCATGAAGATCATCGATGAGGAGCTGACCGAGCGCGAAAAGGAGATCATCGTCGGCCGCTACGGACTGGGCTCCTCCCCTGCCGCCACTCAGCGCGAGATCGCCGACCGCATGGGCATCTCACGCTCCTATGTATCGCGCATCGAAAAAAGCGCCTTGAAAAAGCTTCACGATCGCATCTGCCGTCCCGGCTTTTATCTTTTTTGAAGCAATGGAGCGTCCTCTCTTGTAAAAAAAGCGAAACTGTGGTAGAATAGAGAAAAGACAATGCATTTTCACGGAAGGATAACAGCTATGAGCAGGAAACTCCTTGTCATCGACGGCAACAGCATCCTCAACCGCGCCTTTTACGGCGTCCGCCCCCTCACCACCAAGGAGGGGCTCCCCACCAATGCGCTTTTCGGCTTTTCCAACATTCTTCTGCGGCATCTGGAGGCGATCCGTCCCGACTACGCCGCGGTGGCCTTTGACGTGAAGCATCCCACCTTCCGCCACGAGGCCTACGGTGAATACAAGGCCGGGCGCAAGGGCATGCCCGAGGAATTGGCCGCCCAGCTTCCCTATGCCAAGGAGCTTTGCGAGGCGCTGGGACTTCATGTGCTCGAGCAGCCCGGCTTCGAGGCCGACGATCTGCTGGGTACGCTGGCGGCGCAGGCGTGCGAACACGGCGTCTCCTGTGACATCCTCACCGGCGACCGCGACTCTTTGCAGCTGATCGGAAACGATGTCTGTGTCCTGCTAGCGGGCAACAGCGATACCGTCCGCTTTGACGAGACCGCTTTTTTCGAGAAATACGGCGTTTCTCCCTCGGTGTTTGTGGACGTGAAGGCGCTGATGGGCGACAGCTCCGACAACATCCCCGGCGTGAAGGGCATCGGCGAAAAGACCGCGCTGGCGCTCATCTCTCAGTACGGCTCGCTGGATGCTCTCTACGCAGGCTTTGAAGAAAACAAGCATCCCGACAAGCTGAAGGAAAAGCTCCGCGGCGGCAAGGACGATGCCTATCTCTCGCTCTTCCTCGCCCGCATCAAAACCGACGTTCCGCTCACGCTCTCCTTTGAGCAGCTTGCTTACGGGGGCTTTCAACATAACCTCTTGTATGACCTTTTGACCAAGCTGGAATTCAGCGCCATGATCAAGCGGCTGAATTTGGAGGCAGGCGAAGAAAGCAGGACCGACATCGACTGCCGCGAGATCGCTCTGGTCGATCTGCCCGCAGGCACATATGCGATCCGCCGCGACGGTGAGCATCTGTATGCGGCGCATGAGAGCGTCTGCTTCCTTCTTCCCCTCTCTGACCTGCCCGCCCTGCTGCAGGACGACTGTTATCAAAAGATCTTCTTCGATTCCAAGGAATATGCCCGCGAAGCGCTTGCAAACGGCTTTGAGCTGCAGGGCTGTCACTTCGACGTGATGCTTGCCGCCTATGTGCTCGATGCCGCCGACGGTACGAGCGATCTGTCCCGTCTCTCCGCCAAGTATCTGGGCAAGGGCGGCGAAAGCGAGGGCGCGGCGGCTGCGTGTTTGCTGTACGAGCTGTATGTCTGCCTGTCCGAGAAAATGAACGAGGAGGAGAACCGCCGTCTCTATGAAGAGATCGAGCGTCCTTTGGCCTTCACGCTGGCCCGGATGGAGCATATCGGCTTCAAGGTGGATGAAGAGCGTTTGAACGCTTACGGTCAGGTGCTGGAAAGCTCTGCCGAGGCTTTGCGTCAGCGGATCTATGCCGTCTCAGGCTGTGAATTCAACATCAATTCTCCCAAGCAGCTGGGCGAGGTTTTGTTTGACACCATGGGGCTCCCCCACGGCAAAAAGACCAAGAGCGGCTACTCCACCTCCGCTGACATTCTGGAAAAGCTCCGCTTCGCCTATCCGATCGTAGACGACATCCTCGAATACCGCCAGCTGGTCAAGCTGAAGGGAACCTACACCGACGGGCTTTGCAAGGTCATCTCCTCCGACGGGCGGATCCACACCCGCTTCAATCAGGCGCTGACGCAGACCGGTCGTCTCTCCTCGGCCGAACCCAATCTGCAGAACATCCCGATCCGCACCGCCAAGGGACGGGAGCTTCGCCGCTGCTTCGTGCCGCAGGACGATTCGTATGTGCTGGTCGATGCCGACTATTCCCAGATCGAGCTTCGCATCCTGGCCCACATCGCCGACGACAAGGCCATGATCGAGGCGTTCGTCAACGGCGATGACATCCACACCATCACCGCTTCCCAGGTCTTCGGTGTCTCCCCCGACTCGGTCACCCCCGAGCTGAGAAGCCGTGCCAAGGCCGTTAATTTCGGCATCGTGTACGGCATCAGCGACTTTTCGCTGGCTCAGGATCTTGGTGTGAGCCGCAACAGCGCCAAGTCCTACATCGAGGCCTATCTTGCCCACTATGCCGGCATCGCCTCTTATCTGAAGAACATCGTCGAGGAAGCCAAGACCAACGGATACGTGAAAACCATCTTCGGGCGCAAGCGCTTCATTCCCGAGCTGACTGCCTCCAAGGCCGTCATGCGGGCGTTCGGCGAGCGCGTTGCCATGAACAGCCCCATTCAGGGAAGCTCGGCGGACATCATCAAGATCGCCATGATCAATGCCGAAAACAGCCTGAAGGAGGCCGGCATCGAGGCCCGTCTCATCCTGCAGGTCCACGACGAGCTGGTGGTGGAGGCCAAAAAGGACTGTGCGGAGCAGGCCGGTGCCATTCTCAAGCGCGAGATGGAGAACGCCGTTACCCTTTCCCTGCCGCTGACGGTGGAGGTCAAGATCGGAAAGGACTGGCTGGAGGCTCATTAATTGTAAAAAAATTGTGAAAATTGAATTTTCCGCCGCCGCCCCTCTTGCAAAATCTACTATTATATGATATACTTTTTTGGAAATTCACACACGGGACGATCTTCGGTTGAAGCAAAAATCGGTTCCGTGGTGGAAAAATAACCGAAGGAGGACATTCACATGTCTGTCATTTCCATCAAGCAGCTGCTTGAAGCCGGCGTCCATTTCGGACACCACACCAGAAGATGGAACCCCAAGATGGCGGAGTACATCTTCACCGAGAGAAAC
>SVTL01000019.1 GCA_015063795.1 Oscillospiraceae bacterium
ATCCGTCTAAATACAACCCTGCGAAGCAGGATTTCATCGCAAACGCGATTTCATCCACCGGAGGTGGATTTCACCCGTCGAAGACGGATTTGACTGCGTGTTCTCCGTTAAGGATAACACGCTAATGCGTGATGTCCTTTTTTGATAGAAGAAACAGAGGCAAAAACTCTCCGATTCGGAGAATTCCCCCGCATATAATATGCTTGACAGGCGGCTTTTTTTGTGTTATACTGTAAAAAAGACGTTATACTCTACACGTTTTAACATTATTTATTGCAAAAGGAGTTGCTGACTATGAAGAAAAATCTACTGATCGTTGTTCTCTGTGTCTTGCTCGCTGCCCTCAGCGTTCTGACGGTGTTTTCGGCCAATGCCGCTGCACGGTATGATGTGGACGGCGACGGAAGCGTGACCGTTCTCGACGCTTTGGCCATTCTCCGCTACATCACCGACGGCGAAGGTCAGCCCTCCGATCCCTCCGCCGTGGAGACAACCATTGTCCTGACTGCCACCGACACGGTCAGCATTCTGAACGGCGACTCCCCTGCCCAGCCCGGTTCCGTCCGATTCCGCGTGCTGAATGAATTCGGTCAGCTCGGCAATGTGTCTTACACCTGCAAGGCATCCGCCCTCGGCATTGCTGACAGCGCGGAAGCCTATCTCTTCCATTCGTATCACGTCAGAACAAACGACGATTTTGCCACCTTCGCCGAAGTGAAAAAGGTCGAGGCTGTTTCCGCCGAAAGCGTCACGGCAAAGGGTGACGGCAAGATCACCGTGGACGGCGTGACCTACACGCTTGTCGAACAGCTCGATCCCGACAGCGATACCCCCGCGCTCATTGTCCGCGGTGAAAACAAGAACTATGCGCTTCTGTACAGCATCGACGCCAACGCCTATCCCGAGCTCACCCTCTTCGATGACAACGGCGACGGTACGCCCGACCGCGGTCTGTATAAAGACTATCAGTTCGGACTTTATACCTCGTCCTTTGCCATTGCCGATGCGGATGGAAAGACCGTCCGCACCGTTCTGATCGACCCGACCGTGATCGGAAAGGACATCAAGATCGGTGATTTCATCGTCTATTCCTACAACGAGACGGCCGACCTTCTCTATGTGAAGGAAGTTGCCGAGAAGATCTCGGGCGTTGTCAGCGGACTGAATGCCGGCTCCGGCACGATCCGCGTCGGCGGCGTCTACTATCCCTATGGTCTTGACACTCTGCCCGGTGCCTGGACCTATCCGAACAGCATCAGCACGCAGCTGCTCGGCAAAATCATTGACCTGTACACCGTCGGCGGAAGAGGTGTTTATTTTGAGATGAGCACCTCTAACTCTGCCCCCGTCATCGTCTACATCAGCAAGGGCACGCCATATGAATACAAATACAATTCTACTACCAATCAATACCACCCCTATACCGAGCAGGCCATTAATGTCGTAAACGGCGGCATTCTGCCCTACGGCATTTACTTAAGTCAGTCCAATGTCGGCTTCTATGTGTCGCAAAACGGCTCGGTTGCTTCTCCCGTCACGCCCCTTGACATTGCCGCCGCCGAGAGCGAGATCAAAGAGGTCGCTTCTGCCGGCGGGACACTCTCTCTTTCCAACACTCGCGCCTATCAAGCCGCCACCAAGGACAAAAACAACCATGTGTATCTGTACAAATTCTCCCCCGGCTACGGTCTGAGGTATCAGGACATCAACACCACCATTAAAACCTGCACCGTCCGCTTTCCCTCGGCCTCTTACACCGGCACGGACAATGCCTTTGTTTCCTACAGCAACACCGTCCTCCTCCCCTATGCCATGGTAAACAACAAAATCAAGACCACCGACGATTCGGATGCAGAGCCTCGCGTTTTCAACCACCTCTTAACCGCCACCATGCATCAAAAAACGCAGTATATGGTCAATTACAGCGGCATCGCTGCCGATTCATCAAACGCTGTCTGCATCACGGTATACCAAAGCGACTTTGACAGGCTCTCCTCCCCCTCGCATTTTGTGCGCCATTACGCCAACGTCAACAACAACCCCGACAACCCCCGCATCTCGGCGATCTCCCGAAAAGACTTTGTTGAGTATGTTGTCTTCCGAACCGCCGGCGGCCCCGTCTCCACCCACAGTTGGGACAGACTCCGTCTTGCGGCAGGCGGCGCCGAGACGGGTGACGTGGATGTGACAAAGGCGATGAAGCTGCATTGCGCCGACGGCACGGTCGTGGATCCCGCCGCCTGCGGTCTGACCTTTACCGTCAAGGACAGTCTGTTCTTCGGCGAAGATGAAAAGCAGTCCTTCCTTGAGATCCGCCGCGATCCGATGAAAAATGAGCCTCTTCCCTCGCTCGACAACTACTATATCACCTTTGAATACGAGGGGCTGACCTATCTTGTGGATCGGATCTCCATCTCTCTTGCCGGTTCCGCGGTGTGGTATGCCGACAGTCCCTATACCGTGTTGGACAAGGTGACTGCGACAGCCGACGGCAACCAGTTTACCCTGTTTGTCGATCTGGCCGATCTTCAGCTGACGATCGCTCAGGTTGAGAATGCTCTCAAAACCATGACCAACACGCTTTACCGCTACCAACTGGTTTCTGCTACCTATCTCCATCAAGAATGGGATAGAGCCGCCGATCTGATTTCTTTTGCCAAAATCACCGACACCGAATATGCCTTCACCTTTGAGGCTCACGAGACCTTCACCCCCGGCGAGTATGCATTTGAATTGAGCTTCCCGGGAAATTATCTGAATTTCATCCACGCCATCAAGTTCACCGTTTCGTAAAATCCGAGCGGCAAGCACACAAAAGGGACTTCGCACGAAAAGCGAGGTCCCTTCGTTTTTTTGTTTGTTTTCCGTGCGCTTTCTTTGGGAAGAGGACGAGATCAGTCCCGCCGCAGGAGCTTGTCCAACAGCGCATCGGTGTGGGCATACAGCTCCTCAAACAGCTCGGAAGACAGGTCGGAATGGATGTTCCAGGTCTTTTCCGCCAAAGCCGGGAGCCTGCGGCGGATCAGCGCAAACTCCTCCCTTGCCGCCTGCTCGTTGGACGGGTACTCAACCAACCGATCGCCCCACGCGCAGAGCTGTCCGCCCACAATCGGACTGCCTTCAGAGACGGTGATGTCCCTCTTCGAGGCAACCGACTTTTCCCAGAAATGCCGCCAGGTGTAGATGTTCCAATCCAGAATCTCACTCACCTCCCAATGCCGCGTGGGCGTGACGATATACAGCGGCTGCCAGGAGCAGTTGAGCAGCGAAAATCCCCCCTCCAGCAGGTCGGGAGCGATCTGATAATACGACTCCCACGCGATCACAAGCGTTTTCTTGGAGATGAGGTGGTTATACTCCTTGGCAAAGCCCTCCCAGAGGATCGGCGTCCGTCCCAGCGAGAGCGTGTAATTAGTGACGCGGGAGAGGAAATGGGCGTACAGCTCTTGTGTGGAAGCGATGCCCTTTTCGCGGCAATAGGCCTGACAGCCCGGACAGCGTTCCCAGCGGGCGATCTGCGCCTCATCCCCGCCCAGATGCAGATAGGGCGCGTTGGGGAAGAGCGAAGCCACCTCGGCGATCAGCGTTTCCAGAGCCTTATAGGTCTTCTCCTCCGAGCAAAGGATGCCGTGCGAGCCGAAAAGCTCGGGATAGGCCTTTCCAAAGGGCGTGCTGTGCCCCGGCATATCCACCTCGGGCACGATGGTCACACCGCGGGAGGCGGCGTATTCGTCCAGAGCGGTCAGCTGGGCCTTGGTATAGTGACGCCCCGCCGTGGGCAGCTTGGGGAAGGCCTCTGAGGGGAGCGTATCGCTTTCGTCGTCGGTGAAATGGAGCTGCAGGCGGTTGATCTTATACAGCCAGCAGAGGTCCACGGTATCGTACAGAAAGCGGATGGGGTGGAACTTTCTTGCCACGTCCACCATCAGTCCGCGCCAGCTTCCCTGGGGCTCGTCGCAGAGATGCAGCAGCGGCAGGGAGAGCGCCTTGCCATCCTCCGCCTTCTCCGCCGCCAGCAGCAGCGTTGCCAGACCGTGGGAGAGTCCCTCCTCCTCCGAGGCGGCCAGCTTGACCTTGCCGTCGATGCCCGCGATCAGTGCATATCCACCAAAAGGCAGGGAGGCATCCTTTTCCAGCGTCAGTCCCCCCTCGCCCTCTTCAAAGAGAAGCGAAAAGGCACGGTCGGCATAATCGGAAAAGGCGGTCAGGCAGGCGCTCGCCTTCTCGCCGGGGAATGCGGTTCGGTTATAAAAGGGCAGCAGGCGCACCCGTCCGATGCCGCCGATGCGGGCTGACAGACGGGGCGTTGGCAGGATCTGATACATAAAAAAGTCGTCCTTTCTCTCTTGGCACAGAGATCGCAAAAGGGGCTGTCGGCTCTTGCAAAACACGGCAGTCCCTCTTGTATTCGTTTGGTGCTTATTCCTTGTTCTTCAGCTTGTCAAACTGGCTCTGGTAACGGCTGTCGTCGTTCTCCTTCCGCTTGACGGCGGCGCGGATGCCGAGGATGACCGCCGCGACCACAACATACAGGAAGCAGAAGATGAGCGTGATGATCAGACCGCCCGAGGTGTTGGCAAAATAGCCGCTGAGCAGCACCAAGAACACCACAAAGGCAAAGACCGTTCCCGTAAAGTGCAGCGCCACCTTGATGATGATGTTCATGCCCTGCACGCGGAAGAGCAGTCCGCACAGCGCCAGCGACAGACCGAAGGCGAACAGAAGCCCGATCTGGCTGATGGTGAGCACAACGTCCTTCCCCTTGACGGCCGCGCCGAAAGAGTAGAAAAAGAAGAGGATCAGGGTAAAATAGACACAGGCGGGATAGATCAGAGCATCGCGCAGCTTTTTCAGTTTTTCCATATGCGTTTTTTCCTTTTCTTCCTTATATCAATTTTTGCTGTGACACGGGTTTTCGCTTACTTCATCTCCGAGAAGGCGATCTCGAAGCGGTTTTCGATGGTCTCGCCGGCGTTGAGATACTTCTGCGTGCCGTTGGCGATGGCATCGGAGCGTCCGCCCATCTGCGAGCAGGGCTCAAGACCGCTGACGTAAGTGCCTGCCTCGCACACCTTCCACTGCTGGAAGCAGTCCAGAATCGGCGATTCGTAGCTGACGCGCAGGCGGGCATTCAGCGTTTCGTTTTCAAAGGCGAACCACTTTTCCTTCAGCTCGTGCCAGAACAGGATCTGCGGATAGTCGTCCTCCACCGCCGAGAAGCGGTCATAGGTCTTCATGTCCTCCTCGCCGCGGTCGTTGCCCGCGATGATCTTGCCTGTGGGCAGGATGACCTTTGCCTTCTCGTCCATGAAGGGATAGCCCATATTGAAATGGTACAGCATGGACACCGGATGCGCCTTGTAGGCATGGTTGGTGACCTCGTCGGTGAAGCGGATGGTGTCCTCGCCATGCCGCACCTCGATGGTACGAGTCAGCGTATAGTCCGAGCCGTACAGCATGCTCTCGCGCATCGTTCCGCGGATCCGCACGGCCGTGTCGTTGTCGAAAAATTCCACACACACGTTCTCTGCCGGCATCTGACCGATGCGCCCATTGAGCGTGACATCCGGATTGCTCTTGTCCTCCTCGGGAATGCCGCCGATGTTCTTCAATCCGCAGGTGGCAAACAGACCGCCGCCAAACGCTCTCACCCAGCCCTGATCGTTGACCATCTGGGGCGCGACCATGCCCTGGTAGGTCAGATAGGTGATGTTGTTGCCCTTATACCGCGTGGTGAAAATGTCCATGCAGCGGTCGGGCAGGATGGTGAAATGCAGGTTGCCCCCGTTCCACACGTCGATCGCACGCATGCCCCGCGCACGTCCGTCGGTCAGCGTATACTGCCGCACGTCCAGATACTGCGCGCGGCTGCCGTAATATTTCTTGTTCATAGCTCTTCTTTCCTTCTTTTATTTCGATCAAATTTTCTCTTGCGTTCGATACCAAGCTTGCATCAAGCTTTGTCTTGTCTCTGCATCAAGCTTTGTTTTGTCTCTTGCTTTCGCCTTTGCGTCCGCTGGCTTGGGACGGGTTCAGCAGAAGGGCGAGATCTCCTGCTTCATGGCCAGCACCGCATCGCGGGTGTGCTTTTGGAAATGGCTCGGATCGTTCTGCTTCATGTGCGCGCACATCAGACCGCGGGAGGAATTGATGATCGCGCCGTTGCCGTCCTTGTCGAATGCGCCCATGATGTCGCTTGCCTTGCCGCCCTGAGCGCCGTAGCCCGGGACAAGGAAGAACATCTTCGGATAGAGAGCGCGGAGCTGATTGAGCTGCTCGGGATAGGTGGCACCCACGACCGCGCCCACACAGCCATAGCCGCTTGCACTGCCCTCGCGCACGTTCCACGAATCCACCAGATCGGCCATGTGCAGATAAATGCTCTTTTCCCCGCAGATCTTGTCCTGCAGCTCCCCCGAGGATTTGTTGGAGGTCTTCACCAGCGAGAAGATGGCGCCGTCGGTCTGCAGGCAGGTGTCCACAAAGGGCTTGATGCCGTCGCTGCCCAGATAGCCGTTGACGGTCACGCAGTCCGCACCCGTGAAGCTCACCTTTTCGCCGAACACATCGGTCTGCCCCAGATACGCATCCGCATACGCCTGCGCGGTGGTGCCGATGTCGTTGCGCTTGATGTCGAGGATGACGTACAGCCCCGCCTGCTTTGCATACTGTATGGTGCGATCGAGAGCGATCATGCCCTCGATGCCGTATTTTTCATAAAAAGCCGCCTGGGGCTTCACCGCGGGGATCAGGTCATACGCACAGTCGATCAGTCCCTTGTTGAAGGCAAACAGCGCTTCGCCTGCCGCCTTCGGCGTTTTGCCGTACTGTGCGATGCATTCGTCCACGATCGGCTGCGGGACATACTCCAGCAGCGGATCCAGCCCCATGACCGCGGGATTCTTCTTTTCGTTGATGGCTTTGATCAGTCTGTCAAACATGGTTTTTAACCCTTTCTATCACATGGTTCTTCTGTCAGATGGTTTCTATGGTCTTCTTTTGCGTCGGCTTCGTGCCTCACACGCTTTTTCTCGGATGCGCCGACCGCCCGATGCGGCAAAAGCGTTCGATCCAAAGGTGTCGATGGCATCGACCGCCCGATGCGGCAAAAGCATTCGATTCAAAGGTGTCAATGGTATCGATTGTCCGATGCGGCAAAAGCGTTCGATTCAAAGGTGTCAATGGCATCGATCGTCCGATGCGGCAAAAGCTGTCGGCCGTTCAGATGCGGCGGATGCCGTTGAGACAGACCGCCTCGATGCGTCCGCAGAGCGTCAGCCCGATGAAGGGCGTGTTGGCCGAACGGCTCCTCAGCATGCTCTCGGTGATGATGCTCTCGCTGTCGGGATCGATCACAGTCAGGTCGGCGCGTCCGCCCTCTTGAATCACACCGTATCCCTCCTTGTCCAGCCGCAGGATCTTCGCCGGATTGGTCGAAAACAGCTCGATGAGGCGGAAGAGATCCATCTTCACCCGCTCGTCCTTGCACAGATAGGTCAAAGCGGCGGGGAAAGCGGTCTGAAGCCCGATGATGCCGAACGCCGACTTCTGCAGATCCTCCCCCTTGTCCGCCTTGGAATGGGGCGCATGGTCGGTGGAGATGCAATCCAGCGTACCGTCCAGCAGCCCTTCGATGATTGCCTGACGGTCCTTTTCGCTCCGCAGAGGCGGATTCATCTTGGCGTTGACGCCGTGATAGAGCACAGCCTCCTCGGTGAAGGCCACATAATGCGGACAGGTCTCGGCGGTGACGCGGACGCCTCGCTTCTTGGCCTCGCGGATCAGCGCCACGCTCTGCTCGGTGCTGACATGGCAGATGTGCAGACGGCAGCCCGTTTCCTCGGCCAGCAGGATGTCTCTGGCCACGCACACGCTCTCCGCCGCATTGGAAATGCCGCCCACGCCCAGCTGACGGCTGATCGCGCCCTCGTTGATGGCTCCGCCCGCGGCCAGACTCATCTCCTCGCAGTGGGACATGATCAGATAATCCTTTTTCGCGCAGGCCTTCATGGCTTTATACAAAAGAGCGGCGGTCATCACCGGCTTGCCGTCATCGGTGAAGGCGACAACGCCCTCCTCCGCCATTTTCTCAAAATCCACCAGCGTTTCGCTCTTCATGCCCACGGTGATCGCGCAGGTGGGAAGCACGCGGCAGAGCCCCACGCGCCTGGCCTTTTCGAGAATGGCACGGACCGTTTGCGCGTTGTCGGTGACGGGGTTGGTGTTGGGCATGGCCGTCACACCCGCATAACCGCCAAACAACGCCGCGCGCGTTCCGCTTTCGATGTCCTCTTTATACGTGAAGCCCGGATCGCGCAGATGGCAATGGGTGTCCAAAAACGCCGGAAGCACCGGACGGTTGCCTGCCGAAAAGCGCTCAAACGGCGCGCCCCCCGTCAGCGAAGAGCACTCGCTTTCGGACAGCGCTTGGCGGATGGCAACGATCCTGCCCTCGCCGCTTTTTTCATCGTGCGCCATCAGAATGTCGCGGGGGAGAAACTGCTTTTTCTCTTGATCGGGCAGCTTGGCGTGCTGCATCAGGGTGTATTTCATAAAAGGTTCCTTTCCTTTCGGTGCTTGCGTTGCGGTTGTACTTGCGCCGTTGTTGTGTGCGCTTGCGCCCACGCTCGTGTGCTTGCGTTGCGGTTGTACTTGCGCCGTTGTTGTGTGCGCTTGCGCCCACGCTCGTGTGCTTGCGTTGCGGCTGCGCTTGCGCCGTTGCTGTGTGTGCTTGCGCCCACGCTTGTGTACTTGCGCCGTTGTTGTGCGGTCAACGGGCGAAGCAGACGAAGAAGCCGTCGATGTTGTCGCCCGAGAGGGTGTACTCCCGATCCTTCGGCACCGCGATCTTCGGCGAGGTGCTGTCAAAGGGGATGTGGTAAAGCTCATACTCGGTGCCGTCGGCCGAGGTGAACAGCAGATGCTCGCCGGCATAGGAATAGGAGCGGAGGTGCATGACATATTCCTCCAGACACATGCCCAAAGACGTCATGATCTCGGCGTGGGGCTTGCCCACATAGCGGAAATACTTGGCCTCGGTATAGGAAATGCCGGTCAGATCGGTCTTGTTTTTCGGATAGCGGAGCACAAAGCCGTACTTGTGGCAGTTCTCGCTCACCCAGCTGTATACCTCCGATTCGTCTAACGAGAACATGACGCCCTGATCGTTATACACCTTCAGGTCCACGCCCAGTCCCGTGTGGCGGTCGGCCGCGCCCGGGGCGGAAACGGCATTCTGCTCCTCGCCGTGCTTGGTTACATAATCGTTGTATTTTTCCTGCTGCTCGGTCTTGTCGCGGTAGCCTCCCGTGACGATCAGATCGTCGTTGCCCCCCTGCTCCACAAAATCGTCCAGCATCTCGTTGAGGGCGGTGATCACCTTTTTCTGCAGCTTGATGGTGGCGCTGGATAACTGATAGGACACCGAGCGCTTGCCATACACCTCGGTGACCTTGCTCTTCTCGGGGAAGACATATTCATACACGCGGCTGACTAAGATCACATCCCCCGTATGCACATCGGCCTCGGTGACGCTCTTTTCTTCATACACAACCGTGCTCTGCACAGGCGCGGCGGTCGTTTCAGGCGTTTCAGCCGTTTCGGGCGGAGCTGCGGTCGTCTGCTCGCTGCCGCCTGTATGTTCATCCGAGCCGATCGGATCGAGAAGCGACGGATCGGGCGCGGTGCTTTCCCCGCCGAAATCCCCCTCCAGCCAGCGCTTGAGCATGAAAAACATCCCGCCCAACGCCAGCACGATCACAAGAAGAAATACCGTGATAAAAATCAGAAACGATTGCAGACCGTTTCCTCTGTTTCGCTTGGCCATACGCTTGTTCCTTTCTGTGTCTGTTTCCTTGTTTGTTTTTGTCCGTTTTTTGTCTGCCGCACCGCTCTGTCCCTCTGCGGCGGTCCGGCGGATCGTTTTTTTCTCTTTTGACAGGCCTTTTTGCCGCCGTTTCTTTCATTGTATCACAAACGGCGAGGCTTTTCCATATCTATCGCAAATTTTCCCGTTTCTTTTTCGCTTCTTTTTCGCTTCTTTTTCGCTCGGCCTCTCACTCACCCTCGCCTGTGATGCTTGCCAGAAGCTTCTGCACATCGCTTTCGCCATACATCGCGTTGTACTCGCTTTCAGACGCCGCATGCAGGATCAACGCATCGAGCACGTTCACCTCGCCGTCGCCGCTGACATCGGGCAGGTCCGCAAGCACGCAGACGCGGCAGGCATCGGCAAAGCCGCCGTCAACGGTGGTGGCCGAGATGTCCCCGATCCCAGGCGCTTGAGCCACGATCAAGCCGTTCTGGATGGTGACGGTCTGAGGATCGCTGCTGTTCCAGACCACCGAACGGTTGGGCGCCTCCGCAGGCAGGATCTCGCAGAACAGCGCCATCATTCCGCCCACCGGCAGGCAGGCGCTTTGCGGAGAAAGGCTGACCGCCGTTACCGGAACACAGTACTGGCAGAAGGGGACGGTCTGCGTGCCGTCGGTGTAGGAGCGTGCACCGCATGTGCAGGCGCGGTAGGTCTTATGGGGATGGACGGCATCCCAGCCCTCGGCGGTATAGGTGTGCACGTGGGTGGTTTGGAAGGAGGCGGTCCCGCTTCGGTACTCCTTGCCGTCGAGGATCGCATAAAAGGCGTAATAATAGGTCGTCAGCGGATCGAGGATCAGCGAAAGATCGGCCGTGCCATAGGAAAGCGCGGTCGGAGGGGTGTCGGACACTCTGTCCCGCGTCAGCCGCAGCAGACTGTTTTCCGCCGTCCCGAAAAGAAGACCGGTCTCGGTCGGAATGCTGCCCTCTTTCAGGCTCAGCGTGCAGGAGAGCGTGGCGCGGTCGGAGTCCACATCCGCCGCTGTCAGCGAATCAAAGCCGATGGGCAGGCGCTCACACACGTCCCCGCTGTACAGATAGCAATCGGCATATTCCCCCTCCCCGATGCGGTAAAAGAGGACGCCGCCGCTGTTGGAGCCCGCCTGCGCGACGATCACGCTTTCGCCCGCGGTCAGATGCCCTCTGACGGCCGAGAAAACCGACGGGCGGGCATAGATCCTCGCCTCGCTCAGCCCGCTCTTCGGCTCATAGACCGCATTGACCGCCGTTGCGGAGGCAGCGAAGGCGAGCGTGTCCGCATCCACGTCCCCCGCAGGACGTCCCACTGGCGTGAACATATAAACGATCTTGCAGTAATAGCGTCCGCTGACCGAATTGGACGGCCAAGCCTGCCCCACCAGCTTTTCGCCGTACTGCTCATACCGCCACTGCGGCGAGGTGTTGCTGCTTTTGAAGGTGAGCGTTTGGTAAGACGCATCGCACTCGGCCTTGGTTTTGTACTGCGTGCTGCCTGCGCCCCAGGAATCGTCGTAATACAGCGCGCCGCGGGAGAGCGAGAGCGTGTTGTTGATCGGCACATAATGGGAGATGCCGCTGCCGCCGTTTTCGTTGACGCCTAAAATGAACTGCAGGTTCGGGTTCTGCTGAAGGCGGTCGAGGATGCTGTCCGGAGCGATGTTCCGCTCCATGATGAAGCCGAAGGCCGCCGCCGCTTTCGACCAGTCGTTGATGGCGCCGTTGTTGTTTGTAAACTGCAGCGCCCTTTCGTTGGCGATGGAGGGGTTCATATCGTGGATGGTATACTGCCCCGACTGGACGGCGATCTTGGCCAGCGCGGTGATCAGGCATCCTGCCGCACCGAAGCCGCCGTAGCGGTACTCTGCCGTGTCCGCCCCCAGCACCTCCGCCCCCCACGGGAGCTGATCCTGGCTCCAGCGGCGGAAATCGAACTGTCCGCCGTTCTGCGACTGGTAATCGAGGGCATTGAAATTGACCGCCGCCGATGCCGGCAGGGTAAGCACAGCCAGCACCCATAAGTTGACCAACAAAAGCAACATCCTGCGCTTCAATCCCTCATCCCCTTTCGCAAAGCAGGAAAAACCATCGTTTTTTGTGATTTCTTTTTTCATTTTATCATAAAAAGCACAAAAAGGCAAGCGATCGGCAAAACAAAAAAAGAAGAGTTTCGCCTTGCGGCGAAACTCTACCTTCACTTTTCACTCTTCACTTTTCATTCTTCACTCTTTTTCCATCGCCAGCTCAACCAATCGGTCCACCAGCTCCGCATAGCCGATGCCGGCCGCGCCCGCCAAACGGGGATAGAGACTGATGGAGGTAAAGCCGGGGAGGGTGTTGATCTCGTTGAACACAAACGAGCCGTCGGGGCAGAGGAAGAAGTCCACGCGGGAGAGTCCGCGGCAGTCGAGGGCGGCATAGATCTGCTCGGCCAGCTCGAACACGCGCTCCTTTTCGTCCTCGCTGATGGGCGCGGGGACACGCAGATCCGCCGCGTCGCTGTTGTACTTGTCGTCGTAATCATAGAACTCGGCGCCCGGGACCACCTCGCCGCAGGCAAGCGCCTTGGCCTTGGCATAATTGCCCAGCACCGCCACCTCGATCTCACGCCCCTCGATGAACTCCTCGATGAGCACCTTGCGGTCAAACTTCGCGGCGGTTTGAAGCGCTTCCTCCAGCGCCTCGCCGTTTTTCGCCTTTTTCACGCCCACCGACGAGCCCGCATTGGCCGGCTTGACGAAGACGGGATAGGCATAATTCTCCTCCACGGTCCTGCGGATCTGCTCCATGCTTTCCGCGATCTCACTGTCGGTGACCGTCAGTGCCTCGGCCATGGGGATGTCGATGTTGTTCAGAATCAGCTTGGCATAGCTCTTATCCATGCAGACGGCCGAGGATGCACAGCCCGGACCGACAAAGGGCAGTCCCTTCATCTCAAACAGTCCCTGCAGCGTACCGTCCTCGCTGTTGGCGCCGTGCATGACCGGGAAAACCACATCCACGGGGATGGCTCTGCCGTTTGCGGTGTACAGATACGGATCGTCCGCATCGGGCTTGAAGAAGGCAGGCGTCAGATTCGCCTCGTCAGCAGCCCAGCTGCCGTCGGGGATCTTCTCGATGTCGCCTGTATACAGATACCATTTGCCTTCCTTGGTGATGCCCACGGTCGTCAGCGTGTAACGGCTGCGGTCGAGAGCAGTCATCACCGAATGGGAGGAGCGGAGCGAGACCTCATGCTCGGTGCTCTTTCCGCCGAAGAGAATGCAAAGATTGGTCATGGCAAATCATCCTTTCCTTGTCAGCGCCCTGCCGCATCAATGGCGGTCGGCATAAACAAACGCTTCGCCGTTGAGCAGCTTCTGCGTGTAGTCCACCAGCGTATCCACCGTGCTGCGCAGGCAATAGAACTCGCCCACACCGTTGACGGTGTACAGGCAGCGGCGGGTGGCATAGGGATAGAAGCCGAAGGTGGTGGTCTCTCCGCTGTCGGTCTCGATGGTGATCTTGGCGATGCACTCAAGACCTTCCGTGTCGGTGGTGTCGGCATAGGTGACCATCTGCAGCGTCAGCAGAGCCATATAGAACTGGCGGAAGCTGTCGGCATCGATGGATCTGCCGTCGCTTGCGGTGACCACGATATCGGTGCCGGTTCCGTTGATGCGGAAGTCACCGGTGACCGTCGGGCTCTCCAATTTTATGCGCGCCATGTCGTTGATATTCACCTGAAGAAGCGGCTTGTCGATGAACTCGATCAGATCGTATTCCAAAAACAGCACGGTGTCGTCATCCACCACCGAGATGGTGTCGAACATCAGCGAATAGGCATAGTAGGTGCCGTCGGCATTCTTCTTGCTGAACTGGATGCTGTTCTGCACGCCCTTGTACTCATAGAAGACCTCATAGGCCGGGTTCTTCAGACCGTACTTCTCCAGCGTTTCGTCGTCGAACATCGTCTCGGCGCTGCCCAGCTCGCACACCGACGTGCCGTAGAACTCGATGAAGGTCTGCAGCAGCGTGTCATAGGTGCTGATCGACACGTTGTAGTTGGTGGGATAGAGCATCTCATAGTTGAGATACTCCTCATACTCGCCGTCCTCACCCATCCGCTTTTCGGTGTTGGTGGTGATCTCCACGAAGGGCTTGCCATCACGGGCGATGAGGAAATTCTTAACGGTGTGGTAATCGGTCTGCGAGGCGGGCATGGCCAGAATCGCAGTGATCATGTCTTCGATGGGAGCCAGAAGCGTGGTCGAGGAGGAGGCATCGATGATATACACCGAATCGCGTCCCTCAAAGCGGGCATAGCTTCCCGCACCGGTGGGGACCGGCTTGCCCAGATAGACCTTATAGCTCTTGCCGTCACGGGTGTCCAGCTTGTACCACGACGGGTTCGACGCCTCGTCCAGCCCATACTCGGCCATGTTCTCGCAATGGTCGATCAGACGGGAGGACACCGACGGATAGCCGGCCGCCACCACCAGCGCGGAGAACTGGTCCTTGCTGTAAGGCGCATTGTCGTTGCCGCGGATGTAGAACGTGTCGTGATCCTTGTTGTAATAGAAGGCATATTCGCCGTTTTGGTTGTGAACGGTCAATTCGGCGATGTTCTCGCGCACCACCTGCTCAAACATCATGATGCTGTTGTTCATGCCCAGCACCTCACCCTCCAGAAGCTCGGGGGGCTCGGAAACGGTGGCATTCAGGTTGCCCAGCAGGGGGCGGAGGAAGATCAGATACGCGCAGAGCAGGATAAGAGCCGCAGCCGCGCCGATGAGAATGAGTTTTGTCTGCTTTTTGATCATAAGTGCTTTCTCCTTATGGCGATCACCGCGCCGACGATCAGCACGATGGCAGGAACGATCACGCTGACCACAATCGTCCAGGCGTTGGCCTGTCCGGCGGTGATGTCCAGCGAATTGTCTTCAAACCACTTGTAATCCAGGCTGAAGGGGACGGTCTCCTTGCCCATGGCGCGCATGGCCGAATAGAGGATGTCGCCGTTGGAGAAGGAGTTTTTGTACAGATAGTCGTCGGAGGCGAAGTCCATCGTTCCGCAGACCATCACATAGGAGGAATAGGTTTCGTTGTTCTTGATCCTCTGCTCGCGGGTGATGGTGAGCAGGTTAAAAGGACCGTTTGCCGAGGCGGTGTCGCTGCCGAAGCCGAAGGCCTGCGCGGTGTCAAAGCTGGTCAGGACCGGGGACGCCTGACGCTTGCCGATGGTGTCGGTGGTGTATTCGCCGGTGGGCCAAACGATCGAGATCGGTCTGGCATATTCGATGATGGCCTTGGGCTGGGAATCCAGCTGACGGATGGTGGAGTGCAGAGAAGCACCCAGTCCCTCGGTGGTGTAATCGGCCACCAGCTTATAGCCGTCGGTGGACTCGGAGTTGGTGTAGTCCTTGATGACCGAATCCTCCACCTTCACGCCCCACTCGGCCAGCATATCCTCCAATTCGGGCAGGTCGGGCGTGTCGGGCGAGAAGAAGACCATCAAGCTTCCCAGCGTATCGGTGAATTTGCCCAGCTTGCTGATCTCGTCGGCCGAATCGCCGAAGCCGCGGAAGTCATACAGAGGGCCGTTGATGACGATCAGCTGGGCCTTTTCGGTGATCTCCTCACGGGTCAGATCCACCGTGCCCACCTCATAGCCTGCATTTTCCAGCAGGTTCCAGATGGCGGGGCGGCTGCCGTCAGCACCCACCGTTTCGCCGTGACCGACCGTGAACAGAGCCGTCGGACGGTCGCCTGCCAGCTGCAGGATGGCGGAGGTCAGCTTCTGCTCGCCGTTGAAGGTCAGAACCTCGCCGCTCTCGTCGGAAACGCCGAACAGCGCATTCAGCACGAAGGTCCGGAAATCGTTGTCCGAGGCCACGATCACGCTGGTCTGGCTGATGTTGGACGTGGAAGAGGTTTCAAACCGCTCCACCGAGGAGGGGTTCTTGACGATGTCCAGCGCTTCCAGCTTGATGTTGTCATATTCGGCGGCATACTGCTGCGCGAATTCATACACCATGTTCAGATAATGGTTGTACTGCTTGTTGGTGGGGGAGGAGTCGGTGATCTTGTCAAAGGGCATGCAGAAATAGATGGTGATCTCCTTGTCCACCTCATCGAGCAGCGCGCGGCTGTCATCTGTGAGCGTATACAGGTTGTACTCGGTCATGTCGGTGTACAGATAATAGGCCTGGGACAGGGCGGAAAAGACCGCATTGACCAGCACGATCAACGCGATGACCACCACCGTGAAGACGATGGCCGTGCTTCCGTATTTCAGTTTCTTGTTCATGTTCATGTGTTCTTTGCGCCTCTCTTTCGTTTGACTCTCTCAATCCCAACGGCGCTTTTCATACACGCGCACCGTTAAGAAGAGGAAGACGAAGGCGATGGACAGATAGTACAGCAGCGCGCTGTAATTGAACACGCCGTAGGTAAAGTCATGATAGCGGGTGAAGATCGACACCCAGCTGAGGATCTCGCGGATGAAGGCGATGTCGATATAAGCCGAGGCGAAGGAGACCACCAGCAGCACCAGCAGGATGGCGATGGTTCCGATGGCCGCATTCAGCTGGTTTTCCGACAGCGAGGAGACAAACACGCCGATGGCAATGAACGCTCCGCCCACCAGCAGGATGCTGATGATGTTGCCGGCTAAGATCGCGCCGTTGACGCTGCCGTACAGCGGCAGGATGAAGAAATTGCAGCAGGAGGTCAGAAAGGTGATGGCAAACATGGTGTAAGCCGCTAAAAACTTGGCCATCACCATCCCCATCAGACTGACGGGGGCGGTCAGCAGCAGCTGCTCGGTCTTCAGCTTTCTCTCCTCGGAGAAGAGCTTCATGGTCAGAAGCGGGATCAGCACCACAAAGCCGAAAAGAAGGAAGGTGAAATAGGAATACGGATCGCTGTTTTCAAACATCTGCAGCGTGCAGAACGAGAAGATTCCGCCGCTCGCCGCCAAGAAGATGCCGATGAAGATATAGCCGATGGGCGTTGTGAAATAAGAGCGCATCTCGCGCTTGTAGATCGCCAGCATTTATTTGTCCCCCTCGTTCAGTTTGATCTTTTTGCTCTTGCTCTTTTCGCTCTTCTGGTTGCGGTCAACCAGCGAGATGAAGATATCCTCCAGCGTCACGCCGAGGGAGGAAAGACCGATGATCGGCCAGCTGTTTGCCGCCATCTTGTGGAACAGGCTCTTGCGGATGTCCACGCCGGGCTGGCTTTCGATGAGGAAGGAGGAGGAATCGCCCTCGCCGCCGCCGAGGATCTCCGCATAGCTGACGCCGGTGACCTCCTTGACCGCGCTGAGCACCTCTTTCTTCGGGCCGCAGATCTGGACCTCAAAGCGTCGGTTGCCCGTGATCAGATTCTGCAGGTCCTCACGCTTCTCGTTGGCCACGATCTGTCCCTTGTTGATGATGACGATGCGGTCGCACACCGCCTGCGCCTCGGGCAGAATGTGGGTGCTGAGGATGACGGTGTGGTCCTTGCCCAGCATACGGATCAGATTGCGGATCTCGATGATCTGCTTGGGGTCCAGACCGACGGTCGGCTCGTCGAAAATGACCACCTTCGGGTTGCCGACCAGCGCCTGCGCGATGCCCACACGCTGCTTGTAGCCCTTGGACAGGTTGCGGATCAGCCGCTTATACACGTCCTTGATCTGCACGACCTCGCAGATCTCCGCGATGTGCTTGCGGCGGTTCAGCGTACAGCCCTTCAGCTCATACACAAAATTCAGGTACTCCTCCACGGTCATATCCAGATACAGAGGCGGCTGCTCGGGCAAAAAGCCGATCAGCTTCTTCGCCTCCATGGGGGATTCTAAGATGTCCTTTCCGTTGATGAAGGCCTTTCCCGAGGTGGAGGAAAGGTAGCCGGTGAGGATGTTCATCGTCGTGCTCTTGCCCGCGCCGTTGGGACCAAGGAAACCGACGATCTCGCCCTCCTCGACGGTGAAGCTGACGTTGTCCACAGCCAGCTTGTCGCCATACCGTTTGACCAGATTTTCGATCTTAATCATAAATCGTTCGCCTTTCTATTGTCTCTCTTGAAAAGCAAGGCGCTTCAAGAGATTTTTTTCGCAGGAAAATCGTTTTTTTCGCGTTTCGGCGGCAAAAAAGCCGCAGATCGCTCTATTATACTATATTTTTTTCGATTTGTAAAGTCCCCGTTTTTCAGACCGACGGGCAACGCTCACCGATAAAGCGGAGCGGAAAATGCTCACCCGTAAATCCGAGCGGGCATCGCTCACCCGTAACCCGGACGGGCAACTCTCTTCCGTAACCCTTAGCGGAACATGCGTTACTTTGTCCGCGCCAGGTGTGAAAGCCCCTCATTCAGCGCATTCACAAGCTCGGCGATCTCCTGAACGGTGTTGGTGCGCGAGAAGCTGACGCGCAGGGTGCAATCGGCCTCCTTTTCGGGCAGACCGAATGCCAAAAGCGTACTGCTGATCCGTCCCGACGACGCCGAGCAGGCCGAGCCCGCCGACACGCAGATGCCCTTGGCCGACAGAAAGTGCAGCATCGTTTCGCTCCGCACCCCCGGCAGGGTGAGGCTGACGATGAAGGGAGATGCCTCGCTTTTCGGATGATTGACGCGCACCGATGCAGGCAGAGCTTCGCACAGCGCTTCCTTCAGCAAGACCGCATGCGCCCGTGTTTGGTCAAAGAGGGCTTTTCCCTCCTCGGCCGCTTCGCCGAAGGCCGCGATGCCCGTCAGATTCTCGGTGCCCGCACGAAAGCCGCCCTCCTGTCCGCCTCCGCAGAGGAAGGGGATCAGCTTTTTGGCTTTGAGAAGCTGGTTTTTCACCACCAGCGCGCCCACGCCCTTCGGTCCGTGGATCTTGTGCGAGCTGATCGACATACAGTCCGCGCCGCAGCTGTCAAAGGACAGCGGGATCTTGAGAAAGGCCTGCACGCCGTCGGTGTGAGTGATGATGTCGGCATTTTCCTCCTTGGCGATGGAAAAAAGCCTTTGAATGTCATAAACAGCGCCCGTTTCGTTGTTGACCGCCATCAAAGAGAGCAGGAAGGCATCCTTCACCGCCTCGCGCAGCTCGCGTTCGTCGATCACGCCGCCCTTGGTGGACAGCCGCGTGACTCGGTATCCCTCGCTCTCAAGCCTGTCCGCACACCGCGCCGCCGACGGATGCTCGCTGTCGGTTAACACGATGCGGCGCCCCTTGTTTCGCGCCTTGGCGTAGGCTGAGCCGAAAAAGACGGTGTTGTTGGCCTCGCTGCCGCAGGAGGTGAACAGAAGCGTTGTTTCCCGCGGACGGCGGATGCCCAGCGCCCCCATCAGCTGAGAGCGCGCAGAGGAAAGAAGCGATGCCGCCTCCAGCCCCGCCTTGTGGATCGAGGAGGGGTTGCCGGCCAGAAGCGCGGCTTTGTTCATCGCGGCGATCGACCGCTCGCTCATGGCGGTGGTGGCCGCCGAATCCAAATAGATGTATGCCATGGTGTCGTCTCTCCGCCGCTGCTCTTACGAGTTGAACACGAAGCTCTGCAGCATCGCGTCCACATCCTCCAGATGCTGGCCGTACAGCGACTGGTGGGCGGTGTAAGTAAAGGTATACACGGTGCCGTTGTGGATGCAGAAGACCTGCATGAAGTGGTAGGGAATGTCGGTGACGGTGGCTGTGTACGACACCTTCAGCGCCGCCACGCCGCCCAGCAGCATATTCTCCGGGCTGCCCTCGTCCAGCGTCATGTCCGCGAAGGTCTTTTCAAATTCGCCTTGGTACCGCTCAAAGTATGCCTCCGCGGTCAGACCGAAGTCCTCACGGGGAAGCGTGGCCGAGGCCATGGACACATTGGACGTGTCGCCCATACCCTTCACCGCGCTGACGATGCCCGTGTCCTTGTCCTGCACCCAATCCTCGGGGACATACAGAATGTAATCCAGATCCATTTCGCTCTCCAGAGCCTTCATGCCCGCAGGGGCGGTGGGATCCTGCTTGTTGCAGGCGCAGAGAAGCGTCAGCGTGAGGGCCAGCAGCAGGAGCGCGATGCGTTTTGTTGTCTGTTTCATCTTGTTTCTTCCTTTTTTCTTTTTTATGCTTGGATCGATCGGCTGCGATCGGTCAGTTTTTGGCTTCAAAGAAGGCTTCCGCCGCCGACAGGATGCCGATGCGTCCGCTTTCATAGGTCAGGCCGCCCTGCAGAAAGGCTGTGTACGGCGGGCGGAGCGGACCGTCGGCCGACAGCTCGATGGAGGCGCCCTGCGTGAAGCAGCCTGCCGCCATGATGACCTCGTCGGCATAGCCCGGCATGGCCCACGGCTCGGGGGAGGCAAACGAATCGATGGGCGAGCCCGCCTGCAGTCCCTTGCAGAAGGCGATCAGCCCCTCGGGCGAGCCGGTGTCCACCGTCTGGATGATGTCATACCGCTTCTCCGACCAGTGCGGGCTGACTCGGCAGCCGCTTTCGCCGAAGACATAGGCGGCAAAGGCCGCGGTTTTCAGCGCCTGACAGACCGTGTGCGGTGCATAAAACAGTCCCTTGATCAGCGATTTGTTCTGCCCCAGAGACGCTCCCGCCTCTGCGCCGATGCCCACCGACGTCATGCGGTAGGACGCCAGCGTGACCGCCCGTTCGGTGCCGGCCAGATAGCCGCCGCTCTCCGCCATGCCGCCACCCGCATTCTTGATCAGCGAGCCGACCACAAGATCCGCGCCATGGTGCGTGGGCTCGCTCTCGCAGACAAATTCGCCGTAGCAGTTGTCCACCATCACGAACGCGTCGGAGACCGCCTTCACCGCCTTCACCGCCTCGCCGATCTCCTCGGGAGAGAGCGTCCGCCGCTGCATGTAGCCGCGCGAGCGCTGGATGAAGACCACCTTCACCTGCTTGTCCTTCGCGCCCTCGGCGATCGCGGGAAGGTCGAGCCCGCCGTCTGCCGTCAGATCGATCTGGCGGTACTTAACGCCGAAATCGGCCAACGAGCCGTCGCCGTTTGCACCGCTGATGCCGATGACCTCGTCCAGCGTGTCGTAGGGCTTGCCCGTCACCGACAGCAGCACATCGCCCGGACGGAGAAGCCCGAACAGGCCGATGGCCAGCGCCTGCGTGCCGCTGATGATGTTGTGGCGCACCAGCGCGCTTTCGCAGCCGAACACACGGGCATACACACGCTCGAGTGCGTCCCGCCCGATGTCGGAATAGCCGTAGCCGCTGGACCCGGCAAAATGGGAATCGCTGATCCGCTCGGCGCGGAAGGCGTCCAGAATCCGCTTGGTGTTGATGTGAGAGATGCGTTCAAATTCCTGAAAGGGCTCGCGCAGGGCTTCATCCGCCTTCAGGGACAGTCTTTCTGCTTCGGTCATGGTGTTTTCTTTCCTTTTTTTGTTGTGATAACGGCGCTCCGCGCCGCGGGAGATGCAGGAACGGTCAGGGCTGCCGCCCTGAAACCTGCCTTAGGGCCCTTTTTGAATGAAAAGTAACATTTGCGTTTCACGCAATTGTGTAAAGAAAGCCAATGGCTTTCTTTCTGGACCTAAGAACCCCCAAAAACTTTCAATCGGGGAAAAATATCCTTTTTAAAAGTTTTTGAAGATTCCAAAGGGACTTTTTTCAAAAAGTCCCTTTGGTGGGGGAAAGGGGCAAAGCCCCTATTCTTTTTATTCAATCCCGCTTTCCAGCAGGGCGGTCAGCAGGTCCACGCCGGCTTCCGCGTCCTTTGGATCCATCATCTCCATGCCCGAATGGATATACCGGGTGGGGATGGACAGAGCCCCCACAGCCACGCCCTCGCCGCTGACCTGAATGGCGCTGGAATCGGTGCCGCCGTGCTCCATGATCTCCAGCTGAAAGGGGATCTCCTTCGCCTTCGCCAATTCACGCAGGCGGTTTGTCAGCTTCACATCGCAGATGACCATGGCGTCCTTCAGCTTGACGGCAACGCCGCCGCCCATCTTCACGGCCATGGGGGAAGCACCGATGCGGTCGCCCGTGTCGGTGACGTCAACAGCCAGCGCATAGTCGGGACGAATGGTGAACGCCGCGCCCTTGGCTCCGCGGCAGCCGACCTCCTCCTGCACGGTGAAGACAAAATACGTATCTTCCGCGCATTCCTTCGCCTTCATCGCCGCTTCCACCAGCATCGCACAGCCGGCGCGGTCGTCGATGGGATGTCCCGCCACGCGGCCTCCCTGCAGAGAAGTCAGCTTGGGCTGAAGGATGCAGAAATCGCCCACCGAAACCAGCTTTGCCGCCTCTTCGTCGCTGTCGCAGCCGATGTCGATATAGAATTTTTCCTTTTTGTAGTCGCCGCCCTTCACGCCGTCCTCGGGGACGATCACGCCGCGCATGCCGTTGGCAAACACCACCTCGGTGTAAGCCCATGCGGGCAGGTCCACATAGCCCAGATTGGTGGCGCGGAGAAGCCCTTTCTTCTCAATATAGGTGACCATCATGCCGATCTCGTCGGCGTGGGCGGCCAGCATCAGCTTTTTCGCACCGGCCTTTTTGCCCTTGCGAAGGGCGATCAGATTGCCCAGATTGTCATAAAAAACCTCGTCGCAATGCGGCTTGATGAGGCTTTCGAGAACGGCCATCACCTTGCTCTCATAGCCCGAGGGCGAGGGACAGTCGATGATTTTCTTTAACGTATCGATCAGCATGGCTTTGCTTCCTTTCTTCGCGTTTTTACACGCTTTCGTTTGATCGTCTTTACAGGGCGCGGACATAGGACTTGAAGGCCCGCCCTCTCTCTTCAAAATTCTTGAACGCATCGAAGCTGGCGCTGGCAGGGGACAAAAGGACGCTTTCGCCCTCTTTCGCCTCCTTGGACGCACGTTTGACCGCCGCTTCAAGATCGGCTTCTTCAAAGATCGCGGTCTTGTTCGGATCATAAGACGGGCAGGAGATGACCGCCTCGCGGATCTTCAGACCTGTGGCGCCGGTCAGGATCAGCACCCGCGCCTTTTCGCACAAAGGAGCGCCCAGCGGCTCATAGGGAATGTGCTTGTCATAGCCGCCGCAGATGACCACCAGCCGTTCGTCAAAGGCCGACAAAGCCGCCGCCGTCCGCGAGGGGGAGGAGTCGATCGAGCCGTTGTAATACGAGACGCCGCGCACCTTTTCCACAAATTCCAGACGGTGCTCCACGCCTGCGAAGGTTTTGGCAATGGGCTCGATCACCGCTTGATCGGCATCGCCTTCGGTCAGCGCGATGGCTGCCATATAGTTTTCCGCATTGTGCCGTCCGCGCAGCAGGATCGAGGAGGCAGGCAGGACCGCCTTGCCGTTGCAGAAGATCATCCCGTCCTTTTCATACACGCCGCCGTGCGCCTCGTCGGAATTGAAAAAGCTCACGCGTCCCGCGGCCTCTTTCACCAGAAGCGGTGTTCGCTCATCGCTGCCGTTGAGGATCAGGCGCTTGTTTTCCCTGTTCTGATAGATGGCCTTTTTGGCGGCCACATATTCGTCCATGTCGGTGTGATAATCGAGATGGTTGGGCGAAAGATTGGTGATCAGCGCCCGTTCGGTGGAATGCTTCATGCCGAACAGCTGGAAGGAGGAGAGCTCCAGCACCGCAAAATCGTCCTCGGTCATCTCAAACACCTGTGGCAGAAGCGGACGGCCGATGTTGCCGCCCAAATACGCCCTTTTGCCGCTCGCTTCCAAAAAACGGTGCGTGAGCGTGGTGGTGGTGGTTTTGCCGTTGCTTCCCGTGATGCCGACGGTTTTCGCCGGGCAGAGGGACAAAAACAGCTCCATTTCGCTGGTTAAGGAGGCGCCCGCTGCTTTCGCCTGCTCAAACGCGGGCAGGTCGGGGCGCAGTCCGGGCGAGCGGAAGACCGTTTCGCCCTTGATGCTGTCCAAATAGCGGTCGCCGAGGATCAGTCTCACGCCCTTGGCCCGCAGTGCGTCCGCCGTTTCCTTTTCAAAATGCGCTTCGTCCCGTCGGTCACGGGCGGTCACAGCCGCTCCCGCGTCCAGCAGCACGTCGATCAGCGGCAGGTTGGAGATGCCCAGCCCCACCACGTCAACGGCTTTTCCGCCGAAGGCTTGTTTCAGTTGTTGCTGTATGATCTGCTTGTTGCTCATCGTGTTGTCGTGTTCCTTTCCTGATCGGAGGCTTGTCAAAAACAGCCGACAGAACCCCCGATTGTATCATTATATAATGTTTTCTCCTTTTTTACAAGAGCATTCTGTAAATAATTCTGCATCCGATCCCCTTTTTTCTTGCTCCGGCTCTTTACTTTTTCGTTTTTTGATGGTATACTATACGCAAGCAATCAGAAAAGGAGACGTTTTTTTCTATGGAAACTTTGCGTGCCAAAAAAGGCTTTATCTGCGATATGGACGGCGTGATCTATCACGGCAACACCCTGCTCCCCGGCGTGAAGGAATTTGTGAACTGGCTGGTGGAAAACGACAAGAAGTTCCTCTTCCTCACCAACGCCAGCAGCAAAACCCCCCGCGAGCTTCAGCTCAAGCTGGCCCGTATGGGGCTGGATGTGGATGAAAGCCACTTCTATACCTCCGCTTTGGCCACCGCCAAATTCGTCTCCCGTCAGAAGCCGGGATGCTCGGCTTTTGTCATCGGCGACGCCGGCCTGTTCAATGCCCTCCACGATGCGGGCATCACCTACAACGACGTGGACCCCGATTACGTGATCGTGGGCGAGACCACAAGCTATAACTATGACAGCATCTGCCGCGCCATGCGTCTGGTCAACAAGGGCGCGAAGCTGATCGGCACCAACACCGATCTGACCGGCCCGGGCGACGGCGGTATGCTCCCCGCCTGCCGCGCCCTCACCTCCCCCATCGAGATGACCACCGGCAAGCAGGCCTACTTCGTGGGCAAGCCCAATCCTCTCATGATGCGCACCGGTCTCCACCTGCTGGGCGTCCACTCCGCCGAAGCTGCCATGATCGGCGACCGTATGGATACCGACATCATCGCTGGCATCGAGAGCGGGCTTGATCCCATCCTCGTCCTCTCGGGCGTCAGCTCGCGCGAGACCGTTGATCTCTTCCCCTTCGGCCCCCGTCTCATCCTCAACGGCGTGGGCGATATCGTGGGCTGAAGCAAGTTCATTTTCCCCCCCAAAAAAACGACCGCAGGTGCTTATTGTTGCCTGCGGTTTTCGTTTTGCTTTTGAAAAAAAGGCTTGCCCGCATCGGATAAAGCGTGGAATTCCATTTGTTTCGTTCGCCCGTCCCCCCGCCAAGGGCGGATGCCGTTATGGCATCCGCTTTTTCTTTTTGCCTTCGCTGTGCGAGCGTCTCCCTCCGAAGGCAAAAACGGCAAAAAGAGGACCGCCGAGCGTTTTCGGAAGCAAGCGGGCTTGCGAAAAAAACGGCTCGGCGCTTGGCGGGGGAACTTTTTCCGCTGTCCGCCGTCAAAAGGGCAGTGACTTTTCAAAGAAAGGACGATGATCTTATGAAATACCATTCCGCGCTGCTTCCGCTGCTGTTGATCCTGTTCCTGCTTCTGCTCGGCTTTTCCGCCTGCGGGAAAACGGAGCCGATGCGCGTTTGCCCCGACCTGCCGCCTCTCGACGGGACCGACACGGCCGATCCTCTTGAAGCGAGCCCTCAGATAACACCCGAGACCGTCACGCCGAGCCCGATCGCGCTCCCGCCCGAAAGCACGGAGCCCTCGCATTCAACGTCACCCTCACCTTCGACCTCGCCCGCACGGGACGGCTTTTACCAAACTCCCGAAAGCACCGCTCTTGTCAAGACCGACTCCTTCACCGCCAATCTTCTCCAGCTGATGCCGAAGGACAAAAACTATATGGTCTCCCCGCTCAGCCTGCAAATGGCGCTGGGAATGCTGGCAAACGGCGCGGAGGACGAGACTCGGTCCCAGCTGCTCTCCGCCCTCTCCATCAAGGACCTTGCCGCCTTCAACGCCGACGCCAAGGCGAAGATCGCTTCCTACAACAGCTACGACAAGCTCTCCGTCCGTTTGGCCGACTCGCTCTGGATCAACGAGACCTGCGCTCCCGCCGCCGCCTTTCTCCCGACCTTTGAAGCGTCCATGACCGACTGTTTTGACGCCGATTCCTACCGTGTCACATCCGACGAGGCCGTGAAGCGCATCAACGGCTGGGTGGACGAGAAGACCGAGGGGCTGATCGATTCGATCCTGCAGGAGGGACAGGAGAATTTCGTTCTCGCGCTGGTCAACGCCCTCTATTTCAAGGGCAATTGGGCCACGCCCTTCTCCAAAGCCGCCACCGCCGACGGGACCTTCACCAGCCGTGACGGAAGCGAGGTCACTCTTCCCTTCATGACGGCCACCCGCTCGCTGAAATACGGAAGCGGCGAGGGCTATCAGCTCCTCTCCCTGCCCTATGCGGGCAACCGCTTCTCGATGTATCTCCTGCTCAAGGATGACGGCGTTTTCCCCGCTGATCTCGATTCGTACATCGACTCGATGTCCTTTCAGCGTGTCCGCTGCCGCCTCCCCCGTTTCCAAACCGAATTTGCCCTCTCCGCCAACGAAACGCTGAAGCTTCTCGGCGCGGAGCGGATCTTCGATCCCGAAAACGCTCAGCTTTCCGGCGTCGCTTCGGGCTTTGCCGGCAATCTCTTCGTCAGCGACATCCTCCACAAGACCGTCATTGACGTGGATGAGGAGGGCACCGAGGCCGCCGCGGTCACCGCCGTGATGACCATGGCCACCTCCGCCCGTCCCCCCATGGAGGAGCCCATCGAATTCAACGCCGATGTTCCCTTCTTCTTCCTCATCCGCGACGATGAGACCAAAACCGTCCTCTTTGTCGGCGAATATGCCTTCGGCGAAAAGGAGTAACCGCATCCTACCGTATCCGCATACGATAAAACCGCAGACAATGTCTGCGGTTTTTTCCTTTTCTTTTCTCTCTTCTCTCTTCTCTCTTCTCTTTTCACTCTTCCCTTTTAAAGCGTCACGCTTCCCGACGGCAGGAAGATCGGCTGCAGCTGCGTTCCGCCCCACGCCGCCAGCACCGCCTCCCCGATGCGGGAAAAATCCGCGATCATCGAATGCGGCTTCTTAATCGGATCATCCTGCGCCATGGGAACAAAATACACGTTTTTCTTCTCCAGCAGCGTGGCGATGCTCTTCAGATTCGCCGACAGCGCATCGTTGGTTGCCACGGCGATCACCAGCGGACGCCCGTTCCGCAGATGGGACTTGGCCGCCATGGTCACAGGCGTATCGGTGATGCCGTTTGCCAGCTTCGCCAGCGTATTGCCCGTGCAGGGGGCGATGACGAACATCTCCGGGCAGAGCTTGGGACCGATGGGCTCCGCCCCCTCGATGGTCAGCACCGCCTGACGGCCGCAGAGGCTCTCCGCCTTTTTCACCATCTCCTCCGCCCGTCCGAAGCGGGTGTCGATGGACGAGGCATTGAAGCTGAACACCGGCAGCAGCGAATATCCCTCCGCCGCCAGCTTCTCCAGCTGCTCCAGCGAGCGCGACATGGTGCAGAACGAGCCGCACAGCGCATAACAGATCATGCCCTCTCCCCCTTTGTCTCCTCACAGGCTTCCAGCTCCTCGCACAGCGCCTCGGCTATGTAAAGCCCTGCGCTGACCGGCGAGCATTTCCCCGGCAGAGACAGGGCATACACACAGCGAAGCCCCAGCTCCTTGGCCGCCTCAAAATCGATCCCGCCCGGACGCGAGGCCAGATCGATCAGCAGCGTCTCCTTCCCCAACAGCGACAGCCGCTCACGGTTCAGCACCGCATGGGGAACGGTGTTGAAGATCACATCAAAGGACAGCCCGCACGCCTCCATCTGCGTGATGTCCGCCGCGTGACAGCCTGCCGCCTCGATCCAGGTGCGGTCGGTGCTCTTGCGGGCAAAGACCGTTGTCTCCGCGCCCAGCGCCTTCAGCTGTGCGGCCAATACCTTGCCGATCCGCCCGTACCCCAGCACGCAGGCGCGGGCGGCATGAAGCGTGATGGGCATCTCATTCATGGCGATGGCCAAAGCCCCCTCCGCAGTGGGAATGGCATTGCGGATGCAGAGCGATTCGTTTTCGTAGTAATCGAGCGCGCGCACTCCTTTTTGTCTCAGCTGTTCGCGGATGGCGCCGTCCAGACACCCGCCGAGCAGGATCTGCCCCTCGCTCAGCGATGCCAGCAGCTCACTCAGCTTCAGTCCGCCGCTCGACAGCGGACAGGGAACCAAACGTCCGTCGGTGCTGTACGGCAGGGGGAGCACCACCGCATCCGCGCCTCCCACCGCCGAGATCAGCTCACGGCAGCGCGTCACAGGACCGAAGTCCTCCTCACAGGCGTCAAAGCCGCAGACCGCGCACTCGTTCCCTCTTTCCCCCAAGATCTTCGCCGCCGTCAGAAAGCGTCGGTCGCCGCCGACGAAGGCGATCTTTTTGTTTCTTTGCATGGTCGTTTTGCCTTTCTTGTTGTTTTGTGTATGGATGTTTTCATGAAAGCCGACAAGGGCTCTCCTATGGGCAGTATATGCGGCAAAGCGGCCGACGGTGTTTGGCAGTCCCCCCTTTTGCTCCGCAAGACGACTCTTCCAAACGAAAAAGATGCAGAAAGATGGGCAAACGCTCTTGATTTTTCAGAAAAAATCCAGTATACTGTAAGGTAAGACAATCGTATTCCTCTGAACAGAAAGGATCCATGAGATGAAGATCACAAAAGCCGTTATTCCCGCCGCGGGGCTTGGAACCCGTATGCTTCCCGTTTCCCGCGCCGTTCCCAAAGAAATGCTCCCCATCGTGGACCGTCCCGCCATCTCGCTGCTGGTGGAGGAGGCCGCCGACGCGGGCGCTACCGATATCCTCATCATCACCGCCCGCGGCAAGGGTGCCATCGAGGATTATTTTGACTATTCCCCCGAATACGAGGATAAATTCCGCAAAAAGGGCGACATGGAGGCCATCGAGCGTCTCCGCGCCGTTGCCGACCGCACCAATGTCTACTTCCTGCGCCAGCATGAGGCGAAGGGTCTGGGCGCTGCCGTCCTCTGTGCGAGGGAGTTTACCGCCAACGATCCGTTTATGGTCCTTTACGGCGACGATGTGGTCATCTCCCGCGGCAAGCCCGCCTCTCTGGAGCTGGTCGAGGCCTATGAAAAATATGGGCTGGGCGTCGCCGGTGTCAAGCACGTCGGTCTTGACGTGATCGGCAAATACTGCTCGCTGGACGCTTCGCTCATCGAGGGCGAGGAGCGTACCTTCCGCGTGCGCGATATGATCGAAAAGCCCAAGCCCGAGCAGGTCTTCACCGACCTCTCCATCCTCGGCCGCGTTGTTCTCCCCGCCGAGATCCACGACATCTTGAAGCAAACGCCTCCCGGTGCCGGCGGCGAGATCCAGCTGACCGACGCCATGCGTACTCTGGCAAGAACCAAGGGCATGGTTGCCGTCGAATACGAGGGCAAGCGGTATGACCTCGGATCGAAGCTCGGCTTCCTTGAAGCCAATGTGGAGGAAGGACTCCGCCATCCCGAAACCGCCGAGGCCTTCCGCGAGATGATCAAGGCCATCGCCAAAACGCTTTAATCAATTCTTTTATAATCGAAAGGATGTAAGCTTATGAAACGTGTCAGCAAGGAAAATTATTACCTCGATATCGCTCAGACCGTCGCCGAGCGCGGCACCTGTCTGCGCAAGCTGTTCGGTGCGATCATCGTTAAAAACGATTCCATCGTCTCCACCGGCTATGCCGGCGCGCCCAGAGGACGCAAAAACTGCTGCGACCTCAATTTCTGCCTCCGCAGCAAGCTGAACATCCCCCGCGGCGAACGCTACGAGCTCTGCCGTTCGGTCCACGCCGAGGCCAACGCCATCATCGCCGCCTCCTATGACCAGATGCGTGACGCCACGCTCTACATGGCCTGCATCGATCCCGAAACCCATGAGCTGATCAGCGGTACCTCCTCTTGTGCGATGTGCAAGCGTCTCATCATCAACGCGGGAATCAAAACTGTCGTGATAAGAGACACCAAAGAGCAGTTCCGCGTGATCGATGTACGCGACTGGGTCTTCGACGACGACAGCACCGGCGAAATGCTCGGATATTGAGGCTTCCGCCCCATACAGAATAAAAAACGGAAGGTTTTCGTTCAAACGAAAACCAACTTTTCGCGCCCACAGAGTGGGCATATCGTGTTGGCGAAGCCAACATATCGCGCCCACAGCGTGGGCATATCGCGTTGGCGAAGCCAACATATCGCTGCCGCATGGCGGCCATCCCCCTGACCGCAGGTCAATTTCTCTTAAGAAAGGCACACTCATGAATCTTCCGAACAAACTTACCGTTTTGAGGATCTGTCTGATCCCCGTTCTCCTTGTGTTCCTGCTCTTCCCCATCCTGCCCGAGACGCCCTCCCGCATCCTCGCGCTGGTCATTTTCGCCGTTGCCTCCTACACCGACCATCTGGACGGCAAGATCGCAAGAAAATACAACTTAGTCACCGATTTCGGCAAATTCCTCGATCCGGTGGCCGACAAGCTGCTGGTCATCGGCGCGCTGCTGGGACTGCTCGTGCTCAACGCCCCCAACGTCATGCTCAACCGCGTCACCGCCTGCGTCACCTTCATCGTGCTGCTGCGCGAATTGGCCATCACCTCCATCCGCATGGTCATCTCCGACAAAAAGAGCGCGGTCATGCCCGCCAACTGGCTGGGCAAGGTCAAGACCGTCACCCAGATCGTCTGCGTGATCGTGATGCTGGCCG
>SVTL01000020.1 GCA_015063795.1 Oscillospiraceae bacterium
ACTCCAAGACCATCGAGTTCTTCGATGGCATGAACTGAGAGGAGTGAAGAACAATGGCAGTTAAAGTTTATAAGCCCACCACTCCGGGCCGCCGTCAGATGTCCGTTCCGTCTTTCGCGGAGATCACGAAGTTTTCTCCCGAGAAGAGCCTGGTAACCGTTCTGAAGAAGAATGCGGGCAGAAACAGCTACGGCAGAATCACCGTTCGTCACAGAGGCGGCGGTAACAGAAAGAAGTACAGAATCATCGACTTCAAGCGTGACATCGAAGCACCTGCAAAGGTCATCGGTATCGAGTATGACCCCAACAGAACCGCTTACATCGCGCTGGTCGAATATGAGGACGGCACCAGAAAGTATATCATCGCTCCCGAAGGTCTGACTGACGGCGACGTCATCTACACCGGTAAGGACGCCGATATCAAGGTTGGTAACACCCTCCCCATCGAGGCCATCCCGGTCGGTACCTTCATCCACAACATCGAGCTGTACCCCGGTAAGGGCGGCCAGCTGGTCCGTACGGCCGGCTCCATGGCTCAGCTGATGGCTAAGGAAAACGGTATGGCTCAGGTCAGACTCCCCTCCGGCGAGGTTCGTCTTATCCGCCTCAACTGCAGAGCCACCATCGGCCAGATCGGTAACATCGAGCATGAGATCGTTAAGGTCGGTAAGGCCGGTAAGACCAGACACAAGGGCATCCGCCCGACCGTCCGCGGTTCCGTCATGAACCCCTGCGATCACCCGCACGGTGGTGGTGAAGGCCGTTCGCCGATCGGTCGTCCCGCTCCTGTAACTCCTTGGGGTAAACCCGCTCTCGGTTACAAGACCCGTAACAAGAAGGCGAGAACCGATAAGTTCATCGTCAAACGCAGAAACGGCAAATAATAGAGGAGGTTAGAGAAAATGAGCAGAAGCCTTAAAAAAGCACCGTTCGTAGAAGCCAAGCTCTTCGCCAGAGTCGTTGCTATGAACGAGAAGAATGAGAAAAAGGTATTAAAGACATGGTCTAGAGCCTCCACGATATTCCCGGAATTCGTCGGTCACACGATCGCTGTACACGACGGCAGAAAGCATATTCCGGTGTATATAACCGAGGATATGGTAGGCCATAAGCTGGGTGAATTCGCACCCACCCGTACGTTCAGAGGCCATTCGGGTTCGAAGACCTCGAACACGGGCAAATAATGAAAGGCCGATGAAGGGAGGCAAACATCCGAATGGAAGCAAAAGCACATCTTAAATATGCAAGAATTTCCCCTCGCAAGGTGAAGATCGTTCTCGATCTGATCCGCAACAAAGACACCCGTCAGGCAAGAGCGATCCTGCTCAACACGCCCAAGGCTGCTTCTGAATATCTTGTAAAGCTTTTGGACAGCGCGGTTGCCAACGCCGAAAACAATTTCTCGATGGATAAGAACAATCTGTATGTGTCCGAGTGCTTCGTGTGCCCCGGTCCTACGCTGAAGCGTATGATGCCGAGAGCCAAGGGCAGCGGCGACAGAATCCTGAAGAGAACCAGCCACGTGACGATCGTTGTCAAGGAAAAAGCTTAAAGAAGGAGGCAGAAACGACAAATGGGTCAGAAGGTAAATCCCCACGGCTTGCGCGTGGGCGTTATCAAGAACTGGGATTCCAGATGGTTCGAGAAGGATGAGACCTTTGGCGATACTCTGGTTTCCGACTATAATCTCAGAAAATACCTGAAGAAAACCTTCCTCGCGGCCGGCGTGCCGAAGATCGAGATCGAGCGCGATCCTCAGAGAGTAAGAGTTTTCATCCACTGCGCGAAGCCCGGTATGGTCATCGGCCGTCAGGGCTCGGAGATCGAAAAGCTCCGTCCGCAGCTGGAAAAGATGCTCGGTAAGCCCGTTTCGGTCAATGCGATCGAAGTGAAGTACCCCGATCTGAACGCACAGCTCGTTGCTGAGAACATTGCCAGCCAGCTGGAGAAGAGAATCTCCTTCCGCCGCGCGATGAAGCAGTGCATCGGCAGAACCATGAGACTGGGCGCAAAGGGTATCAAGGTCATGGTCAGCGGCCGTCTGGGCGGTGCAGAAATCGCCAGAAGCGAGCACTACCATGAGGGCACCATCCCGCTGCAGACCCTCAGAGCCGACATCGAGTACGGCTTCTGGGAGGCAAACACCACCTACGGTAAGATCGGCGTAAAAGTATGGATCTACAAGGGCGAAGTGCTGCACGACAGCAAGAACCGTTTCGCCGAGGCGAAAATCAATGTCAGAGCGGACAACCGCGACAGACGCGACCGTCCGAGAAGAGACAGAGATGACCGCTCGCCCAACAGAAACCGCAGAGAAGGGGGAGCACGATAATGTTAATGCCGAAGAGAACCAAATACAGACGCGTCCAGAGAGGACGCATGAAGGGTAAGGCGCTGAGAGGCAATACGATCTCCAACGGTCAGTATGGCCTGATGGCTACCGAGCCCGCCTGGATCACCAGCGCACAGATCGAGGCAGCCCGTATTGCCATGACCCGTTACATCAAGCGTGGCGGTCAGGTATGGATCAAGCTGTTCCCCGATAAGCCGATCACCGAGAAGCCTGCTGAAACGCGAATGGGTTCCGGTAAGGGTAGCCCCGAGTACTGGGTTGCCGTTGTGAAGCCCGGCCGCATCATGTTTGAGATGGGCGGCGTTGCTGAGGCTGACGCAAGAGAGGCTATGCGTCTGGCATCCCATAAGCTTCCGATCAAATGCAAGTTTGTCGTGAAGGAAAACATCGGTGAGAATGTGGAGGGTTAAGACGTGAAAGCAAATGAAATCAGAAACATGAGCGTCACCGAACTCGACGCTAAGCTCAAAGAGCTGAAGAGCGAGCTGTTCAATCTCCGTTTCCAGCATGCGATCAATCAGCTCGAAAACCCGCACAAGATTGCCGATGTCAAGAAGGACATCGCAAGGGTTATGACGGTTCTTCGCGAGAAGAACGCATAAGTTGAGGAAGGAGAAAGATCATGGAAAAAAGAAACCTCAGAAAAACCCGTGTGGGCACTGTCGTCAGCAACAAGATGGACAAGACGGCCGTCGTCGCCATCATCGATAACGTTAAGCACGAGAAGTACAGCAAGGTCATCAAGCGTACCGTAAAGCTTCATGTTCATGATGAGAACAACGAGTGCGGAGTCGGCGACAAGGTCAGCGTGATGGAAACCCGTCCGCTTTCCAAGACCAAGAGATGGAGACTCGTCCAGATCATCGAAAAAGCTAAATAATCTGAGATACGGCAAAGACCGTATCGAACAAGGAGGAAACGCAGCATGATTCAGCAGCAGTCATTAATGAAGGTTGCCGACAACACCGGCGCCAAGGAATTAATGTGCATTCGCGTGCTCGGCGGCACCGGCAGACGCTATGCTAACATCGGCGATGTCGTGGTTGCATCTGTGAAGAAGGCGGCTCCCGGCGGACAGGTCAAAAAGGGAGACGTTGTGAAGGCTGTTATCGTGAGATCCAAGAAGGGTATCGCGAGAGCCGATGGTTCTTATATCAGATTCGACGAGAACGCAGCGGTAATTATAAAAGAAGACAAGAATCCTCAGGGAACCCGTATTTTCGGCCCTGTGGCAAGAGAGCTCCGTGAGAAGGATTATCTGAAGATCCTGTCTCTGGCTCCCGAAGTTCTGTAAGGAGGTGTCGTTGAGATGAACAAGAAGGTACATGTCAAGAAAGACGATGCCGTAATCGTAATCTCCGGTGATGACAAGGGCAAGAAGGGTAAGGTCGTAGAGGTCTCTCCCTCCGAAGGCAAGGTCATCGTCAGCGGAGTCAACATCGTAAGCAAGCACAACAAGGCCAGAAGACAGGGCGAAACCTCTTCGATCCTGAAGGTCGAAGGCGCTATGTACGCCGATAAGGTCCAGCTGTTCTGCTCCAAGTGCGACAAGGGCGTCCGCGCCAAGCACATCGAAAAGAACGGCAAGAAGATCAGAGTCTGCGCCAAGTGCGGCAACGAACTGTAAGACGGGGGTGTAAGAAAATGGCAAGACTGAAGGAAATGTATATCAACGAAGTTGCACCCGCTCTTATGAAGAAGTTCAATTACAAGAGCAGCATGCAGATCCCGCGTTTCGACAAGATCGTCGTAAACGTCGGTGTCGGCGATGCGAAAGAGAACGCCAAGGCCATCGATAACGTGATCGAGGAAATCACCATGATCACCGGTCAGAAGGCCGTCCCCACCTACGCAAAGAAGTCTGTTGCAAACTTCAAGCTGAGACAGGGCATGAAGATCGGCGTTAAGGTCACCCTCCGCGGCGAGAGAATGTATGAGTTTATGGATAGACTCTTCAACTTCTCCCTGCCCCGCGTTCGTGACTTCAAGGGTATCAATCCCAATGCCTTCGACGGCCGCGGCAACTACTCGCTGGGCCTGAAAGAGCAGCTGATCTTCCCCGAGATCGAGTACGATAAGGTTGAGAAGATCCGCGGTATGGACATCGTTTTCGTAACGACCTCCAACACCGACGAAGAGGCAAGAGAGCTTCTGGCGCTCATGGGCGCTCCGTTCTCGAAATAAGGAAGAGGAGAAAAAGAATCATGGCTAAACTTTCAATGAAACTGAAACAGCAGAAAGAGCAGAAGTATTCTACCAGAGAATACAATCGCTGCAAGATCTGCGGACGCCCTCATGGCTATCTCCGTAAGTACGGCATTTGCCGTATCTGCTTCCGCGAACTCGCTTACAAGGGCCAGATCCCCGGCGTGCGTAAGGCAAGCTGGTAAGCGAACACCAACACCACACGAACCCAATTATCGGAAGGAAAACGGTGCCTTCTGAAAGGTCCCGTTTTTACCACCGGTATGCAGCCCGTAAAATTTTAAGACGGGCGGCAAGGAATAACTTGCATTAGGGAGGATTAAATCAATGCAAATGTCAGACGTTATTGCAGATATGCTCACGCGTATCCGCAACGCAAACAACGCAAAGCACGAAACTGTCGATATCCCCGCTTCCAACGTGAAGAAGGCGATCGCCGATATCCTTCTCGCCGAAGGTTATATCAAGAATTGCCAGATCATCGAGGACGGCAAGCAGGGCGTGATCCGCATCACGCTGAAGTACAAGGATAAGCAGAAGGTCATCCAGGGCCTGAGAAGAGTCTCCAAGCCCGGCCTGAGAGTTTATTCCAACTGCGAGGATATGCCTAAGGTCATGAACGGCCTCGGGATCGCCATCGTATCCACCTCCAAGGGCATCATGACCGATAAGCGCGCCAGAAAAGAAAACATCGGCGGCGAAGTCATGGCCTTTGTATGGTAAGACAGGGAAAGGAGTAAGCAGTTATGTCTAGAATTGGTAGAATGCCTATCACTGTTCCCGCCGGCGTCGAGGTTAAGGTCGAGGCAGGCAATGTCGTTACCGTAAAGGGTAAGCTCGGTACGCTCAGCAGACAGTTGCACGAAAATATGATCATCAAGCAGGAGGGCGCTGTGATCGTTGTCGAGCGTCCCAACGATGAGAAGGAGAACAAGTCTCTCCACGGTCTCACCCGTACCCTGCTGAACAACATGGTCGAGGGTGTCACCAACGGATACTCCAAGAAGCTCGAGATCAACGGTGTCGGTTACCGTGCCGCCAAGGCCGGCAAGACCCTGACTCTCAACCTGGGCTATTCGCACAACATCACCTTCGAAGAGAAGGACGGCATCACCTTTGACGTTCCCGATTCGAACACCATCTTCGTAAAGGGAATCGATAAGCAGCTTGTCGGCCAGATCGCCGCGGAAATTCGCTCGAAGAGACCTCCGGAACCCTATCTGGGCAAGGGCGTCAAGTACGACTACGAGAGAATTCGCCGCAAGGCCGGTAAGACCGGTAAATAATGAAAGGAGCGGAGAAAAATGGTTTCAAGAAAAGACAGCAATAAACAGCGTCTCAAGAGACACATCAAAGTCAGAGCCAAGGTTTCCGGTACTGCGGACCGTCCTCGTCTTTGCGTGTATCGTTCCCTTAATAACATCTCGGCGCAGGTCATTGATGATACGAAGGGCGTAACGATCGTATCCGCTTCGACGTACGAGAAGGATTTCACCGCCAACGGCGGCAACAAAGAGGCTGCAAAGCAGATCGGTAAGACGATCGCCGAAAGAGCCATCGCGAAGGGTGTCGAGTCTGTGGTCTTCGACCGCGGCGGATATCTCTATCACGGAAGAGTTGCTGAACTGGCTGAGGGTGCCCGCGAGGGCGGACTCAAGTTCTAAGTAAAACAGGAGGAAAGAAAATGGTACAGCAGAGAATTGATGCGTCGACTCTTGATTTGCAGGAAAAGCTTGTAGCCCTCAACCGCGTATCCAAGACGGTAAAAGGCGGACGTATTGCCCGCTTCACCGCACTGATGGTCGTCGGAGACGGAAATGGCCACGTAGGCTACGGTCTCGGTAAGGCTGCCGAGGTTCCGGATGCAATCCGCAAGGGTATTGAAGACGCCAAGAAGAATATGATCACCGTATCGCTGAAGGATACCACCATCCCTCATGAGATCACCGGTGTTTACGGCGCAGGTCGCGTGCTTCTGAAGCCGGCTCCCGAAGGTACCGGTATCATCGCAGGCGGCGCGGTCAGAGCCGTGCTTGAGGTCGCAGGTGTGAAGAACATCCGTACCAAGAGCCTTCGTTCCAACAACCCCACCAACGTAATTAAGGCAACCTTCGAGGGTCTTCGCGGCCTTCGCACCAAGGAAGACGTTGCGAAAATGCGTGATTTAACCGCTGATGCGGTCAATAACTGAGGAGGAAGCGTAAGATGGCAAAGGTTAGAATTACTCTGGTAAAGAGCCTCATCGGATGCAAGCCCTTCCAGAAGAAGACGGCATCGTCACTCGGACTGAGCAAAATCGGAGACAAGATCGAACATGATGCCGGACCGGTGGTAGAAGGAAAAGTGAAGCAGATCAGCCACCTGGTTAAGGTGGAAAACGTATAATCATACGTAAAAAATTCGAGAAAGGAAGATTTTCCGTACCTAGTGAAAGGGAAATCACGGTTAAACAGCAATGAAGCTTAACGAACTTTCGCCTGCCGTCGGTTCCACTCAGAATGTGTACCGCAAAGGCAGAGGTCCCGGCTCCGGTAACGGTAAGACGGCCGGTAAGGGCCATAAGGGTCAGAACGCTCGCTCCGGCGGCGGTGTCCGTCCCGGTTTCGAAGGCGGTCAGATCCCGCTTTACAGAAGACTTCCCAAGAGAGGTTTTCACAACAAATTCGCCACGCAGTATGCCATTGTCAATGTCGAAAAGCTGAACATCTTCAACGACGGCGATGTGGTGGATGCCGAGGCAATCATCACCAAAGGTCTTGTGCATAAGCAGCTTGACGGCATCAAAATTTTGGGTAATGGCGACATCACCAAGAAATTAACCGTTAAAGCATCGATCTTTTCCGCTTCCGCGAAGGAGAAGATAGAAGCTGCGGGCGGAAAGGCCGAGGTGGTATAAGGTGTTCAAGACACTCAAAAATGCTTGGGCGATCCCGGAACTCCGAAAGAAACTCATTTTTACCATCGTTATTATCATCCTCTATCGCTTTGGCGCAGTTGTCCCGGTGCCGTTTGTCAGCTCCGAGATGCTGGAAGCCATCTTTGCTGCGAACTCCGGCTCGATCTTCTCCTATCTGAATATCCTGTCCGGTAACGCATTCTCTCAGGCAACCCTCTTCGCGCTCTCGATCAGCCCGTACATCACGGCTTCGATCGTGATGCAGCTTCTGACCATCGCGATCCCCGCGCTGGAGAAGATGCAGAAGGAAGGCGAGGAAGGCAGAAAGAAGATCACGCAGATCACCCGTTATGTGACGGTCGGCCTCGGTCTGATCACCGCTTACGGTTACTATGCGTGGATGAGAAGTGCCAACGTTCTGACCGACAACAGCTTCTTCGCCGGTGTGGTCATCGTGTCTTGCTATGTGGCAGGTGCTTCTCTGATCATGTGGCTGGGTGAAAAGATCAACGAGTACGGTATTGGTAACGGTATCTCCATGATCCTGTTTGCCAACATCATCTCGGGTATGCCTACCTTCATCCAGAATATGATCAACGACGTGACCAACGGCATTTCCGGTATCATCTTTGCGATCGTTACCGTTATCGTTGGTGTCGGCCTTCTGGCCTTCATCGTGTTCATGTCTGAAAGCGAAAGAAGACTCCAGATCCAGTATGCAAAGAAGGTCGTCGGCAGAAAGATGTACGGCGGTCAGAACTCGGTTCTTCCGATCAAGCTGAACATGTCCGGCGTTATGCCGATCATCTTTGCAAACTCCATTCTGGCGATCCCCTCTACGATCAAGATGTTCACCAACCCCACGGAAGGTTCCTTCTGGGCTCGCTTCCTCGGTTTCTTTGAATCCACGTCCTGGTTCTATGTGATCCTGTTCTTCATCATGATCATTGCTTTTGCTTACTTCTACATTTCCATTTCCTTCAATCCCGTTGAAGTAGCAAACAATCTGAAGAAGAACGGCGGCTTCATCCCCGGCATTCGCCCCGGTAAGCCCACCAGCGATTACATCACCAAGATCCTCAACAAGATCATCCTCATCGGTGCTCTCTGCTTGAGCGTGGTGGCCATCCTGCCGCTGATTATCAACATCATCGCAACGGCCTTCAATGCAACCGGTATCGGCAGCCTTGCCTTCGGCGGTACGTCCATCATCATCGTGGTCGGTGTTGCTCTCGAAACCGTTCGCGAGCTTGAGACCCAGATGACGATGCGTAATTACAAGGGCTTCCTGTAATCTTGAGGAACAACACATGAAAATGATTTTCTTGGGCGCACCCGGTGCCGGCAAAGGCACGCAGGCTGCGATCATCAGCGAAAAATACGGCATTCCGACCATCTCCACCGGCGAGATCATTCGCGGTGCGATCAAGGCCGGAACCGAAATGGGCAAAAATGCCAAAGCGTATATCGAAAAAGGTCAGCTGGTTCCCGACGAGGTCGTCATCGGCATCGTCAGAGACCGTCTCGCTGAGCCCGATTGTGCGAAAGGCTTTATTCTCGACGGCTTCCCCCGTACGATCGCCCAGGCCGAAGCGCTGGAAGCGATGGATGCCAAAATCGATCTTGTCGTGGACCTGATGGTCTCCGACGAGGTGATCATCAATCGCATGGGCGGCCGCCGCGTCTGTACGCAGTGCGGTGCCACCTATCACGTAACCGGTAATCCCTCCAAGGACGGCAAGACCTGCGATAAGTGCGGAAGTGAACTGACGACCCGTAAGGACGACGTTCCCGAAGTGGTCAAGGACAGACTTTCGGTGTATCACACGCAGACCGCTCCCCTTGAGGCGTATTACGAAAAGAAAAATCTGCTGCAGCGAATCGATGGACTCATCGGTCTGGAAAACGTGACCGCCGAGATCGAGAAGCTGATGGCAAATCTGGCAGAAAAATAATATGATACAGATCAAAAATGCTGAACAGATCAAGGCCATGCGCTTGGCCGGCCGCATTACCGGCGAAGCACTGCTTGTGGTCAGGGAGGCCTTGAAGGACGGCGTTACAACAAAGCATATTGATGATCTGATTCGCAAGTATATCGAGAAATGCGGGGCCACCCCTTCATTTCTCGGATACGGCGGGTTCACCGGAAGCGCGTGCATCAGCATCAACGACGAGGTCATCCACGGAATTCCGTCTGAAAAGCGGTATATTCGTGAGGGCGACATCGTAAAGATCGATGTGGGTGCGTGCATTCACGGAGTACACGGCGATTCCGCCAACACCTTTGCGGTGGGAAGCGTTTCCGCCGAAGCGACAGCACTTGCCAAGGCAACAAAAGAAAGCTTCTTTGAGGCGATCAAATGTGCCAAGCCCGGTTTCCGCATCGGAGACATCGGTCATGCCGTTGAGGCGTATGTGACCGAGCGGGGCTACTCGGTGGTGCGGGAGTTTGTCGGCCACGGCATCGGTAAGGATCTTCATGAGGACCCGTCGGTCCCCAATTACGGAACTCCCGGAAGGGGCGCACGTCTCTTCCCGGGCATGGCGATTGCCATCGAACCGATGGTGAATGCCGGTTCTTCCAAGATCCGCCAGCTTGCCGACGGCTGGACAGTCAAAACAGCGGACGGCGCGCTGTCTGCCCATTATGAGCATACGGTGCTCATAACGGAAGAAGAGCCGGAGCTGCTGACGTATGTCGGATAAGAGGTCATGATGATCGGACGTATCGTATTATCCAAGGCGGGCCGAGACAAAGGACGGTATTTCCTCGTGACGGGCATTTTCGATGACCGCACGGTGTATATCGCCGATGGGGATGTCCGCAAGATCGAAAACAGTAAGAAGAAGAAGCTCATACACCTGAGCGTGTACGGTCAGCCCGACGAGGCGCTGATCCGGGAGGCGGCCGAAGCGTCATTGACGAACAAGCGGATCCGCGCTCTGCTGGCTTCTCACGTGAAATTACAGTAGGAGGGATTTTTCTGCCGAAGGACGATGTGATGGAATTCGAGGGCGTAGTTTTGGAAGCGCTTCCGAATGCCATGTTCAAGGTCAAACTGCCCAACGGACATATTGTGAATGCACATATCTCCGGTAAGCTGAGAATGAATTATATTTGGATTCTGCCCGGTGACAAGGTAACGGTTGAGGTGTCGGTCTATGACCTGACCAAGGGCCGTATCACCTGGCGCAATAAGTGATCCGAAATACGAGAAAGGAATGGTAACAAAATGAAGGTAAAGCCATCCGTAAAGAAAATATGCGAAAAGTGCAAGATCATTAAGAGAAAAGGCAATATAATGGTCATTTGCGAAAATCCGAAGCATAAGCAGAGACAAGGATAAGGGGTGAAAAAAGAATGGCTCGTATAGCAGGTGTCGATATTCCGAACGCGAAAAGAGTGGAGATCGCTCTCACCTATATCTACGGTATTGGCAGAAAGAGTGCAAACGATATTCTGGCCAAGACCGGCATTGACCCGAGCACGAGAGCAAAGGATCTGACCGAAGCCGAGATCGCAAAGCTCCGTGATGAGATCGAAGAGAACTACAAGGTCGAAGGTGACCTGAGAAGAGATGTTGCTCTCGATATCAAGAGAATGGTCGAAATCAATTGCTACCGCGGTATCCGTCACAGAAAAGGCCTCCCCGTGAGAGGTCAGAGAACGAAGACCAATGCCAGAACCAGAAAAGGTCCCGCGAAGACGATTGCGAATAAGAAGAAATAAGGAGTGACAAAAAGCAGATGGCAGCAACGAAAAAAGTAATCAGAAAGCGCCGCGAGAAAAAGAACATCGAAAAAGGTGTTGTCCATATCCGCGCCACTTTCAATAACACGATCGTAACCATCACCGACACTGCCGGTAACGCAGTATCGTGGGCTTCTGCAGGCGAGCTCGGATTCAAGGGTTCGAGAAAGTCTACTCCGTATGCAGCGCAGACTGCATCTGAGACTGCCGCCAAGGCCGCCATGGAGCATGGTATGAAGGTCGTAGGCGTTCTCGTAAAGGGTCCCGGCTCCGGTCGAGAGAGCGCAATCCGCGCACTTGACACGGTGGGTCTCCAGATCGAGTACATCCGTGACGTAACGCCCGTTCCGCACAACGGATGCCGCCCGCCTAAGAGAAGAAGAGTCTAAACAGGAGGAAGAAACAAGATGGCAAGATATACTGGTCCTGCGTGCAGACTGTGCCGCAGAGAAGGAACCAAGCTCTTTCTGAAGGGCGACCGTTGCCTGTCCGATAAGTGCTCGCTGGCGAGAAGAGCCACCGTGCCCGGACCTCACGCCGCCAATCAGAAGAAACTGAAGGAATACGGTATGCAGCTTCGTGAGAAGCAGAAGGCAAAGCGCTACTACGGCGTTCTGGAGAACCAGTTCCACACCTATTTCGAGAAGGCAAACAAGCAGTCCGGTGTTACCGGTGCAAACCTGCTCAGCCTGCTGGAAAGAAGACTGGACAACGTGGTTTACAGAATGGGCCTGGGCGAGAGCCGCAGAGAGTCGAGACAGTTTGTCGTTCACGGTCATTTTGAAGTCAACGGCAAAAAGGTCGACATTCCTTCCTATATCGTTCGTCCCGGCGACGTGATCGTTCTTCGCGACCGCGCACGCAAGTCGGAGAAGTTCAAGGCTATGATCGAAACTCTGGATACCAAGGTGATGCCCAAGTGGCTCGAGCTTGATGCGAATGCCGTTTCCGCAAAGGTAGTGGCAATTCCCCAGAGAGACGACATCGATTTCCCGTTCGAGGAGCAGCTTATCGTCGAGTTGTACTCGAAGTAATAATCAGCCTCCGCAAAAACGCCGCTTAGGCGGCAGGATTTGTTCAAGAAAAAAACAAACAGGAGGATAGCAAATGATAGAAATTGAAAAGCCTAATATAGCCACGGTCAATTTGAGTGATGACGGCAGAAGCGGAAAGTTCATCATCGAGCCGCTGGAACGCGGTTACGGAACAACGCTCGGCAACTCTCTGAGAAGAGTTCTGCTCAGCTCGCTTCCCGGTGTTGCCGTAACGAGCATCAAGATCGACGGCGTGCTTCACGAGATCTCCACCATCCCCGGCGTCAAGGAAGACGTTCCGGAGATCGTGCTGAACGTGAAGGGCATCGTGGCCAAGCTGCACACCAACGGACCGAAGTCGGTTGTTCTTGACGTAACGGGTGCCTGCTGCGTATGCGCAGGAGACATCAAGCAGGATGCAGACATCGAGATTCTGAATCCCGATCTGCACATTGCCACGCTGAGCGAGAACACCAGACTCTATATGGAGCTTACTTTCGACCAGGGACGCGGATACGTTTCCCAGGAGAAAAACAAGCAAAACAATCAACCCGAGATCGGAGTCATCTATACCGATTCGATATACACCCCGGTATACAACGTAAGTTACACCGTCGAGAACACACGTGTTGGAAACATCACCGACTACGATAAGCTGACGCTGGAAGTGCTGACCAACGGCACGATCACAGCCAAGGAGGCTATCTCGCTCGGCGCCAAGATACTCAACGAGCATCTCAACTTGTTCGTCGAACTCTCTGAGGAAGCGAGCAAGGCAGAGATCATGGTGGAACGAGAAGAAACCATACGTGAAAAAGTCCTTGAGATGACCATTGAGGAGCTTGACATGTCTGTGAGAAGCTTCAACTGCTTGAAGCGCGCAGGCATTGACACTGTCGAAGACCTGACCAACCGTACCGAAGAGGATATGATCAAGGTCAGAAACCTCGGCAAGAAATCGCTCGAAGAGGTAATTTACAAATTGCACTCCCTGGGGCTTGATCTCAAAAAGGAAGACGAATAGTTTAAATTTGTAGAAGGAGGTCCCTCACAATGCCAGGAACCAGAAAGCTCGGCAGACCGACTGCACATAGAAGAGCAATGCTGAGAGGCATGGTCACGTATCTTCTCGAGAATTCTCAGATCGAGACCACGCTCACCAGAGCCAAGGAAGTTGCAAGTCTGACCGAAAAAATGATCACACTTGGAAAGAAAAATACCCTTGCATCCCGTCGTCAGGCTATGACCTTCGTAACGAAGGAGGACGTTGTCAAGAAGCTGTTTGACACCATCGCTCCTGAGTATGCGGACAGAAACGGCGGTTACACCAGAATATACAAGCTGGGTCCGAGACGCGGCGACGGCGCTGAAATGGCGCTGGTGAAGCTGGTTGCGGAAGAAAAAGACGCAAACAAGACCGAGACCAAGAAGGGCGAGGCCGCCCCGGCAGAAGCTCCCGCTGAGGAGAAGGCTGCTGAATAAGCGTTGAAGCAAAAGGGGCTGTTGCACGGAGCGGCGGCCCCTTTCCCATTTTGGGAGGAAAGAAAGGAAAACACAATGGCAGAAACAAATAAAGGCGGAATAAAGGTCGAAACCCAACACATTTTCCCGATCATCAAAAAGTGGCTCTATTCGGAGAAGGATATCTTCCTGCGCGAGATCGTCTCCAATGCCTGCGATGCGATCACAAAGCTTCAGCGTCTGATCTCGCTGGGTGAGGTCAAGGGGCTTGACGGGAAGGGCCGCATCGATGTCATTCTCAACCGCGACGACAAGACGCTGACCGTTTCCGACAACGGCATCGGTATGAGCAGGGAAGAGGTGGAGAAGTATATTTGCCAGATCGCTCTTTCGGGTGCTTTGGACTTCATCGAGAAGTATGAAAGCGCGGGCGAGAATACGGGCAGCGGCATCATCGGTCACTTCGGTCTCGGTTTTTATTCTGCGTTTATGGTCAGCGACAATGTGGATGTTCAGACCAAGTCTTACACCGATGCGCCTGCTGTCAATTGGACCTGCAGTGAGGCGGGCGACTATGAGATCAGCGAGGGGGACCGTGCCGAGCGCGGTACGACGGTGGTCATGCACATCACCGACGAGGAGGCTGCCTATCTCAGCGACGCCAAGATCCGCGAGATCTTGGAAAAATACTGCTTCTTCATGCCTCACGAGATCTACTATACGCTCATCGATTCCGAAAACGAGTCGAAGGAAGAGAAGAAGGAATGCACCTGCGGCCACGATCACGACCATGCTGACGGCGAATGCACCTGCGGTCATGACCATGACGGGGAAGAGTGCGATTGCAAGAAAGAAAAGCCGATCAACGACACCAGTCCGCTTTGGCAGAAGAATGCCTCGGATTGTGAGGAGAGCGAATACACTGATTTCTACCGCAAGGTCTTCAACGACTACCGCGAGCCTCTCTTCCACATCCACATCAACGCCGACTACCCCCTCAACTTCAAGGGTATTCTCTATTTCCCCCGCCTGAACCACGAATTTGACAACCTGGAGGGACAGGTCAAGCTGTATTACAACCAGGTCTTTGTGGCGGACAACATCAAGGAAGTCATTCCCGAGTTCATGCTGATGCTGAAGGGTGTTCTCGATTGCCCCGAGCTTCCGCTGAATGTCTCCCGCAGCTATCTGCAGAACAGCGCGTATGTGTCGAAGATGTCGGCGCATATCGTCAAGAAGGTTGCGGATAAGCTGAATTCCATGTTCAACACCGAGCGCGAGAAGTATGAGCAGATCTGGAACGACATCAAGGTCTTTGTCGAATATGGCTGCATGAAGGATCGCAAGTTCTATGACCGCGTGAAGAATTCGCTTCTGCTCCAGCTGACCGACGGCAGCTTCAAGACCGTGGACGACTATCTGGAAAAGGCCAAGGAAAAGCACGAAAACAAGATCTATTATACCGTTGACAAGAACGCCCAGGCGCAGTATGTTTCGCTGTACACCGCACAGGGCATCGAGGTCGTCTGCCTCGATAAGATGATCGAGACACAGTTCATCTCCTTCATCGAGCAGGACAAGGGCATCAAGTACATCCGCGTGGATGCAGACATTGACGATTCCATCAAGGGCGACGGCGAAACCACCGAGAACAAGGAGCTCAGCGACCTGTTTGTGAAGGTCAGCGGCGATGAGAAGCTGAAGGTGCGCTATGACGCGCTGAAGGATACCGAGATCGCGGCGATCCTCAATGTGTCCGAGGAATCGAGACGGTTTGAAGACATGATGCGGATGTATGCCATGAGCGGAGGCGGCGAGACGATGAAGATGCCTCTTGACCAGACGCTGATCGTCAACACCTCCAATGAGGCGGTGAAGAAGCTTTGCGCCCGTCCTGTGGATGAGCAGGCCGAGCGAGCCGCACGCCAGATCTACACTCTTGCACTTCTCGGCCAGCGTCAACTGACGCCCGAGGAGATGAAGACCTTTATGAACGACACCCTGTCGGGCATCGCTTCCGAGCTGTAAAAAGAGAAAAAGAGCGGGAACACCGTCTTTGCGGCTGCGCCTTTGACTCCGATCGGTATGAAGCGTCCCGAATGGGCCAAAATAGGAAGAGAGCAAAGCGGCTATGGAAAGAACCGAGATCTTATATGAAAACCTCAGGCGGAGCGGCAAGGAGCTGTATGAGGCCTTTGAAAAGTGCATTCCCCATGTGCGGGATCTGGGTGAATACATGAAGGATCTGGATGAGGAGGGGAGAGCCGCCGTCCTGACCAGACTCACCCAAGTGCTTGGCAGCTACAAGGATTGCCCCGATCCGGATTTTTGGCGCATACGTTTCGTGGATGCTGTCGGCGGTGTGAACACGCAGCTGCTGACGAGCATACTCCGTGACAGCGAGGAAGAGGAAACGGCGGAACGGGCGGAGAAAAAGAAAAAGGTGAAGATCGCCTACGTGCGAAATTCCTACTCCGATGCGGCATATAATGCCTTTGCCGCCTGCTTTGAACAGCCGTCGGTCAGTTATTCGACCGCCTTTCCCGGTGTCTGCGAGGATGTGTACCATTCCCGTGCCGATTACTGTATCCTGCCTGTGGAATCCGGGCGGGACGGCATTCTGCAGTCCTTCCGCAGCATGATCGCCAAGTACGAGCTGAAGTATATCCTCACCACCCGAGTGGCGGTGGATGACGGGTACACCCTCTTCGCCCTTTTGGGGAAGAACAACGAAACGGTAAAGGCGGAGGGCGAGCAGTTTATGGAGATCAACGTGGTGGTGTCCGACAACCGAACCATCGGCCGATGCCTGGCGATGATCGAGGAAAACGGCTTCCATATCGTCCGCATCCACTCGCTGGCGCTTTCCCACGACGATGGGCATTACACCTATGACATTCTTTTGCAAAAACAGAGCGGCGACATTCGCTCGCTCTTGGACTACCTGTCTGTTTTTTATCCCGGCTGTCAGCTGAACGGTCTGTATACCCGGATCGAATGCTGAGAGAAAGGCCGGCCGATCAAAAGAACACACAGGGAAAACAGGTTTCAAAGGAAAGGAAAACACAATGGATTACAGGCAGAATTATGAATATTGGCTCAATGCACCCGAATTGGATGAGGCGAGCCGAGCCGAGCTGCAGGCGATCGCAGACGATGAGCAGGAGCTGAAAAGCCGCTTCGGAAGCGCGCTTTCTTTTGGAACGGCGGGGCTTCGCGGCGTGATGGCGGCCGGCTCCAACCGCATGAATGTGTATACCGTTTCGCAGGCAACGCAGGGCTTTGCCGAGTATATCCTTGCCAACGGCGGGCAGGAGCGGAGCGTGGTCATTGCATACGATTGCCGCAACAACTCAAAGCTTTTTGCCGAGCGTGCGGCTTGCGTGATGGCGGCCAACGGCATTCAGACCTATCTCTTCCCCGAGCTGCGCCCCACCCCTCTGCTCTCCTTCTCGGTGCTGCATCTGGGATGCATCGCCGGCATCAACATCACCGCCTCGCACAACCCCGCCGAGTATAACGGCTACAAGGCCTATTGGGAGGACGGCGCCCAGCTTTCGCCCGAAACGGCGGACGGCGTGTCGGCCTGCATTCGCAAGACCGATCTGTTTTGCGGCGTGAAGAGCCTTTCGCTGGAGGAGGGTATCGCAAGCGGAAGGATCGTGATGCTGGGCGAGGAGGTGGACAAAGCCTACCTCAAGGCCGTGCGCGAGCAGAGTGTGGACGAGGGACTGATCCGCCGCGCGTCCGATGTTTTAGAGGTGGTGTACACGCCTTTGTACGGTGCCGGCGCTGTGCTGGTGCCCCGTATCCTGCGCGAGAGCGGACTGAAAAAGCTCTTCATCGTGAATGAGGAGCTGGGGCCCGACGGCAATTTTCCGGGTATGAAGAACCCCAACCCCGAATATCCCGAGGTCTTCGCCCGCGGCATTGCGCTGGCCAATGAGAAGAAGGCCGACCTGATCATTGCCACCGATCCCGATTCCGACCGCATGGGTGTCACCGTCCGCAAGACCGACGGCAGCTTTGTCACCCTCAACGGCAACCAGATCGGCGCTTTGCTGCTGCATTTTGTCATCAACGCGCTGAAGAGCCGCGATGCGCTCCCAAGCGATGCGTATGCCATCAAAACGCTGGTGTCAACGCCTCTCACCGATGCGATCTGCGAGAAGAACGGTGTTTCGCTGAATGTGGTCCTCACCGGCTTCAAGTTCATCGGCGAGGTCATCAAGAACCATCTGGAGGCAGGGAAGGGAACCTTCCTCTTCGGCTATGAGGAGAGCTATGGCTATCTGAAGGGCACCTATGCACGCGATAAGGATGCGGTGGTCGCATCGATGCTGGTCACCGAGGCGGCGGCCTTCTATATGCTGCAAGGCAAAACGCTGTACGATGCGTTGTGCGATCTGTATGCCGAGTACGGCTATTACTATGAGATCACCGAGAGCGTGATGATGCCGGGACACGACGGTGCCGACCGTATCCGCGCCATTCTGGGGCGGCTCCGCGCCGATCTGCCCGAACAGCTGGGCGGCGAGCGCGTGGTCTTCCACATCGACTGCAAGAGCGGACGCTCCACCGATCGGCTGACGGGAGAGGAAAAGGACGTGGATTTCCCCACCTCCGATGTTCTCTATTTCCGCACCGAGAAAAACAATGTGGTCATCATCCGCCCCTCGGGAACCGAGCCGAAGTATAAGATCTATTTCATGGTCAACGGCAAAAACGAGGAAGAGGCCAAGGCGACCGTTGCCCGCTTCAAGCTGACCACCGACACATGGCGGTAACGTAACGCATAAAAACAAGGGACTGACGCAAAACGTCGGTCCCTTTTGGCATAGAAGGGATGGTTTCCTTCATATACATGAGTAAGACAATCATGCAGGAGGGCTCTATGGAACATTTGCTTACACTTGCCGACCGCCGTCATCTGACGCTTTCGGGGGCAGAGGATGTGATCCGCTTTGATGAAACGGCCATCGTGCTGAAAACGGTGTGCGGACTTCTGTCCATCGAGGGTGAGGGACTTCACATCGTCAAAATGTCGGTGGAAACAGGGGATCTGATCATTGAAGGAACGGTGGATGCCCTTCTGTATCAGCAGAGCAGCGAGAGCGAAAAGAGATCCTTTTTCTCCCGTTTGTTTCATTGAGCATCGGCTGAGCATCGGTAACGCGGTATGGAAATCTCCCAGTCTCAGCTGCTTCTTGTTACGCTTTATGCGCTTTTGATCGGCATTTGCCTCGGCGGCGTGTATGATCTGTTCCGCATGGCCCGTGTCGCCCGCGAGGTGACCGCTTCGGGGGAGAGGCGGACACACGGACGCTTTGAGCCGCTTCTTCTTTTTTTTGAGGATCTGCTGTTCTGGCTGATCGCTTCGCTGAGCGTGATCCTCTTTTTGTTTCATGCCAACGAGGGAAAGATCCGTTGGTTTGCGCTTGTGTTTTGCGCGCTCGGCTTTGCGCTGTATGGTCTCACCGTCGGTCGGCTGGTGATGAGGATTTCCGCTTTTTTGGTCTGTCAGATCAAGCGGTTCGGGCTTTTTGTGAAAAAGAAATGGCTTCTCCCATTGCTTCGTTTCGCTCTGCGAGTATTGACAGAAATGTTACATATTGTCGCATTCTTCTTAAACATCTTTTGGCGAATTTATGATAAAATCAAAACCAAGAGAGAAACCAAAAGGCGAAAGGCACGCTATCTGGCGGAGTCGGCCTCGCTTTTTGACCGAATGCTGGAATAGATTGGGTGTTTGCCGTTGAATATCCGAAAAGACAATGTGTTTATCAAAGCTGCACTGATCGCCACCATGCTTTTTTGCGTGTTCACCATCGTCAGGCAGCAGTTTGAGTTCAACCGTCTGAAGGTGGAGCGAGAGGCGCTGGAGGCGCAGATCGATGCGTATGAGCTTCGGCTGGAAAAGCTGGAAGAGGAGTATGCCCAGCCCTTTGATAAGGAATATATCGTAAAGGTTGCAAGGGAAAAGCTGAATTACCGCTTGCCCGAAGAGATCATTTTCTATAACGATTTAGCGAAATAAAGGAGAGCGGAATGGCCAAGATCGAATGCCGTTTGAAGGGATCGTTTTATGAGATCCTGTCTGCGCTGAACGATGCTCTGCTGAGCGGCAGCCTGTCGGCTACGCTGGAGGACAGTTCGGATTTTGTTAGCGCCGGGTGCCGCTGTGCGGTCCGTGTGTATGAGCGGTACAGCTGGATGGGCGGAAACCGTGTGTCGCTGAGTCTGACGCTGTTGGAATGCGGCGAGGCCATCCACCTGTCTGTGATCACATCGGGCGGAAGTCAGGCGGTGTTCTTCAAGGTGAACACCATCGGAGAAGAATCCTTTCTCAACACCGTCCGCCATGTGGTGGAGGCCTATCGTATATAAATAAAGAAAAAATCGGGTGCTGCTTTTGAAGCGGCACCCTTTGTGTTTGCCATTGGTTTGGGATCGGGCGAAAAAAACGCCTTTTGCTTTTTTGAACTCGGGCAGAAAGCGTCCTTTTGCGCTTGGTTGCTTCTTGGGAGCGGGCAGAAATGACGATCAGCGGCCGGCTTTTTCCTGCCTTGCCTGCATGCGATGCCAGCTGATGAAGCCATACACATCGTTGACCAGAAACAGCGCAAAGCAGACGGCCACCGCCGCATAGGAGCGGTCAGACCGTGCTGCCATCACCCACATCACGATGAGCACGATGTCGTTGCAGGCGTAGGCGAGCGCATACGCGGCGTGCCGTTTCAGCGTCAGATAGGCGGCGAGAAAGCTGGTGGCCACAGAAAGTGTGCTGATGGGCAGATTGGCGTTCCCCAACGCTTTCAGCAGAAAGTAGAAGGCGAAGGTGATAGCAGCGGTCAGCCCCCACATCAAGGTTTTCTCCCCTTTTTTCAGACTGCGGTTGACCTCCACCTCGGTCTTCCGCCCCTGAAAGGGATGACGGAGCCACCCGATCAGACAAAACAGGGACATGGGAAGCGTCATGCCGAGATAGGTGATCATTTCGCCGTAATAGGCGAAGGAGAAGGAAATGATGCCGTAGAGAAGGCTGAAAACGATCATAAGAGAGGGACCGATCGGATTGCCCTTGGCTTGGAAGATCAGGGAGGTGGCGCCGATCAGGGAAGCGATCAGCGTCAGCACGTTGCCTCGGTCGAAGAGGAGGAAGGCGGCCAGAATGATCGTGACCGATCCTCCCCATAAAAGCCATTCGCCCATGGACAGCAGAGGGGAGTTGTTGTTTTTCTTGTTCATAAAAAAGCCTTTCTTGATGAAAAAAAGCATTCGCTTGCACATCTTCAAAGACCTAACGATGTGCACCGAATGCTGACGCATGGTTCTACCCGGTGGCAGTTTCTGTATACAACTTGATGTTTGTATGGTAGCACAATTTTGAAACAATGTCAAGAGAAAAGCCGATTTCGGGGAAGCGAAAAACGAAAAAAATGTGTTTGGGATGCGAAAAAAATGACGTTTTTGTGGAAAAAACGCGCAGAATGGTGTATAATGGACTCAAAGAGACAAGAAGCACAAGCATAGGAGACAAGCATGTTCAAAATCGCATTGACCGGCGGCCCCTGCAGCGGCAAAAGCACGGTGCTGGCTCTGCTGAAGACCTTTCCGCAGGGAAAGGAATACCGCGTCGGCTATCTGACGGAGGTGGCCAGCGAGCTGCTGAAGGAGCGCCCTCACTACATCAAGGATCATGACGACATCGTCCTGCGTCAGTTTTACATCTACCGCACCCAGATCGCCATGGAGAACTGCCTGTGCGAGGAGCTGGAGCGGGAAACACAGCGGAAAACGGTGCTGATCACCGACCGCGGGCTGTCCGATGCGCTGGCCTATCTGGAGGAGGGCGACATCGAGAAGGTGACGCTCGGCGGCGAGGCAGAAGCCTTTGCCGATCGGTATGATGCGGTGCTGTTCTTCGAGCCGACGGACGAGACTCAGTATCAAAACAAGAACAACAAAGCGCGCTTTGAGGACAGCTATGAGCAGATCTTACGGACCTCGGAAAAGACAAAGCAGGCATGGATCCGCTATTACAGCGGCAAAATGGAATTTGTGGGTGCCGCTGCCAGCGTGGAGGAAAAGGCGAAGAGCGTTGCAAGACAGATCAACCGTCTTGCGGGCGGAACGGTGTTTGAGCTTTGAGTGAAAAAGGACGAACAAACGAAAAAAGCAAAAAACGATCTCGTATCTCTTGAAATAGACACCATTTTGTGGTAAAATCAAAAAGAACGGTTTGCTTTGTGTGACACAGTCTCTTGTAAGAGACGCAGCAAACGATCCCTTTGGAAAGGAAGAACAAGTATGGACTCTGTTTTGGGCTTTTGGTATCAAATGACAGCCAATCCGCTTCTGTTCATCGCGGTGACACTGACGCTGGGCGTGATCCTGGTCAACGGATGGACCGATGCACCAAACGCGATCGCAACGTGTGTCGTTACGCGGTGTATGCCTCCGAAGGCCGCGATTTTGATGGCGGCTCTGTTTAATTTTCTCGGCGTGTTTGTGATGACGCTGATCAACGCAACGGTGGCGGAAACCATCACGAAGATGGTGGATTTCGGCTCCGATCCCGACGAAGCGATCATTGCGCTGAGCGCGGCTTTGTTTGCCATTGTTCTCTGGGCCACGCTGGCGTGGGTGTTCGGCATTCCCACCAGTGAGAGCCATGCGCTGATCGCCGGTCTGACGGGCAGTGCCATCGCGCTTCACAACAGCCTTTCGGGCGTCAACGGCGGCGAATGGATCAAGGTCGTTTACGGCATCTTCATCTCGGTCACGCTGGGCTTCGGTCTGGGCTGGATCGTGTGCAAGCTGGTGACCATTCTCTTCCGCAAGGCCAACCGTCCGAAAACCGAACCCTTCTTCCGCGGCGCGCAGATCGTCGGAGCCGCCTCCATGGCGTTCATGCACGGCGCGCAGGACGGACAGAAGTTCATGGGCGTCATTCTTCTGTGTGTGTATATGTCGCAGGGACAGGCTCTGCCGTCGGACATCCACATCCCCATCTGGCTGATGATCGTCTGCTCGGTGGTCATGGCCGCGGGAACCGCCATGGGTGGAAAGAAGATCATCAAATCCGTGGGCATGGACATGGTCAAGCTGGAAAAATACCAAGGCTTCTCGGCGGATATCGCCGCGGCGCTGTCGCTGCTGTTCTGCTCGGTGTTCAGCCTGCCCGTCTCCACCACGCATGCCAAAACCACCTCCATCATGGGTGTGGGCGCGGTGAAGCGCGTGTCGGCGATCAATTTCGGCGTGGTGAAGGAAATGGTGCTCACCTGGGTGCTGACCTTTCCGGGCTGCGGACTGGTCGGTTTTGTGATGACCAAGCTGTTTATGTTACTGTTTACCTGATGTGCAGGATGGAAAGGAGATATCAAAATGGCGAAGGGCGATAAATTTTATTTTGAAAATTTTGCGGAGTGTACCGCGCTTGCCAAAAAGGCGGCAACCTATCTGGTGAAGAGTCTGGAAAACTATGATCCGGGCAGCATCGAGGTGATGCTGGTGGAGATGCATAAGATCGAGCATACCGCGGACCAGAAGAAGCATGAAATGAACGAGGCGCTGGCCAAGGCGTTTGTGACGCCCGTGGACCGCGAGGATCTGGATATGCTGAGCCATAACATCGACCAGGTCACCGACAAGATCGAGGAGATTTTGCAGAAGTTCTATATCTACAATGTGCAGTCGGTAGCGCCGTCAACCGTGGAATTTGCCAAAAATCTGGTCAGATCCTGCGAGCTTCTCTGCATGCTGATGGCTGAGTTTGAAAACTTCAAGCGTTCGAAGAAGATCCGAGAGTATGTCATCGAGCTCAACGATGTGGAGGAGGAGTGTGACCGTCTGTATCTCAAATCCATGCGCGAGCTGACACTGAATGCCACCGATGTGCTGGAAACCATTTCCCAGCGTGAGATCTTGGAATGCTTTGAAGCCTGCGCCGATGCCTGCGAGCATGTAGGCGAATGTGTCGGTTTGGTCATCATGAAGAACACCTGAGTGCTTCGAAAAGCTTTTCCGCCGTATGCCGATGTGTACGGCGGATTGCTGTGTTCTCGGTTTTCTTCTGCTTCCGGTATAACCCATTGCGGCTTCTCTCTTCCGAGATTTCCGTAAAATTTTTCGGCATATTCTGATATAATCATTCCATTGGCTATGGATAAAAAATGGATTCAGTTAGGAGATTTTGTATGAATTACGATGTCATCATCATCGGTGCGGGCCCGGGCGGCATTTTTGCGGCCTATGAGCTGATGCAGAAAAATCCCGGGTTGAAGGTGGCCGTCTTTGAAGCGGGGCACGCTTTGGAGAAGCGCCGCTGCCCCATCGACGGGGATAAGATCAAAACCTGCATCGGCTGCAAGAGCTGTTCGATTATGAGCGGCTTCGGCGGGGCGGGTGCCTTTTCGGACGGAAAATACAACATCACAAACGATTTCGGCGGCACGCTGTATGAATACATCGGCAAAACGCAGGCGCTGGATCTGATGCGCTATGTCGATGAGATCAATCTGGCATTCGGCGGAGAGGGAACGAAGCTGTATTCCACCGCAGGAACACGCTTCAAGACGGTCTGTATCCAGAACGACCTGCATCTGCTGGATGCCTCGGTGCGCCATCTGGGAACCGATATCAATTATGTTGTGCTGGAAAATCTCTATGCCTATCTGAAGGAGCGCGTGACGTTTTTCTTTGATACAGCCGTTCAGAGCATCAAGATCATTCCCGGCGGCTATACGGTGAAGTGTGCGGAGGCCGATTATACCTGCACCAATTGCATCGTTTCGGTCGGCCGCAGCGGAAGCAAGTGGATGGAAAAGGTGTGCCGGGAGCTGGACATCGCCACCAAGTCCAACCGTGTGGACATCGGCGTCCGTGTGGAGCTGCCCGCCTCCGTCTTCGCCCATCTGACCGACGAGCTGTATGAGAGCAAGATCGTTTACCGCACCGAAAAATACGGAGATAAGGTCCGCACCTTCTGCATGAACCCCAAGGGCGCGGTGGTCAACGAAAACACCAACGGCATCATCACCGTAAACGGACACAGCTATGAGGATCCCGCCAAGCAGACCGAAAACACCAATTTCGCCCTGTTGGTTGCACAGCATTTTTCCGAGCCCTTCAAGGATTCCAACGGCTATGGCGAATCCATCGCACGGCTCAGCAACATGCTGGGAGGCGGTGTCATCGTTCAGCGCTTCGGCGATCTGATCCGCGGACGCCGTACCACGCCCAGCCGTCTGAGCGATGCCTTCATCACGCCCACGCTGAATGCAACGCCGGGCGATCTGAGCCTGGTTCTGCCCAAGCGCATTCTGGACGGCATCATGGAAATGATTTATGCTCTGGATAAGGTAGCGCCCGGAACGGCCAATGAGGACACGCTGCTGTACGGCGTGGAGGTCAAGTTCTATAATATGGAGGTCGAGGTGAACGACCGTTTGGAAACCTGCTTCCCGGGTCTGTATATCATCGGCGACGGAAGCGGCATCACGCACTCGCTCTCGCATGCATCGGCCAGCGGTGTGTTTGTGGCTAGAAATCTTGTTAGTGAAGAATCAAAGGGGATCGAAAGATGAATTTTCTGGAAGAAAGAATCATAAAAGACGGTATCGTCAAATCCGGCAATGTATTAAAGGTAGACAGCTTTTTGAATCATCAGATGGATATTGCGCTGATCGAGGAGATCGGGCGTGAATTCAAGCGCCGTTTCCAAGAGAAGACGGTCACCAAGGTGCTGACCATCGAAGCATCCGGCATCGGCATTGCGGCCTTTGTGGCCAAGGAGTTCGGTGTTCCCATGGTTTTCGCCAAAAAATCCAAGTCGATCAACATCGATGGCGATATGTATGTGGCGGATGTGGAATCGTTCACGCATAAAAACAAAAATCAGGTCATTGTGTCAAGAAAGTTCCTCGGTGCGGACGATCACGTTCTGATCATCGATGATTTTCTTGCCAACGGCTGTGCTCTGCAGGGGCTGATCTCCATTTCCGAAGCGGCAGGCGCAACGGTTGAGGGACTGGGCATTGTGATTGAAAAGGGCTTCCAGATCGGCGGCAAGGTCATCCGCAATCTGGGGTATCACCTGGAGTCGCTGGCTATTGTCGATGCCATGGACGCCGAAAGCGGCACGATCACCTTCCGCGAGCAGTAAAAAGCATTTTGTGCACAGACAAAGAAAACAAAAAAGAAAGAATCGCTGACGGACTTGTATCTGACAGCGATTTTTTTACGGGGAGGAGAAAGGGAAATTCATTTTTGATCGGGGTGAAAAGCGACAAAACAAAAAAAACGCGAAACCTCAAGGCTTCACGGGGTGTTTGTCTATGGGCTGCGAAAAAGATATTGTTGCCGTTTTCGCGTATGAATTCGAACTCCTGCATAACCGTTGGTTTTCGTGATATTCCGTCTTCGACGGAGTGATATATTTTGCTAAGCAAAATGTGATATTGAAACCTGTGGTTTCCGTGATATTATATTCGCCTCCAAAACTGGGCGAAGCCCAATATCAACTCGACGTTAGCCGAATATCACGGCAAAGCCACATCACTCGCCGCAAGGCGAATATAACTGAAAACGACAAGTTTCTTTCGAAACTTGTCGTTTTCTGTCTATGGGCTATAAAAAAGATATTTTCGGCGGAGTGCTTACGGGATTTGAACTCTCGCGCTATTGTCAATAGTACATTAATTATTTACTAAATTCATCATCGTCGGAATTCCTTATGGGCAAAAGATTATTCCTTTTTGCTCAAGGAACAAGAAATATCAAATTCAACGCCACAAATCTTTCCCATTTCATGAGCATCAACATTTATTTCACACCTAAAATCGTATCCGCGTTTCAATTCAAGCACCTGTAATTGATTTGACGTTACATCGACATATAAATCCTTTATTGGTGCATTTTCCTTGTTTAACACTGCAATTCTGAATTCATTTTGATATTTATATTTGCCTCTTTTATGGAAACAACAGTCCAACAAATACTCCTTTGAGTGTATATCAAATTGCGGAATATAATCATAATCATCATATGACACTTTTTTGGACATATAACTTAATTTTTTTGTTTTTAACTCATCTAATATTTGATGTATAAATTCATCATCGAATATTATTATTGCACAATTTTCCACTCCACCTTTATCTCTACATAACTCTGTTAATAAAGTTGCTGGTAATTCAAGTAAAAATTCTGTTTCACTTTCTTTTTTAAATTCCTTTAAACCAACACCGTAACAACAAAAAGCACACTGCTTTGCATTAATTCTTATATTGTTTCCCGACCTATGTCCATGGATTTCTTCAAAATCTGAATCATTGATTCCTATGTATATTTGAACTTTTTGAGTTAAAGTAGCCTCATAAGAATCACCTATATTTTGTTGCCCTTCTGCCTCCATTGTTCTGTAATCATCTAATAGTCCAAAGTAAACTTGCCCATCTTTCAAAAAATTATTAATATATTTTTTCTCAATGATTTTAAAGAAAACAACAAAATCATTGTTATATTTTATGTCCTCTATACGAAACATATAAACTCCTAATGTATAGTTTTTTTTATGAAGATAGGCAACAAGCACAATGTTTAATTTCTTCTCTTGCTCCTTTCTTTTGCACAAATAGGACAACCGCGTCCTTTATTTCTATCTTTTATCACCGCTTGCCACTCGTGCCCATTACTACACTTCCACCACACTTTTTTATTGCTGTTAGGCATTACATCCGTAGGAGTTAATCCGTTGTTTTTTTCATAATTCCATTCTTTTTCTAAAGCAGGATTAACCGTTTGTAAATCATTATATCCTTTTAAAACTTTGCGGCTCGAGCAATATGGGCATGCGCACCCATCATTTCTATGAGCTATTGATGCTTGCCATTCGTGTCCTTTGCTACACTTCCACCATACTTTTTTACTGCTGTTAGGCATTACGTCTATGGGTGTCAATCCACTATTTCTTGCATAGTTCCATTCTTTTGCCAAAGCAGGATTAACTGTTTGCAAATCATTTTCTCCATTAACAGAAAATCGGCCCGAACAATACGGACATCCGCTCCCATTGTTCCTATGGTATATTTTCGCTTGCCACTCATGTCCTTTGCTACATTTCCACCATACTTTTTCACCGCTATTCGCTGTGAAATGTTCAGGGGTCAAAGTACCATTCATTTCCCAATTCCATTCTTTGGCTAAACCCGGATTAACTGTTTGCAAGTCATTCTCGCCTTTAACAGCATATAGTCCTAAACAATACGGGCATCCATACCCGCCGCTATTTCTACTTGCTATCACCGCTTGCCATTCATGTCCTTTACTACACTTCCACCACACCTTTTTATTGCTATTGGTTGCAAAATATTCTGGTTTTAAATTGCCATTCTTTCCGTAATTCCACTCTTTGGCAATTTCGGGATTGGAAAGCAAAATGGACCTTTCTTTTTCTGAGTATTCACGCAAATTTTCTATAGCAATAGAGTCTCTTTTTATGTCAACATCAACATTGGTTCCAATTATATCGGATAAAATTTCTTCAAGTATTTTGGGCAAATCTTTTTGATCCCTTTGAATAACATAATCTATTGAACTGTCATTCAGCGGTGGTAAGCCCTCTCTTATTCTATATAACTTAATTCCATCTTTTTGACACTTTAGATTTTTATTTAAGTCTTTTTTTGCTTTGCTTTTGTGCCAAAAATATCCATCATATTCAATAGCGATTTTTGGGGATGGAATATAAACATCTAATTCATAACCTTTCTCTCTATACGAATGTATTACATCTAAACCATATTTTTTAAGATAATATGCGATAGCGTATTCAGGGAAAGAAGTATTTCGTTCAGAATTGCAAATAGGGCATCCAACACCTTTATTTCTATTTGCTATTTTTGCTTGCCATTCGTGTCCTTTGCTACACTTCCACCATGCTTTTTTGTTGCTATTAGCCGTTACGTCCGCAGGAGTTAATCCGTTGTTTTTTTCATGGTTCCATTCTTTTGCTAAAACTGAGTTAACCGTTTGTAAATCATTATAGCCGGTTAATACTTTTCGTCCTGAGCAATAGGGGCATCCATTTCCTTTATTTCTATTAACTATTGCAGCTTGCCATTCGTGTTCTTTGCTACATTTCCACCACACTTTTTGTCCACTGCCAAGGGTTAATTGCGATGGATTAAAATCTGTATTTCTTTCCCAGTTCCATTCTGCCATAAGTTGAGCATTTTCCGATATATAATGTTTTTCTGACATGGTTTTACTCAACTCCTTTCAGTTTATTTCAATTTGTTTTATATCGTATAAGGTTTTCTTTTATTATATCATAAATTGGCTTTAATTTCAATCCCTATAGGAATAACCAATTTATAAAAGTGTATATTTTGCCAGAATTCAAATCCCGTAAGTGTTCAATATCTTTTTCTCGTGGCTATGCGAGTCAAGGGCAGAAAAACAAAAAAGCCTTGAAAAATCAAGGCTTTTTGTGGCGATATCTTTTTTATCGCCCTTTGATGGCGCGCCTGGCAGGATTCGAACCTGCGACCTACCGGTTCGTAGGTATCGAGACAGGCGCAAAACGGGTCATTCTCTGCACAAACCTATCAAATGTGCCTAAAAAACTTGTCGAATTTTAGTGCATATTGCTTTGTAATATCATCCATTATAAT
>SVTL01000021.1 GCA_015063795.1 Oscillospiraceae bacterium
GCAGCCGGAAACAGCATAAATTAACCGAAAACACCGAAGCACTCACCGGGGATGTTGTCCCCTAATGTGAGTGCTTCTCTTATTCTGATAGACCTTGTCACACGCTACAATACATCAGAGATACTGAATAGTCAAGATCATATTCAACTGATTGTAGAACTTTTCACGTGATTGGTTATTTTCAAACAGAGTGACTTGTGATATAATTAAGTTAATGATAAGAAATAAAGGAGAAAAGAATATGACATTCGGTGAAAATCTAAAAACTTTAAGGACTTCTCGTTCAATATCTCAGAAAGATTTAGCAACAGAATTGGGTTTTTCTTTTCAGAACATCTCTAAATGGGAGAGAAATGAAAGTTTACCGGACATTGAAACATTGATTGAAATTGCTAAATATTTTGCTACAACTACGGATGCGCTTTTGGGATTTGCCTCTGAAGTAAAATTCTCAACAATTGAAATTGACAAAAATGAGGTAGTTATTTATCAGACTTATCCCGAAACTGAAACATTAGTTACTGGAAAAATGGTTTTTGCGATCGACAGCGAATCTAAAATTGCAGGCACAGTTTTCATCCCGTATATGCGTGCATATAGAACCGGATATATACGGAATGAGTATGAACCTTTGGCGGAACAAAGTACACTTATTTATGAACATACATACCGTTCCCGAGGTAGGAATATAGTCGACAATAAGAGGATCAAAATACCCGAAAACGGTTTTTTGATAGAAGTATCGGATAAAACTTTTGCCGCAAAAAAGATTATGAAATTCATCACACCGGAGGAGTACGATGCCTTTTTGGATCCTGACACACATCGGGGATATTATAACAGAAGAAACGGTAAAAGTCTATTCGGCGATATATTAAGACAGAACGAACTTGACGATATTACTGTAAAATTGACCGATACCGGCATAATCTTCAAAAAGCGGTTGGATACAGTCGATCCTATGTTGGTCAATATTGAAACACTCACCAAAATTGTTCGAAAAGAACTTCAAAAAGAACACAATAAACAAATCCGGCAACTTATGGACAGAATTGATGAACTTGAGGATATGATTGGTGATAATGAAAGTAATATTGAAGATCTGGATGGCCGAATAAACGAGATTGAAGTGAGATTTTCTAAAAAAGACACATAAGACTTGAAATACTGTAAATTCTGTTGTCCCTAATGAACATCGAGCATGAGCGGCAGTCCGATCATACAGGACGGCAAGCTGATCGGTGCTGTCACCCACGTGCTGATCAACGATCCGACGAAGGGATACGGCATTTTTATTGAAAATATGCTGAATGCAGCGCAAACGCCCATGGCAAAAGCGTCATAAAACAAGAAAGAAACATGAACCTTATAGTCCCTGTTTGAACACACCGCAAGCGTGAGTTTACACAGGGACAGCTTTTTTGTCCGAATCGTTGACAGCGTTGAGCGCTCCTCCCGATTGCACGCCCAGCTCTCACGGATGATGCCGATCAGGATATCCTGCCAAAAAATTCGCATCGCAGGGAGCGCACTTCCGCTTTCGCTCAGCTGTTTCGGTATTCTCTCGGCGACATTCCCGTCACCGATTTGAATTTTTTTGAAAAATAGATGTAATCCAGATATCCGCATCGTTCGGCGATCTCGGATAAAGACAGCGTTTGACGGTAAATATCGATTAAAAAGCATGCGTGTTTTATCCGGATGTCAGTCAAAAATTCATGGGGCGTTTTTCCCGTTGTATCCTTGAAGCAAGAGCGGATGTAATCCTCGGAATATCCGCTTTTTGACAGGATCGCGGCAAGATGGATCTGTGAATCGAAGGCATTTTGAGAGATCTCGGAGATCAAGCGCTGAACACTTTTTTGCATCGCGGAATCCAGCTTAATCCGCTGCAGAATGAAATGAAGATACGCCGAACACAGCGATGCGATATAAGCGCTGTTTCCGTAGCGGTTCGCGTAAATGATCTGAACAAGTGTCTTTCCCTCCTGCGCTTCGTTGTCCGAAAGGCTTTTCACCTCGTCAAAATGCAAACACCTGTCAAATTCGCCTTCGATCGAAATGTTCTTAAATCCGCTTTGAGAAACAGAGCCATGCCGGATATTCGGGGGAACAAGGATGATCTTACCCGGGGAAAACGGAATGTCCCCGCGATCGGTTTTCATATACCCCTCTCCCTCAAGGTAAAACATGATTTCGTAGTTTTTGTGCATGTGCAACGGATATCGAACCGTTCCGTCCTGCGGACAGATAATTGTATAGCCCATCTTATCACCTCACACTTATCCTATCACAAATCGATCTTTTATACAAGTTTTTCATTGAATTCTCCTATTGAAAAAATTTTTTGCATGGTATCCTTTAACAACGGAAATCGGTTCGGCCTTGCGGACGACGATGCCGGAAAACTCCTCAGCGAAGAGCTTCAGAGGATTATTCACGGAGAGGGATCATGGCCTATCTTCTTTTGACCGTAAGCGTGGTATTGTCCACGGGACGGAATCTTCTTTTGAAAAAACTATCTTCCGTCGGATTCGGAACGCGGTCTTTTTACTTATCGCAAGGGCTTTTGTTTTTGTGCGGCGGTATCGTGCTTTTGTTTTTGGGAAAGAATCCGTTTGGGAGCGTTGCTTTCGATACGTTCCTTTTCGCTGCCCTTTATGGGCTGTTGCTGATCCTTGCACAGTGGTTTTACACCATGGCGATCGGGAGAGGGAACATCACGCTTTGTTCAACGGTGTATTCTCTGGGATTTATCTTCCCCGCGCTGTCGGGTGCGATCCTTTGGTCAGAGGCGTTTTCGCTGTTTGATCTGCTGGGGATCGTATGCGCGATGTCGGCTGTCATCGTTTCGGGGCTGAGGCCGAACGAAAAGAAAAAGGCAGACAAAGCAAACGGTTTTATCCCCCTTGTGATCGCGATGCTCGCTTCGGGCGGACTGGGGATCGTGCAAAAGCTTCAGCAGAAATCCGCTTATGCCGAGCAAAAATCGGTCTTCCTGTTGCTTGCGTTTGCGTTTGCCGCGGGGATCTCACTGCTGTTTTCTTTGTTTGCCGAAAAGCGGAAGGATATGCCTCTGCAGCGAAGAGATCTCGCGGTTGCGTCCTGCGTCGGTCTCTTCTTCGGGTGCTGCAATTTTCTGAACACAACGCTTGCGGGACTGCTTGACAGCTCGAGCTTATACCCGATGCTCAACATCGGTATCATCCTGCTTTCGATGCTCTGCGGCGTGGCCTTCTTCAAGGAAAAGATCAACAAAAGAGAATCGATCGTTTTGGTGTTGGGCATAGCATCGATCTTGCTGTTGAATTTCGGTTGATTCCTGCCGTGCTTTCGCAAGAATAGGCGAAGGCGGATCTTCATCGCTTGGAACGAACGGCGGATCGGTGCTGTCAATCGGCAGACCGGCCGACGATCCGACGAGGGCATACGGAATCTTTCTTGCGAACAGGTGGAAGGCAGCAGCGTGGTGCGGCACGGAAACTTGAAAAAATTTTTAAGACAAGGGGAAAAACCTCTGTCTTTTTTTTCATTTTTGTGATATACTGTTCTTATTCCGGCAAACAGCGAAAAAAGTCGTATGACAGGAGAAGAACAGTGGAAGAAACGATAGCAAAAGCGGTCGCCCGCATTGAGCGGATGGAGGCTTGCCTGGACTGCCTTCAAAACGCCTTCGCGCGTGATCGGTCGGTCTGCGGGATGCCTTGGTTTGGCAAACAGAGGCGGCTTCTGTGCGAGTATTACCAAAGTGGTCTTTGGCTTGCCGATTATGAGGCAGACGAAAAGGGGCTTCTTCCGCCCGGACTGAAGCGCGGCGTTTTGTCGCAGGACGCGGTTTACGACTTTTTGTCCGAGACCGAATCGGCCTTTGCCGTACAGATTCAAGCGAATCATGACAACAAGGAGAGGAGGCGCGCCATGATTTATCAGGCGCATAAGGGGGTAAGCACCGAGAATCCGGAAAACACCATGCATGCGGTGACAGCCGCCATTTTACAGGGGTATGAAAGCATCGAGGCAGATGTGGCGGTCACAAAGGATCTGCAGTTTGTGCTTCTTCACGACCGTACCATCAACCGAACGGCGGTGAGGGCGGACGGCGAACGTCTCGAAGAGCCCGTTTCCATGACGGAGTTGACTTACGAGCAGGCGCTGCAGTATGACTTCGGCGCATGGTTTTCGCCCAAATTCAAGGGGACGCGGATCCCGCTGCTCCGCGAGGTGCTGGAAAAGGCCGCGAAGAGCGGCGTGACGATCAAGATCGACAACAAATATCAATCCTTTGACCAAACACAGAGGGAAGCCTTCTTCGACCTGCTGAAGCCTTTTGAGAAAACCGCCTGCCTGACCTGCTTTGATGTCAAAGAGCTGGAGAGTGTGTCAAAGCGCTTTCCGTCCATGCACGTTCATTATGACGGCGCGGTCAATGCGGAGGTGCTGGAAAGGCTGTCCCGTCTTCTGCCCAAGGAACGGCTGACCGTCTGGCTGCCGTTGAAGAGCGAAGCCACCTCCTGGGTGAAGGTCGCCTTTGCCGACAAAGATCTGGCCGAACGGGTGAAGAAGGTGGCGAGCCTCGGCGTGTGGATCCTTTCGCGTTCCGAGCAGCTGCGCGAGGCCGAGGCGCTGGGCGCCGATTTCATCGAGACCAACGGTCAGCTGAAGCCGCTTCGTGCACCGCTTTCGCCGATGCTTGCCGATATGCACACCCATTCCGAGTCCTCCCACGATTCGGTGGAGCGCATCGAGCGGATGAGGGAACGCCAACGGGAGAAGGGGATCGGTCTTTTTGCGGTCACCGACCATTTTGACACCGATTCGTTCACCGATTATGACGTGTTCACCCCCATTGAGAAAGCCTGCAAGACCGCCCGCCGCCTGACTGCGGACGGCGATATTCCCGAGGTCTTCGCCGGCGTTGAGATCAGCGAGGGCTTCTGGCATCCCGACGTGTATGAGAAGGTGATGGGGCTTTGCGATTACGATGTGATCATCGGCTCGGTGCATTGCGTGAAGTACAAAGAGCTGACGAAGGCGTATTCGAAAATCGATTTTTCCCATATGCCCGAGCAAACGATCCTTGAATACATCGATGCCTATTTCGATGACATGATGACCATGCTGGACACCGAGGATTTCGATGTCCTTGCCCATCTGACCTGTCCGCTGCGCTACATCAACGGCATCTACAAGCGGAGCATCGGCATCGAGCATTTCCTGCCGAAGATCGATGCCATTCTCAAAACCATCATCAACAGGGGCATCGCCCTTGAGGTGAACACCTCCTCGTTCGACCTTCTGGGCGACTTCATGCCCTCGGCCGACCTGTTGAAGCGGTATTACGACATGGGCGGCTACCTGATCACGCTGGGATCGGATGCCCATACCGCAGAGCAGGCCGCGCGGCATTTCGACAAGGCGGTTGAGGTGGTTTGCGAGATCGGATTCCAACACATATATTATTATCATAGGAGAAGACCGTTTCCATTGGAGATTGAAAGGAGAAACAAATGAAAGCAGGAGTTTTTTATCAAGCAAACGATTTGCGGATCATGGAAATTGACCGCCCTGTGCCGAAGTCCGACGAGGTTTTGGTCAAGGTGATGGCCTGCGGCATCTGCGGCACGGATGTCCATATATTTTCGGGCGATGAGGGGTGCTTTCCCACGCCGTCGGGCACGGTTTTGGGACATGAGTTCTCGGGTGTGGTGGAGGAAGTGGGCTCAGGCGTGACCGATGTGAAGGTTGGCGACCGCATCTGCGTGGACCCCAACCAGCTGTGCGGCTCCTGCTCGTATTGTCGAAGCGGCATCGGTCACTTCTGCGAAAACATGACCGGCATCGGAACGGGCGTCAACGGCGGCTTTGCCCAGTATTGCGCCGTGCCTGCTTCTCAGGTCTATCGCATCGCCGACACCACCTCCTTTGAGGCGGCGGCCATGGTTGAGCCGGTGGCCTGCTGTGTCCACGGAATGGATTTGTGCAACATCTCCTGCGGCGATACGGTGGCGGTGATCGGCGGCGGTATGATTGGGATGATCATGCTTCAGCTGGCGAAGCTGTCCGGCGCAGGCAGATTGGTGATGATCGAGCCGGTTGCCGAAAAAAGAGACATTGCCAAAAAACTGGGTGCCGATGTCTGCATCGATCCTATCCATGAGAATGTCAAGGAGGTGCTGGCACGGAACGGCATCGATCGGATCTCCTGCGTAATCGAGTGCGTGGGCAAGCCTGCCACCATCGAGCAGGCCATCGACATTGCGGGCAAAAAGGCGGTGGTGATGATGTTTGGTCTCACCGCGCCGAATGAAACGATCTCCCTCAAGCCCTTTGAGGTGTTCAAAAAGGAGCTTGAGCTGAAGGCCTCGTTTATCAATCCCTATACGCAGAAGCGTGCGCTGGCTCTGATCGACAGCGGCAGAATCGACGTAACCTCCATCGTCCACTCGTATGCGGCTTTGGAGAAGCTGCCCGAGATCTTAGCGGATGCCTCTTTGCGGGCCAAGGGAAAATGGATCATCCGTCCGCAGGCGTGACGGTAAAGCGTTATCATCCCCATCGTCACACCCATCAACATCAATCAAGGAGAAACAAATGAAAGCATTATCGTTCGGAGAGATCCTGTGGGATGTGTATCCCCATGAAAAGTACATCGGCGGCGCGGCTTTGAATTTTGCGGCGCATCTGGCTCTGCACGGCGAAACGGTGTATATGCTCTCGGCGCTGGGAAACGACGGGCTGGGGCAAGAGGCCGCCGAACGGCTGAAGGCGTGGGGCATTCAAAGCGATTTCGTTCCCTTTCTGGCGGACCGTCCCACCGGGCGCTGTCAGGTGACGCTGGACGAAAGATCCATCCCCTCGTACGACCTGAAGCGTGACACGGCCTACGACTGTATCCCCGCGCGCTCGTTCGGAAGCGAGTTTGATGTGCTGTATTTCGGTACGCTGGCTCTGCGCGGCGAGGTCAACCGGATTTCGCTGAAGCATGTGCTGGAAACAAGCGAATTTCGCGAGGTGTTTGTGGATGTGAACATCCGTCCGCCCTTCTATTCGGAGGAGACGGTGCGCTTTGCTCTCTCGCAGGCCACGATCGTGAAGATCAGCGACGAGGAGCTGCCTACGGTGCTGAAGCTCATGGGGCTGCCGAGTGAGGGCGATTTCCGCCAATCGGTCCAAGAGCTGGCCGGGCGCTTCGGCAATCTGCGGACGCTGATCCTCACCCGCGGAGGCGAGGGCGCGTATGCGTGGGACTGCGTTTCGCAGAAGGGGTATGCCTGCGAGGCGGTGAAGACCGAGGTGAGATCCACCGTCGGCGCGGGCGACAGCTTTTCGGCGGCGTTTCTGCATGTGTATATGAAAGAAAAGGACATCGCCTCTTCTCTTGCACATGCATCGCGCGTGGCGGCGTATGTAGTCTCGCAGACCGATGCTGTTCCCGATTATCGTCCCGAGATGTTTTTCGAATCCTTCTGAAATCCACCTCTTGATTGAAAAAAACCACTTATCGTGGAGAGATGTTCGCGTGTACGGTTATTGACCGCCCCGCTGTTCTGTGCTATGATGATAAAAGAGATAATAAGGGCTTTTGGCTCTGCTGCCGAGATCGGTCGGGAAAGGGGAGAAAAGCAGTGTATCTGATGATCGCTGAGAAGATCAAAAAATACCGCAAGGAGCGGGATATGACGCAGGATGCTCTGGCTCAGGTTTTGGGCGTTTCGCCTCAATCGGTGTCCAAATGGGAGTGCGGCGACGGATATCCGGATATCACCCTGCTTCCCTCCATTGCCAATTATTTTGAGATCACCATCGATGAGCTGATCGGAAACGACGAGATCAGCGCACGCGAGGACGTTCAGAAAAACTTTTTTCAGGTGCTCGGCAAGATCCCGCCCGATGAACAGCTTCAGCTGAGCCTGAAGTATTATAAGAAGTATCCGCGCAATTTCCGCGTGGCCACCATGCTGATGTACCGCATCACCCGCGAGCACCGCGACAAGCTGGATGAATACAGACCGATGCTGCATGACATCTGTGACCGTGTGCTGAAGGAGTGTACCGACAGTGTTTCCCGCCGCAATGCCCTGCGATCGATGTGTATGATCTGCGAGGAGGAGGAAGTGGACTCCTGGCTGAACCGCGACACCCCCTATTGGTATGACGGACGGCTGGATGTGTATGAGGAGCGGTATAAGCTGTTGGGAGACAGCGATAAGTATTGGATGTGCCGCTATGCGGGCAATGCCATGCGGACCTTCCATCTGATCAACCGCTTCATGATCCGGCGAGGCGCTTCCGAACATGCAGCGGTCAGCGAGGCCAGACAGCGCCAGCAGCTTCGGCTTCTGGATGTGGTTCTGGACCGTCAGGAGGGCGATCCCATCCCCGACGGCTGGGTGGCGGAGTATGCAAGGGAGTATAAGACTCTGGCAGGCGCGCTGATGATCCAGGACAAAAAGGATGAGGCATACCGTTTGCTGGAGCAGTCGCTCTGGCTCAGCGGACGCTGGATGGCTATGGCCGACAAGACGTATCTGTCGCTGGGCAATCCCATGTGCTTCGGCGAGACCTCGGTCGTCAAGGGGGACGGAAGCATCCGCCTTCCCAACGGCAAGGTGTATCCGGTGGTCAAGGGCATTCGGTGCCGTCTTCCCAAGCCGACGGCGCTTTTGAGCGAAAGCTTCGGGAGCGACCGTTTTGCCTGTGAACGGGGAAACAAGCGCTGGACGGAGCTGGAAAAGCTGGCATCTGCTATCGAGGAGATGGCAGAAAACGAGAAGGATTTTCTTTCTTCCCATCCGCAGACGATGTGCGAAGAGCGTTAAAGGTGCGTTTCTCGATCGCCTTTTCGGTTCGGCTGTTGACAGCAACGGCATTTTTATGTAAAATAGTAAAAGAAAAAACATGACAGATAAAAAATGCGGCCGCGCCAACAAAACGGCTGCATGACAGAAAGTGAGTGTATATACAAATGGCAGAAACAAAAACCATCAAGGTCGGTGTGTTCGGCATCGGCCGCGGAAGCACCTATATGGGCTTCAATTTTGACCCCACCTATATGGAGCTGGTCGCCATCTGCGACAAGAACGAGCCCCGCCTTGAAGAGATGAACAAGATCCGCAAGGTGACCGCTTACACCGATTTCGACGAATTCATCAAGCATCCCGGCATGGAGGCCGTCTTCCTTTGCAACTACTTCCATGAGCATACTCCTTTCGCCATCAAGGCTCTGAAGGCCGGTCTGCATGTGTTCAGCGAGTGCGCCGCCATCGGTACGCTGAAGGACGGCGTTGAGCTGTGCGAGGCCGTTGAGCAGAGCGGCAAGGTCTATATGATGGGCGAAAACTATCCCTTCACCAAGGCCGGCTTTGAAATGAAGAGACTGTATGATGCCGGCGAGATCGGCGAGGTCATGTATGCCGAGGGCGAGTACAACCACGCTCCCACCGGAAAGTCTCCCACCCGCTGGCCGTCGGTTGACGGTCCCGACCACTGGAGACTCTGGCTCGGCCCCACGTATTATTGTACGCACTCCATCGGTCCGCTGATGTTCGTCACCGGCCGTCAGCCGGTCTCGGTCAATGCCCGTTCCATCCGTCTGGCCGATGTGAACGCCCACACCATGGGCATCTTCAAGGGCTGCCGCGATAACGGTGCGGTTTCGATGGTTACCATGGACAACGGCTCGGTCTTCCGCCTGTTCGGAACCACTCTGCCCGGTCACTCCATCTATTACCGCTATCACGGTACGCGCGGCGCGATGGAGACCGTCCGCGGTCCCGGTTATATGGGCCCCGGCTCGGTCCGCGTCTGGCATGAGCCTCTGCACATGAAGGAGGGTATGGTCGGCGAGGATACGTACTATCCCAACTGGCCCGCATATGCCACCCAGGCCAACAAGGCCGGTCACGCCGGAAGCGACTTCTGGCTGGGCTACTACTTTGCCGAAGCCATCCGCAACGGCAAGCAGCCCATCTTCGATGTATACGACGGCTGTGCCATGTCCGCTGTGGGTATCTGCGGCTGGAAGAGCGCACTGGACGGCGGTAAGGAAGTGGCGATCCCCAATTTCCGCGATAAGGCTGAGAGAGAAAAATACCGTGAGGACAACTTCTGCCCCGTTCACTCTTATGAGGGAACCCGTTGGATTCCCAACACCACCCGTCCCGGTGTGACGTTGGAGGAGCAGATCCGCCTGACCAACGAGTGCTATGAGTATAACATCCCCTACTACAGCACGCAGCCCATTAAGCACTGATTTGTAAAAGAAAGAAGGCCTCTCCCCGGAAAAAGAAGAGGCTTTCTTTACCCCTTTGTACAAGCGAAGCCAAACTTCTGTCAAAAAATAAGCTTTATTCAGTCGATGATATAAGAAAAATCAAAATAACAGAGGACTTTCCCGCGGCGGATAGAATCCCTGCATGAGACGCCCGGAAAGAGAACGAAAACAGAAATTTTTTATCAATCTTGATATAAAATAAGGAAAGGCACGGTAAACACAAATGGAAGAAAGAAAAACCATCAAGGTCGGTGTGTTCGGCATCGGCCGCGGCAGCACCTATATGGCGCTGAACTATGAGCCTCTGAACATGGAGCTGGTTGCCATCTGCGACAAGAACGAGCCCCGTCTGGAGGAGCAGAAGAAGATCCGCAAGGTCGCGGCTTACACCGATTTTGACGAATTCATCAAGCATCCCGGCATGGAGGCTGTCTTCCTTGCCAACTATTTCCACGAGCATGCCCCCTATGCCATCAAGGCACTGAAGGCAGGACTTCACGTTTACAGTGAGTGCGGCGCCATCGGTACGCTGAAGGACGGCGTTGAGCTGTGCGAAGCGGTCGAGCAGAGCGGCAAGGTGTATATGTTCGGCGAAAACCACGGCTTCAGCCGCGCCGGTCTGGAGATGAAGAAGCTGTATGACGCCGGCGAGATCGGCGAGGTCATGTATGCCGAGGGCGAGTACAACCATCCCTCCACCGGCCGTTCTCCCACCCGTTGGCCTCTGGTGGACGGTCCCGATCACTGGAGACTCTGGCTGGCTCCCACCTATTACTGCACGCACGCCATGGGCCCGCTGATGTACGTCACCGGTCAGCAGCCGGTCTCGGTCAATGCCCGCTCCATCCGTCTGGCTGACGTCAACGCCCATACCATGGGCATCTTCAAGGGCTGCCGCGATAACGGCGCTGTTTCGCTGGTCACCATGGAGAACGGTGCGGTCTGCCGCATCTTCGGAACCGGTATCCCCGGCCACTCCAACTCCTACCGCTACCACGGTACGCGCGGCGCGATGGAGATGGTCCACGGCCCCGGCTATTTCGGCCCCGGCGCACTCCGCGTCTGGCATGAGCCCCTTCACCTGACCGAGGGTATGGTCGGCGACCGTACCTACTATCCCGAGTGGCCCGCTTTCCCCGCGCAGGCCAACAAGTCCGGTCACCAGGGTGCAGACTTCTGGGCCAACTACTTCTTTGCCGAAGCCATCCGCACCGGCTGCAAGCCCGTGTTTGATGTATACGACGGCTGCGCCATGTCCGCTGTGGGCATCTGCGGCTGGAAGAGCGTGCTGCAGGGCGGCGGCGAGGTTGAGATCCCCAATTTCCGCGATAAGGTTGCCCGCGAGAAGTATCGCGATGACAACTTCTGCCCCGTTCACACTTACGAGGGCAGCCAGTGGGTGCCGAACACCACTCGTCCCGGCGTAACGCTGGAGGAGCAGATCCGTCTGACCAACGAGTGCTACGAATACAACGTACCCTACTACAGCACCCAGCCCATCAAGCATTGATCGGTTGATTTTCCGCAAGAGAGCCTTCCTGCAAAGAGGGCTCTCTTGTTTTTGGCCGTTTTTCGGACACAAAAAAGTCAAAAACAAATTTCTGACAAAAGATTACAGCCTAAAGTCGGATTTGTAAAAATAAATCCAAAAAAAATCAAAATATCCTTGACAAGAACCGATTCTGTGGTATAATGTGGGTGATGGGAAACAAGTTCCCGCATCCATGAACGTTACGAATAATTGAAGAAAGGTACGGATTTTAACATGGAACAGAAGAAAATCAAAGTAGGCGTATTCGGCGTTGGCCGAGGCGTCGCTTACATGAACCACGCAGCCGATCCGATCGGCATGGAGCTTGTTGCTCTCTGCGATAAGGATGAGGTCAGACTTGCTGAACGCAACAAGACCAGAAATGTGGCTACTTACACGGATTTTGATGAATTCATCAAGCATCCCGGCATGGAGGCAGTCTTCCTTGCCAACTATTTCAATGAGCATGCTCCCTTTGCCATCAAGGCTCTGAAGGCTGGCCTGCATGTTTACAGCGAGTGCGCCGCCATCGGCACGCTGAAGGAAGGCGTTGAGCTTTGCGAAGCTGTTGAACAGAGCGGCAAGGTCTACATGTTCGGTGAAAACCACGGCTTCCACAAGTGCGGCCTCGAAATGAAGAAGCTGTACGACGCCGGTGAGATCGGCGAAATCATGTACGCCGAGGGTGAGTACAACCATCCCACCACCGGTCAGGCTCCCACGGGCGGCTACCGTCTGGTTGACGGTCCCTTCCACTGGAGAGCTTGGATCCCCACCACCTATTACTGCACCCATGCCATGGGTCCGCTGATGTATGTCACCGGTCAGCAGCCTGTTGCCGTTAACGCCCGTTCCATCCTGCTCAAGGACAGAAACGCTTACACGGCCGGCCGCTTCATCTCCTTCCGTGACTCCGGCGGTGCTGCCACCCTCGTCCAGATGGACAACGGCTCGGTTTGCCGCGTGTTCGGTACCGGTGTCCCCGGTCACTGCAACTCCTACCGCTTCCACGGTACCCGCGGTGCTATGGAAATGGTCCACGGCCCCGGCTACTACGGCCCCGGCGCTCTCCGCGTCTGGCATGAGCCCCTCCACCTGAAGGAAGGCCAGGTCGGCGATCGTACCTACTATCCCGAGTGGCCCGCTTACGGCGCACAGGCCGCCAAGACCGGTCACGCCGGTGCTGACTTCTGGGCTAACTACTTCTTCGCCGAAGCCATCCGCAACGGCACCAAGCCTCCCTACGATGTATACGACGGCTGCGCGATGACCGCTGTCGGTATCTGCGGCTGGAAGAGCGCTCTGGAAGGCGGTAAGGAAGTGGAGATCCCCAACTTCCGTGACAAGGTTGCCCGCGAGAAGTACCGCGACGACGACTTCTCTCCCGTTCCTTATCAGGAAGGCGCACGCTGGATCAAGAACACCATCCGCGACGTCACCTTCGAGCAGCAGATCGAAGAAGCCAAGAAGTGCTACGAGTACAACTACAACTACTACAACCACAAATAAAAAGCACTTGCCGATCCCTCCGTTTTTCGGGGGGATCGTTTTTTGTGTGCGAATAAAGACAAGCAAAAAGGGACCGTTCCGTGAAAAAGAACGATCCCGTTTTTTTTTGATGCGGTTGCAGCCGCCTTTTTTTACGCTCCGAAGTGCCGTTCGATGGGACGCAGGAGGGCGATCACCAGCTTTTCGATGACGATGCTGAGAACGATGACCGTCAGCGTGTAGGTGAAAATGCCGGTGGTGTCGTAATACATCTTGGATTCGTAGAGCAGACGCCCCAGCGAATCGCGGGGGGTGCAGAGCACCTCGGCGGCGACACCGGCCTTCCATGCCAGCCCCAGACAGGAGCGGCAGCCGGCCAGAAAATAGGGCATGGCCGAGGGGATGTAGAGAAAACCGATTTTCTGCCGCTCGCTTGCCCCGAACACATCCGCCACCTCCGACAGGCTTTTCGGTGTCTCGCGGATGCCGGCGGTGATGTTCGCCCACAGAATGGGCAGGACCATCAGAAAGGCGATGAAGGTGGGGAGCAGCTGGCGGTCAAGCCAGACCAGCGCAAGCAGGATGAAGGAGGCAACGGGGGTGGATTTGATGATGTGCAGCATCGGCTCCAGCAGGGCCTTGGCCGCCTTGGAAAAGGAGGTCAGCAATGCCAGCAGGACCGAAACGATCACTCCAGCGAAAAAGCCTCCGAAGATGCGGACAATCGAAAGAGCAATGCTTTTTCGGAAGAGGCCGTCGGCAAGGGAAGCGGACAGCCTCTTGAACACGGCGATGGGGGAGGCAACCAGGATCTCCTTGTCCACAATGAGCGCGATGAGAAACCACACCGCCACCCAGAAGAGAAGGACGAGGAGCGTTAAGGCGGCCTGTTTCGCCTTACGAAGCGTAGTAGAAGCCGTCATCAGGCAGTTCTCCGCCGATGGAGGCGGGGTTGGCGGCGAAGAGAACATCCAGCATCGAGCTCATAGCCTTCTTGCCGTCCTCGCCCGTGATGCAGACGATGTTGCTTCCGCCGATGGCCTTTTCCGCCAAAGCGGCCTTGGGAACGATGCCGAACTTTTCAATGAGAAGGGAAGCCTCGGCGGGCTTTTCGTTGACGAAGGCAACCGATGCGGCATAATCCTGAACGAAGGCGGCAACGGCCTCGGGATGCTCGTCGGCGAAGGCTTTTCTCACGATTACGCAGCCCTGCACGATCTCTTTGCCGGCGGCGGTTTTGTATTCGGCGGTCACGTCAAGCGCACGGCGGAGGGAGCTGTTCTGCATCAGACAGGTGGTGACATTGGGCTCGGGCAGAACGCCCAGCGTGACCTTGCCGGCGATGAGAGCGGAGGCCAGCTCGGCGTGGGTGGCCATGTATTCGACGGTCACATCCTTGGCGGGATCAAGACCGTTGGCGGCCAGCAGGGCGTTGAAGATGTATTCGGGGGTAGAGCCCTGACCGGAGGCGTAGATGGTCTTACCCTTCAGGTCGGCAACCGACTTGACGCTTTCGCCGTTCTCCAGAACATGCAGAACGCCGAGGGTGTTGACGCCGAGAAAGTACAGATCCTTTGCGGTCTTCTTATACAGAATGGAGGCCACGTTCACGGGAACAGCGGCGATATCGTATTCGCCCTTGATGACCTCAGCGGTCAGCACGTCGGGGGCGTTGAAGAGGTTGAAGGTGTAGTCAAGAGACGCAGCGCCCTGTTCGTCCTGCTCCATCAGCGAGGACATCCCCATGCCGGTGGGGCCCATCAGAGCCAGTACGCGGGGAGCAATCTTGGCTTCGGGGGCAGGAGCGGTTGTTTCTTCGGCGTCGGTGGCTCCTTCCGTTGCGGGATCGGCGACAAGCGTGGTATCAGCAGCATCGGCGGAGGTGCCGTCATCGACAGGGGGAGGTGTGCTGCCCGTGTTGCAAGCGGCAAGGGCAAAGAGCAGAAGGAAGACAACGGAGAGAGAGAGAAGCTTTTTCATGATGATATAGTCCTTTCTTGATCGGTAAAAATGTTTTTTTGGTTATTTATATTTCAGCAGCTCCTCCGGTCTCAGCACGGTGATGTGCCGGTCAGACCTGGAGATGGTGCCGTTTTTTTCAAAGTGTTCAAAGGCGCGGTAGAGCGAGGCGCGTCCGATGCCCAGCATATCGGCCAGCGATGAGCAGGAGACGGGAAGGGTAAACTCGTTCTTTTTCTGTCCCAGCAGGTAGCAGGCCAGACGGTTTTCCGCGCTTCCGGCGGTGAGGGCGTTGATGATCGAGTTGAGATAGCCAACGCGCCCGGTGAGAAAGCGGATGTAGTTGAGCGAGATCTGCGGATCGTTTTTCAGCATCTCCAAGAAAACCGCCTCGGAGAGAAAGAGCAGCTCGCAGGTGCTTGCGGCCTTGACGGTGGTAAAATAGGTACGGCTGCCGCTGAAGAGGGCGGCTGCCCCGAACAATCCCCCTGCACCGATGGTGTTGAGAAGCGTCGGCTTGTCGCAGGAGAGGTTGTACACATTCACCTTCCCGCGAAGCACGATGGCCAGCGAATCGCGGCAGTCGCCCGGACGGTAGATCACATCCCCTTTTTCGAAGGTTGTGCATTCGCCCGGGAGCGATTCGGGAAGGGCGGTGCCTTCAAAGAGAAAGCAGGCGGACAAGGCCTTTTTTTGACCGGCGTTCATGAATCACCCTCCTAACTGTCTCATTTGGTACAGTTTTATCCTATCATGACTTTCCTTTTTTGTCAAGAGGCTTTCGAATCGAGAAAGCAAAATCGTCGTCCTTCACAAGAAGCGGCACGGCTGCAGGGGAAAATTCGGCAAAAAAACGGGAGCGAAAAGGGGAGACAAGCGCCGCATCGCAGCCGTCGGTGCCAAAAGGACAGACACCGCGCCGGCATTCAAGCGAAAATCTACCCAAAAACGACAAATATCAACCAAATGCTTGAGGTTAATTCAACAAAAGAAGTGCTGGTAATTTATATTTGTTGAGAGTATAATGATTGATGAAAAATCATATATTGCCATTTTTTTTTGACATAGAGAGGATAAGGATATGAAAATGATCAATCCGGCCATTGCCGGCACCATGGAGTCGGGAGACATCATGATCGAGATCCGCGATTCCGAGAACAAAGGCATTCACATCGAGCTGGAAAGCACGGTTATGAACCAGTTCGGCAAACAGATTGAAAAGGTCATCGAGGAGACGGCGAAAGCCTGCGGACTGGAAAACGTGGACATCATCGCCAAGGATAAGGGCTCGCTCGACTGCACCATCCGCGCCCGCGTCACCACCGCCGCCATGAGAGGCTGCGGCAAGACCGAGTTTGAATGGAAATAATAGGGAAGAGAAGAGGTACATAAAAATGGAAAGATTACGCAGAACAATGCTCTTCGTGCCCGGTAACAACCCCGGTATGCTTGCCGATGCACACATCTACGGCTCGGATTCGGTCATGTTCGACCTGGAGGACTCGGTCTCTCTGGGCGAAAAGGACGCCGCAAGAATGCTGGTGTATAACGCACTGAAAACCATCGATTACGGCGAGGTGGAGACCGTCGTCCGTGTCAACCCTCTCTCCACGCCCTACGGCGCTGAGGACATCAAGGCCATGGTCGCTGCCGGTGTACAGGTCATCCGTATGCCCAAGACCGAGACTGCGCAGGACGTTATCGACACCGAAAAGGCCATCGAGGCCGCTGAGATCGCATACGGACGCGAGGTCGGCTCCACCAAGATCCTGACCGCTGTCGAGAGCGCTCTCGGCATCGTCAATGCCTATGCCATCGCCACTGCCTCCAAGCGCATCATCGGTATCGCGCTGGGTGCTGAGGACTATGCGGCCAATTTGAAGACCACCCGCTCCAAGGACGGCGTTGAGCTCTTCTATGCCCGTTCGGTGATCGTGGTTGCCGCCCGCGCTGCCGGTATCGACGCGCTGGATACGGTGTATTCCAACGTCAATGACACCGAAGGCCTCATCGAGCAGACCAAGCTCATCAAGCAGCTGGGCTTCGACGGCAAGTCGATCATCAATCCCCGTCAGATCGATCCCATCCAGCAGGTCTATACGCCTACCACCGTTGAGATCGAGAAGGCCATGCGCATCGTGGCCGCCGCCGAGGAGGCTGAAAAGCGCGGAAGCGGTGTTGTCAGCCTGGACGGCAAGATGGTGGATAAACCGGTCTATATGCGCGCTCTTCGCGTGATCAATCTCGCAAAAGCGATGAATCTGATCGACGAAGACTGAACAACAAAGAAAGGCATGGATGAAAGACAATGATTAACGCTGCGAAAAGAGACATCCCCCAGGACGTTCTGGAAAAGAGCGGCCTTCCCTTATACGAAGAAGTCAATCCGAAGCTCGGTCCGCGTGAGACCATGGCTCTCGATGAGAGACTGAGCAAGAAAAACAAGATCCTGCCCGGTCTGGAGGAGGCCATCCGTCAGGTGGGCTTAAAGGACGGCATGACCATCTCCTTCCACCACCATTTCCGCGACGGCGAAAAGATCGTGAATCTGGTTCTGGACAAGATCGCCGAAATGGGCTTCAAGAACATCAGCGTTGCGGCATCGAGCCTGAGCAGTGTTCATGAGCCGATGATCGAGCACATCAAGAATGGCGTGGTCACCCACATCGAGACCAGCGGTCTGCGCGGCAAGCTGGCCAATGCCATCTCCCACGGCATACTGGAGGATCCCGTGATCTTCCGTTCCCACGGCGGACGCGCCTCGGCCATCAAGAACGGCGATCTGCACATCGACGTGGCCTTCCTGGGCGCCGCCTCCTGCGACCCCTACGGCAACGCCAGCGGCTATACGCTGGACGTGGAGGGCGATGCGGCCTGCGGCTCTCTGGGTTATGCCAAGGTTGACGCCCAGTATGCCGATAAGGTGGTCATTCTCACCAACAACATCGTGGGCTATCCCAATATGCCCTGTGCCATTCCCGAAACGCAGGTCGATTGCATCGTCGAGGTGGAGTCCATCGGCGATCCCAACAAGATCTCCTCGGGTGCAACCCGTTTCACCAAGAACCCCCACGACCTTCTGATCTCCCAGCTGGCGGCCAAGGTCATCGAGGCCAGCGGCTATTTTAAGGAAGGCTTCTCCATGCAGACCGGCTCGGGCGGCGCTTCTCTGGCCGTCACCCGCTTCCTGCGCGATATGATGATCGAGAAGGACATCCACGCTTCCTTCGCCCTCGGCGGCATCACCTCTCAGATCGTCAGCATGCACGAGGAAGGTCTCATCGGCCGTATCCTCGACGTGCAGAGCTTTGATACCGTAGCGGCTCAGAGCATTAAGAAGAACAAATACCATTGCGAGATCGACGCCAATTTCTATGCCAACCCCTTCGATGAGGGCTCGGCTCTCCATCAGCTGGATATTGTCATCCTCTCTGCCCTTGAGGTGGACACCGACTTCAACGTCAACGTCCTCACCGGCAGCGACGGTGTCATCCGCGGCGCCATCGGCGGTCACCCCGACACGGCGGCCGGCGCAGCGCTCACCATCCTCACCGCTCCTCTGATGAGAGGCAGAATGCCTACGGTCATGAAGGAAGTCAACACGGTCGTCACCCCCGGCAGCACCATCGACGTGGTGGTTACCGACCAGGGTATCGCGGTCAACCCGCGCCGTCCCGAGATCCGTGAGAGACTGCTGAAGGCCCGTCTGCCGGTCACCACCATCGAAGAGCTGCAGCAGAAGGCTGAAAAGCTGGCGGGCGTTCCCGAAAAGCTGCCCTTCGGCGAGAAGGTGGTCGCACTCGTGACCTACCGTGACGGCAGCGTCATCGACGTTGTCCGTAACATCGAAGACTGATGTACCGGCCGGAGGTAACCCTCCCCGAACTGTTGGATTCGAGGGAGAAACGCGCGGCCGAACAAGAACGATTGATCGAAGCTTACCGCTGCCCGCTGATCTGCTTTACGGTGGTCATGCCGGGCAATGAGAAGCTCAACCGCGAGAGCCGCCTGATTTTTGAAAGCGGATGCCTTGCCATCGAGGACGCTCTGGAGGGCAAGCCTGTTTTGTACCTGCGCGAGCTGATCAAAAGAACCGGCTGCGAGGGGTATTTTGCGGTGGATTGTGACGAAACCGAGCTGAAAAAGGCGATGATCGAGATCGAGGAGTACCATCCGTACGGACGGCTGTTCGACATCGATGTCATCGGCCGCTCCTTCCGTCCGCTCTCCCGCAAGGAGCTGGGGCATCCCGAAAGGGAATGTCTGGTCTGCGGCGAGGTGTCTGCCGTTTGCGTGAAATCGCGCAGGCATTCCACCGAAGAGGTGCTGACCGCGATCCGGAAAATCCTCAACACCGAAAGGAAATACTGAGTGGACGAATTCAGTCAGATCGAACTGCGTGAAATCAATTTGAGCTTTAAATGGGAGGTCCGCCGTATGGACGACCTGCTCCGACGGTGCGGGATCCGCCGCGATCCGTTGGAGTATGCGGTCGGTCTTTACGACGGCGAGGAGCTTGCCTGCTGCGGCGGCTTTGACGGAAGCACGGTCAAGTGTGTGGCCGTTGATCCCGCGCACAGAGGCGAGGCTTTGATGAACACTCTCATTTCCCATCTGCAGGAAAAGCTGGTCTACCGCGGCGTGAAAAACATCAAGGTGTTCACCAAGCCCGAAAACGAGGCGATCTTCACCTCCGTGGGCTTCCATGTGGTAGACAAGGTGGATCAGGTGCTGCTTCTCGAAAGCGGACACCCGGGGATCCGCGATTACACGGCCGCTTTGGAAAAGGAGCGGCGGGAGGGCATCAACGGTGCCATCGTCATGAACTGTAACCCCTTTACCAAGGGACACCGCTATCTCATCGAGTACGCGGCAAGCCGGTGCGACTGGCTGAATGTGTTTGTGGTGAGAGAGGATAAATCGCTCTTTCCCTTCGATGTGCGATACGATCTGGTGAAGCGGGGAACAGCGGATCTTCCCAATGTCATTGTCCGTGACGGCGGAGATTATATGATCTCCTCCTCCACCTTTCCTTCCTATTTTTTGAAAGAATATTCCTCGGCAACGAGGGTCCACGCCAATCTGGATGTGGACATTTTCGGCAAATTCATCGCTCCCGCTTTGGGGATCAGCGTGCGGTTTGCCGGCGAAGAGCCCTTTGATCCGGTCACACTGGAGTATAACAAGGCCATGATCGAGATCCTTCCGAAGTACGGTCTGGAAAAGCCGCAGATCATCGAGCGCCTGCATTCGGGCCATGAGGTGATCAGCGCAGGCCGCGTTCGCCGCCATCTGGCCAAGGGCGAGATGGATCGGGTGAGAGAATGCGTTCCCGATCTGACCTATGAGTTCCTTCTCACAGAGCGCGGCGCGCAGATCATACAGCGCATCAAGGAAACGGTGAGCGTATGATCGGGCTTTGGGATATTGCGCAGGCCGCATCGGAGGCCGTGCTGTATGAAGTGACCGCCACGCCCAAGCCCGGCTTGGTGGACCGTCTGTCCAACGGCGCGCACAAGGACATGGATTTCTTCACCTTCATGGCCAGCGAAGCCGCCGTTTCTCCCTATTTTTACACCTTTGCTTCCTATGGCTATGAGACCTGCAGACAGGAGCCGACGGCCGTCTTTGCCGAAGCGAGACGCATCGGTCTGGAGGCGGAGGAGGCGATGCTCCGTGCCACACACGGCGTCAACACCCACAAGGGCATGATCTTTTCCATGGGGCTTGCCTGTCTGGCCTGCGGAAGAATTTTGGGAAATCACAAAAAGCTCTCGACAAACGCCGTCTCATCCTGTATAATGGAGTTTACGGCAGGACTTTGTGAGAGAGATTTCAAGCAAAAACCGACCACCAACGGCGAAAGGCTTCACCAAACGCATCGGATCCGCGGCGCACGCGGCGAAGCGGAGGACGGCTTCCCCACCGTTTGCGAGCTGGCTCTGCCGGAGCTGGAGCGGCGGCTGGACGAGGGGCTGTCGGTGAACGAAGCGCTGGTGCGGACCCTTCTCCTCATCATGGAGAGAACGGTGGACACCAATGTCATCCACCGCAGGGGCATCGAGGAGGCCGAGTGGCTGATGAAAACGGCGGGCGCATACAAAGAGGCGTCCCTTTCCGAGATCGAACGTCTGGACGGCATTCTTATCGAGAAGAACATCAGCGCCGGCGGATGTGCCGACCTGCTGGCTCTCACCTGGTTTTTTTACCGAATAAAAAAATTTAAATAAAGATACAGATGAAAAAAGGAGTTGTTAGTTTTGATCGAACTTCAGAAGAACGGTGTCTATCTTGTCAACGGCAAGATCGCCGAGACAAACGCCATGCCCAAGGAGCAGGCACGCGAAAACACCATGGCTTATCAGATCCTCCGCGCTCACGATAAGTCGGCAGACAAGTCGAAGATGAACATCACCTTCGATGCGCTCGCTTCCCACGATATCACCTACGTCGGTATCATCCAGACCGCACGCGCCAGCGGACTCGAAAAGTTCCCGCTGCCCTATGCTATGACCAACTGCCACAACAGCCTGTGTGCTGTCGGCGGCACCATCAATGAGGACGACCATGTCTTCGGTCTGTCCGCAGCCAAGAAGTACGGCGGCGTTTACGTTCCCGCCAACCTGGCTGTTATCCACCAGTACGTCAGAGAGGCTCTGACCACCTGCGGCGGCATGGTCCTCGGCTCCGACAGCCACACCCGTTACGGTGCCCTCGGTACGATGGGCGTCGGCGAAGGCGGTCCCGAGCTGGTCAAGCAGCTGCTGAAGAACACCTACGACATTCCTTCCCCCGAAGTGGTTCTCGTCTACCTCACCGGCGCACCCAAGAAGGGCGTTGGTCCTCACGACGTTGCCATCTCGCTGGTCAAGGCTGTGTTTGAGAGCGGCTTTGTCAAGAACAAGGTGCTTGAGTTCGTCGGCCCCGGCGTTGAGAGCCTGTCGGTCGATTTCCGTAACGGCATCGACATCATGACCACCGAGACCACCTGTCTCTCCTCCATCTGGACCACCGACGAGAAGGTTCAGGCATACTACGCCGCACACGGCAGAGCCGATCAGTTCAAGAAGCTCCAGCCGGGTGAGGTTGCTTACTACGATTCGATGATCACCATCGACCTGTCCAAGATCGATGCCATGATCGCTCTCCCCTTCCATCCCTCCAATGCCTACACCATCAAGGAGCTCTGCGAGAATCCTTATGACATTCTGGCCAAGGTGGAGAAGGACGGCAAGGAGCTGTTCGGCTCCCAGATCGACTTCCGTCTCACCGATAAGATCGTGGACGGCAAGATCTACGTCAATCAGGGCGTTATCGCCGGCTGCGCAGGCGGTCTGTATGAGAACCTGTCTCTGGCCGCTTCCATCCTGAAGAGCGCCTCCATCGGCGATTCCTACTTCGGTCTGAACGTATACGCCGCTTCCCAGCCCGTCAATCTGGCTCTGACCCAGAGCGGTGCCATCGAGACTCTCATGAAGGCCGGCGCCATCATCAAGCCCTGCTTCTGCGGTCCTTGCTTCGGTGCAGGCGACGTTCCCTCCAACAACGGTCTCTCCATCCGTCACACCACCCGTAACTTCCCCAACCGCGAAGGCTCCAAGCCCGGTCAGGGACAGATCGCTTCCGTCGCTCTGATGGATGCCCGCTCCATCGCCGCCACCGCTGCCAACAAGGGCTTCCTGAAGGCCGCTACCGACGTTGATTTCGACGATGCCGTACCCGCTTATGAGTACGACAGCAGCATCTATGAGCGCAGAATCTATAAGGGCTACGGCAAGGCCGATGCTTCCGCTGAGCTGAAGCTTGGTCCGAACATCACCGACTGGCCGAAGATGTATGCTCTCGAAGAGAACATGCTCCTTGAGCTGGCCGCCGTTATCAAGGATCCCGTCACCACCACCGACGAGCTGATCCCCTCCGGCGAGACCTCTTCCTACCGCTCCAATCCTCTGAAGCTGGCTGAGTTCACCCTCTCCCGCCGTATTCCCGAGTATGTCGGTCTGGCCAAGGCTGTTCAGCAGCAGGAGAACGAGAGACACGAGGGCAAGGAGCCCGCAAAGGTGATGGCCGCTCTTGCACAGGTCGGCGATGCTTCGGCTCTGATCAAGAACACCGCCTTCGGCTCCTGCGTATATGCCAACCGTCCCGGCGACGGCTCTGCCCGTGAGCAGGCTGCTTCCTGCCAGAAGGTTCTCGGCGGCTATGCCAACATCGCCATCGAGTATGCAACCAAGCGTTATCGCTCCAACTGCATCAACTGGGGTATCATTCCCTTCACCATCGATGCCGATGCTTCCTTCGATTATGCACAGGGCGACTATGTCTTTGTTCCCCAGATCCGTGAAGCCATTGAGACCGGTAAGGAAGACATTCCCGCCAAGGTCATCACCAAGGACGGTGTGAAGGACATTCTCCTCCATGTCAAGGGACTCACCGACGATGAGAAGGAGATCATCCTCCGCGGCTGCCTGATGAACTACTACGCAGCCAGAAACAAATAATCAGGAATAAAAATGATAAATCTGTATAGAATTGAAAGGATAACACGATCATGAGCAAGATCAAAATGACCACGCCCCTCGTCGAGATGGACGGCGACGAAATGACCAGAATCATCTGGAAATACATCAAGGACGAACTCATCAACCCCTATGTTGACCTGAAGACCGAGTACTACGATCTGGGCCTGGAGTACAGAGACCAGACCAATGACCAGGTGACCAAGGACTCCGCTGAGGCCATCAAGAAGTACGGCGTCGGCGTCAAGTGCGCCACCATCACGCCCAATGCCCAGAGAATGGAAGAGTACAACCTGCACGAGATGTGGAAGAGCCCCAACGGCACCATCCGCGCCATCCTCGACGGTACCGTGTTCCGCGCTCCCATCATCATCGATGAGATCAAGCCCGCAGTCCGCAACTGGGAAAAGCCCATCACCATCGCCCGTCACGCTTACGGCGATATCTACAAGGCCACCGAGCATCGCGTAGAGGGCAAGGGTAAGGCCGAGCTGCTCTTCACCGCTGAGGACGGCACCACCTTCCGTGAGACCATCTATGATTTCGAGTGCCCCGGCGTTCTTCAGGGCTCCTACAACAAGGATTCCTCCATCAAGTCCTTCGCTCATGCCTGCTTCCAGTATGCCATTGCCACCAAGCAGAGCCTGTGGTTCTCCACCAAGGACACCATCTCCAAGAAGTATGACCAGACGTTCAAGTTCATCTTCAACGATATCTTCGAGGCCAACTACCGTCCTCAGTTCGACGAGCTGGGCATCGAGTACTTCTACACCCTCATCGACGACGCCATCGCCCGCGTGATCCGCTCCAAGGGCGGCTTCATCTGGGCCTGCAAGAACTACGACGGCGACGTTATGAGCGACATGGTCTCCACCGCGTTCGGTTCTCTGGCTATGATGACCAGCGTTCTGGTCAGCCCCGACGGCAACTTCGAGTACGAGGCTGCTCACGGCACCGTTACCCGCCACTACTACAAGCATCTGAAGGGCGAAGAGACCTCCACCAACCCCATGGCTACCATCTATGCCTGGACCGGCGCTCTCAACAAGAGAGGCGAGCTGGATAAGCTGCCCGAGCTCTGCGCATTCGCAAAGAAGCTGGAAGAGGCCTGCATCACCACCCTCAAGCAGGGCAAGGTGACCAAGGACCTGGTTTCCCTGTGGGAAGGCGAGCAGAAGACCACCGCTCTCAACACCCTTGATTTCATCAAGGCCATCCGCGAGAACCTGGATGCCGCTCTTGCCTGAGAGATAACGGCTTAACATTGCCTCCATCCTCATTTTTGGTGTTTTATAAAAGCAGACGAGGTCTCCTCACAAGGGGGGCCTCGTCTGCTTTTGTCTTTTTTGGTTTTATTTGATTCCGCTCATCTGCCTGCCGAGAAAATCGTAAAAACAGATGTCTTGCTCGCGCCCCGGATCGGTGTGAAAAACGCGCCAGATGCCCTTGGTCACGTCAAAGCGGGCGGCAACGGTGCCGCTTTTCGCGGACAGATCCTTTTCGGCGATGGCCAGAATGTCCTGTGCGCTGAGAAGCCCTTGCTCGGCGATCTGCGAATGCTCCAAAATCGAGCGGATGGCGGCATCAAAGCGCTCGGCCTTGTCTTTTTCCACCGTGTATTGCAGGGTGTATTCGCCGGGCTTGTTGTTAAAAAAGTAGAGGCACCAAAGGTTGCCGCCCTGCTGTTCGGTGTAGCGGATGGCGGTCGTGCCGTCGGAGAGGGTGAGGCTTTCGGCCGTAACCCCCGTTCCGCAGATGCCGTGGTAGTTACGGTGACAGAGCAGATCGGCGCTCAGATCGGGCTCGTCTGTTTTGAAAAAACGGATGCCGAAGGCGTCTTCCGTATCCACCTCTTGCGATTGCCAGCCGTAGGGGAGCAGGAGGTCGAGAAAGCCAAAGTCGTGGGAGGTCAAAGCACGCGTCGGCGCCTTTCCCCCGGCAGGGAAATAGGACGGATCGCCGTCGCTGTCGGTCAGCGCAAGCAGAGGCAGAGAAGCGGAATAGGCGGGATCGTCGGGAGAAGTGTCGAGAAGCTCGTTCCAAACGGCTGTGTCCGAGGTGACCAGAGCGGACAGCGTGACCGACTGTGTGAGCAGCGGGCTGTCCTTCGGGATCTCCACAAAAACGTTCCATGCCGCCATGTCGTCGGTGTAAACCTCGGGGACAATGCGGCGGAGCAGGATCTGTCCTTCCGAGCTCACGCCGAAATATTCGTGGCGGAAGGAGCCGCTTCCCTCGATCAGATAAGAGACCGACAGGCTGTGCGCGGAGAAAAAGGCTTCGTCGTAGTCGGCGGTCAGATCCACGATGGTCATGCTGCTGTAAGGCGCGGACCAGGCGGCCAGGTCCTCCACACCCAACAGCGCGCGGAGATAGTCGTGCAGCTCGCTGACGGTGGAGAGGATCTCGGTGTACTCCTCGTTTTGGTCGTAACGGCTTCCGCCCCGCAGGATACGGGCGGGATAATCGTAGAGCAGCGTGCGCTCGGACCCATCGCAGGTGGGAACGGCAAAGAGGCTCGTTTCTTCGCCGGCGGGAAGGGTGGTTTCCTCCATGTTCTCGGATGGAACAGGCCGGCAGGACGGGAGCAGAAGCAGGACAAGAAAAAGGGGAAAGAAACGTCGGATCGTTTTCAAGGGGATCACTCCTTTCGTATTCGGTTTGACGGCGCTTTCCCGCCAAAAGTTCCTCGAAAGGAAAAGGCTGTCGGTGTTTTCGGGAAAAGAATGACAAAGCATCTTGACAAAGGACCTCTTGATGTGGTAAAATACAATATCACGATGGGATATGGCCAAGTTGGTTAAGGCACAAGACTTTGACTCTTGCATTTCGCTGGTTCGAGTCCAGCTATCCCAGCCAGCAAAAAGCACCTGCGTAAGCAGGTGCTTTTTGCAACGATGTGTTCCGCTCGCGCGGAACGTGATGCACCCTTCGGGCGTGATGTTGACTTCGTCAGTGATGTGCGCTTCGCGTGTGAGGAGAGCGGAACGCATCACATCACTTTGCGCCTCGGCGCAATACATCACTGTGCGTCAGCACAACATCACTGCGGCGTAGCCGCAACTTCACTAATTCAACTCTGAAGTTTTTCGAAATTTTGTAGATGCATTTCGGGCATTTTCGGTCTGTAGCCGGATTCGAACCGGCGAAATTTTTTCAATCGTCATGCACAGCCACTCTCTCGATAGTATGTGGACAAAGAAGTAATGATATAGTATAATAACAGCAAGACAGACGGAGGTGCGATATGATTTATCAAACAATAGGAAAAAATATTAAACGACTTAGACAACAAAGAGGAATGACACAAAGCGAGCTTGCAGATCATTTATTTGTCTCGC
>SVTL01000004.1 GCA_015063795.1 Oscillospiraceae bacterium
CTTGCCTGCTTTTCATATTTCCATTCCATTTGCCGTTCGGTGCCAAACGGAAGCGATTTTTCTTTTCCGTTGAAATCAAATCCAATCTTCTTATAAAAGGAGATCGCTTTGTCGTTGCCCTCTAAAACCCACAGAACAATATCGGAATCGCGAGGAAGCATCGAGAGAGCGCGTTTCAACAGCGCATACCCCAATCGTTTTCCTTGATATTCCTTTAACAGATAAATTGCAACAATCTCATAGGACTTTTCCGCATCCTCACTTTTTCTGAAACAGCAAAAACCGACGGTTTTGCAATCGACCTTCAGCAAAAGCGTGTTTTGCGGATGTTTCCGCGCCATCTTGACGCAGTTCTCAAGACTCACACGCTTCAAATATTCGTCCGGCATAAGACCGGCGTAGGTTTCTTGCCAGGCTTTCCAATGAACGTATCCTTTTTCCTTCATTTCGGTCTCTGTCGTCATCGGACATATTTCATAGTCAAGCAACCCGATCCCCCCTTTTTCATGATCACAGTCCGTATCTTCGCCGTGTTTTACAAAAAAATCTCCATCGCCTCGATCAGGCGAAGCTTCTCCTCCTCCACCTTGTCCCTGCCGTAAGCGTCGAAGAAGCGGTCGCGGTAGGCATCGGTGTGCAGGTTGAAGTTCAGCGTCCACGCGCCCCAGAACAGATCGGCGTGACGGTCGCCGAGCCCACCGTTGCCCAGGTCGATGAAGGCGCGGAAGTCCCAGTTCTCCAGCATGATGTTGGGCAGGCAGTAGTCGCCGTGGAGAAGGGTGTTTTTTTCCAGCGCGGATGCGTTTCGAACCGCATAGGCAAACGCCTCCTGCGGCGTGGCAAAGGTACACCGCTCGCGGAAGAGCGTCATGTCAAAGCGGCCGCTTTCGTAGTTGGTCCGCACCGTTTCCAGACAGTCCGTCCGCACGTCGAGGCAGGGACAGCCGCAGCCGTCCTGCTCGTGAAGCGAACGCAGCAGCGTCCCCATCGTCTCGGCCAGCCGCTTGGGATCGTTCACATACAGCGCATGGGTGCAGTCCTCGCCGCCCGCCGCTTTCGTCAGCAGCCAGTCGGAGGACTCTTTTTCTTTTCCCTCGCGGTAGAAAAGCACCTGCGGTCCCAGTCCTTTTTCGGCAAAAAAGGCATCCATCTTCGCCTCTCGCGCCAGACTGCCGCCTGCCGCCTTTTTCAGATACAGCCCGCCCTCCTTTTGAACAAGCCAGACCTGCGCCTCTTTTGAGCAGCTGCTGTCAAACACGGGCGCGTTTTCACAAAGCGTACGAAGCTCGCCCGGCAGCGCGGAAAGATCGAGGGCGGTGGGGATTCGTTTCATGGTCTTGGTCTCCTTTTTTTCGTCGTTGGCGTCATCTTTTTTTGTACAGCACAAGCTCGGGATTCTCGCCGTTGGCTTCGTAGGTGCAGACCAGCAAAAAGTCCATGTTGGCAACAAGCCCGAAGCAGCGATCTCCGCCGAACTCGCTTTCCAGCTGGTTGCCCAGATAGGTCGCTCCGTCGTCCAGAAGGCGGACCGTCCGGCCGTTGGGCAGCGGGTAGTCCAGATTCACATACCCACCCACAAGGGCGTTCAGCTCACGCACCTGCGGCATGCCCTCGATGTGCAGGGCATTGAACTCGGCAATGAGCTGTTTTTTGAATTGCTCGAAGGACTCCTCTCCCCCCAGATCCCGATACCGCTTCCAGTAGTCCAGCTTCGGGAGCATCTCGCGCAGATAGGTCCGCACCTGATCGGGCGTGACGCTTTCGTTTGCCATATGACCGGCGCAAAATTCGATCAGATCGTCCATGTTCTCATAAGTATATTCGCCGTCGGCATAGCACCATTTGCAATAAGCCTCGTTGAAAACACCGTCGGGCTCGCGGCTGACCGTGCTGTCCTCAAGCGGCATGCCGCAGCACTGGCAGATCAGCTTCCGCGGCGAGCCGAGCAGCGTGTTGATCGACACATCGAACAGCCCCGACAGCAGCTTCAGCGTTTCGGTGCTCGGGACCGTTTCGCCGTTCTCCCAGCGCGAGACCGCCTGGCGGGTGACATACACCCGTTCCGCCAGCTCCTCCTGGGACAGTCCCATCTTCGTTCTCAGCTCCAGGATCATGTCTTTGCATTCCATCTTGCATCACCTCGCCTTATCATACCACATTTGCCGTCCTTTGGCAAGCAACCGTCTGTTGCCCCGCAACTTTTTTTATAAAAACGATCCGAAGGCAGCACCGCGCTCTATAAGGCGAATATCGCGGCGAAGCAATAAAACCTCTCCGAAAGCGAATCAAACGAAAAAAACACGCTATATGCGTGCTTTCTTCTGCCCATGAGGAATCAAACAGAGCAAAATTGAGGTAAACGTAAGCAAAAGTTGTGTAATCAAAAGTTTAGTCGCTCCAAGTCACTTGGTTTCGTGCAATCTTTTTGCTTTGCTTATTGAGCTTTTTTAATTCAAGAAGAATTTCAACCATAAGTTCTTTTTCACTCATCATCATAAGTGTCTGTTTTTCCTCTTCTCTCTGTTTTGTGTTTTCTTCGCTCAAACGACCAAATATACCCATGATAAAACCCCCTTTAAGATTTTTTAGCTGTTGTACAAGAAGCAATTAGTAATCTACGAATATTGCCGCATAGTTTCTCGGTATATTGGTATGTGGCAATATCTATTCTCTTGGTTTCATACATCAGTTTCAACCAGTAACTCGTTTCATTGGATTCCTTTAAGGCAATCTCCAACTTTGCAACAAAATCTTTTTTGCTTTGTGCGTATTGCGCTTCGTGGATATTCGCGCCAACAGAAGTGCCGGCTCTTGCAAGCTGATCGGTCATATAGGAACTTTTGGGTGCAGTTACGCCGTCAACAAGATTCACGATCGCAACCGCAAATTCAAAAGATAAGTCAAGTAATTTATTTTCGGACATAAAAACACCTTCTTTCATCGGTATTATATCATAAAATGTTATGTTTTTCAATGATATATCGCTGTCGCGATATGATATACGGCACGCCGTATGATATACTTGCTACGCAAGCATGATATAATATCCGTTCCTTCATACGCGAAGCGTATATCATCTGCGAAGCAGATATCATACCCGCAGGGTATATCATCCGTGACCGAAGGGAACGGATATCATTGAAAAAAGTCCCTTTTGTCGGTAGATAAAAGAGACTTTTTTCGTGGAGCGGGTGATGGGAATCGAACCCACGCGGCCAGCTTGGAAGGCTGGAATTCTACCATTGAACTACACCCGCTTATGACCTTCTTATCCTATCACACTTTTCCTTTTTTGTCAAGGGATTTTCGCGAAAAAAACTCCCCCGCCGAAAAGACGGGGGAGAGAAACAGCCTTTTGTTTTTCAATCTTAGCCAATCTTGGAAGAGTTGACCTTGATGCCGGGGCCCATGGTGGAAGCCACCACGCAGCTCTTGATGTACTGACCCTTGGCAGAAGCGGGCTTCGCCTTGATGACAGCTCCCATCAGAGCGTTGAAGTTCTCGGACAGCTTTTCGGGACCGAAGGATGCCTTGCCGATCAGGCAGTGCATGATGTTGGTCTTGTCCAGTCTGTACTCGATCTTACCGGCCTTGGCTTCCTTAACAGCCTTGGCAACGTCCATGGTAACGGTACCGGCCTTGGGGTTCGGCATGAGGCCCTTAGGACCGAGGATCTTACCGAGACGTCCGATCACGCCCATCATGTCGGGGGTAGCGATGATGACATCGAACTCGAACCAGTTTTCCTTCTGGATCTTCTGGACGAACTCTTCGGCTCCGACGTAATCGCTTCCGGCCTCTTCGGCCTCCTTGGCCTTGTCGCCCTTGGCGAACACGAGGGTGCGAACGGTCTTACCGGTTCCGTTGGGGAGAACGACAGCGCCGCGGACCTGCTGGTCGGCGTGACGGGAGTCAACGCCCAGACGGACGTGGATCTCGATGGTCTCGTCGAACTTGGCCTTGGCGGTCTTGCAGGCCAGATCCAGTGCTTCCATGGGATCATAGGCCTTGGTCTTGTCAATCAGCTTAACGCTTTCCTGATATTTCTTTCCAGTGCTCATCTATTCGTACCTCCCTCAGTCCTCTACGGTGATGCCCATGCTGCGGGCGGTGCCGGCGATCATGCTCATGGCGCTCTCGATGGAAGCGGCATTGAGGTCGGGCATCTTGGTCTCGGCGATCTGCTTGATCTGATCCTTCGTGATCTTGGCAACCTTCTCGGTGTTCGGTCTGCCCGAAGCAGTCTCGATACCGCAGGCCTTCTTGATCAGAACGGGAGCGGGAGGCGTTTTGGTGATAAAGGTGAACGAACGGTCAGCATAAACGGTGATCACAACAGGGATGATCAGACCCATGCTGTTCTTCGTTCTCTCGTTGAATTCCTTGGTGAAGTTGGGGATGCTGACGCCGTACTGACCCAGAGCGGGACCTACAGGCGGCTGAGGAGTTGCCTTACCGGCGGGAAGCTGAAGCTTGATATAACCCTGTATCTTCTTTGCCATTTTGTCCTTTCCTTTCTTAAATGAACGCCGGCCCGAGAGCCAACGCCACTTATGTGGTTTACACGGAAGAGTTCAAATACAATAAATTTTCTTCCTCCCACATGAAGCGCAGCGCCGCAAAGAAAGCGGTTGCGCCGTCACGGCATTTTATACATCGAGTTTGGAAACGCTCACGCTCTCCAGCTCGACCGGAGTTTCGCGGCCGAACATCGATGCCATAACCATGATCTTTTTCTTGTCCGCCGAGATTTCCTCGACCCTTCCGATAAAGCCGGTCAGAGGACCGTCGTTTATCTGCACCGTGTCGCCGAGGCTGAAGTTCAGCTTCATCTCGGTCGTTTCGACACCGATCGCCGCCACCTCTTCATCGGTGAGCGGAACGGGCTTGGAGCCGGGCCCCACGAATCCCGTTACACCGCGAATGTTTCGCACGACATGCCAGGTCGCGTCGGACATGATCATTTTCACAAGCACATAGCTCGGAAAGATCTTGTTTTCGACTTCTTTGATCTGAGTCTCTTTTTTGTCGTCCTTTTTGACTTCCTTGATCTCCTGGACGGTTTCCACCGGCACTCTCGATTCGAGAATCACCGAATGGAGTCCGCGGTTCTCAACGATCTTATCCAGATTCGCCTTCACCTTGTTCTCGTACCCGGAGTAGGTATGAACCACATACCACAGCGGCAGACCGCTGCCTTCGTTCAAGTCACTCATTGGCCGGTTTCCTTTCGTTTTCGATCAATAAAGTCCGCCGAGGAACAGAAGCAGCTTCGTGAAGCCGAAGTCCAGCACGCCGATGAACAGGCTGACGATCAGAATGCAGACGATAACCACGCCCGTATACTTGACCACATCCTTCGGCTGGCACCAGGAAATCTTCTTCAGCTCGCTCTTGTACTCACGGAAGAACTTGGACACGCGTTCCTTCAGGGGCAGCTTGTCCTTTTTGGGCGCCTTCTTGGCTTCGGGCTTCTTTTCGTCCTTTGCCTTGGCGACCTCGACGGATTTCGTCTCCTTTTCGGGGAGATCCTTCTTTTCGATATCTGCCAAAATCGTGTCCTCCTTACTTCGTTTCCTTGTGAAGAGTATGCTTGCGGCAGAACCGGCAGTACTTGTTCATTTCCAGTCTGTCCGGATCGTTGGTCTTGTTCTTTTCCGTGTCATAGTTTCTCTGCTTGCATTCGCTGCAGGCCAGGGTGATCTTGACTCTCATGCCTTTTTTTGCCATGTGTTTTTTTGCACCTCCCGATAAGAACGGCACCTCACAGGGGCCGTAAAAATTTATCTCCCTCTGAAAAACGGCGACGGTTTTCTCTGTGGAAATCCAACACAAAAAAAGCCCTCTCCGCAGAGGTAGTACCAGTGTATCACATTTTTTCTCTCTTGTCAAGTGTTTTTTTGAAGCGCTTCTTTTTTTTCGTTGTATCTTTTTCTTGCAATTTCATTCTATTCATGATACAATCGATACAGAAATACAATCGTATCATCGTTTTGGAGACCGAGAAGAAGGAGAAACTCATGAAAAAACTGTTTTTAGCTCTTACGGCCATACTGCTTTTTTTAACAACAACAGCATATTCCGCCTCGGCGGCCGATCTGTGGGACGGTGAGTTTTCATACACCATCAACGATGATGTCACCGCCACCATCACAGGCACGACGAAAAAAAGGGGCGAACTGAAAATCCCCCTGACCGTCAACGGGCATCGGGTCACCGCAATCGGAGACTATGCCTTTGCCGACCGCGGCAATTTGACCGGTGATCTTGTGATTCCCGAGGGTGTTCGATACATCGGAGAATATGCGTTCAGCGATTGTCGGGGATTATCGGGAACGCTTGTCATTCCGGACAGTGTTGAAGTGATCAGAGACGGAGCGTTTCAGTTTTGCACCGAGTTGAAGGGGACATTCTTTATTCCCGAAGGGGTCAAAGAGATCGGCGACGGTGCCTTCCAGTATTGCTCCCAATTGGAGGGCGAGCTTGTTATTCCGGAAAGTGTGACCGCGATCGGAGAATCTGCGTTTTCCAATTGCGTCGGATTAACGGGGCGTGTGGCAATTCCGGCCGGCGTGGAAACGATCGGTGATTTTGCCTTTGAATCTTGCCCTCTCATGACAGCATTCGATGTGGACAAAGCAAATGAGCAGTATCGCAGCATCGACGGCGTTCTCTTTGATAAAAATGCAACTCGATTGATTTCGTTTCCGACGGGAAAGAAAAGCGATTGCTATCGTATTCCGTCCGGAGTAACGGAAATCGCCAACCGTGCCTTTTACGGCTGCTTCGGTTTGACGGGAAAGCTCACACTTCCGAACGGCATTGTGACGATCGGTGACAGCGCTTTTCAGCTGTGCAACGGGCTGACGGGCGATCTTGTGATCCCGAACAGCGTAGAGTCCATCGGCACGTATGCCTTTTTTTCCTGTGATCATCTCACAGGAAAGCTTGTGATCTCCAACCGCGTGTCCGTGATCGAAAACGGCGCTTTCGAAAGATGCGGCGGCTTGACGGGAAATCTTGAGATCCCGAATAGTGTAACAACCATCGGCAAGTGTGCCTTCTCAGATTGCTACAGCCTGACAGGGACGCTTGTGATTCCCGAAAGCGTGACGGAAATCGGAATCCGCGCGTTTGAAAATTGCTACGGCTTTACAGGCCTTATCATTCCGTCAAGCATATCGAAGATCGCGGATTTGGCTTTTCAAAATTGCTTTGGTCTGACAGGCGCTCTCGTCATTCCCGAAGGCATAGAGACGATCGGAGACGGAGCGTTTCAATTGTGTTCCGACTTGACAAGCCTTGTGATTCCGTCGAGCGTATTGGAAATCGGTTCAAAAGCGTTTTATCAATGCGGCGCTTTGACCGACGCGTCTTTCTACGGCGACGTTCCTTTCGTATGGGAACGCGATGTTTTCCGGGAGAACGCCTCGGATTTCACCATCCGCTACCTTGAAGATAAATCCGGCTGGACGACACCGACATGGCAGGCTCCCGATCGGACAATATACAACACAACCCCCATTGATCAAACCAAGCTGAAGGAAACAGCGGTAGGGGAATTCCGCTTCACGGAGGATCCGAGCGAAGCCGTTTTGCTCAGCGGAGCCATTCCCGTCGGCACGACCGTTTCGACTCTGTCCGAGAGCTTTGTTACCGACGCGCTCTCCTTCTCCGATAAGGACGGCAACACCCTTTCCGCCGATGCTGTCCTCAAAACCGGTGACAAGATCCAACTCTTGTCCGATGACGGCAAAACCGTCCTTGACGAAGCCACCATCGTTGTCACCGCCGATGCCACCGGCGACGGTGAAAGCAACGTACTCGATCTGCTGACCGCCGCTTCGTTGATCAAGTCCGATTCGGGTGAGATCCGGAAAAAGCTTGCTGTCGATCTCGACGGAAACAACCGCATCGATGCCGAAGACCTGATCGCGCTGATCCGCCTGATGATTTCTCAATAAAACGATACTGTCAACGAACCGCGTCGGACAATTCTTCGGCGCGGTTTTGTTGTGCCATGGGGAAGATAAATGCTTTTTTTGAAAAAACGTAAATTTTTTCGTCCTTTTTTCGCTTTTCCCTTGAAAAAGATGCCCTTATGTATTATAATGATGAGTAACAGTCGTTTCCATCCCCGTGTATGCGCTGGTCTGCGCATGGAAAGGATCTTCTTTATGATTAAATTCAGAAACTTTCTGATCACCTTTTTGATCTCACTGATCGCCTTCGGCGCCGTTGCCTACTTCGGCGTGCAGATGTTCCTCGGCGATCCCTCGCTGCCGGCGGTCAATCCCGAGCAGAGCAGCTCCGACCTCTCCACAGGCACCCCCTCCCCCGAAAGCACCGGCAAATCTCCCGAGCAGACAACGCCGCCCTCCACCTCGGGCAGCGAGACGACAGACGACAAGCCGTCCGCCGGCGATTCGTTCACCTTCCTGCTGGTGGGCACCGACTATCAGCCGTCCGTCTTTGACGACTACAAGGCCGAGGAGGAACTCCCCGAAACCGGCGATGAGCTGCTGGGGCTTCCCGACCGCGGACGTCAGATCAACGCCGACACCCTGCTGCTGCTGCGTGTGAACAAGCAGAAGCGTACCTTCCTCTTCTCCTCGCTGTCGCCGCAAATGCGGATCAGCACCGCCAACGGCGTTTACACCACGCTGTCTGGCTCCTTCCGTCAGGGCGGCATTGAGGAGCTGAAGAAAAACGTCCAGACACTGACCGGTCTCGCCCCCGATTACCACGCCGTGATCAGCCTCAACGACTGCGCCGCTCTTCTCGACATCATCGGCGACATCTCCTTCAACGTCCCCTGCGATATGTACTACGAAGATCCCACTCAGGATCTGGTCATCGACCTGAAGAAGGGCGTGCAGACGCTTTCCTCCGAGCAAGCGGTCAAGATGCTCCGCTTCGACCGATACCCCACCACAGCCAACTCCCGCCTCACCGTTGCCATCGACTTTATGAAGACCGTCCTCGCCAAGGTCACCCAGACCTCCTTCCTCACCAAGGCCGAGGATCTGTATGAAAAAGCATCCGAGCTGGTGGAAACCAACTTTGGATCGGCCGACCTGCTGGCAAACTTAGAGCTGATCGCTTCCTATAAGGATTACGCCAAGGCGACGGTCACTTACCCCGCCGCCAAGGAGATCCACAACGGCCGCGACTACTTATCCCCCGATCTCAAGAGCGCGCTTTCCAAGTACGCCGTTTATAAATAAGAAAAAAATTTACTAAAATACATGGAGTTACAACAATGAAAAATTCGGAAAAAACAATGGAAAAAATCGTGGCTCTCTGCAAGAACCGCGGTTTTGTGTACGCAGGCTCCGAGATCTACGGCGGCCTGGCCAACACCTGGGACTACGGTCCGCTGGGCGTTGAGCTGAAGAACAACGTCAAAAAGGCTTGGTGGAAGAAATTCGTCCAGCAGAATCCCTACAATGTGGGTATGGACGCCGCCATCCTCATGAACCCCCAGACTTGGGTTGCCTCCGGTCACGTGGGCGGCTTCTCCGACCCGCTGATGGACTGCAAGGAGTGCAAGGAGCGCTTCCGTGCCGACAAGGTCATCGAGGAGTGGTGCTCCCAGAATGGCTTCGAGCTGGAAAAGCCCATTGATGCCTATTCTCAGGACGAGATGAAGGCCTTTGTTGAGGAGCATCAGATCCCCTGCCCCTCCTGCGGTAAGTTCAACTGGACCGACATCCGTAAGTTCAATCTGATGTTCAAGACCTTCCAGGGCGTGACCGAGGATGCGAAAAACATCGTTTACCTGCGCCCCGAGACCGCACAGGGCATCTTCGTCAACTTCCAGAATGTACAGCGCACCACCCGCCGCAAGCTGCCCTTCGGTATCTGCCAGATCGGTAAGTCCTTCCGCAACGAGATCACCCCCGGCAACTTCACCTTCCGTACCCGCGAGTTTGAGCAGATGGAGCTGGAGTTCTTCTGCCAGCCCGGCACCGAGCTGGAGTGGTTCAAATATTGGAAGGAATACTGCTACAAGTGGCTGCTTGACCTGGGCATGAAGCCCGAGAATCTGCGCCTGCGCGACCACGATCCCGAGGAGCTCTCCCACTATTCCAACGCCACCACCGACTTCGAGTTCGTCTTCCCCTTCGGCTGGGGCGAGCTGTGGGGCGTTGCTTCCCGTACCAACTTCGACCTGACCGCTCACCAGACGCACTCGGGCAAGGATCAGACCTACTTCGATCAGGAGAAGAACGAGCATTACATCCCCTACGTTGTGGAGCCCTCGCTGGGCTGCGACCGCGTGACGCTGGCCTTCCTCTGCGAGGCTTACGACGAGGAGCTTGTCGGCGAGAACGACACCCGTGTGGTGCTTCGCCTGCATCCCGCTCTCGCTCCCTTCAAGTGCGCGGTGCTTCCGCTGTCCAAGAAGCTCTCCGAGCCCGCTCAGAAGCTGTATGAGTCGCTGTCCGAGGACTTCTCGGTCGATTACGACGAAAGCGGCTCGATCGGCAAGAGATACCGCCGTGAGGACGAGATCGGCACGCCCTTCTGCGTCACGGTGGACTTTGAGACCGAGACCGACGGCTGCGTGACCGTCCGTGACCGCGATTCCATGGAGCAGGAGCGCATCCCGATGGATCAGGTCAAGGCTTACATCGAAGCCAAGCTGAAATTCTGATCGGCACAAGCTTTCCGAACGCAACGCTGAGAACAGCAAAACGCCCCGTTTTTTACGGGGCGTTGTTTTTTGCAGACGTTGTTTTTTGGCAAAAGGGCAAGAGGCTGCCGACACGAATTTTTTACGGTGGACGCAAAAAGGCGCGGTTTGAAACCGCGCCTTTTTTATTTGGTTTTTTTGTTGCTTATGCTGCGGGAGCAGGTGCTACCATAGGAGCAACAATGGGTGCTGCTGCAATCTCAGAGGAAACCGAAGCATTCGTTGCTGCTGCACCGCCGGCCAGCGTGGTGAGGCGGGCGCGAAGCACTTCGGAGAGAGATGCCATATAGTCGGCATCAGCAACAGCCTGCTGTGCTACATAGCGAACGCTTCTCCACAGACCTTCGCCTGCCTTGATGGTTGCAAGGTCGGAGTGGACGATCTTGTTGTTATCCGTGTCCGTCAGACCGACATAGTTGCCGTAAAGAACCTCACCGCTCTTGGTGATGACATATTCGCGGAAGACAAAGTTGTTGGTTGCATAGACGTTGATGCCGTCGTTGCCGGTCTTGGTGTTAACCAGAACAGCGGTGTAGTAGTAATTGTCAGCGTCCTTGGTGAAGTACTTGTTCACACCGGAGGTGGTGTCAACAAGAGCAACCTTCATCGCAAGACCGGTCGTGTTGGCCTCCGAACGAACATCGTCGAGAGTAAGAGCGCGACCCGTTGCATCATCGTGGGGGAAGTTCTTGGCATTACCAACCAGAATACCGGCTTCCTGAACATACTTCAACGAATCCTGAGCCAGACCGATCTGGAAGCGGAGACCCTCGGTACCGGTCAAACGAATGGAGGTGCCGCTATAGAAGAAGTCAGAAGTGGGCAGGATCAGCTCGTGTGCGCCAACGCTGTTGTTTCTGCCTGCGCTGTAGAAGGTCTCGCCGTTCGGGCCGGCAGCGGGATATACATCCACAGGCTGCTTGGTTCCGGTTGCGAGAATATACGCGCTGTTGATCGGAATGGATGCACTCTTGCTTCTGTTATAGCTGGTCTTCGTCCAATACTCAAGTGCGGTCATATCCGAGAAGTCGATAACACCGTAGTACACACCATCAGGAGCATTGGAACCGCTTCCGAACCAAACCAGGTTAGCATAAGCGGTGGAAGCATTCCAGTTGGTTCCCTTATACTTAACGGTCATCTTACCGCCGTTTTCAGGGTTTGCTGCATCATACTCGGTAGCGAAAGCGCCATAGCCGAGGTGGATATGGTCAAAGTTGATGCCCTTCGATCCGGTGCCATCATAGGTCACGTTGATGTTGCCGTGAACCTGACCCCAAGGCTTAACCACACCGTCCACGGTGCATTTTGCATACGAGGTGAGGATCATCTGACCGATGGTTGCGCCGTCATTGATGTTGATGTTAAGATCGCCGAGAATATCACCATAACCGGTCACATCGGTGGTGCTGGAACCAGCGCCAGTAAGACGGATGGTGCTTCCGATCGTTGCATTGGCAACCGTAAGGTTGACATCGCCCCAAATGCGGCCGCCGCCCTTCTTAGCACCGCCATAGGCACCAAAGTAAACTTCTTTTTCAATTGTGCCGCCCAGGATGTTGATGTTGACATCACCCTTGATGGCACTGTCATCGCCCTCCTTGTTCGGGAAGTTCTGAGTCTGATACTGATACCAGGTACCGCTCTTGACGGTAACATCAACGACAACGCCGTCGTTATCGTTATCGGCGGTTACACCCCACATAACACCACCGATGATGGTAGGAGCTATAGCACCGGAAGCCTTGGTCGTGGTGATACCCTCACCGAAAATGGTGGTAACACCGCGGCTGCAAATGTTCATGGTCTTCGTACCCTTGCAGGTGATGTTCAGGTTTTCCCAGATCCAAGTCGTACCATTGTTACCGCTGACATTGGAATTAGACAAGAAGAGACGAGTCATATTTTTCGAGGTATCCAGGATAAGCTCGGCGCCGGCATCCTTATAGTTCACACCGTCGGGACCGATGCTGGTCAGCGTAATGGTCTGCTTATGAGCGTTGGGCAAATAGAAGTTGGTAATCGCCGTAATATCCGTGCCGCCACCGAATGCGATGGTTACATCGTCAACCAGAATCACTCTGCCGCAGCCGCCGCTGGCCGAGATTTTTTTCATAGCCAGATAGAGGGCGCTCTGCTGATAGTCCGTAGAGGTTGCGGGAGCGCCGGTGGTCATAGCGGTCGCATAAGCCGTTCCGTTACCCATTGCATTGGCAGCAGAGGAGCCGTCGCCAAGACCCTTAGCTACATCGGCAATGTAAACATCCAACGTAGGACCAACGATCTCATGGATACCATATGTATTTTGGGTACCGTTACCGAAGGTGGTTTCGCCGTTAGGACCGGAAGCGGTGGTGTTGGCACCGGTTTTGGTGTTATAGCTCTTGTTGAGCTTTTTTACGGTAGAATCGGCGCCGTAAGTAAAGGTCTTTGCCCAGTAATCGGCATAGGACATGCCGGAGAAGTCGACAACGGCATAGTAATTACCGAGAGTAGCATTGGAGCCCTGGCCGCACCACAGGAGCAGGCTGTAGGAAGCGCCGGTAGACGTCCAATTGTTGCCATTAATCTTATAGGTGAGCTTGCCTCCGTTTTCGGGCTTGGCAGGGTCATATGCATTGGCAAAGCCGCCGTATCCGAGATAGACATCCTTGAACGTGAGGCCCTTGGTTCCGGTTCCGTTGTAGGTAATGGTGATATTACCGTGCGTCTGACCGTAAGGCTTCGTAACCGAAGTTTCAACTCCGTCAACAGTCTCTGTGACCGTATTCTTGCCGTTGGGCGAGAGGTAGATCGTACCGATGGATGCACCATCGTTCACGGTGATATTCACATCGCCGAGGACATCCGCATAGCCGGCCATATCGGTGACATTACCCGAGGAGGTCAGCTTGATGTTGCCGACCGTGGCATTGGCAATGGTGAGGTTCACATCGCCCCAGATCTGGCCGCCACCCTTTTTGGCCGACGTAGCAGATCCGTAGTAAATCGTTCCGCCGAAGGTACCGCCGAGGATGTTGATGTTAACATCGCCCTTGATGGCACTGGCAGCACCCGTCGAGTTCGGGAAGTTCTGCGTCTGATAATCGTTCCAGGTACCGCTCTTAACGGTGACATCGGAAGCAATACCGTCGTTGTCGTTATCGTTGGTTGCACCCCACATCTGACCGCCGATGATGGTGGGAGCCTTTGTACCGGTCATCACCAGACCTTCGCCGAAGACGGTGGTGATACCCTTACAAATGATATTCATGGTCTTGGAGCCCTTGCAGGAAATGTTCATGTTTTCCCAGGTCCAAGCAGAACCGTTGTTGCCGGAAGTGTTGGAGTTTGCGAGGAAGAAACGAACCGCATTGTAAGAGGTGTCCAGAACAAACTCGGCACCGGCAGTTCGGTAATCCACGCCATTGGGGTCCTTCGAGGTCAGCTTGATGGACAGCCCGTGAGCATTGGGAAGATAGCTGTTGATAATTTCGGCAGTTGTTCCGGCGCCAAAAGCAAGAGTGAAATCATCGCAGATGACGATGGTTGCATCCTTGCCGCCGGCCGCGATTTTTTCAACTGCCAGATAGAGAGCACTGCTCTTGTAGTCATTGCTGGTGGCAGCTGCCTTATTGGTGAGAGCATCGGCATAAGCCTTGCCGTTACCCATAGCATTGGCAGCGGAAGAGCCATCGCCGAGGCCCTTGGCTTCATCCGCAATATAAATTACGTTCGCCGTTACAACCGGTCCGGGGGCAGCGGTAACCGTAACCGGAACAGAGACCTCAAAGTTCTCGCTATATGCACCCTTGCCGGAAACGGTCACAGCATTGGTGCCTGCCGTCAGAGCAGAATTGGGGTAGGTGAAGCCTTCGGTCACTGCAAGAGTGTGGCCGCTGGCATACGTGAGCGTGACAGCCATGCCGGCAGGATTAAAGGTTTCGCCGGCGGTGTACGCAACCTTGGCGGGATTGGCCGAAACGACCGCAGAGGCGAGTGCATTCGCAGGAGCCACTACGGCATCATAGCCATAGCCGGTTTGTGTTCCGGCAGCATATCTCGTCTGTCCCTCAGGCATATGAACCGGAGTGATCGTCGAGGTGGTATAGTAACCGTTGTTGAGCTTGCGATCGGTGTTGTAGATTTTATTCCAGTATTCATCATAGGTCAGGCCGGAGAAGTCAATGACGGAATTGTGATAGCCCGCCGTTGCCGTTGTCGTGTTATAAGCAACAAACGTGAAGGGTCTTGCCGAGGTCTGCCAGTTCGTTCCGTTCACCTTCAGCGTGTACTTGCTGTCCGCAGAGGTGAGACCGCCATATCCGAGGTTGATCTGGCTGAAGGTGATCGCGCTGTCTGCCGACGTTGTTTTGTCCGCATTGAGATTCACCGTCACATTGCCGCCGATCTGACCATACAGGGAGGCGGTAGCATCCGTCGACGAGGAGGTTGCCAGCGTGAGATACATCTGATTGTTCAGAGTGGTGCCTTTATTGATGTTTACGGTAACATTGCCGAGAATGTTGCCCATGGCAGCATACGTTCTTGTTCCGGTAGCAGCCGTTCCGTTTGTGGTGGTCAAAACGACCTTGTTTGCCGTTACATCGGTCAGGCTCATGGTCAGATCGCCCTTGATCTGGCCCTGATTGGCATAATAATAGGTGGAACCAACCGTATTGGCAACGATGCCGGCATATACGCCACTGGTACCAATCATATGGAATTTGCAGTTGCTGAAATCCAGATTTACATTGCCGTTGATGCTATATCCGGAAGGCATGAAGAAGGAGGTGTACATGCAATAGTCGCCGCTCTTGATCGTGACATCAACAGCGCGCATTTTTCCATTCGCATCAGCAGTCTGCGTTCTGGTGGGAGCAAGATGAGCCGAAGCAATGTAAAAACCGCCGACAAGGTACGGATACACCGAATAGGTGGTGGCTCCGTTGGGCTGCGTGACGGTGATGTTTTCGCCGAGCGTTGTCTTATGGCCGGCAAAAACCCAATAGAAGCCCTTTGTTCCGGTGCGGTAAATGTTCAGGTTCTCATATACAACCGTTCCGCAGCCGGCTTTTGTTGCATCCGTAAACTGATGCAAAAACAGCGAAGAGTTCGTCGAATCCACGATCCATTTGGCGGTTTCATAATAATCCACGCCGCCGTAAGAACCGGTAACGGTTATTGTCGTGTCTTTCGCAATGTCAGGAAGATAGAAATTGCCACCGGAGGGCATTCCAACCGTGGTATCGCCAACGATGACGATGGTACCGTTGGTACCGGCCGTTGCAATCTTGTTCCATGCCAGATAGAAGGCACTGGCCTTATAGTCGGCACCTGTCGCCGGAACACCGTTGCTCAGGGTGTAGGCAGAGCCATTGCCGAGAGGCTTATCCGGCGAAGTGCCGTCGCCCGTTCCGGCATCCGAGATATAGACAACCGTCTCGCCTGCCGCTGCTGCCGAGAAGGCAAACAGAGAAGCCATGACGATCATCAATACCGCGAGAGCCGCTGTTATGATGATACGCTTTTTCATAATTTTTTCCTCCAAAATTATGTATATAATAAATTTATTTTTCCACAAAAAGAGAGCATGGTGACAATTTACCATCTTATATAGTAATAGCATATCACTTCGTTTCCGATTTGTCAATAACTTTTTTGTATTTTCTTCACGTTCCTTTTCATTTTCTTGTGTTTTCTTTGTAAGTGGTGTGGGCGAATGGTACAAATCGCTCCTTTCTTTTTGTGCATTGTGCTGATTTTTCGTTTTTCGCGCTCGGCGGACGCGCTTTTTGTGCTATACTGTTGGAAAGCTTTGTTGAAAGAAGGATTTCTGAATATGGCGGATTATAAAAAGATCGTTGCGGTGGTCGGCATGTGCGGAAGCGGCAAGAGCGTTGCCACCGAATTTTTCTGCGAGGCCGGCTGGGAGAAGATCTACTTCGGCGGTCTCACCATGGACGTGCTCGCTCAGCGCGGGCTTCCCAAAACCGAGGCCAATGAGCGTATCGTCCGCGAGAGCCTCCGCGCCGAGCATGGACCCGGTGCCTTTGCCAAGCTCCTCCTTCCCCGGATCGAGCAGACCGCGCTTCGCTCCAACACCGTTCTCGACGGTCTCTACTCCTGGTCGGAATACAAGGAGCTGAAAAACCATTTCGGTGACGCGCTGACCGTTCTGGCCGTGATCACTCCCAAAAAGCTCCGTTACGAGCGGCTGACCGTCCGCAAGGTGCGTCCCCTCACCTTCGAGGAGAGCGAAAAGCGTGACTTCGCCGAGATCGAGAACATCGAAAAGGGCGGTCCCATCGCCATCGCCGACGTCTATGTGGACAACTCCGGCGACGTCGCCTCCCTCCGCAAGCAGCTGGAGAAGTTGTTATAAGAATTGAAGAGTTTTTTACCAAAGGGGGACCTTTTTGAAAAAAGGTCCCCCTTTGGAATCCCCCTCAAAAACGTTCCTGAATGGGAATAGGCCTGGGGGGAAGATGCGCGAGAATGCGTTTGGAAAGCGGAATCGGAAACGGGCTTGCTCCCGCCGTGAAAGCGGACTGCACTTCGGTGCGCGATACATTTGGTTTTGCCGAATGGGAATTGCCCCTACGGGGCATGAATAGACGCTTTGCGTCATGAATGGAAATCTTTGATTTCATGAATTGAACTTCGTTCATGAATTGTCCGCTTCGCGGACATGAAAATCGCTGGGGAGCTAGCTCCCGCCGTTTGGCACGGCACAAAAAGCACGAAAGCAAAAAACAACCCAACAGGAGCCGAAGCTTCCGTTGGGTATTTTTTATTTTTTATCCTTATTATATATGCGGTATTCGTCCGCCGTTTTGTTTTCTTCAATCCTTGGGCTGGAACTTGAAGCCGTTTTCATCCGCCCAGATGTGCGCGGGCGAATCGGTGGGGGCATACAGCGTGACACGGTCGGCGCCCTCCAGCACGTCATAGCCGAAGGAATCGGTCTCGGCCGGCAGGATGAGGGCGGTCAGCAGGTCGCATTCGGTGAAGGCATAGCTTCCGATCCGCTTGCAGCTTGACGGCAGGGTGAGCGTTTCCAGTCCCGCGCCGGCAAAGGCATAGTCATCGATGGTAGTCAGCGTGGACGGCAGCGTCAGCGTTTTCAGCGAATTGCACTGGCTGAAGGTATACTTTCCGATGGTCGTCAGCCCCTCGGGGAGAGTCACATCGGTCAGGTGGGCATTGGCGCAGAAGGCATAGTCGCCCAGCGTTGTCAGCGTGGAGGGCAGGCTGACCTTCTCCATGCCGTGACAGGTATAAAAGGCATAGTTGCCGATCTCGGTGACACCCTCGGGGACGGTGAACGAGGTGAAGGCGGTGGAGGAGAAGGCGTCCTCGCCGATGGAAGTGAGACCTGCCGGCAGATCGATCTCCGCAAGCGAAACGCAGTTGGAGAACACACCCCGCTCGATCTGCGTCACCCCGTCGGGAATGGCGATCGAGGTGATGGCGTAGCAGCGCAGGAAGGCATACTTCTCGATGCGTGTGATCGTATCGGGCAGGGTAACCGAGGTGAATTTTCGGCTGTCAAAGGCCTTTTCGCCGATGGCGGTAACCGGGCGCCCATTCAGCTCCGCGGGGATGACCAGCTCGGTCGCCTCGCCGTTGTAGCCGGTGATGCGGATGCCGTCATCGGTCTTTTCGTAAGTGAACTCGCTCTTTTCCCCGCAGGCAGACAGAAGAGTCACGCAGAGCAGCAGAGCCAGCAGGATCAAACTTATTTTTTTCATCGCTTTTATTCTTCGTTGTTATTCTTCCGCCGTGGCCAATTCCAGGATCAGCGCGATCAGGTCATGGGTATCGACCTTGCCGTTTCCGTCGAGATCGGCCAGCTCGTTGTTGCCGCCGTAGAGAGTCTCCTCGCCCTGAAGGACGCGCATCAGCTGCAACGCATCGAACAGGTCGGTCTCGCTGTTGTCGTTCAGGTCAACCGGCGGCGTTTCCACACCGTAAGAGGACAGATCGAAGGTCTCGCGTTCATACTTGCCGGTCAGATTGCAGTCCACCACGTACAGCGTATCCTCCTCCACGCCGATGGTGAGGATGTAGGTGGTGGTCATCAGCTTGGGCAGCGAATAGATCGTTTCGGAGTTGCCGGTGGCAGGGTGGTAGTAGCAAACGCTTCGATTGGTGGCAAAGAGGATGCCGTCGCGGTAGCGTGCCACGGTGGAAAACTTATAGAAATAGAAGCCGCCGCTCTGCTTCAGCGAGGTCTTTTTGTGCCATGTGGTGTGGTCAAAGGGATCGTCGGCCTCGCAAAGAGTGGCATTGTAGCCGTCGGCGATGGCAAAATACCACTTGCCGTTGCAGGGGATAAAGCCGGAATCCAGCTCATGCTCGTCATCGTAAAAATCAAAGAGGTGCTCGTAGTGCTTGTCGTTGGCAACAACACCCTCAGGAGACGTGAACGAACGGTCATAGCCGCTGATCTTCTGCTTACGGATGCCCTCCTCGCTGAGCAGGAAATGCTTGTGGATGACAATGCCGTAATCGTTGAAGCCGGTTTCGTGGTAGGGATCGTCGTGGGTGATGTCCATATGATACCAGCTCTCGCCCAGCTTCACCGCGCTCCAGCCGTGGTTCTGCAGGTTGCCCACAGCCGTGCTGCGGTCGGTGTAGACATACCGAGTCTCAAAGCCGAGGATCGACGCCAGATGGTTAAAAGCAAAGGAATAGCCCTGGCAGACCGAGGTCTTCTCCACCAGCGCATCATAGGCCGTGGAGCCCTGATAGGTGTAGTCATATGTATTGTGCATGGCGATGTAATCGTGCAGATGCAGCAGCTTCTGCTCGTCGGTCATGCCCGGCTTGATGCCGAACAGAGCATCGTCCACCGCCTGCTCAAACTTGGGCATGGTCGTTTCGATCTCTTCGCCGCTCATGGTGGACTTGAGCCAGAGCTTGGCCACACCGCCGCCGTACATCGTCACACAGTAGGTCTGCAGATAGTACAGCCCGGGATGGCTGCGGACAAAGTCATACGCCGCCTCGGTCATATCGCTCTCGCTGTTCAGCACGCTGCCTACATACGGAGCAAAGTCGAAGGCGAAGAAATAGCCCTCCAGCGGCTTTTCCTGGCCCTTGAAGGTAAAGCTTTCGAAGGTCACATTGTCCGGGTCGCCGGCAAACTGCTCCATATATGTCTCGATGGGAAGGAGCTCGCCGTTCAGCTGCTGATCGGCATAAACGCTCAGAAGCTGGTCCTCGGACAGGATCAGTTCGCCGAGCACGGCGCCGCTTTCATCAAACGCCTTCAGCGATTTGTCCTCGGATGCGGCAAACACACCCAGCGCCAGCAGCAAAAGCGACAGCAGCAGCACAGCCGTCCGTTTCATTGTTCTCATGGTACATGTCCTCTTTCTGATTGTACAGTTTCTACGGTACCGCCCGTCAGCGGATGTCAGGAGAAGCAGGCATGCTCAAAGAGCGGCAGCACAGCGCACCGCCGCCCTTACGAGGCTTTGTTTGTTTTTTTACTCGACGGTCTCGTCGGCAGCCGCGGCTTCTTCCTCGCAGCAGCAGCACTGAGCTTCTTCGCCCTCGAGATTGTCGAAGTCGCAATCGTCCAGCCAGTCGTCCTCACAGCAGTCGCAGCAGTCGTAAGCAGCCAGCTTCTTGGTCTTCAGATAGTCAAAAAGCTTCAGGATGGCGATGGTGGCCATGGCGATGACGCCGAGCGCGACGATGGTTTTCAGGACAAAGCCGAAAACGTCATTGGTGTTCTTGTTCTGCATGACAATTCCCCCTTGTGATAAATCAGATTCAGTATACCACATTTTCTTCGATTTGTAAAGGGATTCTTCATCAATTTTCATTTTCTTCACAATTCGAAATATATTCACAAATACCCTCTTGCCAAAAAGCGGTGTTGATGGTATAATGTGAATATCTACATTCTTTTTTTAAGGAGTTTTTGCAAATGGTTCGTCAGATCATGGATTTTGTCTCCTCCTTCGATCCCGAAATCGGACAGGCGATCAAGGACGAGTTTGCCCGTCAGCAGGACGGTCTTGAATTGATCGCGTCGGAGAACGTGGTCTCTCCCGCGGTGATGGCCGCTATGGCCTCGGTGCTGACCAACAAATATGCCGAGGGCTACCCCGGCAAGCGCTACTACGGCGGATGCGAATGCGTGGACGTTGCCGAAAACATTGCCCGCGACCGCGCCAAGGAGCTGTTCGGCGCCGCTTATGCCAACGTGCAGCCCCACAGCGGTGCTCAGGCAAATTCAGCTGTATACATCGCCCTTCTCCAGCCCGGAGACACGGTCATGGGTATGAATCTGGCCTGCGGCGGTCACCTGACCCACGGCAGCCCGGTCAACATGTCCGGCCTTATCTACAACTTTGTTGCTTACGGCGTGGACGACGTCACCCACCGCATCAACTACGATGAGGTGGAAGCGCTGGCCATGCAGCATAAACCGAAGCTGATCGTAGCAGGCGCCTCCGCTTATCCCCGCATCATCGATTTCGAGCGCTTCGCCGACATCGCCAAAAAGTGCGGTGCCTATCTGATGGTGGATATGGCCCACATCGCGGGACTGGTCGCCGCCGGTCTGCATCCCAATCCCGTCCCCTATGCCGACATCGTCACCACCACCACCCACAAGACGCTTCGCGGTCCCCGTGGCGGTCTGATCCTCTGCAAGGACGAGGAGCTGGGCGTGAAGATGAACAAGGGTATCTTCCCCGGCACGCAGGGCGGTCCTCTCATGCACACCATCGCTGCCAAGGCTGTCTGCTTCGGCGAGGCTCTCAAGCCCGAATTCAAGACCTATCAGCAGCAGATCGTCAAAAACGCCAAGGTGCTGGCCGACACGCTCCTTGAGGAGGGCTTCGACCTGGTCTCGGGCGGTACCGACAACCATCTGATGCTGGTGGATCTGCGCAGGTTCAACCTGACCGGCAAGCAGCTGGAGACCACGCTCAACGACCTGCACATCACCGTTAACAAGAACGCCATCCCCAACGATCCTCAGAGCCCCTTCGTCACCAGCGGCATCCGCATCGGCACGCCTGCGGTCACCACCCGCGGTCTTCTCGAGGAGGATATGGTTGAGATCGGCCGCCTCATCAAGCTGGCCGCCGCCGACAGCGAGGGCAACGGTGAGCAGATCAAGGCAAGAGTCGCCGCTCTCTGCAAGAAATATCCGCTTTACGCCGAATAATTCACCCCGAAACCTTTTTTCGGGCGCGGCAGGCGTCCCTTTTTCCGCAACCATTCGGGGCTGTTGCTCATGGCGACGGCCCCTTCCCTTTCCAAGCCGTTCACGCACACGCGCCTTGTCCGCCGACGAAACACCATCGAAAGCGGACCGCGCAAAGGAGACTTGTTATGTCCCAAAAGATTCTGACCCCCGCAGACAGGGAGGCTCGGCAGGATGCCTTCTTTTCCCGCCGCACCCTGATCCGTCTGCTCATCCCGCTCATCATCGAGCAGATCCTCAACGCCACGGTGGGCATGGCCGACACGCTGATGGTCTCCTCCGTAGGCGAGGCCGCCGTTTCGGGCATCTCGCTGGTGGATACGATCAACATCCTCGTCATCGGCTTCCAGATGTCGGTAGCCATTGGCGGTACGGTGATCGTGGCGCAGTACATCGGACGGGGCGACCGCGAAAACGCCGCCTCCTGCTCCCGCCAGCTTCTTCACGCCATGTTCCTGCTGGGCACGCTTCTCGGCGCGCTCTGCTTTGTGTTCAACCGACCGCTTCTGTCCCTGATCTTCGGCAAGGCCGAGGAGGCGGTGATGGCAAACGCGAGAGACTATTTCTTCTATTCCGCCCTCTCCTACCCCTTCGCCGCCATCTTTTCCACCGGCTCGGCGCTCTTCCGCGCCAGAGGCAACACCTCCATCTCCATGCTGGCCAATCTGTTCGCGAATATCCTCAATGTGGCGGGAAATGCTATTCTCATCTATGGCTTTGAGATGGGTGCGGCCGGCGCCGCCATCGCCACGCTCTTCGCCCGTATCTTCGGCGCGGCCGTGATCCTTGTGCTGGTGCTGCACCCGCGCAGTCCGTTTCTCATCGAATCCTTCTTCCGCCCTGCCTTCCGCAAAGAGGATCTGTCGCGCATGTTCCGCGTGGGACTGCCCAACGGTGCGGACGCGGCCATGTTTGACATCGGCAAGATGCTGCTGGTCAGCCTGGTCACGGTCTTCGGCACCGCCTCCATCGCCGCCAACCAGATCGGCAACAAGATCGCTTATTTTTCGCAGATCCCCGCCATGGCCGTCAGCGTGGGCATGACCACCGTTGTCGGTCAGTGCATCGGCGCCAACCGTCCCGATGAGGCCGTCCGCTACACCCGCAACCTGCTCCTCTTTTCCACCGGCTCGCTGGTCCTCACCAACAGCGTCATCTTCCTCTTTGCCGAGCCGATGATCCGCCTGTTCAACCTGAGCGAGGAGGCGGTTGCCATCGCCGTGGACATGATCCGCGTGCACTGCTTCACCTCCACGATCCTCTGGCCGGCCGCATTCAACACCGCTCCCGCACTCCGCGCCGCCGGCGACAGCCGCTTTACGATGATCGTTTCAACCCTCTCGATGTGGTTCTTCCGCGTGGGAGGCAGCTATATCATCGCCCTTTGGCTGGGGCAGGGCGTGAAGGGCGTTTGGTATGCGATGTACATCGACTGGGCCTGCCGCACGATCTGCTATCTCACCCGCTTTTTCCGCCAGAAATGGCGAAAATATCAATTGATCTGACCGCATCCTTTATCCAACCAACACACGCCGCTTTTTGCGGCGCATCCGTCTTACCGACGGTCGGAGGTACTTTTCATGAACAAAAACGAAATGAACGACACGTTGACCTTCTCGCTTTCCGAGGAAAAGGAACGCATCACCCGCGACATTCTCAAAACCGTCTATGCCGCGCTGGTGGAGAAGGGCTACAACCCCATCAACCAGATCGTGGGCTACATCCTCTCCGAGGATCCCACCTACATCACCAACCACAACAACGCCCGCAGTCTCATCCGCCGCATCGACCGCGATGAGCTTCTCAACACGCTGGTCAAAAGCTACCTGAGCAAGTGATGGAATACCGTACGCTGGGCAAAAGCGGTCTTTCCGTTTCGCGGCTCTGCTTCGGAACACTGACCGTGGGTCCTCTCCAGGCCGACCTTCCCCCCGAGCAGGGCGCGGAGGTCCTTTCCTACGCCTTTGAAAAGGGGATCAACTTTCTCGACACCGCTCAATATTACCGCAACTATCCCACCATCGCCCTCGCTTTGAAACAATGCCGCGAGCGCGAGAAGATCATCGTCTCCACCAAGACCTACGCCTACACCCGTCAGCTGGCAGAGGAGGCGTTCGAACAGGCGCGCCGTTCTCTCGACCGCGACGTGATCGACATCTTCATGCTCCACGAGCAGGAGAGCATCCACACCCTCCGCGGCCATGCCGAGGCGCTGGATTTTCTCTTCGAGCAGAGGGAAAAGGGCAGGATCCGCGCCGTGGGAGCGTCCATGCACCACATCGCCGCGGTGGAGGGCGTTTGCTCGATTTTACGGGATTTCGACGTGATCCACCCGCTGTACAACCTGACCGGGCTCGGCATCGCCGACGGCACGCGCGAGCAGATGGGAATCGCCATCGAAAAAGCCCATGCAAGAGGCATCGGCGTGTTCACCATGAAGGCGCTGGGCGGCGGCAATCTGTTCGCCTCCGCTGCCGATGCGTTCTCCTTCGTCCTCTCCGATCCGAACGTGGATGCGGTGGCGGTGGGCATGCAGTCGGCCGACGAGGTGGATGCCAACATCGGCTTTTTTGAAAACGGCTGCTTCTCGAAAGAGGCTTCTCAGACGCTGGCAGGCAAAAAACGCCGTCTGTTCATCGAGGACTACTGCTCGGGCTGCGGCAGGTGTGTCGAGCGCTGCGGACAAAACGCGTTGTCTTTGCAAAACGGCGCTTCGGTCTGCGACGAGGACCGCTGTCTGCTCTGCGGCTACTGCGCCGCGGTCTGCCCCGACTTCGCCATCAAGGTCCTCTGACCTTCAACCCAAAAAAGGACAACCATTCTATGTTTCAACCGTTTTTCTCCGAATGTCCGCCTCTGAAAGAGGGGCAGTCGCTGGCCATCGCGCTGGGCAATTTCGACGGCGTCCATCTGGGGCACCTGTCGCTGATCGAAGCGGCCATCGCCGAAACGAAAAAAGAAAACGGCGTTTTCTCCGCCGTCTGGTCCTTTGCAGAGCACACCTCCCTCTCGCTTGACACACGCCCCTCGGTCGATCTCATCACGCTTCCCGAGGAAAAGTGCCGTCTGTTCGGCGCCGCCGGCGTGGACTTTGTGCTCACCGACCGCTTTGACGCCCTGCGCGACCTCTCCCCCGAGGAATTTGTGCGGGACATTCTCATCCAAAAATACCGCTGCTCGGTGGCGGTCTGCGGCTTCAACTTCCGCTTCGGGCGCTTCGGCGCCGGCACGCCCGAGACTCTGGATAGGTTGATGCGCCGATACGGCGGACGCGCGCTCATCATGCCCCCCTTCGAAAAAAACGGCGGCATCGTCAGCTCCAGCCGCATCCGCTCGCTCATCGAAAACGGACAGACCGAGGAGGCCGCCGAGCTTCTGGGACGTCCCTTTTCCATCCGCTTCCCCGTCCTGCACGGGCAGAAGCTGGGGCGCACCATCGGCATTCCCACCATCAACCAGCTCTTTCCCGCAGGGATGGTCCGTCCGCAGAACGGCATCTATGCCTGCACCGTCTCCATCGGCGGCGAGGAGCTGATGGCCGTCTCCAACGTGGGAAGCCGTCCGACAGTCAATGCCGATGAAAGCGCGGTCAACTGCGAAACGCACATTTTGCACTACAACGGCTGGCTGTACGGTCAGAGCATCCGCGTCAGCTTTTACAAAAAGCTCCGAGAGGAAACAAAATTCGCCTCGGTTGAGGAGCTGAAGCAGGCCGTTGAGCGCGACATCGGACACACCGAGCTCTATTTCAAAGAAAAAGAAAGGTCAGGCAAGGAAGTTTCGTTATGCTGAATTCACCCAAACACCTCTCGTTCCGTCTCATCCCGCTGATCCTCTGTCCGCTGCTGCTGAGCGGTCTTTTGGTCTTCCCCGCCTTTGCCCTTGACCGTCCCGACACCCCTCATGCCGAGAGCGTTCTGGTGTACAACATCGACAACGACACGGTCCTCTACCGCAAATACACCGCCGAGGGCGACAAGCTGGACGAGAGCGGAAAGGCCCCTGCCATCTACCCTGCCTCCACCGCCAAGATCATGACCGCCATCCTCGCTTTGGAATACTACGACGACTGGAACAAGACCGTCACCGTTTCCAACGATGCGGTCAAAAACGTGACCGGCAACAACATCGCTCTGAAGAAGGATGAGATCGTCACCGTGCGCGACCTGCTCCATGCGCTGATCGTGGCAGGAGCCAACGACGCGGCCAACGTCCTCGCCTTCGACATGGCGGGCAACCAGGCCGACTTCGTCCGCAAAATGAACGAAAAGGCGCTGGAGCTGGGGGCTGTGAACACCACCTACACCAATCCCTACGGCATCCACAACGCCAACATGAAGACCACGCTGGACGACACGCTGCTCATCGCGCTCTATGCCTACCGCATCCGCGAATTCACTGAGATCAGCTCGCTGGCCAAATATGAGATGCCCAAGACCAATCTGACCGCCGCGCGCAATCTGCACAACCGCAATTACCTCATCGCGCGCAACCGCGAGACCAAATATTATTACGAGGGCGTGATCGGCATGAACGCCGGCTCCACGTCCGAGGCAGGCTACTGTCTGGTCACCGCCATCAAGGAAAAGGGGCTCTCCTTCCTCTGCATCGTCATGGGGGCGGGGGAGAGCGACAGCGGCGACATCTATTCCTACCGCTACGCCAAAACGCTGCTCCAATGGGCGGCCGATGCCTATGCCTACATCCCCCTCATCGACAAGAGCAAGATCATCTGCGAATTGCCGGTCTCTCTGTCCAACGACACCGACCACGTCACCCTCCGTCCCGCCAACGGCATTGAAAAATACCTGCCTGCGGACATCGACGTGGCCAGCGAGATCGACGTTTCCTACACGCTGTTCACCGACTCGCTGGAGGCTCCCGTGGAAGCGGGACAGGTTGCGGGAGAGCTTCTGCTCACCTACCGCGGCGAGGAGGTGGGGCGGATCGATCTGGTCACCACAGGCGAGGTGGACCGCACCGAATTTCTCTATGTGTTAAAGAAGATCGAGGGCGTGGTCACCTCCCGTCCCTTCATCGCTGCCGCCGTTTCCTTCCTCGTTCTGATCGTTGCTTACCTGCTGCTCGTCTCCCGTCAGAGAGCGCAGAGAAGCCGTTATGCCCCCCGCCGCCGGGGACCGCACAACCGTCCGAGACGGTGAAAACAGAGCCGTCACCGTTCCGTTCCTTCCCACTCATCCCATTCATCCCGATCCATTCATCCCGATCCATTCATCCGAAAGGAGTCCTCATTCTATGACGCGAATCGACAAGCTGGTCTCCCTTTTTCCCGAAAAGAGCGACGCGATGCTCATCACCAGTGAGATCAGCATCCGCTATTTCACCTCCTTCCCCTACACCGACGGCTGTCTGCTCATCACAAGAGACACCCCCTATCTGATCACCGACTTCCGCTACATCGAAGCGGCCAAGGCCGCCTGCCCCGATTTCACCGTGCTGATGTACGAAAAGGGGATGGAATCGCTGCTTTGCGATCTCTTTGCCGAACACAGCATAAAAAGCGTCCTGTATGAGGACGACACGCTCTGCGCCCGCACGCTTCATGCCTGGCAGGAGCGCTTTGCTCACATCGACTTTCAGCCGGCTGGACACATCGTCTCCTCGCTGATGGCCATCAAGGACGAGAGCGAATACCGCTCCATCCTCTCCGCCCAGAAGATCGCCGAGGAGGCGCTGGTGGGTATCCTTGCCTATCTGAGCCCCGAGATGACCGAGCAGGAGCTGGCGCTGGAGCTGGAATATGCCATGCGCCGCGAGGGTGCCGAGGAAAAGGCCTTCGACATCATCGCCATCACGGGTGCCTCTACCTCCCTTCCCCACGGCGTCCCGCAGAACCGCCCCCTGCAAAAGGGCTTTCTCACCCTCGACTACGGCGCAAAGGTCAACGGCTACTGCTCGGACATGACGCGCACGCTCTGCCTTGGAAAAGCCGACGAGGAGATGAAAAAGATCTATCAGACCGTTCTCGATGCCCAGAAGGCGGCGCTGGAGGCCATTCTGAACGGCGAGCGGAACTGCCGCACCATCGACGGCATCGCCCGTTCGCTCATCGACAAGGCCGGCTATGCCGGTTGCTTCGGTCACGGGCTGGGGCACGGCGTCGGTCTCCGCATCCATGAGGCCCCCCGTCTCTCCCCCCACGTACCGGAGGACGCTCTCCTTCTCCCCGGACACGTGGTCACGGTCGAGCCCGGCATCTATCTGCCCGGAGCATGCGGCGTCCGCATCGAGGATCTGGTCTATATCCGCGAAAACGGCGCGGTCAATCTCACCTCGGCGCCGAAAGAATTGATGGAATTGTAAGTTTTTTTCCGAAATCTATTGAAATCTTCGGAAAAATAGTGTAGAATACTCTTATTGAATAAAAAATTTTTAAAATACATCATCACACGGAGGAATCATCATTATGGTAGTTGCGGGCGATTTTAAAAACGGCGTAACCTTTGAAATGGACGGCAATGTTGTCCAGGTCATCGAATTCCAGCACGTTAAACCCGGTAAGGGTGCCGCTTTCGTCAGAACCAAGCTGAAGAATGTCATCACCGGTTCTGTCACCGAGCGTACCTTCTCCCCCACCGACAAATTTGAAAACGCATATGTTGAAAGAAAGGACATGGACTATCTCTATTCCGACGGCGATCTGTACTATTTCATGGACAATGAAACCTATGAGCAGCTCCCGCTGAACAAAGAGAAGCTTGGCGACAACTTCCGTTTCGTCAAGGAAAACATGACCTGCAAGGTCATCTCCTACAAGGGCAACGTCTTCGGCGTTGAGCCTCCCACGTTCGTTGAGCTGGAGGTCACCGACACCGAGCCCGGCTTCAAGGGCGATACCGCCACCGGCGCTTCCAAGCCTGCCACCCTCGAGACCGGCGCCACCATCAAGGTCCCGCTGTTCATCAACATCGGCGACGTGCTTCGCATCGACACCCGTACGGGCGAGTACATGGAGCGCGCATAAGGAAAGCGCTTTCCGATCCCAACCGAAACGAAAGGAGATCATACCATGACGCTGAACGAAAAGGTTGCCCACCTCAAGGGCTTTCTGGACGGCATGAATTTCTCTGCCGAGACCAACGAGAACCGCATCATCCTCTCCATCGTTGACATCCTCGACGATATGGCCAAGGATATCGCCGATCTGACCGACGATATCAACATGCTGGAGGATTACGCCGACGAGCTTGACCACGACCTGGGCGAGCTGGAGGACTATATCTACAACGGCGACGACGACGATTGCGACTGCGATTGCTGCTGCGACGACGATGAGTGCGACTGTTGCTGCGACGAGGACGAGGAGTTCTATGAGGCCGAGTGCCCCAACTGCGGCGAGAAGGTCTGCTTCGACGATTCCATCGATTCGAGCGACATCATCTGCCCCGCCTGCAACAAGCACTTCGCCTGCGAAGACTGATTCATAGCCAACCAAACGGATGCTGTTTCCATGCGGCATCCGTTTTTTTGTTTGGAGCGGAACGGAAAAAGCGCCTGCCGACAGACAGACGCTTTTTTGTTTCAAAAACAGCTTACTTCAGGATGCGGAAGCGGCCGATGAGGGGAAGCTCCTTGGCCTTGCCCTGAACGGCATTGACGATGCCGAGGATCATAAGAACGAAGATAGCCAGGTTGAGGAGCGAGGATACGATCCAACCCAGAATCGGGATCAGCAGCAGGATGCCGCCCACGATGTTGAGCGCAACACCGGCAAGGAAGAGAACGATGCCCTGATTGGTGTGGAAGCGTGCATAGGGAGACTGGGGTGCTGCCAGCAGGGGAATCAAGAAAAGCAGCCAGAGGTAGGCCAGAACGGCCATGATCTTGTTGTCCGCAATGTCCTTCGGATCAAAGGACGAGGTGGTGTCTGCGGTGTTGGTCAGGTTGTTGATGGCTCCGGAAGCATCGAATCCCACCGATTCACCGCAGTTGGGACAGTTTTTGGCTTCCTCGGGAAGCTGAGTGCCGCACTTTTTGCAGAATGCCATAGAAGAATCCTCCTTAAAAATAAAATATGTATTTCAAAAAAAGAATACCGAAACCGAAAGCGCTCCGTTAATACAGATACGCAAGCTCGTTCATGAGACTACAGACACCACCGCGCCAAGCGTGACACCGAAGATCAGAAGCAGTGCAACAGCAATGGCATAAAAGATCAGATTCGCCTTGGCGAAATTGCGGATACCGGTGTTGATCGAAGACATACAGGCAAAGATGACCTCACAGATGAAGCCGATCACAGGGATGGAAAACAGGATCATCAACCCAAAGAAGGCTGCGACAGAGACCGGCTCCTCTTTCTTGCTTTCCGGCGGCTGCGGGTAAACAGGCTGCGTGTACAAGGGCTGCTGATAGGACGCCTGCCGCTGTTCGGGAGCGGGGGCGCCGCAGTTTTGGCAGAATGCTTCACCGTTCTGCACAGGACCTCCGCAGGAGGGGCAGATATGCATAAGAATAACCTCCGTTTATCGCAGGATAAGCGTCGCCGTCCGAAGCGGCTTGCTCTTGGTTTTATTATACCATAGTTTTTCAAAAAAGTAAAGATTTTTCGACAATTTTTTTACATTTTTCCCTTTTCCTCTTTTTTCCGTGCTTGACAAAGGGGACAGAGGCGTGATACGATGGAGAAGAGCCAAACCAAACAAGGAGACACCATGAGAAAGCACAACAACGCCTTTCCCTATTCGGACAGCAACAAGCGCTACCACACCTTTGACTACTATCAGCGCCGCACCTTCGGCGGTAAATGCCTGAAGCTCCCCATCGACGGCGGCTTCTCCTGCCCCAACCGCGACGGAACGGTGGGAGAGCGCGGCTGTATCTTCTGCTCGGAAAAGGGCAGCGGCGACTTCACCCTCGGACGGGCACACAGCATCACCGAGCAGATGGAGCACGCCCGCGCTTCACTCTCGGCCAAATGGGAAAGCGAGCGGTACATCGCCTACTTCCAGTCCTTCTCCGGCACCTACGCGCCCCTGCCCCTGTTGAAAGAACGCTACGAGGAGGCCCTCCGCTTCCCGGGCACGGTGGGGCTTGACATCGCCACCCGTCCCGACTGCCTGCCCGACGAGGTGATCGACTATCTTTCCGAGCTGAACGAGCGAACCGACCTGACCGTGGAGCTGGGGCTTCAGTCCTTCCACGATGCCACCCTCGCCTTCATCCGCCGCGGCCACAGCGTCTGCGACTTTCTCGCCGCCTACCGCCGTCTGGCCGAAAGAGGGATCAAGGTCTGCGTTCACATCATCGACGGTCTGCCCGGCGAAACGAAGGAGATGATGCTCGAAACCGCCGACCGTCTGGCTTCCCTCCGCCCCTTCGCGGTGAAGATCCACCTGCTGCACGTGTTGAAAAACACACCGCTGGCGGAGCTGTATGAGACGGGCGGCTTTGCCTGCCTGAGCTTAGAGCAATACGCCGACATCGTCGTCTCCCAGCTGGAGAGACTGCCCGCCGAAACCGTCATCGGGCGCGTCACCGGCGACGGCGAAAGAAGCGCACTCATCGCGCCTCTGTGGAGTCTGAAAAAGCTGGTGGTGATCAACGAAATCGATAAATTGATGGTCAAACGGGACACATTCCAAGGGAAATTCGTCAAAATGCACAAGAATTGAGGTTTCATTTCTACGTTTGAAGGGGAATAAAACCGAAAAAGCCTCTTGAAATCTGATTTGATCTATTATATAATAGTGATGTTAATTCGAAGTTTTCAACGCTTTTGTCATAGGGAATCCCACCGTACAAAGGCGAACAATACGGACGATTCAACATATTTTACTGCAACCGATGCGGAATTGATCGATTGAAAGGATGGTATACACATATGGGACAACATTCGACTAAGGATATCAGAAACGTCTGCCTTCTGGGCCACGGCGGCGATGGAAAGACCTCGCTTGCCGAAGCCATGCTTTATGTGACCAAGGGAACCGACAGACTGGGCAAAACGCCGGAAGGCAACACCGTCTGCGACTATGATCCCGAAGAAATCAAGAGAGGCTTCTCCCTCTCCGCGTCCATTGCCCCCATCGTTTGGAAAAACGTGAAGATCAATGTCATCGACACCCCCGGATTCCTTGACTTCTCCGGCGAGGTCTTCCAGGCCATTCGTGTGGCGGGAAGCGCCATCATCGCCGTTGACGCCAAGTCCGGTGTTGAGGTCGGAACCGAGCTGGCCTGGGATTATGCCACCGAAGCCGGTATCCCGAAGGCCTTCTTCATCAATAAATTCGACGATCCGGAAGCCAGCTTCCACAGAACCTTTGACGCTCTGCGCGAGACCTTCGGCGTTTCGGTCTGCCCGGTCATCATTCCTGCCGGCGCCAACCGCAACATCTATCTCAACCTGCTGGACCTGAAGGCCTTCACCTTCGACGACAACGGCAAGTGCACCGAGACCGAGATCCCCGACGATCTGAAGGAGCGCACCGAGACCTATCACACCATGTTCCTCGAGTCGATCGCCGAAACCAGCGACGAGCTGATGGAAAAATTCTTCGCCGAGGAGGAGATCACCCGCGCCGAAGCCGAAAAGGCTCTGCATGACGGTCTGATCGCCGGCTCCATTGCTCCCGTTTACTGCGGAAGCGCGCTGAAGCTCCGCGGCATCACCACGCTGCTTGACAACATTGCCGACTCCTTCCCCTCCCACGTGGCCAAGGAGACCGAAAAGATCATCGTCGGCGACAGCATCGAAAAGACGCCCATCGACGAAAACGGCAAGACCGCCATCTTCGTGTTCAAGACCATCGCCGACCCGTTCGTGGGTAAGATGTCCTTCTTCAAGGTCATGAACGGCAAGCTGGACAACACCATGCAGCTGAAAAACGCCGAGACCGGTGCGGTGGAAAAGATGGCTCATATCTACACCATCCGCGGCAAGAAGCAGACCGAGGTCGATTCGCTGTCCTGCGGCGACATCGGTATGATCGCCAAGCTGTCCAACACCAACACCAACGATACGCTGTCGGTTGACGGCACTGTCCGTTACCGCAAGATCGCCTATCCCGAGCCCTTCCTGACCATGGCCATCTCCCCCAAGGCCAAGGGCGATGAGGATAAGATCGCTTCGGGCGTGAACAAGCTCCTCGAAGAGGACTACACCCTTCGATTCGAAAACAACGCCGAGACCAAGCAGCTGGTCATCAAGGGCCTGGGCGACATCCATCTGGACACCGTTGTGTCCAAGCTGAAGAGCCGTTACGGCGTCAGCGTTGATCTCACCGAGCCCCGCATTGCCTACCGCGAGACCATCAAGAAGAAGGTCCAGGCAGAAGGCAAGCACAAGAAGCAGTCGGGCGGTCACGGTCAGTACGGTCATGTCCGCATCGAGTTCGGTCCGGGCGAGGCTGAGGGATTGACCTTCACCGAGTCGGTCGTCGGCGGAAGCGTGCCGAAGGGCTTCTTCCCCGCTGTTGAAAAGGGTCTGAACGAGGCCATGCAGAAGGGCGTTCTCGCCGGCTTCCCCATGGTCAATCTGGCCGCCAACCTGTATGACGGCTCCTACCACGATGTTGACTCCTCGGAAATGGCCTTCAAGCTGGCCGCCAGCCTTGCCTACAAGGACGGCATTCCGAAGGCCGCTCCCGTCATTCTCGAGCCGGTCGGATCGCTGAAGGTCAAGATCCCGGATTCCATGATGGGCGATGTCATCGGCGATATCAACAAGCGCCGCGGCCGCGTGATGGGCATGAACGCCATGGAAGGCAAGAAGGGCTATCAGATCGTGGAGGCCGAGGTTCCCTCCGCGGAAATGGCGGACTACACCGTTGCTCTCCGCGCCATCTCGGGCGGTAAGGGTTCGTTCACCTTCTACTTCGAGCGTTACGAAGAGGCTCCCGGTCCGGTGGCTCAGAAGATCATCGAAGAGGCCAAGAAGAACGAAGAGGCATAACATCCATCCAACCATAAAAAGCAAGAGGCCATCGCAGATGCGGTGGTCTCTTTTTTCTTTTTTCGCAAAGGTCAAAGATAGTCAAAATCAAAGATTGAGGGCAAAAAAACGCGATTTCGCGAGAAAACACCGCCTTTTGCCGCCAAAACCGCCCAAAAGCGAAAAACAGGATCGTTTTTTGACTTTCTTTGACTTTGACTTTCTTTGACTTTCGATGTATAATAGACACGTAAAAAAGGAAACCATCCAAACAAACGGGCAGAAAGGAACACGCCATGCTGATATCCGACGCCATTGCCAATCTGATCGAACAGCTCCTGGCTGACAACAACGGCTATGCCGAGATCCGCCGCAACGATTTAGCCGACCGTCTCGGCTGCGTCCCCAGCCAGATCAATTACGTCATCTCCTCCCGCTTCACCCCCGAGCTGGGGTATGTCATCGAAAGCCGTCGGGGAGGCGGCGGCTACATCCGCATCATCAAAAAGCAGCTGGGGCGGGACGAATACCTCATGCACTTCTTCTGCGCCATCGGCGAGCAGATCGATGAGCAGGCCGCAGCCGCCTTCATCGCCAACCTCTCGGCCGATTCGCTCATATCCGCCCGCGAGGCGCATATCATGAAAAGCGCGCTCTCCTCCGCCTCGCTCATGTCGGTCTCCCCCGACAGACGGGACACCGTCCGCGCCGACATCATGAAGCAGATCATCCTCGCGCTGATGAAATAAACCGACAAGCAATTTTTTCCATAAAAACCAACCGAACGAAATTCCGTCCACATCCCGAAAGGAGTGTCTGATATGCTGTGTGAACACTGCGGAAAGAAAAACGCCACCGTCTATTACAAGCAGACGGTCAACGGCAAGACCAACGAATACCGTCTCTGCGCCGACTGCGCCGAGGCTTTGCGGCACGCCGCTTCTCCCGGCAACGGCTTCTTCGCCTTCCCCTCCCTGTTCGGCGACGGAGACTTCTTCTCCCCTTCTTCCCTCTTCGCCCGTCCCGAGAAGGAGCGCCAGAGCCGAAGCGTCAAAACCTGCCCGCTCTGCGGCTCCCGCTACGATGAGCTTCTCAACACCGGCAAGATGGGCTGTGCCGAATGCTACACCGCCTTCCGCGAGGAGATCGAGAAAACGCTCCTCTCCCTGCACGGGCGGGCCACTCACATCGGGCGGAGTCCCAAAAGCCGCCTGAAGACAGAGACAGTCAGCGAAGAAAAAACGCAAGCGCCCGAAGCGCCCAAGCCGACCGTGGAGCAAGACGAGCTTGCCTCTCTCAAGGCCGAGCTGCAAAAGGCCGTCGCCGAGGAGAAGTATGAACAGGCCGCCTCCCTCCGCGACCGCATCCGCGCCATGGAAAACAAGCCCGAACAGAAGGAGGACGGACGATGAACAACTTTCTTTTCAACCAAAGCGGTCCCGACCGCGACGTGGTCTTTTCCTCCCGCGTCCGCTTCGCCCGCAACGTGAAGGACTACCCCTTTTCCGACCGCATTGACCTCCCCTCGCAAAAGGAGCTGGAGCAAAAGATCCTCGCGCTGTATGACAGCGAGGAGTTCACCGTCCTTCCCTTTGAGGGGCTGGGCGCCGCCGAAGCCCTCTCCTACGCGGAAAAGCTGCTGGTCAGCCCCGAATTTGCCGCCGCCAAGGGACCGCACACGCTGGTTCTCAACGAAAAGGAGTGCCTGTCGGTGATGGTCTGCGAGGAGGACCACATCCGCCTGCAGTGCCTGAAAAACGGCTTTGCCCTTGATGAGGCCTTTGAAGCCGCTTCGCGCGAGGAGGCAAGACTGGATGCCTCGCTCTCCTTCTCCTTTGACGACACGCTGGGCTATCTCACCCACTGCCCCACCAATCTGGGCACGGGCATGCGGGCTTCGGTGATGCTCTTTTTCCCTGCGATCACCACCTGCGGACAGATCGAAAGCGTGGCCTCGTATCTGAGCAAGATCGGGCTCACTCTTCGCGGGCTCCACGGCGAGCACTCCTCCCCCGAGGCCTGTATGTTCCAGATGTCCAACCGCGTCACCCTCGGTCTGAGCGAGGAGGAGACGCTCAAGCGCATCAAGGAGGCCGCCTCCAGACTCATCGAGCAGGAGCGTACCCTCCGCAAAAAGCTGCTGGAGACCGATCCCACCGCCATCCGCGACCGCATCCTCCGCTCCTACGGCATCTTCCGCTATGCGGAGGTAATGAGCTCCAAGGAATTCCTCTCCCGTTATGCCGACGTCCGTTTCGGCATCGCCGCCGGCATTCTGAGCGGCATTGACTACAACACCGTCGATCCCCTGCTGGCCGATGTGATGCCCGCCTCGCTGATCTGCGCGTTCGGCGAGCGTGCCGAAGCAGACAAAGAACGCGATCTTTTGCGCAGCGCCGTGATCAAAAGCGCTCTGAACGGGCAACAATAAGGAAAGCAGACCGAATACAACGCAACAAGCGCACCCATCCCCCCAAAAAAACCGAAAAAGGAGGTTTTTCTTCTTATGGCAAACCGCTTCACTCAAGCCGCCCAGACCGCGCTGAACAAATCCCTCGTCTACGCACGCGAGCTGGGGCACACATACATTGGCAGCGAGCACATCCTGCTCTCGCTTCTCAGCGCCGACGACTCGGTGGCCGTCAAGCTGCTCGACCGCTTCGGCATCACCTTTGACCGTATGCGCGAAAAGATCGCCGAGCTCTGCGGACAGGGCGATCCCACCGACGTCGGTCCCAACGACATGACGCCCCGCTGCCGCAAGATCATCGAAAACGCAGGCTATGCCTCCCTCAAATGCGGCAGCAGCTACATCGGCACCGAGCACATCCTGCTCGCTCTCATCGAGGAGACCGATTCGGTGGCCGTCCGTCTGCTGGCCGAATTCGGTGTCAACACCGCCGAATTGGCAAACGACATCCTCTCCTACACCAAGGGCTCGGCCGAGGGCTTTCCGCAGTCCTCCGACCGCCCGAGGAGCACCACCGGCACGGTAGGCAAGGGCATCGGCCGCAAGGGGAGCGGGCTGTCCTCAGCCCCCACGCTCAAGCAGTACGGGCGCGACCTGACCGCCATGGCCCGCGAGGGGAGCATCGATCCGGTCATCGGGCGTGATGCCGAGATGGAACGCGTGATCCAGATCCTCTCCCGCCGCACCAAAAACAACCCCTGCCTCATCGGTGAGCCCGGCGTGGGCAAGACCGCCGTGGTGGAGGGGCTGGCACAGCGCATCGCCGACAACGACGTCCCCGAGACGCTGGCGGGCAAGACCGTGGTCACCCTCGACCTGTCGGGCATGATCGCCGGCGCCAAGTACCGCGGCGAATTTGAAGAGCGTCTGAAGGGCATCATGGGCGAGATCGCCAAAAATCCCCACATCATCCTCTTCATCGACGAGATCCACACCCTCATCGGTGCCGGTGCCGCCGAGGGCGCCATTGACGCAGCCAACATTCTCAAGCCCGCTCTCGCCCGCGGCGAAATGCAGGTCATCGGTGCAACCACCATCGCCGAATACCGCAAGCACATCGAAAAGGACGCCGCCCTTGAGCGCCGCTTCCAGTCGGTGACCGTCGGCGAGCCCTCTCCCGAGGAGGCGGTGGCCATTCTGAAGGGGCTGCGCGACAAATACGAGGCCCATCACAAGCTGACCATCCCCGACGAGGCCATTGAAGCGGCCGTTCATCTCTCCCGCCGCTACATCAACGACCGTTACCTGCCCGACAAGGCCATCGACCTCATCGACGAGGCCGCCTCCCGCAAGCGCATGACCGTTTACACCTTCCCACCCCACGTCAAGGAGCTGGAAGCCCGTCTGAAGGAAACCGCCGCCGAAAAGGAGGAGGCGATCAAGGCCCAGTCCTTTGAAAAGGCCGCCTCCCTCCGCGACGAGGAAAAGAAGCTGAAGGAGGAGCTGGAGGAGGCCAAAAAGAGCTGGAAGGACTCCCATTCCGAGGAAAAGCTGTCAATCACGCACGAGGACATCGCCGAGATCGTCACCGCCTGGACCGGCATCCCCGTGAAAAAGCTGGCCGACGAGGAGGGCTCGCGTCTGCTCCGCCTTGACGAGATTTTGAAAGAGCGCATCATCGGTCAGGACGAGGCCGTCACCGCGGTCGCCCGTGCCATCCGCCGCGGCCGTACGGGGCTCAAGGACCCCAAGCGTCCGCTGGGCTCGTTCATCTTCCTCGGCCCCACGGGCGTGGGCAAGACCGAGCTGACCAAGGCTCTGGCCGATGTCCTCTTCGGCGATGAAAACGCCATGATCCGCGTGGATATGTCCGAATACATGGAGAAGCACAGCGTTTCCAAGCTGATCGGCTCGCCTCCCGGATACGTGGGCTTTGAGGAGGGCGGTCAGCTGACCGAGAAGATCCGCCGCAAGCCCTATTCGGTGGTCCTCTTCGACGAGATCGAAAAGGCGCACCCCGATGTGTTCAACATCCTGCTGCAGATTCTGGAGGACGGTATCCTCACCGACTCCCAGGGACGCAAGGTGGATTTCAAGAACACGGTGATCATCATGACCTCCAACGTGGGCGCGCAGAGCATCAACGAGCCCCGCCGTCCCCTTGGCTTCGCCGCCTCCGACGACAGCGAGGACGTGAAAAAGACCATCGAAAGCGGCGTGATGGGCTATCTGAAGGACACCTTCCGCCCCGAATTCCTCAACCGCATCGACGAGATCATCATCTTCAACCGCCTGAGCGACGAGAACATCGCCAGAATCGCGCGCATCATGCTGAACGATGTGAAAAAGCGCATTCACGCGCTGGGCATCGCCGTCTCCTTTGATGAGGCGTTGGTCAAGGCGTTGGCCAAGGAGGGCTTCGATCCCGTTTACGGCGCCCGTCCGCTCCGCCGCGCCATTCAGCGAAAGGTGGAGGACACCTTCTCCACGGCCATGCTGGAGGGACAGATCCAAAGCGGCGACACCGTTCTTGCCACGCTGGACGAAAAGGGCGAAACGGTTTTTGTCAAAAAAGAAAAGACCGTCAGCGAGACCGGCGGCGAGCAAAAGACCGAATAAACAGCAAAGTGACTGACTCATATGGGCACGCGCGATAACGAAGGATTCACATAAGTGATTCAAGCGTGCCCATAATGAATTGCCCTTGTGGGCATGAATTGGCTTGCGCCGTGAATTGAACTTCGTTCATGAATTGCCTTCGGCATGATAAAGCATAGCAATTCAATTCATGAAAACAAAGGTTTCAAATCATGAAGCCGTGAGGCTTCCATTCATGACGCAAAGCGTCAATTCGTTACGATCGGGAGAAAATGGTCTAAAGCAACGCAAAAGCACTTATGACACACGATGTATTCGTTATCATACGTGCTTTTTGTTAAAACTTCGTTATTGGGCTCACGCTTAAGTCGGTCCCTTTTTATCCTTTTTCGTACTCCAAAGCGGCAGGCTCATTCCCCGTCGTCCCGGCTCTGCAGGATCGCCAGCGAGCGGTCGAGATACACCTTATGCACCAGCGCGATGATGGCATTCCGCAGGATGGTCTTATACTCCGAATGCTCCGCCCCCACGTTTTCATACGTATCCTTCAGCCCGAACACCAGCGCCAGCACGCTTTCGAATTCGTTGCAGAAATAGTCATACGCCACCTGCACGTCATAGCGCTCCTTCTGCATACGCAGCATGGTCTGGATGCCCTCCAGCGGCATCACGCCCTTGGCCATGGCGATGAAGATCAGATAGGCGATCTGCTCGCGGCTGTACTGCTTTTTCACCGGGCTTTCGATCAGCTTCTTCTTCACATAATTGCTGATCATCGAGGAGGTGACCGTCAGCCCGCCCAGCGGCGCCAGCACACCCGAGACATACTTGGTGGTCTGCTCCAAAAAAAGCCCCACATCGGGGATCTCCCCGTATCGCGGCAGACGGAAGCCCTCGATGCCCCGCGCCATCTCCTCATTCATCGGTCGTTTCATGCCATTGTCTCCTTTTTTCGTCCTTTTTCCTCTGTATGATAGCACAAAACGGAAAAGAAATCAAGTACCCTGACACAAGTTTTTCAAAAACTCTTGACAAGTTCTTTTAAAACTGATATAATGCTCTTGCAATCCGGTAAAAAGAGCCGTCAGACAGCTCACCCCATCCACAACCGATACGAGGTACCACCCATGTCTTATAAAATCATCGCCGATTCCTCCTCCGACCTGTTCGCCCTTGACGGCGCGGACTATGCCTTTGTCCCTCTGACCATCCACTGCGAGGACAAATCCTTCACCGACGGTCCGACGCTGGACATCGCCGCCATGAATGCCGCGCTGAAGGCATCCAAAAAGCCGTCCGGCACCTCCTGCCCCAGCATCGGGGACTGGATCGAGGCCTTCAGCGGAGCGGAGGAGGTGTTTGCCGTCACCATCACCGGCTCGCTGTCGGGCAGCTATGCTTCGGCGGTAGCCGCCGCGGACCAGTACTGCACCGCGCATCCGGGGCGGAAGGTCTGCGTGATCGATTCGCTGTCCACCGGTCCGGAAATGGTGCTTCTCATCGACAAGATCGTCGCCTGCAAGCGAAACGGCGTTTCCTTTGAGCAGACCGAACAAGCCGTGAGAGACTATGCCAAGCGCACGCACCTGCTCTTCGCGCTGCAATCGATGAACAATCTGGTGAAAAACGGACGCATCTCCCGCGCCAAGGCCACCATCGCCGGTGTGCTGGGCATCCGCGCCATCGGAAAAGCCTCCGAAAAAGGCACGTTGGAGATGCTCAAGACCTGCCGCGGCGAGAACAAAACGGTGGCGGGGCTGTACGAGGAGATGATCGCCCACGGTTACACGGGCGGGCGCGTTTTCATCGCCCACTGCCTCAATCCCGCGCTGGCCGACAAGACAGAGCAGATCATCCGCAAGACCTTCCCGAACGCCGAGATCGCGATCCGTCCCACCGGCGGTCTCTGCAGCTACTACGCCGAGGAGGGCGGGATTTTGGTCGGCTACGAAAGCAACTGAACAAAGCAAAAAGAGTGAGCACATTCAAGGTACTCACTCTTTCTTTTTTTTAAAAAGGGATGTCTGAAAAAACGCCTTTTCCGCAGTGCGAAGGGGAATCAATGGTACTTGGGCAGGTAGTCGCCGTGGGCCTCGATCAGATCGTCGCAAAGCGAGATGATGTCGTCAATGGACAGCTCGGCAGCGGTGTGGGGATCGAACATGGCCGCGCGGTAGATGTCCTCCTTCTTCTTGGAGACAGCCGCCTCGATGGTCAGCAGCTGCACGGCGATGTTCTGCTGGTTCAGCGCGGCCAGAGCGGTGGGAAGCTCGCCCTCCCGACACGGGTTGATGCCCCGTCCGTCCACCATGCAGGAGACCTCAACGCAAGCCTTTTCGGGCAGATTGGAGATCAGAAAGCCGGTGTTCAGCACGTTTCCGCCCACGCGCAGAGGCGTGTCGGTGACGATGGCGTTGAGGATCTTCGCGCCGTACTCATGGGACATGCTGTGCGTCAGCGTTCCGTCGGCCACGCCGTTGGTCTTGCGCTTGCGGTCGATGTTGATCTGATTCTCGCAGCGGCGGATGTACTCATCCAGCGGAATGTTGTACCGCTCGATCAGCTCGGGGTAATTCTTCTTGAGGAAGAAGGCATTGTATTCGGCGTTGTGCTCGCTGGACTCGGTGCAGTAGTAGCCCAGACGGCGGATGTATTCAAAGCGGACCAGATCGTCACAGTCGCTCTTTTCCTTGGCAAGCTCGGCCAGCGCACGCTTTCTCACCTCGGGATACAGGTCCTTGCCCGTGCCGTCGCGGAGCTCCAGCAGCCAGGCCATGTGGTTGATGCCGTAGATGCGGTCGGTCAGCGGCTCTTTGTACTCGATGCCCAGCTCCTTGAGAAGATTCGGCGAACAGGTCTGCACCGAATGGCAGAGACCGACGGTCTTCACCCCCGTGTGGTGGAGCATGAAGCCGGTGAGCATGGCCATGGGATTGGTGTAGTTGAGCAGGAGCGCATCGGGACAGACCTGCTCCATATCGCGGGCAAAGTCCTCCATGACGGGAATGGTGCGCAGCGCACGGAAGATACCGCCGATGCCCAGCGTGTCGGCAATGGTCTGGCGGAGACCGTACTTCTTCGGCACCTCAAAGTCGATGACCGTGCCCGGCTTATAGCCGCCCACCTGAATGGCGTTGATGACAAAGTCCGCATGGTGAAGCGCGTCCTTACGGCTCTCCACGCCCAGATATTTGTGTATGACCGCTCTCGATTCGTTGTACTTTTCGTTGAGATAGCAAAGCGTTTCATAGGTCTCATTGAGCCAGGGCTCGTAAATATCGTACAGCGCGATCTCGCACTCGCGGATGGCGGGCGTGAGCATCACATCGCCCAGTACATTCTTGGCAAAAATGGTGCTTCCTGCACCCATGAAGGCAATTTTCATCGGATCATCCTCCGTTTTCGTATCGTTTGTCGGGACCGGCCCCCACCATTATACACGCTTTTTCACGCGCTTGTCAAGTTGTTGCCAAAGAAAAACGAACAATCGGCTCCGTCTTGACATCGCCGCGATCTTGGTCTATAATGGAAAACGATTCTTTCACACTTCACACAACGAAAGGCATTTTTTATGAAGACTTCACCGATCCGACGCTTCTCGCTTCTGATGGCCGTCTGCCTGCTCTTTACGCTTCTGGCCCCTTCCGCTTCCGCCTTCAATCACTATCCTTATTGGGCGCTTCAGGCGGCCTACGGCAATGCCGTCTCCTCCGGCGATGACGATGCCCTGCTCCGTGCCTGTGAGGGGATCGTGTCGCTGTATGCCGATTTTCCCGATGCGGATGCCTCCTACCGCGTGGAGGTGCCGTCTCTGCAGGCGGCCGCCGTTTACGAAAAGAGAGGACAGTACCGCGATGCGCTTCGGATGTACGAGGCCTACAAGGCCTGCCTGGAGGTACGCAACCGCTTTGTGAACGAGGACGTGAGCGAGCGGCTTTTGTATGCGGAAGCCTTTCTCGATGCCTATGCCTACACCGAGCCGACCGTATACGCCCATGCGAGCCGCGCGGCGGACGTTCCCTACTACGGAGCCAAGCATGAGCCGCAGGCCGGCACCTACGCGGGCATGTGCTCCTACGCCGGCGCGCCCTACGACACCTCGCTGAGCAACGGCTATCTGCTCTATGCCACCTTTGAAAGCGAATCCTTCCAAAGCTTCGAATGGGTCCTGCCCAAGACCGATGCCTCCTATCTGCTGGAGGCCGCCTGGAATCTGCCCCACGCCTACACCGAGCAGGGCGCCATCGAATACCTGAACAGGATCGCGGGCGGCTCCCTCGACTCCTACATCCGCGGCGATCTGCAGTATCTGAACGGTCTGCGCCAATGCAAGGTGCTGCTCCGCTTTGCGGCCGAGGTCAACGTCTGGGGCGTGAACAACCTCTACAAGGCGAGCGGACAGCTGGAGGAGTTCAAGACCGCATACATCAAGGCCTTCCGCCACATCCACGATCTGGCCGAGACCTATGCGCCTAATGTCGCGATGGTCTATTCGCCCAACGACATCTCCAACCTGTACGTCACCCACAACGACTTCTACCCCGGCGACGACTATGTGGACTGGGTGGGCTTTTCCTCCTACGGCAATCTGTCCGACGAGGCCACAGGTCAGCACGCGGACATGAACGATACCTACTACAAGCGCGGGCTTTACGAGAACCAGCTGGTCAAGATCATGGACATCGTCCGTGCCTACGGCGACCGCAAGCCGATTCTCGTCTCGGAGTGCGGCTTCATGTACCGCTCGGACAGCAGCCGTCAGACCGAGGAGCACGCCAAGCGCGCTCTGGAGACCTTCTACGCTTACATCAACATGCTCTATCCGCAGGTGAAGGCGGTGTTCTATTTCAACGCCGACGCGGGCGGCGAATGCTTCAGCCTGCACAGCAACCGGGCGATGGCCTCTGCTTATGCCGAAGCCGTCCGCTCCAACCGCGTCATGGCCGATACGCTGGCCGGCCGATCGAGCGGCTACACCCGTCTGGAAACGCTGAACGAAGTCAGAAGCGATCTGACGCTTTCGGTCTATGCGGCCTACCCCGGCAGCCCGTCTTTGCAGGTGGAATACCTCGTGGACGGACAGCGCGCCTCCCTCACCGACCGCATCCCCTATACCTGCACCATCCCCGCCTCGATGCTGGGCGCCGGCAGCCATTCGCTGAAGGTCATCACCCGCGCGGGAGAGAGCGAATACACCAAATCCTTCACGCTTCATGTGCAGTCCGACGGGACGGTGAGCGCCGAGGCGATTCTCCATGAGGGCGGGCGCGCCACCTGCAGCGCCAAGGCGGTCTGTACGGTCTGCGGTCAGCCCTACGGCGAGATCGATCCCAACGCACACGCCGTCTCCTCTGTGTGGAGCTTCTCGGACGGACGGCATTACCACATCTGCGAAAACGGCTGCGGCACGCTCTTTGATGCCGTTGCTTGCTCGGGCGGTGCGGCCGACTGCGTGAACAAAGCGGTCTGCGCCGTCTGCGGCCACCCCTACGGAAGCCTGAGTGAGCATCAGCCGCAAAACCGCTTCACCACCCTTGACGGACGACACGCACGCCGCTGTCAGACCGCGGGCTGTACGGCCGTGTTTGACGAGGGCGCATGCGCCGACTCCGACAGCGACCGCATCTGCGACATCTGCTTCGGCGCGATGCCCATCAAAGCACCCGAAACGACAGCCGTGAGCGAGACGGCAGCAACCGCGGAAAGCACGACCGCCTCGACCGAAGCAACGGCTTCGCCCGAAAGCAACGCATCCTCCTCTCAAGCCGAGGCGTCTGTCTCTCTGCCCTCCCCCGACAGCAGCGATTCGCCGCAGGCAACGGCCGCCCCCGCCGAGCCGAAATCGACTTCTCCCGCCTTTGAGTCCGAGCCGGAAAGCGAAGAGGAGCTCACCGACTCCTCGCCGTCAAACGGAACGCTTCTGCCTCTGGTCGGTCTTGCCGCCCTCTCGCTGATCGTTGTTGCCGTTGTCCTGTGGCGGCTGGTCCGCAAGTGGTAACGCGGTAAAAAAAGCAAAAACGAATACGGACAAGCGTCCTCTGCTTTCGCGTCGGGGGACGCTTTTCATCTCCCCCCGTCCTCCGATTGCAACAAAAGCGAAAAAATTTATGAAAACCCTTGAAAAGAACGGCATTTTTCGATATAATGATAGAAATGAATTGTTTTTGAGGTATGTTATGTCTGACAGACAGAAAAAAATACGCAATTTTTCCATCATCGCCCACATCGACCACGGCAAGTCCACGCTGGCCGACCGCATTCTCGAATTCACCAGCGCGGTGGAGAAGAGAGACATGGAGGAGCAGCTGCTGGACAACATGGATCTGGAGCGTGAGCGCGGCATCACCATCAAGGCCCGCGCCGTCAAGCTGAACTACCGCCACACCGACGGGGAGGAGTATGTGCTCAACCTCATCGACACCCCCGGACACGTGGACTTCAACTACGAGGTCTCCCGTTCGCTGAACGCCTGCGAGGGCGCGCTGCTGGTGGTGGACGCCACGCAGGGCGTGGAGGCGCAGACGCTGGCCAACGCTTATCTGGCGCTGGAGAGCGATCTGGAGATCCTGCCCGTGATCAACAAGATCGACTTGGCCGCCGCGGATGTGGAGAGAACCAAAAGCGAGATCGAGGATATGCTGGGCATCCCCGCCGACGGCTGTCCCGCCATCTCCGCGAAGACCGGTCTGAACATCGATGCGGTGATGGACACCATCGTCAAGGGCGTCCCTGCCCCGGGCGGCGATGCGTCTGCCCCCCTCAAATGCCTCATTTTCGACTCCTACTACGATTCGTATCTGGGCGTGGTCGTCTATGTCCGTGTCTTTGACGGACAGGTCAAAAGCGGCGACCGCATCCGCATGATGGGCACCGGCGCCGAGTTCGAGGTGGTGGACGTGGGCTATATGTCCCCCTTCGGTCTGCAGAAGCATGACACGCTGAGAGCCGGCGAGGTCGGTTACATCACCGCCTCCATCAAAAACGTGGCCGACACGCGGGTGGGCGACACCATCACCACCGTGGAAAACGGCATCGATGAGCCCCTGCCCGGCTTCAAAAAGGTTCTGCCCATGGTCTATTCGGGCATCTACCCCGCCGACGGCGCGCGGTACGGCGACCTGCGCGATTCGCTGGAAAAGCTGATTTTAAACGACGCCTCGCTCACCTTCGAGCCCGAGACCTCGGCCGCGCTGGGCTTCGGCTTCCGCTGCGGCTTTTTGGGACTGCTGCACATGGAGGTCATCCAGCAGCGCCTTGAGAGAGAATTCAATCTGGATCTGATCACCACCGCCCCCAGCGTTGTGTACAAGATCCTTCTGAAAAACGGCGAGACGGTCTACATCGACAACCCCGCCAACTACCCCTCCCCCGACGAGATCGAGGAGGCCTGCGAGCCCATGGTCAAGGCCGGCATCATCACGCCCACCGAATTTGTGGGCAGCATCATGGAGCTTTGTCAGGAAAAGCGGGGCAACTTCATCAACATGACCTACCCCGACAAAAACCGCGCCGAGCTGCACTACGATCTGCCGCTCAACGAGATCGTTTACGACTTCTTCGACGCGCTGAAGAGCCGCAGCAAGGGCTATGCCTCCCTCGACTACGAGCTGAACGGCTATGCGCCCAGCAAGCTGGTCAAGCTGGATATCCTCTTGAACGGCGACATCGTGGACGCTCTGTCCTTCATCGTGCACGAGGAAAAGGCCTATGTCCGCGCGCGCAAGCTGACCGAGCGGCTGAAGGACAACATCCCGCGCCAGCTGTTTGAGGTGCCCGTGCAGGCGGCGGTGGGCGGACGCGTCATCGCCCGCGAGACCGTCAAGGCCCTGCGCAAGGACGTGCTGGCCAAGTGCTACGGCGGCGACATCACCCGTAAGAAGAAGCTGCTTGAAAAGCAGAAGGAAGGCAAGAAGAAGATGCGCCAGCTGGGCAGCGTTGAGGTCACGCCTGAGGCGTTCATGGCCGTCCTGAAGCTGGATTCGGATAACGATTGAAAGGATAACGGTAGTGTATCATGGGATTATTGGGTAAAAAAGCAAACAAATCTCTCCCCGAGAAGAAGCTCGGGCTGTACCTTCACATTCCCTTCTGCGAGAAAAAATGCGATTACTGCGATTTTTATTCCATCACCGGCTTTTCGGACTTCGGACGCTATGCCGATGCGCTGATGCTGGAGATGGAGGACTATGCCAAGGCCGCTGACGGCTACACCGTGGACAGCGTGTTCATCGGCGGCGGCACGCCTACGGTCATGCCCGTCAAGCAGATGCAGGAGATTCTTTACGCGCTCTATGCCAACTTCAACATCGACCGCGATGCGGAGATCACCATGGAGGCCAACCCCGCCACCGTGGACCGCCGTTCGCTGAAAAAGCTGCTGAAGGGCGGCGTCAACCGGCTCAGCATCGGTCTGCAGAGCACCGAAAACGAGGAGCTCCGTCTCCTTTCGCGCATCCACACCTTTGAGGATTTTGAGGATGCGTTCTACGATGCCCGCGACGCCGGCTTTGAAAACATCAACGTGGATCTGATGTACGGCATCCCCTCCCAGACCGAATCCACCCTCTTCCGCTCGGTTGAAAAGGTCTGCGAAATGGAGCCTGAGCACATCTCGCTGTACGGGCTGAAGATCGAGGAGGGTACCCCCTTCGCCAAGCGTCAGGAGACGCTGGAGCTGCCCGACGAGGACACCGAATACCGTATGTACGCCGATTCGGTGCGCTATCTGGCCTCCCGCGGCTTCCAGCAGTATGAGATCAGCAACTTTGCTCTGGAGGGCTGCCGCAGCCGTCACAACTACCGCTACTGGCTGGGCGAGGAGTACATCGGCATCGGGCCGGGCGCGCACTCCTTCTTCGGCGGCAAGCGCTATTCCAACAAAAAGGACATCGCCCTTTACATGGAGGGCATGGAATACATCAACAAGGGCATCCGCCTGATCGAAAACGAGACGGTCCTCTCCGACACCGACCGCATGAACGAATTCATCATGCTCCGTCTCCGCCTCAAGGACGGTCTGGATGCGAACGAATTCTCGTCCCGCTTCGGCATCGACTTCACCGCCACCTTTGCCGACCGTCTTCCCCTCTACATCGACAACGGCTTCATGCGCTTCGAGCAGGGCCGCTATTCCTTCACCACCAAGGGCATGTATGTGAGCAACTACATCCTCTCCAACCTGATGCTGGGCTGATCGGCCGCGCATCGCGCTCTCACAGAAACGCAAGAAAAGCAAATGAGGTAACATCATCATGAAGATCCTGCTCTGTCCCGATTCGTTCAAGGGCTCTTTGTCCGCCGAAGAAGCCTCCCGCATCATGGAAAAGGCGGTGAAAGCCGTCCTGCCCGATGCGGAAACGCTGTGTGTTCCCCTTGCCGACGGCGGCGAGGGCAGCATCGACTGTCTGGGCGCGGACAAGGTCGCCGTCCGTGTGAGCGATCCCTTTCTGCAGCCGATCGATTCTTTTTACGGCAAGCTGGACGGCAAGGCGATCATCGAAAGCGCCGCCGCCATCGGTCTGCCGCTGGTGGGCGAGCACAAGGACCCGATGAACAACACCTCCTACGGGCTGGGACAGCTGATCCGTGCCGCTCTGGACAACGGCGAGAGAGACATCGTCATCTGCTTGGGCGGAAGCGCCACCAGCGACGGCGGTGCAGGTGCTCTCGCGGCTCTCGGCGCCTCCTTTTATCACAAGGACGATCCGGACGGCAAGCCCTTTATCCCCACCGGCGGAACGCTGTCCGACATCGACCGTCTCAATCTGACGCATCTGGATGCGCGGCTGAAGGATGCGCGCTTCACGCTCCTCTGCGACGTGACCAATCCCCTGTACGGCCAAAACGGCGCGGCGTATGTCTTCGCCCCCCAAAAGGGTGCAAGCGAGGAGGATGTGGTCAAGCTGGATGCCGGTCTGGTGCATCTGGCAGGCATAATCAAAAAAGCCTCCCATCTGGACGTATCTGCGCTGGAGGGCGGAGGGGCTGCCGGCGGAATTGCCGCCTCCTTCTACGCTCTGCTGGGCGCGGACATCAAAAGCGGCATCGAAACGCTTCTTGACCTGCGCCGCTTTGACCGGCTGCTGGAGGGTGCCGATCTGGTGCTGACCGGCGAGGGACGCTTCGACTCCCAGAGTCTGGGCGGAAAAGCCGTTGGCGGCGTGGCCAAGCGGGCAGCCGGGCAGGGCGTTCCCACCGTGGTCATCGCCGGCGGTGTGCTCGATTTCGATTACGGAAAACAGATCGCCGCCTGCTTCCCCATCGTGCGCCGTCCGATCCCGTTGGCAGACGCTTTGAACGAAAGCGAAGCCTTCCTCTTCCACACCGTAAAAAACGCCGTCTCTCTCTTTGCCTGTGCAAAAGGACGCTGACGGCGTCTTTTCTCCCCATCCAAACGGCCCCCCATTTTTATAAGACACCGAAAACACCGCCCGCCAAAACGGGCGAGCCCGAGGAAAGGAGCCCCACCCATGAACCCCTGGCACGACATTGACAAAAGCCGCATCTCGGCGGAAAGCTTCATCGCCGTCATCGAGATCCCCAAGGGCGGCAAGCTGAAATATGAATTGGACAAGGAGAGCGGTCTTCTCCGTCTCGACCGCGTTCTCTCCACCTCCACCCACTACCCCGCCAACTACGGCTTCATCCCCCGCACCCTCTCCCAGGACGGCGACCCGCTGGACGTGCTGGTCCTCTGTCAGGAGAATCTGGAGCCTTTATCCATCGTCGAATGCTACCCCATCGGGGTGCTGAAAATGATCGACGATGACCAGACCGACGAAAAGATCATCGCCATCCCCTTCGGCGATCCCTCGCTGAATGTGTACAACGATATGTCCGGTCTTCCCGTCCACCAGTTCCACGAGATCCGCCACTTCTTCGAGGTCTACAAGCATCTGGAGAACAAGTCCACGTATGTGCAGAACATCTGCCCGCGCGATGTGGCCGAGCAGATCATCGAGGAGAACATCGAAATGTACAAAAAAGCCTTCCCCGAAAACGCATAAGCGCTCGGAAAAGGCGATGGACAAGCCCCTTCCATGCCGTCTTCGGACGGCATGTTTCTTTTTGTTGTATTCCCCATTCCCTTATGTGTTCCCGGGCAGACATGCCGTCTGTTTTGCAAAGCGAGGCTTTGTGCCCCGACGCCTAAAGCAACCGAAAGCGCACGGGACGGCGGGAGGAAACCCCCGCCCTACGGTGAAACGGCACGGGCATGGGCTGTGGAAACACCGTTTTGAATCGGACGTGTTTTTATCGGTGTACCCCTTTTTTCCGCAGGAGATCGAGGATCACATCGGGGTTGTTGCAGGTGATCAGCTCCGCGCCGCAGGCCAGCGCCATGTCCAGCGTGGTCTCGTCCTTGACGAAAGCGCCCGCCCAGGTACGCACGCCCTTCTGTCTCATGGCCTCAAACTCCTCGGGCTCTGCCATGCCGCTCGTCTGCCCGAACATACAGCAGCAATAGCCGTAGGAATAGGGATCGAGGGTGCATTCGCCCATGTGGCGGAGCGGATAGAACACATGATGCTTCAATCGGCCGCCGTAGGTCTTGTACAGATATTCGTGAAGGCGCGCGCTGAAGGTGTTGATCACACAGCGGTCGGTGAGAGATGCCTTGTCCAGCATGGCGATCACGCGGTCGGCCACCTCAAAGGCGATCGCTTCCCGTCCCGCGGTGGGGTATTCCTTCAGCTCGATGTCTAACGTCATCGCGGGCAGGTCCTTGACCATATCGAGAAGCTCCTCAAAAAGCGGTACCCTTTCGCCGGCAAAGTCCTCGCCCTTCCAAAGCCCCGCCGACAGCGAACGGATCTGAGAAAGCGTATGCTCGCGCACAAGTCCGCTTCCGTTGGTGGTGCGGTCCAACGCCTCATCGTGGATGAGCACGAGCTGACCGTCGCCTGTGATGCGGACGTCGGTCTCGATCTGGTCCACGCCGAGGGCGATGGCCTCGCGGAAGGCGGTCATGGTGTTTTCGGGATAGCGCTCCGAAAAGCCGCGGTGCGCCGCCACAAATACATTGTTCTTGCTCTGCTTCCAAACGCTCATCAGGCATTCCTCCGTGTGAAAGGTCAACTGTGCTTTTATTATATCGTTTTCCCCTCCCCGTGTCAAGAAAAAGGAGGGGCGAGAGCGAAAAAAACACCGCTTTTCCCTTGAAAAAAAGAAAAAAATATGATATGATAAGCACACAAGAGCCGTCTTCCGTCCTCACAGAGAAAAAAGGAGTTTTCCGCGATGAAATTGAAATGCCCCTACTGTTCTTTCCCCGACAGCCGCGTGATCGACTCGCGCTCCATCGATGACAAAAGCATCCGCCGGCGCCGTGAATGCAAAGCCTGCCAGAAACGCTTTACCACCTACGAGATCATCGAAACGCTCCCCCTCATCGTCGTCAAAAAGGACGGCGCGCGGGAGATCTTCGACCGCAACAAGCTGCTGACCGGTCTGGTCAAGGCCTGCTACAAGCGTCCGCCCACGGTCGATCAGCTGCAGGCGCTCATTTCCGACATCGAAAGCGAGCTGCAGAATGCCCTGATCGCCGAGATCCCCTCGGTCCGCATCGGCGAGATGGTGATGGAGCGGCTGAAGAAGCTGGACGAGGTGTCCTATGTCCGCTTCGCCTCGGTCTACCGCGAATTCAAGGACGTGGAGACCTTTATGGCCGAGATCTCCGATCTGAAAAAGGAGAAGGAAAGCGGCAGCCGATAAAGCGTCCCTTTTCGGCGAAAATGCGCTTCTGTTTTTTCCGAACCGCACCCCTTTTCGAAAGACAGCTTTCCCCTTTGATCTCCGTTTGAAAAACCAACAGGGAGGACTTGATTGACCAAAGTCCCCCCTTTTTCTTTTGTTTTTTCCCGAGAACGCCTCCTTCACTTTTCACTCTTCACTTTTCACTCTTCACTTTTCACTCTTCACTCTTCTTTCTTCTCCCCCCTTTTTTCACGCACGGTCACGATGCCGACGGTCATGTCATCACCGCGGTCAGTCTTTTCTCTGGCATAGCTCAGAAGCGTTTCGCATAAGCTCTCCGCATCCTCCTCACCTTTGCCGCTCAGAGCCGTCCCCAGCCAGCCGTTCTCCTCGCAGGGCGTACTGACGCCGTCACTCATCAGCAGGATGCGGTCGCCGTCGCACAGCTCGAAGGCGATCTCCTCGGCATTGGACTCTTTTGCGATTCCCACGGGCATGGAACGGGAGGCGATGCGGAACAGCTTGTCCCCGCGGATGACATAAGAGCACGCCGATCCGCTCTTGACAAACGAGGCTTTTCCCTGAAGCAGATCGATCTCCAAAAGATCCACCGTTGCCGAGCACTCCTCCCCCCTTGCGCGCAGGAAGTCGTTGAGCATATCCAGCGACAGTGCCTTGCCGTTGCCCGCCGACAGCATCTTCTCCAAAAACACACCGCAGATGCGTGAGGTCATCGCTGCCTCCCGGCCGCTCCCCATCCCGTCGGAGAGCAGAAAATAGGCATAATCCTCCCGATTTTCGAAGCGGCAAAGCAGATCGCCGTTCAGCGATTCCCCCTGCTTTTTGCCGCCCGCCATGGCAAACTCTGCCTCAAAGCGTCTGGCGGCGGACAGCGTCATCGACACCGTTTCCTGCCCCAGATCGAAGGTGGGATCGGTCAAAGGGAAGCCGCAGACCTGCTCAAACGCGCGGCGGATGCTCCCCACGCTCTGGGTGACGCGGGACAGCTCCACATCCCCTGCCACGATCTGCTTTTTCCGTCCTCCGAAGGCGTGCACGCTCTTGGCCGGCAGCGCGATCTCACGCATCTTGACCGTCAGCTTTTCGGACAGCTCGCGGTCGGGCAGCGTCTCCTCCTTCGTATCGGACAGCGATTCCAGCAGAAGACGCGCCATGGCGCGGTAATCCATCGCCGCCACCTCCGCGCCGTTCCCCTTCAGCCGATTCTCCAGCATCGCCGCCATCGCCTCGTTCACATTCTCCACCAGCCGCGGCAGATTCAGACAGCGCGTCCTTATGTAGTCGGGCAGATCCCGATCGTCGGCGAACCCCTTCTGCTCCAGCGACTCGGCCATCGACCGCACCAGCTCGTAGGTACGGCTCTGATCCTTCTCCCAGCAGAGGCTCTGCATCCCGCAGCTGCGGCAGGTACGGTCAAATTCGCTCTCGCAGATGCCGTAAATGTCGGAAAGCGTCGGTTTTTTTGCCTTCTGCGCCAGATTGGAAAAGATGTCTGCCAGCTCGCTCACCGAACGGGACAGCGCTTCGGTCTTCTCCCTTGCGCTTCTCTTCTCCGACCGTCCGACCAGCACCGAAAGCGGCGTCTCACGCCTCGCACGCTCCTTCGCGCTCCCCTGAAGCAGGCGGTCGATCACCCCCGACTGGGCCAGCGGCAGATACAGGATCGCGGCGCAGAGCATATCGGGCGCAAAGGCGGTCAGCGAATCGATGCCCCCCACATACAGGCCGCCGAACACCGCTGCCAGACAGGACAGCGTTGCCGACACCGCGCTCCCCATCCGCCGCAGCAGACCGCAGACCGCCGCCGCCAGCGCCAGCACCGGCGAATAAAGCGGATTGGCCGCCAGTCCGCACAGCAGCGCATACAGCCCGCCCTTCAGCTCCCCCTCGCGGACGGCGAAGACCATCCCCGTCAGCATGGCAAACAGGCAGGCAAAGGAGAAGCCGAAAAGAGAAAACGAGCGCAGCGCAAAGGTGAACGCCACCAAAAGAAGCATCACCGCCCGCTCTTTCCCGATCCGCTTTTCGCTCACAAACGCCGCCGAAAACAGGTAGGTCAACAGCGGAGAAAGCCCGGTCTCAAACAGCATCCCGAACAGGTCATACATCAAAAAGCCCGAGAAGGCATAACGGTAAAGCGAGGCAAGGAAGGCCGCGCCCAGCGCACAGCTGACCTTGAAGCCCACCGGCTCGCAGAAGAGCGAAAACCGTTTGCCCTCCTCCCCGAAGCGGCGGAAGATCAAAAGACGGCTCAGCAACAGTCCGCAGGCGATGAGAAAGAGCTGCAAGGCGCTGCTCCCCGCAAACAAAGAGGCGGTCAGTAGCCCCAGAAAGCCGAAGGGCGCGCTCTCACCCAGCGCACAGAAAAACGCCGTCCCGAACGGATACGCCCCAAAGGCGGGGGAGGAGCGGGCGAAGAGAAAGGTGACCGCTCCCAGTCCCAGCCCGACGGCCAGCTCGCCCCCCTTTTCTTTCAACAGCTCGCCCGCACGTTTGTCCATCCCATTGGCTGCCAGCCATCTGCGAAACGCCCGTGCTCTCGCTCCTGCCGGCCGTCTGCCGACGCTCTTGTTTTCTTCCATGATCTTCTTTTCCTTTCTTTTTTTTACACGTCTTGCGCACCCTGCACACCAAACGGCGCTTGTCCGTTTTTTGTTCTGTGTCCATTGTATCCTCCTCTGCCTGCCGTTTCCGTCGAAGAAGCGGACGCCCTTTTTCTCTTTCTTTGACGGGCAAGCAAGGGAAAAAGCGGGAAAAGAGATCCCCTCCCTTTCCCGACAGAAAACAACCGCGGCAAAGAGGCGATTTTTCTCGTAAGCCGTTTTTTTCCGCGACCGATCGTTTTCTGCGCCTTACAGACCTGATTTTGTTTGTTCAAAAAAGGAAAAGCATAAGAAAAATAAGTCCATTTGTCTTGACACACCGGGCAAAAGGGGGTATAATAAGGTAGAATAGGAAAAATATCATTTTATATTTTCACATACATAAAAGGAGAGAAAAATCATGAAAAAACTGAAGATCGGTTTCATTCCGCTGTTCCCCAAGCTGTATGACGACGGTGGCAACGGCCGCGCCGCTTCCCGTGACGTGCTTGAGCCCTACTATGAGGAGCTTGCTCAGAAGTTCGAGGCCAAGGGCCTTGAGGTTGTCAGAACGGCTGACTTCTGCCGCATCAAGAATGAATTTGCCGAGGCGGTTGCCCTGTTTGAAAAAGAAAAGGTGGACGCCATCGTCACCGTTCACATGGCGTATCAGCCCTCCCTGCAGTGCATCGACGAATTGGCCGGCACCGACCTGCCTCTGATCGTTTGCGACACCACCACCACTTATGACTTCGATCCCTCTCAGGATCCCAAGTACATCAGCTACTGCCACGGTATCCACGGCGTTATGGATATGTGCTCTCTGCTCAAGCAGCGCGGCAAGCCCTTTGCCATCGCCGCCGGCCATGCCGAGCATTCCGATGTGATCGACCGCGTTGTCGGTTACGTGAAGGCTGCCCGCGCCGCCAAGACCCTTGACGGTTCTTCGGTCGGTACCATCGGCGGTTCCTTCGACGGCATGGGTGACTTCCTCATCGAGCACACCAAGATCAAGGAGCTGTTCGGCGTTAAGGTTGTCGAATCCAACCCTGCCGAGATGAACGCTCTCCGCGAGACGATCACCGAGGAAGAGATCAAGGCCGAATATGACATCAACTGCGAGAGCTATGTCGGTTACGCCGACCTCACCCTCGAGGACTGCCGCGACACCATCCTCAGCTGCCTGACCACCAGAAAGTGGATCAAGAAGCACGGTCTGAATGCCTTCACCGCCAACTTCCTGAACATCGGTAAGGACTGCGGCGTTGCCACCATGCCCTTCATGGAAGCCTGCAAGCAGATGGCTCAGGGCACCGGTTATGCCGGCGAGGGCGATATCCTCACCGCTTCCATCACCGGCTCTCTGATGCGCGGCTTCGGCGAAGCCTCCTTCGTTGAGATCTTCTGCCCCGACTGGAAGGGCGGCACCGTCGTTCTCAGCCACATGGGCGAGATCAACAACGCTCTGCTGCAGTCCAAGCCCGCCGCTAAGAAGATCAAGTTCGTTTACGGCAAGAACGCCGTCGATCCCGTGGTCTCCTACGGCGCTTACAAGGGCGGCGAGGCCATCTATGTCAACATCTGCAAGGACGACAAGGGCTACAACCTGGTCATCTCCCCTGTTGAGATGCTCAACATCGACAGCGAGCTGTACACGGGTAAGGTCCGCGGCTGGCTCAAGCCCTGCATGCCCGTTGAACGCTTCCTCGAGGAGCTGAGCAAGAACGGTGCAACCCACCACAGCTCCATGGTCTACGGCGCTTCTGTTGACGAGCTGGTGTTCTATGCCAAGCTGATCGGCGTCAACCCCATCGTCATCAAGTAAGAAACCAAACAGCGTCTTCTCCCTGCCCTCCTCGGACGGGGAGAAGACCGTCTCTTTTTTCGTGTAAAAGGAGGAAGATGGATGAGTCTTTTCACCGTTACCGAAAACGACAGACGGATCTATGAAGAGCAGCTCCGCGACTATCTGCCCGATCAGATCATCGATGTTCACGCCCACGTTTGGAAGGGCGCTCCCAAGCCCAACCCCAACGCGCCCAAGAGAATCGTCAGCTGGCCCTCTCTTGTGGCCGCCGAGAACACGATCGAGGACATTCAGGAGGCTTATAAGCTCTATTTCCCCGATAAAAAGGTCACACCCCTGATCTATGCCGACAGGATCTCGGACATCGAATCCTGCCATGCAAGAAATGCCTATATCGCCGAGTCGGTCAAGGCCACAGGCTTCCCCGCTCTCTACTACTCACATCCCCTCCAGACCGCCGATGAGCTGGAACGAGAGATCTACCGCCACGGTTTTTTGGGCATCAAGTCCTATCTCTCGCTCTCTCCCTCCTATATCCCCGAGGGCGAGATCCGTATCCTTGACTTCTTCCCGCCCCACCAGCTGGAGCTGATGAACAAGCTGGGGCTGATGGTCATGCTCCACATCCCGCGCCATGCCCGTCTCCGCGATCCGGTCAATCTTGCTCAGATCCTCCACATCTGCGAGCGCTATCCCAATCTCCGTCTGGTTATCGCTCATGTGGGCCGCGCTTACTGCAAGTGCGACATCGGCGATGCCTTCGAGCAGTTAAAGGACTACAAGGACCTCTATTACGACATCACCGCCAACACCAGCGCTTATGTGTTTGAACAGCTGCTCACAAACGTGAGCGAGGACAGGATCCTCTTCGGAAGCGACGAGCCCATCGTCCGCATGAGAATGCACCGCATCGAGGAGAACAACACCTACATCAACCTCATCCCCCCCGGTCTCTACGGCGATCCCGGCCAGGATCCCCACCTGCGCGAGGTCTCCGAGGAGGAGGGCAGAAAGCTGACCTTCTTTATGTATGAAGAAATTCTCGCCATGAAGGAAGCCACCACCCGCCTCGGTCTCGGCAAGGAGACGGTCAACAAGCTCTTCTACTTAAACAGCAGAAGGCTTCTTGACGAGCTGGAGAGCAAGGTCAGAGCCTGAAGGCCACCACATCAGAAAGGAAGAACGAATATGAGTCTTTTCACCGTCACCGATAACGACAGACGGATCTATGAAGAGCAGATCAAAGACTATCTGCCCGATCAGATCATCGACATTCACACCCACGTCACCAAGGGTCCGAAGAAGGTGAAGCCCGGCACGCCCAAGAGAACGGTCACCTGGCCGTCTTTGGTCGCCGCCGAAAACAAGATCGAGGACATTCAGGAGGCTTATAAGCTCTACTTCCCCGACAAGGAGGTCACGCCCCTGATCTTCGCTTCCAAGATCTCCGACTTAGAATCCTGCTATGAGAGAAACGAGTACATCTCCTATGCCAAGAAGGTGTCGGGCTATCCCGCTCTTTATTACTCGCACCCTCTGCAGACCGCCGATGAGGTGGAACGAGAGATCTTCCGCAACGGATATCTGGGCATCAAGTCCTATCTCTCGCTCTCCCCCTCCTACATCCCCGGCAAGGAGGTCCGCATCCTCGACTTCTTCCCGCCCCACCAGCTGGAAATGATCAACAAGAACGGATTGATGGTCATGCTCCATGTTCCGCGCGATGCGCGCTTCCGCGATCCGGTCAACATTGCCCAGATCCAGCACATCTGCGAGACATATCCCAACATCCGTCTGGTCATCGCCCATGTGGGCCGCGCCTACTGCAAGTGCGACATCGGCGACGCCTTTGAGAAGCTGAAGGATTACACCGATCTCTACTACGATTTCACCGCCAACACCAACGCTTACGTGTTTGAGCAGCTGCTCAAGAACGTCAGCGAGGACAAGATCCTCTTCGGAAGCGACGAGCCCATCGTCCGCATGAGAATGCACCGCATCGAGGAAAACAACACCTACATCAACCTCATTCCCCCCGGCCTCTACGGCGATCCCAGCCAGGATCCCCACCTGCGCGAGGTCTCCGAGGAGGAGGGCAAGAAGCTGACCTTCTTCATGTACGAGGAGATCCTTGCCATGAAGGAAGCCACCACCCGCCTCGGTCTCGGGAAGGAGACGGTCAACAAGCTCTTCTATTCAAACAGCAGAAAGCTTCTCGACGAGCTGGAGAGCAAGGTCAGAGCCTAATACATTATTTTTCAGAAAGGAATTACGATTATGAGTCTGTTCAAGGTTACCGATAACGACAGAAGAATCTACGAAGAGCAGATCCGCGACTATCTGCCCGAAAAAATCATCGACATTCACACCCACGTTTGGAAGGGCGCTCCCAAGCCCAATCCCAACTCCCCCAAGAGAACCGTTACCTGGCCCTCTCTGGTCGCCGCCGAAAACAAGATCGAGGACATCATGGAGGCTTACAAGCTCTTCTTCCCCGATAAGGAGGTCACGCCCCTGATCTTCGCCTCCAAGCTGACCGATATCCCCACCTGCCGCGAGAGAAACGAATACATCTCCTACGCCAAGAAGGTGTCGGGCTATCCCGCTCTTTATTTCTCCCATCCTCTCATGACCGCCGATGAGGTGGAAAGAGAGATCTACCGCAATGGGTACTTGGGCATCAAGTCCTATCTCAACCTCTCGCCCAACTACATCCCCGGCGCCGAGATCCGTATTCTCGACTTCTTCCCGCCCCACCACCTGGAGCTGATGAACAAGCTGGGCCTGATGGTCATGCTCCACATCCCGCGCAACGCCCGCTTCCGCGATCCGGTCAACATCGCTCAGATCCAGCACATCTGTGAAACATATCCCAACCTCCGCCTGGTCATCGCTCACGTGGGCAGAGCTTACTGTGAGTGCGACGTGGGAGACGCCTTCGAGAAGCTGAAGGATTACAAAGATCTGTACTACGATTTCACCGCCAACACCAGCGCTTACGTGTTTGAGGAGCTGCTCAAGAACGTCAGCGAGGACAAGATCCTCTTCGGAAGCGACGAGCCCATCGTCCGCATGAGAATGCGCCGCATCGAGGAAAACAACACCTATATCAATCTCGTTCCCCCCGGTCTCTACGGCGATCCCAGCCAGGATCCTCACCTGCGCGAGGTCTCCGCTGAGGAGGGCGAGAAGCTGACCTTCTTCATGTATGAGGAAATTCTCGCCATGAAGAAAGCCACCACCAAGCTCGGTCTCGGCAAGGAGACGGTCAACAAGCTCTTCTACGAAAACAGCAGAAAGCTTCTTGACGAGCTGGAAAGCAAGGTCAGAGCCTAAACGCGATGCCGACAGGCCTCCGCACTCTGCCGTGCGGGGGTCTGTTTTTTCCGCCCCCCTGTCTGCTTCTCAGCCAAACGCATCTCATGCTTCTCATCACAACGCGCCTCATACTTCGCTTCCCAAACCGCGTTTCACCCTTTTCTCTTCTACGGATTCTACGGAGGTTTTCCCCTTGAACACACAGAAAAAAGCCGGATTCCACTATGCCTATGTCATTTTCGCCGTCTGCTTTCTCACGGTCTTTGTTGCGCTGGGCTTCGGCTCCTCGCCCAAAAGCACCTATCTGACCGCCATCACCGCCCAGCTGGGGCTGGAGCGCAGTCTGTTCACCATCAACGACTCCATGCGCTATCTGTCCACCGCCCTGCTCAACTTCTTCTTCGGCTCGCTGGTCTGCCGCTTCGGCGCACGGCGTATGGTCGCCTTCGGCTACTCCTTCCTCATCGCCGCCTGCCTCATCTACTCCTTTTCCAATACCTACTGGCAGTTTTACATCGGCGGTCTTTTCCTCGGTGCCGGCTTTGCCTGGACCTCCACCACCATCATCGGCCACATCGTTGAGCACTGGTTCACCAACAGCAAGGGAACGGTCATGGGCGTCATTCTGGCCGCCAACGGACTGGGCGGCATCGTGTCGGAAAACGTGGTCACCCGCGTGCTCTACGGCATGGACGCCTCTCTCCCCACCGATCAGGCACGCTGGCGTCTGGGCTACCAGCTGACCGCCGTCCTCTTCCTCATCGTGGGGCTTCTCGTTGTCGCCCTGCTCCGCAACAAGCCCTCGGATATGGGGCTCGAGCCTCTGGGACAGGACGCGGTGAAAAAAGGCAAGCGCGGACTGCAATGGGAGGGCTTCTCCATCGAGCAGATCCTCCGCAAGCCCTATTTCTACCTCTCGGGCGGATGCGTTTTCATCATGGGCTTCATCCTGCAGGCCATGTCCAACGTCTCCAAGCCCCATATGTATGATCTGGGCATCTCCAAGGAATACGTGATCTATGTGTTCAGCGTGCACGCGCTGGTGCTCTTTGCCTCCAAGATCCTGGCCGGCGTGGGCTATGACCGCTTCGGCATCCTTCCCACCTTCACCGCCTGCTGCTGCGCGGCCATCGTATCGCTGCTCTGCCTGTCCTCGGCCACCTCGCAGTCCACCGTCACCCTCTGGATCTACAGCATTGTCAGCTCGCTGGCCATGCCTTTGGAAACGATCATGATCCCGCTTTTGGTCTCGGAGCTGTTCGGGCAAAAGGCCTTCTCCCGCGTCATGGGATACTATCTGTCGGTCAACGTCCTCGGCTATGCCTGCGGTGTGCCGTTGGCCAACCTGTCCTACGACCTGCTCGGCTCCTACCGTCCCATGCTCATCGTGCTCACGGTCGTGATGACCGCTGCCACCCTTGCGGCCATTCTCTCCATGCAGATCGCCAAGAAGGACCGTCTGGCGTTTTTAGCCGAGCAGGACAGAAAGGCGAAGGAAGCCGAAGCACGGTAACGCCGTTTCCCGCCAAAAAGCGGCGCTGTCACACGGCGGCTCCGCGAAAAACCCCTTCCTTATGAAAAAAGAAAAACGAAGATCCACCCGTTTGCCTCAGAACGAACGCCTTTCGTCCGTTCTTGCCGCCTTTGACGGGTGGATCTTTTTTCTCGATGCTTCGTATATGCGCTGAGCGAATTACGCAATGACCGTATCGGTGCGCTCGCCGCTCTCCCGTTTTTCGGGCTCGGCCAGACCGAAGCTGACGTTGATGGCCTCGTTGACACGGCGCATGACCGCATCGTCCAGATGGCCCATCTTCTCCTTCAGCCGCTTCTTGTCAATGGTACGTATCTGTTCAAGCAGTATCACGGAATCTTTGGCAAGACCGAAGCTGTCCGCATATACATCGATATGTGTTGGCATCTTGGCTTTTCCCATCCGGCTGGTGATGGCCGCCGCGATCACGGTGGGGCTGTATTTGTTGCCCACATCGTTCTGCACGATCAGCACCGGGCGGAGTCCGCCCTGCTCGGAGCCGATGACCGGACTCAAGTCGGCGTAATAAATATCGCCACGTTTGACAGTCAATTTTTTCACACTCCCCTTTTGTTCTTTCAACTCTATTTTTACCAAGGGCACCCCACTTTTAAACATGGAAAAATTTTTATTTTCCATGTACTGTCATTGTATTAAAAAGGGGGAGTGTTGGTGCGAGCGAAGCGAGCCTATCGCGTCCCGCAGGGACATATCGCATTCGGTGAAGCCGAATAGATCGCGCGAGCAGAGCGACTTTCGCCCAATGTTGAAATTCGCGGTCTTTCGCCTTCGGCGAAAGCGGTGTAGTTCCGACACCGAGCGAATTTGTTAGGGCGCCGCTGTGTGTTCGGGTGCTGTTTGCTTCATGCGCCCGTTTTATCGCGCGAGCAAAGCGAGCATATCGCGTGTGCGAAGCACACAAAAGAAAAAAGAGGACTCCTTTTGACAGAAGTCCCCTTTGGTTCGCCTTGTTTCAGGTGATTTATCTGTAGATGTCGTTCTCGGGAAGGGTCATGGCGTCCTTCTTCTCGATCCACAGCTGCTTGACGCGGTCATAGACAGCATCGGGAATGTCTCTCTCACCCCAGGAGGTGATGGGCAGCAGCTGGTCGCCGGCAACGGCAGGATTGGTGCAGGCGTTGTCGTTTCTCCAGGGCTCGCGCTCTTCCTTGTTGCGGAAGTTCGGGATCTTCATGGGCCGGTTGCCCGCGAGAACCGAACGGTAGCCTAAAAGACCGCACATGCTCATATCCAGAGCCTTGTAAACGTCGATGCTGTACTCCTCGCCGATGGGATCGCCCAGGATCTTCTTGATGAAGAAGTGGGTGGGATAGAAGTCGCTGCCGCCGTGAGTCTTGACTCTGGCTGCCAGCTCGGGCTCGATGAAGTGCTCGGGCTTGAAGCGCTCTTCCCAAACGCCCTTACCGAAGGGCTTGCCGATCTCGCTGTAAACGCTCAGCGAATCGCAGTCCTTGGCAAAGCGGTCGGTCTCCATCATACCGTTCTGACCGTAGAAGACATAGTTGTAGCTGTGAGGCGTTCTCTTCAGGTCGCCGTGGAGGCTCTTACCGACCGCGCCGTTCTCGAAGGTGATGATCTCAACAGCCGCGCCCTTCTGTGCGCCGACCGACAGCATATCGATGCTCTGAGGAAGCTCAAAGCCGACGACCTGTACCGGGCGCAGACCGCTCATGGCGATCATCGGGCCGCAGGAGTGGGTGCAATAGAAGTTAGGCGTCAGCAGGTTTCTCCAGTGGTTGCGGTCACCATAGGTGATTCTCGGCCAGATGGAGGCACAGTCGTGCGCATACTCGCCCTCAAGATACACAGCCTCGCCGATCTGGCCCAGCTTGTAGCGGCGCCACATCTCGAAGGAGTGCTGCATATAGCAGAAGTTCTCGGCGTAAGCATAGACCTTGCCGCTCTTTTCCACAGCCTCGACAAGAGCGACAGCCTGCGCCATCGTCTCGGTGGGAAGCACCTCGGACATGACGTGACGGCCGGACTCAAGGAACTTGACGGCATACGTACCGTGCTCGGTGGCATAGTTGGCCAGGATGACAGCATCCATCTCGTGCTGGAAGAACTGGTCAAAGTCGGTGTACAGAGCCACGTTCTGACCCAGCTCATCGGCTCTCTTCTTGACCGAAGCCAGGATCGGCTGATACTTATCGCAAACCGCGACCAGCTCAGCATCGGGATGGAACTGAAGCACATTGATGGCCGTGCGTCCGCGGTAACCGCCGAACACGCCGATCTTAATTTTCTTTCCCATGGTATATTACCTCCAAAGTCATAGGATTTTGCCCTATGTTTGTATGTGTCCGCCCTGCGGATTTGTTTACACCTTCATTATACCGAATATCCGCCCCCGAAACAATGTACAACTTGCACAAATATTATAATAAATTTATATTTCTTTTGACAACACAAAAGCGCAAAACCACCGTTTGCCGATGATCCTGCGCTTTTTTCGGGATGTTTACTGCTTGTAAATGTCGTTGTCAGGCAGCGTCATGGCGTCCTTTTTCTCCAGCCAGAGCTGCTTGCAGCGGTCATAGATGGCGTCGGGGATGTGTCTTTCGCCCCAGGAGGTGATGGGCAGCAGCTGATCGCCTGCGATGGCGGGATTGGTGCAGGCGTTGTCGTTTCGGTAGGGCTCGCGCTCCTCCTTGTTGCGGAAGTTCGGGATGGCCATGGGCTTGTTGCCGGCAAGAACCGAGCGATAGCCCAAAAGGCCGCAGATGCTCATATCCAGCGCCTTGTACACATCGATGCTCCACTCCTCACCGATCGGATCGCCGAGGATCTTTCTGATGAAGAAGTGAGTGGGATAGAAGTCGCTTCCGCCATGGGTTTTGACCTTGGCCGCCAGCTCGGGCTCGATAAAATGCGGGGGAACGAAGCGCTCCTCCCAGACACCCTTGCCAAAGGGCTTGCCGATCTCGCTGTACACGCTCAGCGTATCGTGACCGTGAGCAAAGCGGTCGGACTCCATCATACCGTTCTGACCGTAGAAGACGTAGTTGTAGCTGGAGGGGGTACGCTTCAGATCGCCGTGGAGGCTCTTGCCCACCGCGCCGTTTTCAAAGGTGATCATCTCAACGGCCGCGCCCTTCTGGGCACCCACCGACAGCATATCGATGCCCTGCGGAAGCTCGAAGCCCACCACCTGCACCGGACGCAGACCGCTCATGGCGATCATCGGACCGCAGGAGTGGGTGCAATAGAAGTTGGGGGTGAGCAGGTTGCGCCAGTGGTTACGGTCGCCGTAGGTGATTCTCGGCCAGATGGAGGCGCAGTCGTGGACATACTCGCCCTCGAGATAGACCGCCTCGCCGATCTCGCCGGCCTTGTAGCGGCGCCACATTTCAAACGCATGCTGCATATAGCAGTAGTTTTCGGCATAGGCATAGACCTTGCCGCTTCTCTCCACCGCCTCGCAGAGGGCCACCGCCTGCGCCATGGTCTCGGTGGGAAGCACCTCGGAGAGCACGTGGCGCCCCGAATCGAGGAACTTGACGGCATACGTGCCGTGCTCGGTGGCATAGTTGGCCAGCACCACCGCATCCATATCGTGCTGGAAGAACTCATCAAAATCGGTGTACAGAGCCACCTTCTGCCCCATCTCCTCGGCCTTTTTGCCCACCGCATCGAGAATGGGCTGGTAACGGTCGCAAACGGCCACCAGCTCCGCATCGGGATGGAACTGCAGAATGTTGATCATCGTGCGTCCGCGGTAGCCGCCGAACACGCCGATCTTTACTTTTTTACCCATAAATCCAATCCTCCGTAAACTCTCTTTCGCCGCTTTTTCCTTGCGGCACACTGTCTTTTCTATCTTTTATTATACCGCACCGCTGCTTCGGGTGCAATACGCATTTTGCACAAACTTCAATTTTTTCCGTCTTCTCCCGTCAGCCACGCCGTCAGCGAGGTCAGGTCAAAGCCGAAGGCCTCAAACAGCTCGCTCTCGCTTCCGCTGAAAGGACCGCTCGGATCCACGGTTCGGGTGAAGATGCGTCCGCGGAACCCGACCGAAGCGGCATACGCCGCGATCTGCATGGCCACGCCGCCGCTGTACACGCCCTCCTCGGCAAGGTACAGAGCCCCCGCACCGCCGATCTCGGCAAAAAGCGCCTCCCGATCGAGGGGGGCAATGCGAAGCAGGCTGATCAGCTTCACGCCCGCCGCCTTTGCCGCCTCCAGCGCATTGGCGCTCAGCCGTCCGTAGGTGATCAGAACCTTTTTCGCCCCTGTCTCGCCAAAGGTACGGAAGCCGCCCGTTTCGTGATCGGTCAGGCAGGACAGATCGGTCCGGCTCTCCCGTCCCCTCGGCAGGCGGAGGATGGTGCAAAGCTCGCTGCGGTTCGGATCGACAGCCGCTTCAAAGCAGCGGGACAGATCGGCATAGTTCGCGGGGCTGTAGATGCAAACGCCGGGCATGGCCGCATAGATCGACACATCGTAGATGCCCTGATGCGTCACGCCGTCGCCGGGCACGAGACCGCAGCGATCGAACACCAGCGTCAGCGGCAGGGATTGGATGAGGCTGTCATGAAAGAGCTGGTCGTTGCAGCGCTGGGCAAAGGTGGAATAGACCGCATACACCGGCCGCATCCCCGCCGCCGACAGCCCGGCCGCAAAGGTCATCGCGTGCTCCTCGGCGATGCCCACATCGTAAAACCGCTCAGGGAAGGCGCAGGAAAAGGGATAGAGCCCCGTCCCCTCGCTCATGGCGGCGGTGACCGCACACAGCGCGGGATCGCTCTTGCCGGCGCGCACCATCAGCTCGCCGAACACATCGGAAAAGGTGGGCTGAGAGGAGGCACTTGCCCCGACAGACAGGTCAAAGGGCGAGACCGAATGATACCGCTCGGGATGCTCCTCGGCGGGCGGATACCCCTTGCCCTTCTTCGTGCAGATGTGCACCAGCGTACAGCCCTCGCGCCGCTTGGCCTCCTCCAGCACACGCTCTAACAGACGGCGGTCATGACCGTCCAGCGGTCCCAGGTAATGAACGCCCAGATGCTCGAAGAGGTTGCCGGTCATCAGCGTCCGCTTGACGGTATTTTTCAGCCGTCGGCTTCCCTTGATCAGACTCTCTCCGATCCGCGGCACTTTTTTCAGCAGGCTCTGGAAGCGGTGCTTGAAGGTGAAATACCCCTTGCTGACGCGGATGCGGGTGAGATAGCGGGAGAGCCCGCCCACATTGGGGGAGATGGACATATCGTTTTCGTTTAAAATCAGGATCAGACGCAGACGCTTGTCGGAGCAGTTGTTCAGCGCCTCATAGATCATGCCGTTGGTGAAGGCGCCGTCGCCGACAAACGCCACCGTATGGCGGTCCCGCCCTGCCAGCAGATCGGCCTCCGCAAAGCCGAGAGCGGCGGACAGGGAGGTTCCGGCATGCCCCGCGCCGAACGGATCGCACTCGCTCTCGCTCCGCTTGGTGAAGCCCGAAAGCCCGTCCCTTTGGCGGAGCGTGTGGAAACGGTCGCCGCGGCCTGTCAGCAGCTTGTGGGCATAGCACTGGTGTCCCACATCGAAGATCAGACGGTCCTTCGGCAGATCGAAAACGCGGTGGATCGCGATCGTTGCCTCCACCGCTCCCAGATTGGACGCCAGATGGCCGCCGTTTTGAGACACCGTCTGCAAGATCTCCTGCCGCAGCTCCTCGGCCAAACGGTCAAGCTCGGCATCGGTCATCTCCCGAAGCGGCTTTTGAAGGGTGAAGGGCTCGTGTCTGACATCTTCCATCGTATGCTTCCTTTCTTTTCAGGCTTCTTTGTTTTTTCTCCGTCCGTCTTCGCGGAGGCAAAAGACCGCTTCGCGGCATGAATTGCGCCGCGGGCGCATGAATTGAACTTCGTTCATGAATTGAAATCTTCGATTTCATGAATTGCCGCTGCGCGGCATGGGAAACGATCCCCTCCGTCACGCTACCGCGTGCCACCTCCCCTTTGAAAAGGGGAGGCTTTCGGTAAAGCGTTCGCGGGCATGGGAACCCTTAGGGCGGTCGTCTTGCTCCCGCCGCCATTCCGGATGTGAAAGCCGCTTCGCGGCGCGATATGCCTCACTCCGTTCAGCGCGATATGTCGGCTTCGCCAACGCAATATGCCGCTTCGCGGCGCGATATGTCCTTTGTCTGCAGCAAAGGACGCTTTGTTCGCTCAAATGTCATCTTTTCTTCCATTATACCCGTTCCTGCTCCTTTTGTCAACGGAAGGTATAAAACGGCAGAGGCAGTCATATCATGCAGTGAGAAGTCATGCGATGACAAATTCCCTTTCGGAGGTAAGAAAGCTATGTTCATTTATTCGCTCAAGGCGTCCACCATCAAATTTTTCGCCGTCATCACCCTCTCGCTGGCCCTGCTCATCACCCTCATCGCCTTCATCCCCTCCTATGACCCCGCCGCGGGGGAGGACGTGTTCGGCGAGAGCGGCAAGGTCAACTTCGCCAAGGTCAAGACCAACGACGACCGCATCGCCTTTCTCGCCCAGTTCGGCTGGGAGGTGTCCGAAACGCCCGTGGAGGAGGAGAAGGTCACCGTCCCCGATCAGTTTGACAAGGTCTACATGACCTACAACGAGCTGCAGAAAAAGCAGGGGCTGGATCTGTCCAAATACAAGGGGCGCGAGGTCACTCGATACACCTATGCGCTGACCAACTACCCCGGCTATGACGGGCGCGTGTTTGCCAACCTGCTTGTGAGCAAGAACAAGGTCATCGGCGGGGACATCTGCTCGGCCGATGCCGACGGCTTCATCCACGGCTTCGCCGCGCCGTGATGCAGAGGCTGCTTGTTGCTTTTTTCTTTTCCAAAACAGGGAACTTTTTGAAAAAACATCCGTCATAGAAAACAAAGAGAGATCTGCCAAACACTTTTTCAGGAAAATTTAAGAAATTTCTCGCTTTTTTCGGTGCGGAAATTGTTGACTTCCCGTGAAAAGTATGGTAGAATGTATCTGTATCCCTATCGAACTTATTTTTCATCAGGAAAGGAAGTACATGAACATGAAAAAAAGACTGTTTGCGATTGCTCTGGCGGTCCTGATGCTGGTTGCGGCTCTTCCTCTGAGCGCAAGCGCCCTCACCAGTGACCTGACCGTTCTGATCAACAACGCCGAAGCCAAGGGCTCTGCCACCGTCCTTCTGGAGTATGACACGGTTTTGTATCTGGAGGACACCATTCCCGAAGGCCTCTCCATCATCGTGCCCGAGGGCAAGACTCTCACTGTGTACGGTAAGCTGACTGTCAACGGCTCTCTCGTCGTCCGCGGCTATCTGGACAACAGAGGCACCATCGTCAACGAAGACAAGGTCCTCATCCACAGCGGCAACGGCGAATACGATTCGCTGACCACCTACACCTGCCACTTCTGCGGCAAGCAGCACAACATCGGCACCACCTGCCCTGTTGTTCACTACCCCTTCGGCTCCTACTACTGCCCCATCTGCTGTGAGAGCCATGCTGCCGGCTACATCTGCTACTACTACAACCTCTACTACGGAAGCCCCAACGCCAACGGCTATTACTACTGCTACTCCTGCAAGAACTTCCATGCCAACGGCTATAACTGCGGCGTTTACAACCCCAACGTCAACTACTACTTCTGCACCTACTGCAACCTGTACCACTCCAATGGCTACACCTGCAGCTACTACTACCCCAACATGAACTACTACTATTGCCACAACTGTGAGCAGTACCATGCCAAGGGCTATGTCTGCACGCAGGTCGGCAACCACATCGAGTACGAGTACTGCAAGGACTGCGACGCTTACCACCTGAAGGGCGTTGAGTGCGGCCTGCTCGCTTCTCCCACCAAGTATGAGTTCGTCGAGGAATGCGGCCACTACCACAAGGTCGGCGAAACGATCTCCCATCCCACCTACGGCTACTGCGCAAACTGCGGCTACTACCACTACTCCGATGCCGGCTGCGTGACCAATCCTTACTACAAGTATTGCTACATCTGCGGCAAATATCACGCTCCCGATCAGCATACCCACTACAACTACTGCTACACCTGCGGCAAGTACCATGCCGACGGTCAGCACTCCAACTACCACTACTGCTCGCTGTGCGACAAGTATCATGCTGACGGTCAGCACTCCAACTACAGCTACTGCTATATCTGCGGCAGATACTATTCCGGCAACCACGAGCACAACAACACCCATGTGTACTGCGCTCTCTGCAACAAGTACCATGCTCCCAACCTCCACGCCGTTGTGAAGCCCACCGTTCCCTCCTACTCCACCTCCGCTACCATCAACTTCGCTTCTGCGGCTAAGGTCACCCTCTCCGACATCACCGCCAATCTGGCTACCGCCGGTCTGTCCACCAAGGCGCTCGGTTTTGAGAGAACCTTCGGCGATGTGAGCACGCTCAACGCTCAGGATTTCTACTACATCGTGTACGCTACCCTGCTCAACGCCGGTGAGATCTCCCAGGTTTCCGATGAAAGCGACATCCTCAGCCACTTCTACTACAAGAACCGCATCGCCAACATCAGCGAGTACAAGTCGGCCATTGCCTACTTCACCTCCGTCGGCGTGATCAACAACTACTCCATGAATCCCAGACAGCCCATCTCGACCGAGGATGCCAAGGCAGCTCTCCAGTTTGCCATCTCCATCGCCAAGTAAGACTGTCCCCCATTCAACGCGCATCAAGGGCACCGCAAAAACGGTGCCCTTTTTCCATGCCGGAAAGGACCTTCCCCTCTCCTCTTCCCCCGGCTTTTCCCACCAAAAAAGCGACCTGCTCCCGCGGTCAAACGGAAGGTAAGAAGGATCCGGCAGGCTGCTGATCCTCTGACGGTGAAAAAAAGATAACTGTTAACATTTTATTCCTTTTATTTACACAAAAAGTGTGATATACTGTTTGGGTTATAGAGAAAATCAAACCGAATCCAACAAGGACAGGAGAAAAGAAACGTGATACGTCAGGATCTGAGAAACATCGCCATCATCGCCCACGTTGACCACGGCAAGACCACGCTGGTTGACGAAATGCTCAAGCAGGGCGGTGTGTATAGAGAAAACCAGGCAACCGAAGAGCGCGTGATGGACAGCAATGCGCTGGAAAAGGAGCGCGGCATCACCATTCTCGCCAAAAACACCGCCGTCCACTACAAGGACGTGAAGATCAACATCATCGACACCCCCGGACACGCCGACTTCAGCGGCGAGGTGGAGCGCATTCTGAAAATGGTCAACGGCGTTCTGCTGCTGGTGGACGCCGCCGAGGGTCCCATGCCCCAGACCCGTTTCGTGCTGCAGCGCGCGCTGGAGCTGAACCACCGCGTGATCGTGGTCATCAACAAGATCGACCGCCCCGATGCCCGCCTCGAGGAGGTGGAGGAAGAGGTTCTCGAGCTTCTGCTCGACCTGAACGCCACCGACGAACAGCTGGACAGCCCCATGCTCTTCTGCTCGGGCAAGGCCGGCACCGCCTCGCTCTCTCCCTATGAAAAGGGCGAAACGCTCATGCCCCTGTTCGACACCATCCTCGATTACATCCCCGCCCCCGAGGGCGAGGAGGACACCCCCCTGCAGATGCTGGTCTCCTCCATCGACTACAACGATTATGTGGGCCGCATCGGCATCGGCCGCGTGGAAAACGGCGTGATCAAGCAGGGACAGGAGGTCTATATCAAAAACTTCCACTCCCCCGAAAAGATGCGCCGCACCAAGGTCGTGTCCATCTACCAGTTCGACGGTCTGTCCCGCACGCAGGTGGAAAGCGCCAAATGCGGCGACATCGTCTCCTTCGCGGGCGCGGAGGACATCACCATCGGCGACTCGCTGGTGGCCCGAGAGGACATCGAGCCTCTGCCCTTCGTCAAGATCAGCGATCCCACCATCGAAATGACCTTCTCGGTCAACGACGGTCCCTTTGCCGGCCGCGAGGGCAAGTATGTCACCTCCCGCCAGCTCCGCGACCGCCTGTACAAAGAGCTTCTCAAGGACGTCTCGCTCCACGTCAAGGACGGCGACACCACCGACGAATTCAAGGTCAGCGGCCGCGGCGAGATGCACCTGTCCATCCTCATCGAGACCATGCGCCGCGAGGGCTATGAGCTCTGCGTCAGCACGCCCCGCGTCCTCTACCGCGAAATCGACGGCGTCCGCTGCGAGCCCATTGAGCGGGTGGTCATCGACGTTCCCGAAAGCTCGGTGGGTGCGGTCATCGAAAAGCTGGGCGCTCGCAAGGGCGACCTTCTGCAGATGACCCCCTCCGGCTCGCGCATGAAGATCGAATACCTCGTCCCCTCCCGCTGTCTGTTCGGCTACCGCAGCGAATTCCTCACCGACACCCGCGGCGAAGGCATCATGAACACCGTCTTCGATTCCTACCAGCCCTATAAGGGCGATGTGACCGTCCGCTTCACCGGCTCTCTGGTGGCCAGCGAGGACGGCGACTCCACCTCCTACGGACTGTTCAACGCTCAGGACCGCGGCGTCATGTTCATCGGCGCGGCAACCCCCGTCTATGAGGGCATGATCGTCGGCGAAAACCCCAAGCAGGGCGACATCGCCGTCAACGTCTGCAAGAAAAAGCACCTGACCGCCATTCGCTCTTCCGGTGCGGATGAAGCGCTCCGTCTGGTCACGCCCCGCGTCATGAGCCTGGAGGAGGGCATCGAATTCATCTCGGAAAGCGAGCTGATGGAGGTTACGCCAAAGAGCATCCGCTTCCGCAAGAAGATCCTGAACACCGAGCTCCGCCTGAAGGCCGAGAGCAAGAAGAACAAGGGTTAAGCCGAGGAAAAGAGCAAGGAAAGAGCATGAACCGAACCGATTTTCCCATCGTCTTTGACGCCCACTGCCACATCTATCCCGACAAGATCGCGGAAAAGGCGGCCATCGCCATCGGACGCTTTTACGACATGGCGATGTACACCGACGGCAGCGTGGCCACGCTGTTAAAAAACGGCGAAAAAGCGGGCATCACCCACTTTCTCGTCCATTCGGTGGCGACCAATCCCGCACAGGTGCAGTCGATCAACAGCTTTCTCTCGCAGACCGTGGAGCAGTATCCCGACCGATTCGTCGGCTTCGGCTCGCTCCACCCCCACAGCGAAAACCTGGAGGAGGATATCGCCCACATTTGTGAGCTGGGACTCCACGGCGTGAAGCTTCACCCCGATGTGCAGGGCTTTGCCATCGATTCGCCCGAGGCCATCGACATGTGCAGCCGCTTTGCGGGCAAGCTCCCTCTGCTGGTGCACGCCGGCGACAAGCGCTTTGACTTTTCCCATCCCGCCCAGATCCTGACGCTCTGCAAGGCTCTGCCAAATCTGACGGTCATCGCCGCCCACTTCGGCGGATGGAGCGAATGGGACGAGGCCGCAGACCTCCTGCCCGGACTGCCCAATCTCTATGTGGACACCTGCTCGTCGCTCTATGCCCTCAAGCCCGAGCGCGCCGCCGAGCTGGTCCGTACCTTTGGGGCTGACCGCGTCCTCTTCGGCGTGGATTTTCCCATGTGGGATCCGTCCGAGGAGCTGGACCGCTTCTTCGCCCTCCCCCTCACCGACGAGGAGCGGGAAAAGATCCTGTATCAAAACGCCTTTGACCTTCTCGGTCTCGACGAGAGCCATTTTCTCGCCAAGGCCGACCCCGTCCCCGAAGACGGCGAGGAAGAGGTTTTATAAAAAAAGCACATAAAAAGCGCCTCCCGATACAAAGGAGACGCTTTTTTGTTTGGTGTGCCGTTTTTCCCGCAAGGGGCTTGCTCCCGTCGATTTGCGGCGCAAAGCGCCGCGGATGGGTATGAATGGTCAGGGACTTCGTCCCCGAACCCCTACCAAAGAGACTTTTTAAAAAAAGTCCCTTTGGAATTCCCAAAAACTTTCAAAAAAGCCATGCAAAGCGTTTTTCCGTAGGGAGGCTTGCTCCCGCCGTTTTTAGGCAAGGGTGCCGTTTTCTCTTTTCACGCTTCGCCGACGATGATGCGGATGAGATGGATCACATCGTTCACGTTCACCTGTCCGTCGCCGTTGAGGTCAAAGGGCGAGCTGACCTCCCCTTGCACGGGCGCCTTCACCGTCAGCGTATACACAGGCAGCGTCTGCTCGGTGCTGCCGAGGGTGACCGACAGGCGGTAGACCTTATCGCTCTCGCCGATGTTATCGGGGAGCGCCAGCCTCATGCGCAGCGAATCGCCCTCCTGCACCGCCTTGGTGACGCGGAGCGTTTCGGAGGAGGAGACCGCCGTCAGCGTGACGGTGTCATGGAAGGAAGCCAGATGCTCTCCGCTGAGCAGGATCTCGGCAACGCCGCCCGACGAAGGGAGCGTGTCTGCATAGGAGAGCGAGGTGACCTTGGGCGTTTTGACCTCGAGGGGAATGAAAGCAGAGAAGGGATAAGCCGTCCGCAAGCCGTCCAGCGTGAGATAGACCGTCCCCGAGCAGGAATAGCCGGTCTCACCCTTTGTCCAGAACCCGTCGTGAGGGGTGAAGGACGCGGTGATCCGCGAAGCATCCTCTACCTTGGCATCGGCCAGCGAGGAATAGCTTCCCATGTGCGGATCGCTGATGCTCAGCGCGCTGACCTTGTCCAAGTTCTCGCCGCGGAATTGGAAGTGAATCGTTCCGCCCATGAAGGAGGGGGCAATCACGTCAAGCGAGGACACCTTGGGAATTTCAAGAATCGGGAAGCCGCCGTTTTGATTTGCCGTGTCCTTCGCCCAGTACGGGTATTTGTTTGTCTCGGTCGCTTCGTCCCAATAGCCGTTGAGGGCGGCCACAAAGGCATCGGCCTTCATCTCGTCATCGGTCATGGCCTTGCAGTCGAAGGCACGGCCGCTGTTGGAGGAAAAATCCGCCGTTGCCGTGTTGTTATAGTAGCCATTCAAAACCGTTCCGCTGCTTTGATAAGCAATGCCATACCACAGATTCTCGGACTCCACATGGGCATAGCAGTTCGTGATCGAGCCTTCGTTTTTGCCGACAAGACCGCCGAGAAATCCATTTCCGGAAAATTGGCTGACAATAGCAACACTATTGACAATCGAACCTTGGTGTTGACCGCAAAAACCACCAACATTGATATATTCTTTCGCAGTCAAATTTACGTTTTCGACCTTGCAATTTGCAACCTTAGCCATGGAAGAAAAGGCGCCGGCGAAACCGCCCAAATAAGAAGTGCCGCTTTGGGTTCCTGTTACAACCGAATTTATGATATCGCAATTCGAAACAGAATTGTTCGTCGATCCAACAAGACCGCCGATATACCTGTTGGCACCGATCACCGTTACGTTCCCGGCTCTGCAGAAGGCAAGCGCAGCGTTATTTAATGAACCCACAAGACCGCCCGTATAAGAAAAACCGTCATCGTCATTCGTTACTGTCACTTTGTCCGCAGAGCATCCTACGATCGAACCCATGAGCGCATCTCCCACAAGTCCGCCGATGTAATTGCCGCTGCCTTTCACCGTCGAGCCGCTGACATGACAGTTGTTGATTGAAGACGCGAATCCCACAAGGCTTCCCACATATTCGGCCGCTGTCACGTTGATATAGGCTTCGGCGAGAGTAACATTCTGAAGTGAACCGCCGCGGGCATAGCCAAACAGCCCCACATAATCGCCGGCATGGGCATCGTCTGTGATCGTGAGCCCCTTGACGGTGTGACCCTGCCCGTCAAAGCTTCCTGCAAAGGCCATGTCGCTGTGACCGATGGGCGTCCAGAGGTGGGAAGACAGGTCGAGATCCTTCGTCAGGCGGATGGTCTTGCCGCTGAAGTTGGTTTTCAGCAGCGCGGTCTGCTTGGCGATCCACGCCAGCTGCTCGGCGCTCTCGATCTCATACACGCCGTTTGTTTCGCTCACCGCCTCGGTGTGCTCCAGCCAGTTGCCGGTGGGCAGGGCGGGCGTTTCGGTCGCTGCCGCCGCGGACGGCAAAAGCGCCAACGTCAGCAAAAGAGCGGTCAGCAGCAGAAAAAGGCTTCTTTTTTTCATGATCGTGTTTTCCTTTTTAATAATGGAAGCGTATCGATTCGCTTCTTTTTTCTATGATAGCACGGCTTCTCTCCCCTGTCAAGGGTGCGCCGTGGGCGTCTGCTTTTCTTCCTTTTCCAGCCGACGCAGACGAAGACGGTTCAGCGTGCTTCCGTCCGCCACGCTGCCCGCGCAATAGCCCAGCAGGATGGCCCCGTCGTCCGTTTCGTGGATGGCGGTGTAGCAAAAGCCGCTTTTTTCATCGGTTTCAATTGGAATCGGGGACGAAAAGGACTCGCCGTCGTCTTCGCTGAACGCCATGACCAGCGGCGTGCGCGCCCCCGTCCAGACTCCATCGATGCGCTCGCTCCGCCCGTTGTACAGCGGGATCGGGTTCCACACCGCCAGCAAACGCCCGTCCGACAGCCGCTTCACCGACAGCGGAGAGACAGGTGAGGTAAACGCCGAGGGTGCAAAGTCCGTGAAGCTGACACCGCCGTCATCGGAAAAGGCCTCGTACTGCCTGCCCGTGTCGGTCCGCACATAGCACCACAGCCGTCCGTCGGCAAGCTCGAGCAGTCCGGGCTCCTGAATGCCCACCCGACTGCCCCGCGAGCGCGGTATGGTCGACCCGTGAAAGAGCGTGTAAAAGCTTTTGCCGTCGTCATCGGAGGCGAACAGATAAAACACGCCCGCGCCCCACACGCCCTCATGAAGCGCGGCGGGGATCAGGATCCTCCCTTGACGGGTGCGGATCACGCGGTCGTTGTTGACCACAAAATAGCCCTTTTCCTCCCCGCAGAGAAGCGGCTCATTCCAGCTTGCGCCCTCATCGGACGAGCGCATGAGAAAGGGCAGACACTGATCGCCCCCGCTCTTGCGCAGGAAAAACAGCCCCATGTCCCCTTTTGCCATCCGCAGGAGCGACACCGACATCACGTTCTCACCCCCTGCCTGCTCGTGGGTGAGGATGGGAAAGGGCTCGCCGAAGGAACGTCCGCCGTCATGCGACACCATGCCGTACAGATCGGCCTCCGCGCCGTCCGACGCCCCTTTTGCTCGGTATCTGGAATAGGCGAACAGGATCGAACCGTCCCTTCGCTGCAAAAAAGCCCCCTCGCTGTTGCGGTTGTTGTCCGCCGTGGGCGGCAGATCGCGCACGATGACCGTTTTCATTTCGTTTTTCCCTCTTTCGCTTTCTTTTTCTCTTCAAAGTGGGCCAGCAGGCTCTCGGCCTCCTGTTCCCCGATGCCCTTGACCTCCATCAGCTCCTCGCGGGAGGCCTTTTTTACGGCGGTCAGCGTTCCGAAATGCGAGAGCAGAGCCGCCGCCTTCTTCGCACCGATGCCGCGGATCTCCTCCAGCGACGATCTTTTCAGCGTTTTCGACTTGGCCTTGGACATGCTGCCGTAGGTATAGCGGTGGACCTCCTCCTGAATGCCGTAGATGAAGGCAAACAGCGCGCGGTCGCGGGAAATGTCGATCTCGTTTTCGCCGTCGGTCAGCGTGCGCGTTTTGTGGAAGCCGTCCTTGACCATGCCGAACAGCGGCACCAGCGCGGAAAGCGGCACGCCGTTTTTGTCCTCCAGGCTCTCCAGCACACCTCGCACCGCCGACACGTGGCCGACGCCGCCGTCAAGCAAAAGCAGATCAGGCAGGGGCGCAAAGGACTCGTCGCCGTCCAGATACCGTTCAAAGCGCCGTCTCACCGCCTCGCGCATGGAGGCATAGTCGTCCTGACCGCCGCTCTCGCGGATGCGGAAGAGACGGTAATCGCTCTTTTTGGGCTTGCCGTCCGCAAACACCACCATGCCCGCGGTGATGTTGTCTCCTCCGAAGTTGGAGATGTCAAACGCCTCGATCCGCTGCGGCAGGACCTCCAGCCCCAGCCGCGAGGCCAACGCCACCAGCGTTTTGTCGCTTCGCTCGTGCTCCTTTTCCTTCAACAGCGTCTGCCGCTTGGCGTTTTCCCTCGCCAGCACGCACAGCGCCTTTTTCTCCCCCTTTTCGGGGATGGACAGCGTCACCTTTCTGCCGCGCTGCTCGCGCAAAAAGCCCTCCAGCATCGCGCTGTCCTCATCCTCCAACGCCTCGCCCAGCAGCACAAGGGGCGGAATGTCGGCCTTTTTCATGTACAGATGCAGCAGGTAGCTGGTCAGAGCCGAGCTGTCATCCGGTGTTTCCAGGGTGAAGAAGCGGTTTTCGCTGTCGCAGAGGAGACCGCCGCGGATCTGCAGGATGGTCAGGCAGGAGAGCGGCTCGGCGCGGTAAAGGGCGATGACGTCGGCATCGGTGTCGGGCGAGGAGACGATCTTCTGCTTCTCGGTCAGCCTGCCCAGCTCACGGATGCGGTCGCGGTAGACAGCCGCCGCCTCATACCGCATCTCCTCCGCGGCCTGCTCCATGTCCGCGGTCAGCGACTTTTTGATCTCGGCATAGCTGCCGTTGAGATAAAGAAGCGCCCCCTTGACCGCCGCGCGGTAGTCCTTCTCCTTCACCTTGCCCGTGCAAAGCCCGCAGCACTGGCCGATGCTGTAATACAAGCAAGGGCGGTCCTTGCCGAAATCTCTGGGGAACACCCGCTTGCACGAGGGCAGAGAAAACAGCTTCTCCGCGCTCTTTTTCAGCGCATACGCGCGCGAGCTGGTGGTGAACGGACCGAAATAGCGCGCGCCGTCCTTTTTCATCTCAAAGCAATGCTCGATGCGGGGATAGGTCTCGCCCAGCGTCACCTTCAGATAGGGATCGCGCTTGCCGTCCTTCAGCTTGATGTTGTACTTCGGCTCGTGGGCCTTGATCAGACGGTTCTCCAGAAGAAGCGCCTCGTTTTCGGTGTCGGTGAGGATGTATTCGAAATCGCGCACCCGCGAGACCATCTGCGCGGTCTTGACATTGGTATGCCCCGCCTCGCGGAAATACTGGGTGACGCGGTTCTTCAGCGCGCGGCTCTTGCCGATGTAAATGATCTGCCCGCCTTCGTCCTTCATCACGTAAACGCCCGGCGTCAGCGGCAGAGACAGCGCCTTTTCCCGCAATTCCTTCAGTCTGTCCGACAAAGTCCTTCCTCCTTTTTTTAACACGCTTTCGGGTTTCTTTCGCCACAAATCAGGCTTTTTCCGCCATATGAAACAAGGCAGACTCCAAAAAACGACATCGCTTCTGCGCGGCGGCTTGACAAGTCTGCCTTTTTTTCTGAAAAAACGAATCCTTATTCGTTGAAGCCGGTATCGACCAGCTCAGTCAGTCCGTCAACGGCTTCCTTTTCGTCAGCGCCGTCGGCGATGAGGGTGATCGTCATGCCGTTCACGATTCCCAGGGACAGCACACCAAGAAGGCTCTTGGCGTTCACTCTGCGATCGTCCTTTTCCACCCAAATGGAACATTTGTAGGAATTGGCCTTCTGAATGAAGAAGGTGGCGGGTCTGGCATGCAGGCCGACATTGTTCTTGACCGTTACATCGCGTGAAATCATGTTCTGTTCTCCCATCTCTAAATTTGCCTTGAAAATTCTTCTCTTATGGTATAGTATAACTCATATTTGTAAATAAATCAAGACTTTTTTTCATTTTTCTTTTCGATGGCCTCATAACTTCGCTTCAAAGCATCGGCGAAGAAGTCATCGGTGTCAAACGAGGGCTTGTTTTCGCTCTCCCGCTGCTGCTCGGACGCCTGTCTGTGCGCCTCGGACGCGGCCTGTACCTGCTCGGGGGTGGCGATGCCGTCGCGGTGCCAGTTTTCGAGAATGCGGTCAGTATAGGGCAGGGATTTTTTGCCGATGGTGTCCACCGTCGCCTCATACGCGCAGGCGATCATCTCAAAGGAGAAGCCCCAGCCGTCGGCCCCGCCCCACTTGGCGAAATACTCCTTCTCTTTTGCGGTCAGCGAGCGCTCGCCGATGCCCAGAAGACGGCGGATCTGTCCCTCCATGGACCGCAGCTCCTCCTTGCGGCGGATATAGGCCTCCAGCTTCGGCAGCGTGTCGCACTCCTCGCTCACCAGATTGAAGGCGGTCTTTTCGATGTAGGCGATCGACTTTTTCCCCTGCGAAACGCAATACTGGAAGAGCAGCAGGATGAATGCGTCGTCCAGCCTCAGGTAGTCGGACATGGACACGATCTTGTTGGTCTCCAGCGGGTTGAGCAGCTTGCCCACGATCCGCGCACATTCGTCCACCAGCGCGCGCATGGTGCTCTTCTGCGAAAAGATGCGGTCGATGTCCTCGCCGCTGTAATGCGGAAGCTCCTCTCTCAGAAGCTTTTTATCGGCAGAGGGCGGAATCGGCTTTGCTTTCTCTGTTTTCTCTGCCGTCTCCGCGGCGCTCTCCCCGTTCAGACGGATCAGTCCCTTTTCTTCCAGCGAATGAAGAAGAGCTGCCGTCTCGCTTTGTTCAAGCCCCAGTGCCTCTGCCAGCGAGAGCTCGTCGCGGCAGGTGTACAGAGCGATCAGCGCCTTGGCCTCCCGATCGGTGAGCAGCTGCAGCATCTCACGGTCGATATACGGCAGATTCAGGATCTGCTGCTTGTATACAAATTCAATGTTCATCATGCTTTTTCGCTTTCGTTGAGTTGGTAACAGAGGAACATGATCGAATCGCTGATGTTGACATTGACGATCCTCATGCGCGCATCGGTCAGCTCTCTGCCCGAAACATTCAAAATTCCGCGGATGCCCCTCTCAAAGAGCAGGTCCAGCCAGAGCGTTTCCTCCCCTGCGGGAGAAAAGGTCAGAACCGCGATGTCCACCGCCTGCCTGTCCAAAAAGGCCTTGACCGCTTCCGCATCGGGGGGAAGCACCCCGCGCAGGGCGATGCCGCTTCGCTTGAACAGCGGCTCATTGGACACCGTGTCCGCAATCGGAGCCTCCCCCACGATCAGCGCCGAAAACTGGTCGCGCAGACCGAGGATGTCCCCGATGCGGCTGTACAGCATCTTCACGTTATAGCCATAGCCCTGCTGACCGAACGCCCCGAAGCAATTGAGATCCTGACGGATCTGGGAGGCGGTCACCCCCATCAGCGCCGACAGCTCCCCCGAGGAGATCCGCATCACGTCCTGCTCCAGCAGCGTCCGCAGAAAGCGGTAATAGCGGGGCAGGCGCCTGCCCACCGCCTCCGGCACGCGGAGCTTTTCTTTTTCTTCTGTTTGATCTGTTTTTTTCAACTTGCTTTCCTATCCTTTGTTGTCCTCGTTGCGCCCCGTGCCGTCCAGCCGCATGAGGATCGCATCCTCCTTCGGCCTTTCGTAATAGCGGACACGCCTTCCGTACTGCTCAAAGCCCAGCGAACGGTAGAGCGCAAGCGCACCGGTATTGGACGCGCGCACCTCCAAAAACAGCGTGCCGCCGCCCTCCTGCGCCTTCAGCTCCGCACAGATCGGCTCCATCAGCATCCGTCCCCATCCGCTCCGCCGGCAGTCGGGCGAAACGCCCACGCGCTCCACCTCCCACTGATCGAACAGGCAGGAAAAAATGCCATAGCCAACCACGTTTCCCTCCTCCTCGCCCACCAGCACGCGCTTATACGGCAGCGCCAGCTCAGCCGAAAGCTCATCCTTCGACCATGGCATGGAAAAGCAGACCTTCTCCAGCGCCTCGAGGGCAGGCAGATCGGACGGAAGCGCTCTTCTCACCGTCCTCATGACAGCGGAAACAGGGCGCGCAGTCCCTCTTCGATCTTCGACAGACAGGCTTCATATGCCGCCTCGTCTCCGCCGAACGGATCGGGAATATCGGTTGGCATGGAAAAGATCTTGGACGCATACTGCGGATATTCGCTCATCAGCATCATGGCGTGGGAAGCGGTCATGGCCACCGCCCTTTCACACCTCTCCAGCAAAAACGCATCGGCACGGACCGCCCCGCGGCTCTTGGCCTTTTGGCAGTCGATGCCCCTTTTTTCCAGCGCGGCGATGGCGTTTTCGCTCACAGGCTCGCCCACCGCAGGAAAGATCCCCGCCGAGAGCGCACTGTCCTTCTGCCCCGACAGCGCCTCATACATCGCCTCGGCCATGGGGCTCCGACAGGTGTTGCCCGTGCAGACAAAGAGAATCGGCTTTGCCGTCTCCTGCCCGATTACGCTCTTTTTTTCTTCTTTCAGAGGAGCCGCCGTCATGCGATCACCCCCGTCGGTTCCTTCGCACCTTCCGCCGTCTGTTCGGGGGAGGGCTCGCTTTCCGCAGACGGAGAAGCGGTCTCCGAAGCGGGGGAAGTCGTTTCCACCGTGATTTCAGGGTCGATCAGATCCTTCAGCAGATCGCCGCAATCCACCGTCACGCCCGTGCCGCGGTCGTAGAGAATGTTGCGCCCGTCGGCAACGATGTACATCACCGAATAGCAGAACCAGTCATAGCTCGCGGAGGTGAATTTCAGCTGATACGCCGCTTCATACTCGGGGGGCAGGATGGTCTTCTCACAATCGGAAAAGGCCGCGACGACCGCCTTGATCAATCCGCCGTGGTTGGTGTGCGCGATGGCCGTGAAGCGATCGCCCGCGTTGCCTAAATACAGGCAGTCGGCCTTGAACTCCTCCAGCGTGGGCAGGTGCACGCCCTCGGCATAATACAAAGCGCCGATGCCGTCAAACCACTCGGCCAGCCATTGACTCGGATCGGCCTCGCCCACCGTATACAGCATATAGTCCTCGCAGGCCGCATACTCCTCGCCCGCCGCCATCGGCTCATAGCTTACCGATGCCACCTGATAGCGGATGCCCGCCTCGCTGTCCACATACCAGCCGTCGCGGAAGCGGATCTTTCTCTCGCCGCAGGAGGCAAGCGCAGAAAGCGCCAACAGCGAAAGCAACAGCAGAGCGCAGACCCGCTTTGTGTTTGTTCGATTTCGTTTCTGACCGTTCATAACAAAAACACCTTCTCTTTTTGACAAAAAACGCATCACACCCTTGACCGAGGGCGAAAAATGGTATATAATAAAGTGGATAGTCTTTTGCTTTCGCCCGTCTGCTCCCAAAGCCCGAAGGCATGGACGGCCGAGACCTTACCGAGAGCAAAAGTCTTATGCCGCGGCTGATAAAACCGCTCATTTTGCGTATCCTTATTATACGGGATCTTCCCGCATTTGTCAAGTTTTTGTCAAGAGAAGAGCCTCCGCCAATCACGCATACAGGAAAGGGTGCTTTGCCATGCGTAAAACCAAGATCATCTGCACGCTCGGTCCGTCGGTGGACAGCGATGACATGCTGCTCGCGCTCATCGAAAACGGGATGGACTGCGCGCGCCTGAATTTTTCCCACGGCTCCCACGCCGAACAGAAGAGCCGGATCGACCGCTTGAAAAAGCTGCGCGAAAAAACCGGACGCCACATCCCCATCCTTCTGGACACAAAAGGCCCCGAGATCCGCGTGCTCCGCTTTGAGGAGGGCAAGACCATCGTCAAGCAGGACGGCACATTCACCTTCTTCGGCGACGGGCGCAAGGGAACGGCCGAGGGCATCGGTCTGACCTACGGCAGCTTTGCCGAACATATGCAGCCCGGTGTCCGCATCTTAGCCGACGACGGCAACCTGGCCTTCACCGTTGAGCGCATCGAGGGGGACAACGTCATCTGCCGCGTGGATGCGGGCGGTGTGCTGAAGGACCGCAAGAGCCTGAACATCCCGGGATACGATCTGCCCATGCCCTTTCTCAGCGAGACCGACCGGCGGGACATCCTCTTCGGCATCGAGCAGGACGTGGACTTTGTGGCCGCCTCCTTTGTGCGAAGCGGCGAGGACGTGAAGAGCCTGCGTGCCTTCCTCGATGAAAACGGCGGCAAGAGCATCCGCATCATCTCCAAGATCGAATCGGTGTCGGGCGTGGAAAACATCGACGAGATCATCGCCCTCTCCGACGGCATCATGGTTGCCCGCGGAGACTTGGGCGTTGAGATCTCCTTCAAAAAGCTGCCCGACATTCAGAAACGCATCATCCTCAAATGCTTCCGCGCAGGCAAGCACTGCATCACCGCCACGCAGATGCTGGAGAGCATGACGCACTCCTTCCGCCCCACCAGAGCTGAGGTGTCCGACGTGGCCAACGCCATCTACGACGGCACCACCGCCATCATGCTTTCGGGCGAAACGGCCGCGGGCGAGCATCCCATCGAGGCTGTCCGCACCATGTCGGCCATCGCTGCCTACGCCGAGGAGACCATCGATTACAAGGACTTCCTCGCCGACTTCGATGTGTCCATCACCCCCAACATTCCCAACACCGTTGCCATGTCTGCGGCCAAGGCCGCCCATTATCTGGACACCGCCGCCATTCTGGTGGCCACCCGCTCGGGACACACCGCGGAGCTGGTCTCCTGCTTCCGTCCCGCCTGTCCCATCGTCGCCGCCACCGTGGACGAAAAGGCTCTCCGCCAGCTTCATCTGGCCTGGGGCGTGTACCCCGTCAAGGCGGTCGAGCAGCCCTCCTTCCCCGCGCTTTATGAGCATACCCTCTCCCTCGCCGTTGACTCACAGCTGGTCAAGAGCGGCGATTCGGTGGTGGTCGTCAGCGGCAGCAACCTGCAGGACGGCTTCACCAGCATGATGACGCTTCACGTTATCCGCTGACCTCCCCGGAATATGCCAACACAAAAAGGAGTAACACGATCATGACCATTGTCAACATCATCACCCTGTTGGGCGGACTTGCCTTCTTCCTCTTCGGCATGCAGACCATGAGCGACGGTCTCAGCCGTCTGGGCGGCGGCCGCTTTGAGCGGGCTTTGGAAACGATGACCAAAAAGCCCATCAACGGCGTCCTGCTCGGCGCTCTGATCACCGCCATCATCCAGTCCTCCTCCGCCACCACCGTTATGGTCGTCGGCTTTGTCAACTCGGGCATCATGCAGCTCTCCCAGACCGTTGGCATCATCATGGGCGCCAATCTGGGAACCACCATCACCTCCTGGATTCTGAGCCTTGCCAATCTGGACAACGGCAATCCCCTTGTACAGATGCTCATGCCCAAAAACTTCGCTCTCGTGCTGGCGCTGGTCGGAGCAGGCATGACCATGTTCGTCAAGCGCGGACGCAAGCACGACCTGGGACGTCTCTTCCTCGGCTTCGGCATGCTGATGCAGGGCATGACCATGATGTCGGGCGCGGTTGCCCCTCTGGGCGAAATGGAATCCTTCCGCGAATTGATGCTCCTCTTCTCCGATCCGCTGCTCGGTCTGGCCGTGGGCGCGCTGATGACCGCTGTTATGCAGGCCTCCGCCGCCTCCATCGGCATTCTGCAGGCGCTGTCGGGCACGGGAATGATCACCTTCGGCTCGGCTATCCCGATCATCCTCGGACAGAACATCGGCACCTGCGTGACCGCCATGCTCAGCGGCATCGGCGCCAACAAAAACGCCAAGCGCGCCGCCGCCGTCCATTTGTATTTCAATGTCATCGGCTCGCTCTTCTTCGTCATCCTGCTCTACATCGGCCGCGCCGTCTCCCTGCCTCTGCTGGCCGGTACGGTGGACAGCACCAAGATCGCCATCTTCCATACCGTGTTCAACACCGCCACCATTCTGCTCCTCCTCCCCTTCCACAAGCTGCTTGAAAAGCTGGCCATTCTCACCGTCCGCGACAAGAAGACCGAAAAAGACGATCTCACCGCCTTCCTTGACGACCGTTTTCTCAACGCCCCTGCCTTCGCCGTGGAGCAGTGCACCCGCGTCACCCACGACATGGCCGTTCTCTCCTTTCACTCGCTGGAAAAATCCATCGACCTGCTGACCAACTACGATGCAAAGGCTGCCGAGGAGATTCTGGCCGAGGAGGAAGAGGTGGACAAATACGAGGACAAGCTTGGCGCTTACCTGGTCAAGCTCAACGAATCCTCCCTCTCCGAGCACGAAAACCGCACCGTTTCCAACATCCTGCTGATCATCAGCGACTTCGAGCGCATCTCCGACCACGCGGTCAACATCGTTGAGGCCGCCCAGGAGATCCATGATAAGAAGATCGTTTTCTCCCCCTTCGCCACCAAGGAGCTGGAGCGTCTCACCGCCGCTTTGAAGGAAACGATGGACAACACCCTCAACGCCTACATAGACAACGACACGCAAAAAGCGCTGCTTGTTGAGCCGCTGGAGGAGGTCATCGACCTGATGAAGGACCTGATGAAGGCCAACCACATCAAGCGCATCGTCTCCAATCAGTGCACCATCGAGCTGGGATTTGTGTTCAACGACCTGATCACCAACATCGAGCGTGTGTCCGACCACTGCTCCAACATCGCGCTCTCGGTGCTGTCGGGCAGCAACAAGGTGTTTGAAAACCACGAATATGTGAAGGAAGTGGAGAGCAGCTCCGAATTCTTCGCCGAACAGTATGAAAAGTACAAGCAGATCTACTATCTGCCCATCCAGTAAACAGACTCATTTCAATCGGAGGCCGTAAAACAAATCATGGTCTATCTTCTCGGCATCGAAAGCTCCTGCGACGAGACCGCCGCCGCGGTTGCCGCCTTTGACGGCGAACGGAAAACCGTTCTGGCGGATGTGGTCGCCTCGCAGGTGGACATCCATAAAAAATACGGCGGGGTGGTCCCCGAGATCGCCAGCCGCGCCCACACCGAGGCGCTGACGCGGATCACAAAGCAGGCTCTCGCCGAAAGCGGCATTGCGCTCTCCCAGCTGACTGCGGTGGCCGTTACCAACACGCCCGGGCTGATCGGCGCTCTGCTCACCGGTGTGAATTTCGCCAAGTCTCTTGCCTTTGCCAATGCGCTCCCCCTCGTCCCCGTGGACCACATCAAGGCCCACATCGCCGCCGCTTACTATGCCTTCCCCGATCTCAAGCCCCCCTTCCTGGCGCTGACCGTTTCGGGCGGGCATACCTCGCTGATGAAGGTGGACTCCTTCACCGACTTTGTCACCGTCGGATGCACGCGCGACGATGCGGCAGGCGAGGCCTTTGACAAGGTGGGGCGCGTGATGGGGCTTCCCTATCCGGGCGGCAAGGAGATGGATCGGCTGGCCGCCATCGGCGATCCGCATGCCTTCCCCTTTCCCTCCGCGGCCGTGGCAGGCGACAATCTGGATTTCTCCTTCAGCGGCGTGAAGACCGCGGTGATCAACACGCTCAACACCATGAGCCAGAAGGGAATCCCCTTCCCCACCGCCGACATCGCCGCCTCCTTTACCAACACCTTCACCCGTTCGATCGTCAAAAAGCTGGATATGGCCTTCGACCGCTATCCGTTGGATACGCTGGTGGTCTCGGGCGGTGTGGCCGCCAACTCCCACCTGCGCAGGGCGGTCAAGGAGCTTTGCGACCGGAAAGGCATCCGTTTGTGCATGCCCCCCATCGCCCTCTGCGGCGACAACGGCGCGATGGTCTGCTCGCAGGGGTACTACGAATATCGGACCGGAAAGCGGGGCGATACCTCGCTCAACGCCTTTGCCAACGACGAATTCTGATCGCCGAAAATCGGATGCTCCTTGCGTCCGATTTTTGTTTTTTGAAAGTCCCCATTCGACAAAGTGTTCCCGATGTCCGGGTATATGTCATTTCTCCGTAGGGCGGGGGTTTACTCCCGCCGTTTCGAGCGATTTCGGTTGTTTCCAGCGGCGGGACACAAGGCCCCGCCCTACAAAACAAAACCCTTTTCTGCCTGGGAACACATGAGGTAATTGGGACTTTTGAAAAAGCTTGACCAAAACTTTTATGAAAGACAGCGCAGAGCGGAACATTCGCTTCTTCCGCTTCGTCTAAATGACATCAAACACGAAAGGCAGGATCCTTCTCATGAAACAACGGCTTTCTCTTCTTCTTTGCCTGCTTCTGCTGACAGGCTGTACCCCTTCTGTCACACCGCCGCCCGTCGATGACATGACCGGTCCCGCAGCCGAAACCACCTCGAGCGCGGAGGGTTCGTCTTCCCCCGCCACGCCCGATTCGACCGAACCCAAAAAAGCTGACACCGATTCCTGCGAGCCCTTCGTCCCCACGCCCGACACCAACCAATGCATCCCCGTCGTGACACCCATGGAGGCGCTGGCTTCCGCTCCCGCCGCCGAAGAGCTGGGAAACTTTCTGCAGTATGTGGAAGTCGCCAACACCAACGGCCCCATCACCATCCCCAAAATCGTCACCGAAGCACGGGGGATGATCTACACGCCCGGATACTGTACGGCCTTTTCCGTAGAGGAGGGACATCCGACCTTCACCGCGATTGACGGCGTTCTCTATTCGGCCGACCTGACAAAGCTGATCGCCTACCCCGCCGCCTCCGACCGCACCTCCTTTACCGTTCCCGATTCGGTCGAGACAATCGGCGGCGGCGCCTTCTGCGGCTGCCGCAACCTGACCGAGATCGTTTTCCCCGACACCTTAAAGGCCATCGGGCAATATGCCTTCGGCTACTGCACCTCGCTTCAGGACGTCACCCTGCCGCAATCGCTGACCACCCTCGGCGTCACCGCCTTCAAGGACTGCGATGCGCTGAAAGAGGTCACCATCCCCGCCTCAGTCAAGGGCATCGGCGAGGCCGCCTTCTACTGCTGTGACAGCCTGCAAAAGGTCGTCATCGAGGAGGGCGTCACCGCCATCGGGCACAACGCCTTTTCCGATTGTCCGAAATTGACCGATGTGACCATTCCCAAAACCGTCACCGACATCGGCGGCTATACCTTCCGCTCCCCCACCTTCTATGACACGCCCTGGCTGGACGGTCAGACCGATGACTTTGTGATCGTGGGCGACGGCGTGCTGCTGGCCTACAACGGCGGGAGCAAAACGCCCGTCCTGCCCCAAACGGTGAAAACGATTGCCGGCGGTCTTGCCTGGCCCGAGGATCTGGTCTCGCTTACCATGACGCAGGCGCAGCACGAGGCGGCCAAGGCCGTTGCCTATGCGCTCCCCGACGATCTGAAGGTGATCGTGCAGGGCTGAGGCGTTTCTTCATCGCCTCTTCTGTTTTTCCATGCAGGTTTTGGTATAAACATGCGATAAGATGCGAAAAAAGAAGAGGGAAAACGCACCGTTTCTGTCGCTTCCGACCGCTTTTGACAATGGTCTTTTCCACCCTGATGTTTTCCACACCCCTGTGGAAAAAGCGGTGTAAAACCGAGGTCCTTTCGCCTCTTTTCGAGCAAATCCGCGCTTTTTTCCTCAGAAAGCTGTGGAAAAGCCTGTGGAAACTGTGGAAAACTCCGCTTTCTTTCCCCATCTCTGCCGTCATGCCCGCTCTCTTTTCACACGTGAAAAACAAGAGAAAAGCACCTCGCCGTCCGTTTTTTTATGCAAGCGGACGGCTTTTTCTTTTGCAGGCAAAGCCTTGCAAGCAGGAAAGGAATCATCCTGCAAAAAAGGGATGAAAGGGCTCGGCAAGCTTGGTCATAACGCTTGGCGAACCCTCGTCCGCCCCCTTGCAAAAAGAGACCGAAAACCTTACGAAATTGATGCAAAAGCCTTGCCAAAAATCCCCTTTTGCGGTATACTGTATGGGAATACAAAATTTAGGAAGGAACGTCATGCTCAAACGCTTTTTATCCTATTACCGCCCCCACAAAAAGCTCTTTTGTCTGGATATGCTGGCCTCGCTGGCCGTTGCACTGATCGGCGTTGTCTACCCGATGGTCACACGCACCATGCTCAACGATCTGATCCCCAACAAAGAGTACCGCATGATCGTCATCTTCGGCCTCGGACTTCTTTTGCTCTACTTTGTGCGGATGCTTCTCAACTTCTTCATTCAATACCAAGGACACATGATGGGTGTGCGTATGCAGGCCCAGATGCGGAGCGACCTGTTCACCCACCTTGAAAAGCTCCCCTTCTCCTTTTACGACGAGCACGAGACCGGCAAGATCATGTCCCGCATGACCAGCGATCTGACCGACGTCAGCGAGCTCGCCCACCACGGTCCGGAAAACATCCTCATCTCCTCCATTTCCGTGATCGTCTCCTTCGTCTACCTCTCCACCATCCACCTGCCGCTGACGCTGATCGTCTTTGCTTGCGTGCCGCTGCTGGTGGTGGTGTCGGTGTTCACCCGCAAAAAAATGCGCGCCGCCTTTCAGGAAAGCCGCAAATCGGTGGCCGAGATCAACGCCGCTCTCCAGAGCAGCATCGCGGGCATCCGCGTGACCAAGGCCTTTACCAACGCCGACAAGGAGCAGGAAAAATTTGAAAAGGGCAACGCCCGCTTCCGCGAGGCCAGCCGCAGCGCCTACAAGGCCATGGGCCAGTTCCACTCGGGCACCACCTTCATCACCGACATCTTCAACGTGGTCGTGCTCATCTCCGGCGGTCTCTTCCTCTACGGCGGCGCCATCGACTTCGCCGACTACTCCGCCTTCATCGTTTCCATCAATCTCTTCCTCTCCCCCATCAACACCCTCATCCGCTTCATGGAGCAATTCCAGAACGGTGCGTCCGGCTTCGAGCGCTTCCTTGAGGTGATGGACACGCCCCCCGAATATGAGCCGAAGGAGGCAACCGACATCGAGCGTCTGGACGGACACATCGTTTTCGACAGCGTCTCCTCGAGCTACGGCGGTGAAAAGGACGTTCTGCAAAACGTCAGCTTAGACATCGGCAAGGGCAAGACCTTTGCGCTCGTCGGTCCCAGCGGCGGCGGCAAGACCACCATCTGCCACCTGATCCCCCACTTCTACGACATCCGCGAGGGCTCCATCTCCATCGACGGGCGCGACATCCGTTCGCTCACCCTCGCCTCCCTGCGCCGCAACATCGGCATTGTCCAGCAGGACATCTACCTCTTCAACGCCTCCATCCGCGAAAACATCCTCTACGGACGTCTGGATGCCACCGACGACGAGGTGATCGAAGCCGCCAAGCGCGCCAACATCCACGACTACATCACCTCCCTCCCCGACGGCTATGAAACCGTCATCGGCGAGCGCGGCATCCGTCTCTCGGGCGGACAGAAGCAACGCCTCTGCATTGCCCGCGTCTTTTTGAAAAATCCCCCCATCCTCATCCTCGACGAGGCCACCAGCGCTTTGGACAACACCACCGAGATCCTCATCCAGCAGGCTCTCGATGAGCTGTGCAAGGGGCGTACCACGCTGGTCGTCGCCCACCGCCTTTCCACGATCAAAAACGCCGATGAGATCGCCGTCATAGAAAACGGCGTCATCACCGAGCAGGGCTCCCACGATGCGCTCCTCGTAAAAGACGGCACCTACGCCCGTCTCTACCGTCAGCAATTCCGCGAGGAGGACGCCTGACGTCTTCCTTTTCAACACCACATCACTTCCATTCATTCACACATGAGGTATCGTCATGAAACTCAACAAAAACGTTCTCGGTCCGCTTCTTGTGCTGACCGCAGGCCTTCTCTGGAGCACCAACGCCCCCTTCGTCCGCTGGCTGACGCTGGACGGCTTTTCGGTGGTCGCCATCCGATCGCTGATCGCGGGGCTTGTCCTGCTCCCCTTCTTCCGCCCGCAAAAGCTGCGCTTCAACCGCGATCTGGTCTGCTTTCTTGCCTGCTTCGTGCTGGTGACGCTGGGCATCGCTCTGGCCATCAAAACCACCGGCGCCCCTATTGCGGTGGGCATGCAGTACACCTCGGGGCTTTGGCTCTTCCTCGTCTCCCGTCCGAAAAAAAAGGATCTGGCCCTTTCGCGCATCTGGCCGCTGATCCTGCTCAGCGCGGGCGTTGTGGTGTCCATGTGCTCCCGCGCCGACAACGTGACCATGCTCGGCAACCTGATCGCCCTTTCCACCGGCTTCACCTTCGCCGCCATGACTCACTTCGCCAAAAAGGTGGGAAATGAAAACCCCGTCGGGCTTTCCGCCATCGCCAACCTCACCACCGGCATCGCCGCGGCAGTCATCGCTGTGGCCGTCAATCCCGCCGTGCCGAAGGCGGTTCTCTCCCTCGGCGGACGCGAATGGGCGGTTCTGCTCTTCCTCGGCATCTTCCAGATCGGCGTAGCCTACGCCTGCTATTACAGCGGTCTGCGCTACACCAAGCCCACCACCGCCACCATGCTTGCTCCGTTGGAAATGATCCTTGCCCCCCTCTGGACCGCCATCTTCCTGCACCAGTATCCCGACAGCATCGGTCTGATCGGCTTTGTGCTGGTCATCGCAGGCGTGATCGGAGAGGCGGTACGCTCCATGCGGCAGGAGGCCGTCCATGATCGCAAAAGCTGACCTGCACATCCACACCGTCCACTCCGACGGCAGCGACACCATTCCCGCTCTGTTAAACAACATCAGGCAGGCCGGCATTGATCTTTTTTCTCTCACCGACCACGACACGCTGAACGGGACGCTTGCGATTCTCTCCACCCCCGATCTTCCCGCCGCCTTTCTCCCCGGCATCGAATTTTCCTGCGCGGGCGGGGCGGGCAAGTGCCACATTCTCGGCTATGGCTTCGATCCGACGCACCCTGCCCTGCTCTCTCTCGTGAAGGAGGGGCTCGACCGCCGAAAGAAAAAGCTTCTCATCCGTCTCTCCCACCTGAAGCGGTCGCACGGCATCGTCTTTTCTCCGACCGAGGAGGACTGGCTCTTTTCGCTCAATGCCGCAGGCAAGCCCCATCTGGCCTCGCTTCTCATCGCCAACGGATACGCTTCAGACAAGCAGGAGGCCATCGACCGCTTCCTTTCCCACATTCCCGGAGGCGGAGAGCGTACCGATGCGCGGGACGCCATCGATGCCATCCACCGCGCAGGCGGCGTTGCGCTCCTTGCCCATCCGCTGGGCGGCGAGGGAGAGGCAAGGCTGTCGGAAGCCGCCTTTCAGGACAAGCTCTCCCGCCTGCTGCCCATGGGCATTGACGGGCTGGAATGCGCCTATTCTCTCTACACCCGCGCGGAACGCGAGCGTCTCACAAGCACCGCTCAGCATCATTCCCTGCTCATCAGCGGCGGCAGCGACTACCACGGCACAAACAAGACCATCCCCTTAGGGCGGTTATCCTCGGACAACAGCGATCCGCCCGCCTCTTCGCTCACGCTTCTGCACCGTTTCGGACTGCTGTGAGCCTTTTACCGCCTCCATCCATCCCTATGAACCGAGATCAAAAAGCAGACAAACAAGGTTCCCGCCTTGCGTGCCTGCTTTTTTCTTATGCCAAAAGGGCCGTCGCCGTCCGCACGCAAATTGCGGAAAACCGGTTGGGCAGACGCTCTTGTCCTTGCAGAGAAAACCGAACACAAAAAGGGCCGTCCGAAGACAGCCCTTTCTTTCATCTTTTCACGGATGGCTTATTTCTTTTTCTTGACAACCACAACCACGATCACAGCGATCACGATCACAGCGGCAACGATGCCGACGATCAGACCGATGGGAGTGCCGTCCTCAGCCTTGGGAGCTGTGGGAGCAGCGGTGGTGGTTTCAGCGTCAGCCTTAGCCTCGGTCGTCTCGGGAGCCTCGGTGGTCTCGGGAGCTGCGGTCGTCTCGGGTGCAGCCGTGGTGGTTTCGGGAGCAGCCGTGGTGGTTTCGGGAGCTGCGGTGGTGGTCTCCGGGGCAGCAGCACCGCCGGCAGGCTCATAGATCTCGGTGAAGCCGGCGGACAGTGCCTTGACAGCACCGGCCGTTGCGGCATCCGCCTTGCTCATATCCAGAATGGCCAGCGCAGGCAGGTTGGATGCCACGGTCACATCGGCGTCAAACACACCAAGGCAATCGGTGAAGTTACCGCCGGAAACATTGACGGTCACAACACCGTCGGTGTTGACAAAGCCTGCATTCAGGCCGGCGATCAGATCCTTGAAGATGCCGCCCTCAAGATTGATGGTCACGCGGCCTTCGAGAGGAGACTGAGCCGAAATGCGGCTGTCCCCATAAACCTTACCCTCGATGATGCCGCTCTTGATGGTGACGGTGGACGTTCCCTTGGTCGCCTTGGAGCCGTTGTTCAGGCCATAGACATAGCCGACCTTGTTTTCATCGCCCACATCAACGATCACGTTGGCATCGCCCTCGGTCAGACCGGAGCCGTTGTTGCGGAAGCCGCCCAGAATCACAGGATACGTAGTAGGATCTTCGGGATCGGAGGGGATCAGCTTGGTGCCCTGACCGACGGTGAAGTTGTTCAGACCGCCGCAGATGAAATGCTGCTTCAGCTCAGCATCCGCCTCAATGGTGATGTTCTCCAGCAGAGTGGAGGTGGGGAAGGTCAGGTGGGACAGCCCCTTCATCACGATCTTCGCACCGGCGGTCGCGGCATAGTCCACGCCGTTGTATACCGAGGTGTAGGTGATGGTGATGTCCTTTTTATACATGGACAGATCCAGGAACATAAAGTCCGCACTGGAGGCACCGATGGGCTTGCAGTTGTTGTTGTCCAGCGTATACGGACCGCAGACAACGATCGTACCGCCTCCGGCCGCGATCAGCTTTTCCCACGCCTGATACAGCGCGGCATCCTTGAACTTGTCGGGCTTCGAGGCCGTGGTGTCGTAATTGCCCGTGGTGGGCTTCAGCGCGCTCTCCGCACTGCTTCCGTCACCGGCGGCACCGTCCTTGATGAAAATGACATTGTCCTCCGCACTCATGGGGACGGCGCAAAGAGCGGCGACCAGCACAAGAGCGAGAAAAGGGATCAGAAATCTTGCCATGCGTTTCATAGTATGTCTCTCCTTTTTTTGAATGTGTGTGAAAAGAACGGACGTTGACCATCCGATCTTCTTCTATTATAGCGAATGTTTCACTTCCTCGCAAGAGCTTTTCCGCCAAAGGAAAAACCACAGGTGCGATCGGCTAAAATTGCCCTCTTTTTGCGACATCCTATGTCTTTTTTTGCTTTTTCACCGACTTGTTTTGCATACAAAAAAGGGCCGTCCGAGGACAGCCCTTTCTTTCATCTTTTTACAGATGGCTTATTTCTTTTTCTTGACAACGATAACCACGATCACAGCGATCACGATCACAGCGGCAACGATGCCGATGATCAGACCGATGGGAGCGCCGCCCTCAGCCTTGGGAGCTGCGGGAGCAGCGGTGGTAGCCTCAGCCTCTTCCTTCGCCTCAGTGGTCTCGGGAGCAGCCGTGGTCTCAGGTGCAGCGGTGGTCTCGGGAGCAGCGGTGGTGGTTTCGGGAGCTGCGGTGGTCTCGGGAGCTGCGGTGGTCACAGCCACGAAGCCCTCGGGAAGAACAGTCTCATGGAAGCCGGCTGCCACTGCCTGAACAGCGGAAGCAACTTCGTTGTTGGCGCCGCTCAGGTCGAGCAGAGCATACTTGGCAATGTTCTGACCGATGCCGACACCGGAATCGAACACACCGAGGGACTCGGTGAAGTCACCGCCGGTGATCTTCAGGGTCACAAGACCGTCGTCGTTCTCAAAGCCGCCGCCGGAAACGCCGTTGACAGAGCCCTTGAACACGCCGCCTTCGATGTTGATGTTAACATTACCGATCACGGGAGTGGAGCCGTTCTCGGAGGTACCGTTCAGGTCGCCCAGGATGGTACCGCTCTTAACGGTGATGGTGACGTCACCGGTGAGCTGATACTTGGCGCCGGCGCCCTTCTGGCCGCCGAAGACGTTACCGAGCACGCCTTCGCCGATGTCGATGGTCAGGTTGGGATTGCCTTCGTGCTTCTTATAGCGCTCGCCGGCGATCAGAACCGGATAAGCGGTAGGATTGTCAGCATTGTCCTCGCTGGTGGGAGCGAAGGTGGTGCCCTGGCCCAGAGTCAGAGCGTGAGAACCGCCGCAGACAGAACGGCCGGTTGCATCAGCCTTGACGGTGATGTTCTCAAGAACGGTAGCGGTGGGGAAAATCAGGTGAGAGGTGTTGCCCATGATCAGCTTGGCATCAGCCGTCTGACGGTAGTCAACGCCATCGTAAACCGAGGTATAGGTGATGGTGACATCATCTCTGTGAGCGGTACGGTCATAAACCATAACGTCCTTGGTGGTTGCAGCAGTACCCTGACCGGTGGTCTCATCGAGGGTGTAGGGGCCGCAGATAACGATGGTGCCGCCGCCCAGCTCCATCAGCTTCATCCAAGCCTGATAGAGAGCGGTGTCAGCCTGCTTCATGGGGTTGTTAACGGTGGGGTCGTAGTTGCCGGTGGTGGGCTGCAGGGCGCTCTCAGCGGAGGTGCCGTCGCCCGTGGCGCCGTCTTTGATGAAGATGACGTTGTCAGCAGCGCTCATAGGCATAGCGCAGAGAGCGGCAACGAGCATCAGAATGAAGACGGGAACAAGAACCTTTGCGAGTCTTTTCATAACTCTTCTCCTTTTAAGTATAAAAAATTCGGATGTTTGCTATCCTGTCTATCATTATACTACATTCACTCCGAAAAAACAAGTCTTTTCGGGCGCTTCTCCACTATCTTTTGTTCGTTTTACCACTCGATTTTTTAAGAAAAATAAGAAACGAAGCACTTTGTTTAAAAAAGCCGATCGTTTTTTCGGTTGTTTTGGCGCTTTTTCAATACTCCTTTGCCCTTCCGAGCCGTCTTTTACACAAAAAAGATCCCCCCGTTGCTGTTCGGAGGGATCTCGTTCGTTCTTTGCTTGTATTTTGATTTTCGCTCTTATTTCTTTTTCTTAACAACCACAACCACGATCACAGCGATCACGATCACAGCGGCAACGATGCCGATGATCAGACCGGTGTTGGAGCCGCCCTCAGCAGAGGAAGCGGGAGCGGTGGTTTCGGGAGCTGCGGTGGTCTCTGCATCCGCTGCAGGAGCCGCGGTAGTCTCTGCATCCGCTGCGGGAGCCTCGGTGGTGGAACCGGGAACGGCTTCGGTCGACTCAAGACCCTCACGCTGATCGGGGTGAGTAGTCGAGGGAGCCGCCGTCGTCGTCTCGGGAGCCGCAGTGGTAGCAGGAGCGAAGCCTGCGGGCAGAACAGTCTCATGGAAGCCTGCGGCAACGCCGTTGGCAGAAGAAGCGGTGGCATTGTCAGCACCGCTCAGGTCGAGCAGAGCATACTTGGCCAGGTTCATGCCGATACCGACGCCGGAATCGAACAGACCGAGGGAGTTGGAGAAGTCGCCGCCGGTGACCTTAACGGTCAGGGTTGCATCATCATTCTCGAAGCCGCCGCCGGAAACGCCGTTGATGGTACCATCAAAGATACCGCCTTCGATGTTGATGGTGACATTGCCGTTGACGGGAGTCTTGGCCTGACGGGAGGTGCCGTTGATATCGCCGATGAAGTGGCCGCTCTTGAGGTTGATGGTGACATCACCGGTCAGCTGATACTTTTCGCCTGCGCCGTTCTGGCCGCCGAAGATATGACCGATCACGTTGTCGTTGCCGATGTCAACGGTGATGGTGGGGTTACCGGTGTTCTTCATGAAGCGCTGACCGCCGACGATCAGAGGATAGTTGGCGGGGTTGTCAGCATCGGTGCCTTCAGTGGGAAGGAACTTGGTGCCCTGGCCGAAGGTCATCGGGCAGGAACCGCCGCAAAGGCTGCGGTTGGTATCGCCGGCCTGGATGTTGATGTTCTCAAACACGGAGGCGGAGGGGAGGATCAGGTGTGCGGTCTTGTCAAGAAGGATCTTGGCGCCGGCCGTTTCACGGTAGTCCACGCCGTTGTAGACCGAGGTATAGGTGATGGTCACATCCGGCTTATAAGCGGACAGCTCACGGATGAACATATCCTTGGTGGTGCCGGCCGTACCCTGACCGGTGGTCTCGTCAAACACGACAGGACCGCAGACGACAACCGTGCCGCCGCCGGCTTCCAGCAGCTTCTGCCAGACCTGATACAGAGCGGTGTCAGCCTGCAGCAGGGGGTTGGAGGAGGTGGTGTCGAAGTTGCCCTTGGTGGGCTTGAAGGCGTTCTCGGCCGAGGAGCCGTCACCGGTACCGGCACCGTCGCCGGCGATGAAGATGACATTGTCCGCAGCGCTCATAGGCAGGGCGCAAAGAGCCGCAACCAGCATCAGAGCCAGAACAGCCGTCAAAACGATTGAAAGCTTTTTCATGTTGTTTCTCCTTAACAAAAATTTGTACGTACGGAAGCATTCCGCATCGTCATTCACTCTTTATTATACAACACTTTCCGTCCGTCTTCAAGACTTCCCTCCGATTTTCTATGCGTATGTCAAAAATCGCTCTTGCCTTTTGGAGATTTTGACGGCATCTCCTTGCATACAGCCCAAAGCACTACACCGAAACGGGAGATTTTTTCTCCTATCAGTAGGAAAAGAGCCGCCCGAAGGCGGCTCCTCTCCTGTTTGCAAAATTCACAGAAAGATCGGATTATTTCTTTTTCTTAACAACCACAACCACGATCACAGCGATCACGATCACAGCGGCAACGATGCCGATGATCAGACCGATGGGAGCGCCGCCCTCAGCCTTGGGAGCTGCGGGAGCAGCGGTGGTAGCCTCAGCCTCTTCCTTAGCCTCGGTGGTCTCGGGAGCAGCCGTGGTCTCAGGAGCAGCGGTGGTCTCGGGAGCAGCCGTGGTGGTTTCGGGAGCTGCGGTGGTTTCGGGAGCCGCGGTGGTGGCAGGAGCATAACCGGCAGGCATCGTCGTTTCGGTGAAGCCGGCAGACATTTCGGCAACCTTGGCAGCTACCTCATTGTTGGCAGCAGACAGGTCGAGCATTGCATAAGCAGCCATCTCGCCGGTGAAGCCGACAGCACAGTCATAAACGCCCATGCAATCGTCGAAGTTACCGCCGCTGATCTTGATCATGACCTTACCGTCGGTGATGCCCATGCCGCTGGCACCGATGCCGTTGATGGTACCCTTGAAGATACCGCCCTCGATGGTGATGTTGGCATTGCCGATCAGGTTGGAGTTGGCATTACGGCTGGAGCCGCCCACATCGCCGACAAACGTACCGCTCTTGATGACGATGTTGGTGTCGCCGGTCAGCTCAAAGCCTGCCGAGCCGACGCCGGCCTGACCGCCGTAAACATGGCCGATGGTGTTCTCATCGCCGATGTCGATGGTGATCTGGGTGTTGCCCTTGTTGGCACGGAAACGCTCGCCGCCGCAGATAACGGGATAGTTAGCAGGGGAGGCGGCATCCGAGCCGGTGATGGGCAGGAAATTGGTGCCCTTGGACAGAGTCAGAGGATTGGTGCCGCCGCAGAAGCAACGGGTGGCATCCTCAGCCTGGATGGTGATGTTCTCGGTGACGGTGGCAGAGGGGAAGATGATGTGCGAGCCCTTGCCCAAGATCAGCTTGGCGCCGGCAGTCTCACGGTAGTCAACGCCGTTGTAAACCGAGGTGTAGGTGATGGTCACATCAGACTTATACAGGCTTCTCTCCAGCATCATATCGCGGGACAGCTCGGACGTACCCTGACCGGTGGTGGCATCCAGCGTGTAGGGACCGCAGACGACGATCGTACCGCCGCCGGCCTCCAGAAGCTTGACCATCGCCTGATAGATGGCCGTGTCATTCTGACGGGCAGGGTTGCTGCTGGTCACATCAAAGTTGCCGATGGTGGGCTTCAGAGCGCTGTCAGCAGAGCTGCCGTCGCCGGTGGCATCGTCCTTGATGAAGATGACGTTGTCAGCCGCGGTCATGGGGATGGCGCAAAGAGCGGCAACCAGCATCAGAGCAAGAACGGGAATCAGAAATCTTGCAAGGTTTTTCATGGGTTTCTCTCTCCTTTATTGAAGTTACGTTTTGGCGATAAAACGCCGTTATCTGCATTATACACCAACTGAGCGCAATTTGCAATAGATTTTGAAAAAAAGGTTGACAAAAAGTGCTTTTTCGTCAATGTTGCCAAAGGCATCGGAATTCCCTCCCCTCGCCGAAATGCGCGATTCCGCCGCCCGCGCAAAAAAACACCCCCGCCGAAGCGGGGGTGCGCCGTTATGGACAACAGAAAATGCCGTTTGGTCGGAAAAAACGGAGACTTTACGCCTTCTTCTTCTTCAGGACCACAACCACGATCACAGCGATCACGATCACAGCGGCAACGATGCCGATGATCAGACCGATGGGAGCGCCGCCCTCAGCCTTGGGAGCTGCGGGAGTGGAAGGAGCGGGAGATGTGGTCTCATCGTCTTCCTCTGCAGGAGCGGTGGTCTCGGGAGCAGCCGTCGTTTCGGGAGCGGCCGTGGTGGTCTCGGGAGCTGCGGTGGTCTCGGGAGCAGCCGTGGTCACAGGAGCAAAGCCTGCGGGAAGAACGGTTTCGGTGAAGCCGGCGGAGATGCCCTGGATGGCAGAAGCCACTTCGTTGCTGGCATTGCTCAGGTCGAGCAGAGCATACTTGGCAAGGTTGCCGGTGATGCCGACAGCAGAGTCATAAACGCCGAAGCAGTCGGTGAAATCACCGCCGCTGATCACAACGGTGGCGGTGGAATTGACATCGCCGAAGCCGCCGTTACCGATGGCGTTGATGGTGCCCTTGAAGACACCGCCTTCAATGAGGATCTCGGAGTTGCCGAACAGCATGGTGCCGCTGTGACGGGCGCCGCCGCCGATATCGCCGAGGAAGGTACCGCTCTTGATGATGACCTTGGTGCTGGAGCCTTCGAGCATATCGTAACCGCTGCCGATGCCGTACTGGCCGCCGTAGATGTGGCCGACGGGGCTTTCGCCGACATCAACGGTGATGACGGGGTTCATGGTGTTCTTCTTATAGCGCTCGCCGCCGCAGATGACCGGATACGCCTTGGGGTCAGCTGCGAGGCTGGCATCATAGGGCTCAAAGAGCGTGCCGGGATTGAAGGTCAGCGCATGGCCGCCTGCGCAGAATCCGCGGTTTTCGGCGCCGGCCGCAATGGTCATGTTTTCAAAAACCGAAGGAGAGGGCAGAACGACATGAGAGCCGGTGCCGAGGACCAGCTTGGCGCCGGCGGTTTCACGGTAGTCAACGCCGTTGTACACCGAGGTGTAGGTGATGGTCACGTCGTCCGTATGGAGGCTGGCATCAAACATAAAGTCACGGGTGGTCTCGTTGTTGGACTGGCCGGTGGTCAGGTCCAGAACGATGGGACCGCAGACGACGATGGTGCCGCCGCCGTTTTCCAGCAGCTTGACGATGGCCTGATACAGGGCATGGTCCTTCTGTCTGGCGGTGTTGGAGGTGGTGGGGTCATAGTTACCGGTGGTGGGCTTCAGCGCGCTGTCAGCGGAAGAGCCGTCGCCGGTGCCGCCGTCCTTGACGAAGATGACGTTGTCTGCCGCCGTCATGGGGATGGCGCAGAGAGCCGCAACCAGAACGATTGCAAGAACGGGGATGAGGAACTTTGCCAATTTCTTCATGATGAGGTCTCCTTTTTTAAAGATTGAGTGAAAAACAATGATGATTTTCCGATTGCTATTATACAACGATTTCCCGTTTTTGGCAAGGGCTTTTTCAAAAAAATCGATGCAAAGCTTATAGAAAAATGCTGCTTTCCGAAAAAGCAAAACAAAAAGGACAATGCCCGAAGACACTGTCCTTTTGTATGTTGGGTTGAATTAGCCTCTGACCTTCTTGGAAACGATGACGCCTGCAACAGCAAGGGAAGCAAGAGCCATAACGGCAAGAACGGTGAGAGCGGTGACCGAGGTCGCAGGAGCGGTGGTGCCGGCAGCCGTGGTAGCGGGAGCAGCAGTCGTCGCGGGAGCAGCGGTCGTAGCAGGAGCTGCCGTGGTGGCAGGAGCTGCCGTGGTAGCAGGAGCTGCGGTGGTAGCAGGAGCTGCCGTGGTGGCAGGAGCTGCGGTGGTGGCAGGAGCTGCGGTGGTGGCAGCAGGAGCATCGCCGGAGGGCTCAACGGTCTCGGAGAAGCCTGCGGAGATCGCCTTGACAGCGTCAGCGGTAGCCTTGTCAGCGCCGCTCAGGTCGAGCAGAGCATACTTGGGCAGGTTGCCGTTCATGCCGACAGCAGAATCGTAAACGCCCATACAATCGGCAAAGTTACCGCCGCTGATCTTAACGATGGCAGTGGAGTTCACATCGCCGAAGCCGCCGTTACCGATGGCGTTGATGGTGCCCTTGAAGACACCGCCTTCAATGAGGATCTCGGAGTTACCGAACAGCATGGTATTGTTGTGTCTGGAACCGCCGGCAACATCGCCGATGACGGTACCGCTCTTGATGACGATCTTGGTGCTGGAGCCTTCGAGCATATCCCAGCCGCTGCCGATGCCGTACTGGGCGCCGTAGATGTGGCCGACGATGCCTTCGCCGATATCAACGGTGATCACGGGGTTAGCGGTGATCTTGCGGTAGCGCTCGCCGCCGCAGATCGCGGGATAAGCCTTCGCGTCGTTGGCAAGAGAAGCATCGTAGGGCAGGAAGGTGACGCCCTGGCCGAGAGTCAGGTTGTTACCGCCCGTGCAGATGGCGCGGTTTTCAGCACCGGCTGCAACGGTGATGTTCTCCAGAACAGAAGCCGTACCGAAGACGATGTGCGCGGTGGGGCCGAGAACGATCTTGGCATCCGCGGTCTGACGGTAGTCAACGCCGCCGTAAACGGAGGTATAGGTAATGGTGACGTCCGGCTTGTACATGGACTGGTCAAACATGAAGTCACGGGTGGTCTCGTTGTTGGACTGACCGGTGGTCACATCCAGAACGATGGGACCGCAGACAACGATGGTGCCGCCGCCGGCTTCCATCAGCTTGACAATGGCCTGATACAGGGCATGGTCCTTCTGTCTGGCGGTGTTGGAGGTGGTGGGATCGTAGTTACCGGTGGTAGGCTTGAGAGCCTTGTCCGCAGCCGAACCGTCTCCGGTGCCGCCGTCCTTGACGAAGATGACGTTGTCAGCTGCCGTCATGGGGATGGCGCAAAGGGCCGCAACCAGGACGAGAGCCAGCATGGGAATGAGGAACTTTGCCAGTTTTTTCATGATGAATTCTCCTTTTGATAATTTGAGTGAAAATCTACGATGATTATTCCCTTGGCGATATTATACAATATTCTCCCTGCTTTTTCAAGTATTTTTTCAAAAAAATCGATGCAAAACTTATGTTTTTTTCGTTTTTACTCAAAATGGGAAATACATTTCGCCCATTCGCGTGTTCTACACGGCACAACGCACAAAAAAGGACAATGCCCGAAGACACTGTCCTTTTGTATGTCGGGTTGAATTAGCCTCTGACCTTCTTGGAAACGATGACGCCTGCAACAGCAAGGGAAGCAAGAGCCATAACGGCAAGAACGGTGAGAGCGGTGACCGAAGTCGCAGGAGCGGTGGTGCCGGCAGCCGTGGTAGCGGGAGCAGCAGTCGTCGCGGGAGCAGCGGTGGTGGCAGGAGCTGCCGTGGTAGCAGGAGCTGCGGTGGTAGCAGGAGCTGCCGTGGTGGCAGGAGCTGCGGTGGTTGCAGGAGCTGCGGTGGTAGCAGGAGCTGCGGTGGTGGCAGGAGCTGCGGTAGTAGCAGCAGGAGCATCGCCGGAGGGCTCAACGGTCTCATTGAAGCCGGCAGACAGTTCCTTAACAGCATCGGCAGTAGCCTTGTCAGCTGCGCTCAGGTCGAGCAGGGAGTACTTGGCGATGTTGCCGTTGATGCCGACAGCAGAGTCGAACACGCCGAGGCAGTCGGTGAAGTTACCGCCGGAGATCTTGAGCACAGCGGTGCCGGGGTTGTCTGCGTTCAGAGGACCGTTACCGACAGCGTTGATGGTACCCTTGAACACGCCGCCCTCGATGGTGATGGCAACATCACCGTTCACGGGAGTGGAGTTGTTTCTGGACGTACCGCACAGGTCGCCGACGATGGTGCCGCTCTTGACGGTGATCGAAACATTACCGTTGAGAGGATAGTTGGCGCCGGCGCCGTTCTGACCGCCGAAGACATGACCGAGGACGCCCTCGCCGATGTCGATGGTCAGATCGGGATTGCCGTCGTGCTTCTTGTAGCGCTCACCGGCAATGAGGATCGGATACGCATTGGGATCGCCTGCATTCTCGGGAGTGGTGGGCAGGAAGGTGACACCCTGAGCCAGAGTCAGCTTGTGGGAGCCGCCGCAGACCGAACGACCGGTAGCGCCGGCAGCGATGGTCATGTTCTCAAGAACGGTAGCGGTGGGGAAGATGATATGGGAGGTTTCGCCCATGATCAGCTTGGCATCGGCAGTCTGACGGTAGTCAACGCCGTTGTAAACCGAGGTGTAGGTGATGGTGACATCATCTCTGTGAGCTTCACGGTCATAGATCATGACGTCCTTGGTGGTAGCAGCAGTGCCCTGACCGGTGGTCTCATCCAGGGTATAGGGGCCGCAGATAACGATGGTGCCGCCGCCGGCCTCCATCAGCTTCAGCCAAGCCTGGTAGATGGCGGTGTCAGCCTGCTTCATGGGGTTGTTAACGGTGGGATCGTAGTTACCGGTGGTGGGCTTCAGCGCGCTGTCTGCGGAAGAGCCGTCGCCGGTGGCGCCGTCTTTGATGAAGATGACGTTGTCAGCTGCCGTCATGGGGATGGCGCAAAGGGCCGCAACCAGGACGAGAGCCAGCATGGGGATGAGGAACTTTGCCAATTTCTTCATTGCTTTTCTCTCCTTTTAATGAATCGAAAGTTTTGGATATTCATCCATTATGGATCATTATACACCGAATATCCGGAAATTGCAAGGGCTTTCTACAAAAAAAATCCTTTTTTGCCTGAAAAATCAACCTTTTTTGCCTTCCAAAAGAAAAAGGACGCCGTTTCTTTCAAAAACATACGTCCTTGCCTTTCGTTTCTTTGCTTTATTCGATGTCCTCGGTCACGATCTCGGCCTCAACGCCCTTGCTGCCGTCCTCGCGCACCGTCCGCAGGTAGTGGATGCCATCGGACTGGCCGCGGTAGACCTTAAACGAGCGGCCCAGCGGCGCCTCGCTCAGATAGTGGAGCATCAGACGGGACACCCGCTTGCCCCGCATCTCCGGCAGAAAGCCGCAGAGGCGGTCGGCATACACGGTGTTGTTCATATGCCCGTTGCGGTCGCAGTCGGCATACGAGGCGGTGTATTCGCCCACCAGCGTCATCGGCAGGTCGGAGGGGATCATCACGCGCTTGGGCATATCCAGCTCCAGCATCGCTTCGCTTCCGAAGGAGAAGGGATTGTCCTCCACGCGGCACAAACGGCGCGAGAGCGTGTCCACCAGCGCAAACACCCAGATGGCCTCAGCCACGATCTGCCCCTCGCGCTTGATGCGGGAGCAGCGGTTGAAGCTCATTCCCTTCGACTCCGCCGCCCATGTCTCGGCCTCGATCTCCTCAAAGGCATGCAGGGGCTTATACACACTCATGCACATCCGGCTGAGGATGAAGGCCTTGTTCTGCTCTTTCAGCTCCTCGACGGTGGGGCCGTAGGTCTGCAGCTGCCGATTGGCCGCCTCCTGCATCCGCCGCATCAGGGCAGACGCCGAGGCAATGCCGTTAAGGTCGGTATCGTGAAAATCCACGCAAAAGCGCTCGCGGTGTATCATACTGTCTCTTTCTTCCCTGTTTTTGGGGGATAAGACGGGGGCTCCTCTTGCAAGGGCCCCCATCGGCGGTGTTGTTGTTTGTTGTAAAAAGGCGGCAAAAGCCTTTTTTATGCCTTGTTGTCCGAGCCGAGAACATTGACGATCTTGTGGCGGACAACCTTGTTCACCTCGGCGCGGGCGACGGACAGATAGCCGCGGGGATCAAAGACCTCGGGGCTGTTCTTCATCACGCGGCGGATGGCAGCGGTCATGCCCAGACGCAGATCGGAATCGATGTTGATCTTGCAAACCGCCATGGAAGCGGCCTTGCGGAGCATATCCTCGGGCACGCCCTTGGCACCGGGCATATTGCCGCCGCAGGCATTGATCTCGTCCACAAGCTCGGGAATGACCGAGCTGGCGCCGTGAAGAACGATCGGGAAGCCGGGCAGACGGCGGCCGACCTCTTCGAGAATGTCGAAGCGGAGTCTGGCCTCGCCCTTGAATTTGTATGCGCCGTGGCTGGTGCCGATGGCGATGGCCAGCGAGTCAACGCCGGTCTTTTCCACAAACTCCTCCACCTGGGAAGGATCGGTGTAGCAGGCATCCTCGGCGGAGACGTTCACATCGTCCTCGATGCCGGCCAGCTTGCCCAGCTCACCCTCAACGGTGACGCCGTGCGCATGCGCATACTCCACAACCTTCTTGGTCAGCGCGATGTTGTCCTCAAACGAATGCTTGGAGCCGTCGATCATCACGGAGGTGAAGCCGCCGTCGATGCAGCTCTTGCAGATCTCGAAATCCTCGCCGTGGTCCAGATGCAGGGCGAAGTCGATGCCGGTATCCTCAATGGCGGCCTGAGCGAGCGCCATCAGATAGGCATGCTTGGCATACTTTCTTGCGCCTGCGGACACCTGCAGGATCAGAGGAGACTTCAGATCGGCGGCCGCCTCGGTCACCGCCTGGATGATCTCCATGTTGTTGATGTTGAATGCACCGATGGCGTACCCGCCGTCGTATGCCTTTTTGAACATATCTCTTGTCGTTACCAGTGCCATAATGTTCCCATCCTTTTTGTATATAAAAATTTTTCCATCGATCGTTTCAGCACGGACAAACGTGCTGTATCCTTTATTTTACCGCATTTCGCCGCGCAAATCAAGCCCTTTTGCTTATTTTTCTCATTTTTTCGCTTTCCACTCCTCTTTTGTTGACAAAAGTTGAAAAAAACGCTATAATAATGCCGTTAAACCATCCTCAAACACAAAAGGATGCGAAAGGAAGGTACAACCTGTATGATGTTACGCGCACCGGCGGTCCCGCTGATCACCGTGGACCCCTATTTTTCGGTCTGGAGCATGGCCGACAAGCTGAACGAATCGACCACAAAGCACTGGACGGGGCATAACAACACCCTGCTCGGCTTTGTTACCGTGGACGGCAAAGACTACCGCTTCATGGGCGAGGGCGAGGGCGAGACCATCGAGCAGATCTCGCTGGACATCAACGCCATGAACACCGTCTACCGCTTTGCAAATGACAAAATCGAGCTGCAGGCGGACTTTTTCACGCCTCTGTTTCCCGAAAGCAAGTATTACATCTCCCGTCCCGTCTCCTATATGGCAGTGCGCTATACCCCCCGCGACGGCAGGAAGCACAAGGTCTCCGTGACAATCTGCGCCTCCGAGGAGCTCTGCCTCAACGAAAAGGGCGAGGGAAAGGCCATTGCCGAAGCGGTGGACATCAGCGGATTTGCCGCCGCCCGCCTTTCCAACGAGGAGCAGAAGCCGCTGAACCGCAGCGGCGACAACATCCGCATCGACTGGGGCTCCTTCTATCTGGCCGCCGACGGCAAGAGTGAAAGCAATTGCTTTGTGTGCGAGAGCTGCGGCATGCAGATGATCTCGGCAACGCGGGAGCTGGACCCCTGTGCGCAGGGCCTCTTCCTCTTCGCTTACGACGACATCAAGAGCATCGAATATTTCGGTGAGCCGCTGGAGGCTTACTGGAAGCGTCACGGCAAAACCATCGAGGAGGAAATCGTCATTGCCGCCTCCGAATGCGCCGAGCTGCTCTATTCGGCCCGCAATTTCTCCGATACTCTTTATGCCGATGCGGTGAAAGCCGGCGGTGAAAAGTATGCCGAGCTGCTCCTGCTCTCCTACCGCCAGATCTTTGCCTCCCACAAGCTGGTCTCCAAAGCCGACAAGGAGATTCTGTTCATCTCCAAGGAGTGCTTCAGCAACGGCTGCGCCGCCACCGCCGACGTCAGCTATCCCTCCATCCCCTTCTTCCTCATCTACAATCCCGAGCTGGTGTACGGTATGCTCCGTCCCATCTTTGATTTCGCCGCCTCCGAGGCATGGCCCTTCGACTTTGCCCCCCACGATGTGGGACAGTATCCGCTGCTCAACGGGCAGGCATACAACAGCCTGGACATCAACGGCCAGATGCCGGTGGAGGAATGCGGCAACATGCTGATCATGACCGCCGCCGCCACCGTGGCAAGCAAGGATGCCTCCTTCGCCATGGAGCACATCGACACGCTCACGGGCTGGGCGGAGTATCTCATCCGCTTCGGCGAGGATCCCGAAAACCAGCTCTGCACCGACGACTTTGCCGGTCACTTAGCTCACAACTGCAACCTCTCGCTGAAGGCCATCAGCGGACTGATCGGGCTTTCGCGGATCCACAAGATCGCCTATGCCCAGGGGCTGAGCACCGACAAGACCGCCTCAGGCAAGTACCTGAAGATCGCAAAGGATATGGTCAAAAAGTGGACGGTCAACGCCTCCAACGGCGACGGCAGCTACCGATTGGCCTTCGACCGCCCCGGCTCGTTCAGCATGAAGTACAACGCCGTTTGGGACAAGCTGTTCGGCACCGACCTGTTCCCGAAGAGCGTGTGGGCAAGCGAGCTGGCGACCAACGAAAAGCAGTTCCGCCCCTACGGCATGCCTCTGGACAACCGCGCCGCCTATACCAAGAGCGACTGGCTGATCTGGACGGCGACGCTGGCCGAGGATAAGGACACCTTCATGCGCTTCATCGAGCCGCTTTGGAAGGCCTATCACTTCTCCCCCTCCCGCGTTCCGATGACCGACTGGTACGACACGGTCACCTCCCTGCAGGTGAATTTCCAGCACCGCAGCGTCATCGGCGGTTTCTTCATCAAGCTTCTCGATTTCTACGGCACCATGAAGCTCTTCTCTTAAGCAAGCGAAAAAACCGAAACAAACCAAACAAACGCGCGCAGTCTCTTTTTCGGGGCTGCGCGTTTTTTCTGTTCATACTCCGCCCTGCACGCTCACCGTTTTTCCCTTTTTTCGGCCTTTTTTCAAAAAAGAGAAAAAAGTCTTGATTTGACGCGCCGATGGGTATATAATGAAAGTAAGTTTTTTCAAAAAGGACGGATCTTGTATGAAAATCATTGATTTGTTGAAGCAGGAGACGCTGTCTCTCTCCTTTGAGGTGTTCCCGCCCAAGACCGACACCGCCTTTGACAGCGTCCGAACCGCCACCGAGGAGATCGCCAAGCTCCGCCCCCGCTTTATGAGCGTTACCTACGGCGCAGGCGGCGGCACCAGCCGCTATACACTGGAGATCGCCAAGCGGATCAAGGAGCTGTACGATGTGCCCTCGCTGGCGCATCTGACCTGCGTTTCCTCTACGCGAGAGACGGTTGCTCAGCGCATCGCCGACATGAAGGCGGCGGGCATCCAGAACGTGATGGCGCTCCGCGGCGACATCCCCGCCGATCGGATCGATGCCGACCGCAGCCGCTGGGACTATCACCATGCCATCGAGCTGGTCCGCGAGCTGAAGGAGTCGGGTGCCGATTTCTGCATCGGCGGCGCCTGCTATCCCGAAATCCACCCCGAAAGCGAAAACCAGAAGGAGGACATCCGTTTCCTGAAGGAAAAGGTGGACGCCGGCTGTGAATTTCTGACCACACAGATGTTTTTCGACAACAATCTGCTCTACAACTTCCTGTATAAGATCCGTGAGGCCGGTATCACCGTCCCGATCATCCCCGGTATCATGCCCATCACCAACGCCAGACAGGTGGAGCGCGCCATCTCCCTCTCGGGCTCGTTTATGCCCCAGCGCTTCAAAAGCTTGGTGGACAAGTTCGGTCACGATCCCGCCGCCATGAAGCAGGCCGGCATCGTCTATGCCACCGACCAGATCATCGACCTGTATGCCAACGGCATCACCAACGTGCACGTGTATTCGATGAACAATCCCGACGTTGCCGCAAAGATCCTGGACAACGTCAGCTGCATCTTGGGCAAATGAACGCCGCCGTTTTCACCCAAAGCTATCAGGAGCCCCCCTTCTGCGAAAGGGAGATCCTGCGCTATGCCGGCTGCAGAAAGCAAGAGCCTCACACCGAGGCGCTGCTTGCCGACTGTCTGCAGGAGGTGAGCGGCATCTTTTCCTACCGCATCTGCTTCTGCGAATTGCCTGTCTCGGTGAACGGCTCTCTCTGCGACTTTGCACTCTTTTCCCTGCGCTCCGAAGCGTTGGCGAAAAACCTGAGCGGATCGGACAAGGCCATCGTCTTTGCCGCCACCGTGGGCGTGGGCATTGACCGCCTGATCGCCAAATACAGCAGGCTCTCCCCCGCACGGGCGCTGATGCTGCAGGCCATCGGTGCCGAGCGGATCGAAGCGCTGTGCGATGCCTTCTGCGGCGAGATGAACGCCCGCTATCCAAGCGGACTCAAGCCCCGCTTCAGCCCCGGCTACGGCGATCTGCCGCTGTCGGCCCAGACCGATCTGTTTTCTCTCCTCGATCCGCCGAAACGGATCGGACTGAGCTTGAACGGCAGTCTGCTGATGTCGCCGTCCAAATCGGTGACGGCCGTTATGGGGATCTCCAACCCCCGTTCCTCCCTTTCCAATCCGGGCAGTGCCGGCGCATGCTGACTGCTCTTTTTCCGAGGTATCCTATGAATTTCAAGGACTATTTAAACCATCACATCGTCTGTCTGGACGGCGGCATGGGTACGCTGCTGCAGGCCCAAGGCTTACAGCCGGGCGAGCATCCCGAGCGCTGGAATCTCACTCATCCCGATGCCGTCACCGCCATCCACAAGGCCTATTTCGATGCGGGCAGCAACGTTGTCTGCACCAACACCTTCGGCGCAAACAGCCTGACGTTTGACGACGGCGAGCTGGAAGAGATCGTGAAAGCCGCCATCGCCAACGCCAGACGGGCAAGCGAGCAATCGAACACAGGGCGCGCGCACTTCGTTGCGCTGGACATCGGTCCTTCGGGCAGACTGCTCAAGCCCCTCGGCGATCTGGATTTTGAGCAGGCCGTTTCTCTCTTTGCCAAGACCGTGCGCATGGGCGTAAAATACGGCGCCGACCTGATCGTCATCGAAACGATGAACGACAGCTACGAGACCAAGGCCGCCCTGCTGGCCGCCAAGGAAAACAGCGATCTTCCCGTTCTCGTTTCCAACGCCTACGGCGAGGACGGCAAGCTGATGACCGGTGCCACACCCGCCGCTATGGTGGCCATGCTCGAGGGCATGGGGGCTGACGCGATCGGTGCCAACTGCTCGCTGGGGCCGAAGCAGCTCCGCGGAGTGGCCGAGCAGCTGCTGGCAAAAGCATCGGTGCCCGTTCTCCTCAAGCCCAACGCCGGGCTTCCCAAATCGGTGGAGGGAAAGACCGTTTTCGACGTGGGCGCCGACGAATTTTCCGACGACGTGACCGAGCTGGTAAAAAAAGGCGTCCGCATTGCGGGCGGCTGCTGCGGCACCGATCCTTCTTACATCGCCTCGCTTTTTGAAAAGATCTCCGCCCTCTCCCCTCTTCCGCTGAGCGACAAGGGGATCACCGCGGTCTCCTCTTACACGCACGCGGTTGAATTCGGAGAGCAGCCCATTCTCATCGGCGAGCGCATCAACCCCACCGGCAAAAAGCGCTTCAAGCAGGCGCTGATCGACAACGATATGGACTACATCCTCTCCGAGGGGATCCGTCAGCAGGAAAAGGGCGTGCATATTCTGGATGTGAACGTGGGACTGCCCGACATCGACGAGGTGAGCATGCTCACAAATGCCGTCTGCGAGCTGCAGACCGTTACCGATCTGCCCCTTCAGATCGACACCTCCAACGTCTCCGCCATGGAGGCGGCTCTGCGCCGTTACAACGGAAAGGCCATGATCAATTCGGTCAACGGCAAGCGCGAGAGCATGGAGGCGGTCTTCCCGCTGGTAAAAAAATACGGCGGTCTGGTGGTGGCGCTCACGCTGGACGAAAACGGCATCCCGACCACCGCGGAGGGGCGCATTCGCATTGCCGAAAGGATCCTGTCCGCCGCCGCCGCATACGGCATCGACAAAAAAGATATCATCTTTGACACGCTGGCCATGACCGTCAGCGCCGACAACAAAGCGGCGCTTGCCACCCTGTCCTCGCTGAACACCATCCGCCGCACCATGGGCTGTCACACCTCGCTCGGCGTTTCCAACATCTCCTTCGGTCTGCCCAACCGCGATGCGGTCAACGGGACCTTCTTTGCGCTTGCGCTGGAAAACGGGCTTTCCGCCGCGATCATGAACCCCTATTCGCCCGACATGATGAAAACCTTCTACGCCTACCGCGCGCTGAAGGGACTGGATCCCAACTGCTCGGAATACATCGCCGCCTCCGATTCCTTTGCCGTCTCCGCGGCTGCTTCTCCCGCATCGTCACCGACGTCTGTCACCGCCTCCCCGAAAGCGGCGGAGGATCCTGCCTCCGAGCTGCAGCACGCCATCATCAAAGGGCTCAAGGACAAGGCCTCGGAGCTGACAAGATCGCTTCTCTCCTCAAAAGCACCGCTCGACATCGTCAACAGCGAGATCATCCCCGCGCTGAACGTGGTGGGCAGCGGCTTTGAGCAAAAGACCGTCTATCTGCCCCAGCTGCTGATGAGCGCCGAGGCGGCCAAAAGTGCCTTCGAGCAGATCAAGACCTTCCTCTCCGGCAAGGAAAAAGCGGCCGCCAAGGGAATCTTCGTCATCGCCACCGTTCACGGCGACATCCACGACATCGGCAAAAACATTGTCAAGCTTCTGCTGGAAAATTACGGCTTCGACGTGATCGATCTGGGCAAGGACGTGCCGCCGCAGACCGTTGCCGATGCGGTGGTCCGCCATCATGCACCGCTGGCCGGTCTCAGCGCGCTGATGACCACCACCGTCCCCGCCATGGAGGAGACCATCGCTCTTCTGCGGAAGCAGGCCCCCTGGTGCAAGGTCGTGGTGGGCGGAGCGGTCCTCACGCAGGACTATGCCGACCGCATCGGCGCAGATCATTATGCGAAGGATGCGATGGAATGCGTCCGCTATGCCGAGGCTGTTGCCGCAGGCGAAGCGCAGTCCCATTGACATAGAAACGACGTCCGCAAGCCCCTAAAAAGCAACCCCCGCACCCAACTGCATCCCAAAAGGTGTCTTTTAAGCAGGCACCTTTTCTTTTTCCGCTTATCCGCATCTCCCACCCATCCGTTCGCGGCATTCCTTCCTGCCGCATCCGTCACCATCCGCGCGCCGCACTCGTCCCCGCTGCATTCCTCACTCGTCCGCGCGCCGCATCCGTCCCCGCCGCATCCCTCACCCGTCCGCGCGCCGATCCGCGCGCCGCCCCCATCTGCAGGGCGCAAAAAAAGACAGCACAGCGTTTAGCGTGTTATCCTTAACGGAGAACACGCAGTCAAATCCGTCTTCGACGGGTGAAATCCACCTCCGGTGGATGAAATCGCGTTTGCGATGAAATCCTGCTTCGCAGGGTTGTATTTAGACGGATTT
>SVTL01000022.1 GCA_015063795.1 Oscillospiraceae bacterium
CCGGTTCGTAGCCGGGCACTCTATCCACTGAGCTAGTAGCGCATGGGGTATTCAATTGAGGGATGCTCTGGTTCGCGCCTTGCTCGGAGTTCCCAGTTCGTAGCCGGGCACTCTATCCACTGAGCTACAAGCGCGTATCCGTATCGGACTCTTTTATCATAGCACGAAAGACGGATTTTGTCAAGTGTTTTTTGAAAAGTCGTTTGGAAAAATCTGAAAAAAGATGGCCCGATCAGAAGAACGCCCGTTTTTTCAGCTCTTCCTTCAGCGCAGGGCTGTTGTCGATGATGACGGCGATGATGGCAAACACCAGACAGGCAAGGATGGAATACAGCGACCAGCCCACCAACGGCAGACCGTCGAAGCAGAAGAAGACCGAGAGCTCCACATGGACGGTGATGAGTCCGAGCATGAGAAAGAAGGCCGCGGTCTTGGCGGTTTTGGATAACTTACCCGAGCGGAGCATCAGCGCCAGAGCAAAGATCAAAAGCCCGACTCCGAGTGCAACAACGAGCCCGAAGGGGAAGAACCAGTTCCAGCCGCCGATGACGTTGAGCACAAAAAGGAAAAGAACCGTTGCAAACACGTCGATCCCGAGAAAGAACAGAGGATTGTTCTTGGGAAAGAAAAAGGGAATGACCGCGATCACATAAAACAGAGCCATGGAGGCCAGCACATAGCGAGACCAGCCCCAGCTTCCGTCCGAGAGCAGATCGCTGAGCGTGGTGATCAGAACGGGAATGCCGAGGAAGAGCGAGATGATGCAGAGCAGCGAAGCGCGGCTCTTGGGCTTTTCGCTTTTGCCGAGAGGGGTTGCGGGATAAAGGGGCGTTGGCGTTACCGCCTGTTCCAGCGGATTGATCGAATCGATCCGGCAGAGGGGGCAATGGGTGGTCCCCTCCTGCAGCTTGGTGCCGCAATTGACGCAGTATGACATATCACTCACCTGACCTTGAGCTTAGATTGGATTGGATCTCCACCTCGATCCCCTTTTGAACCAGCAGCGAGAAAAACTCCCGCTCGGTTTTGGGATCGCAGATGGTGCGCGTGATGTTGAAGCGAAGCTTGCCGCCGTAGGTAAGAACGCCGCAGGCGACGGGGTTTTCCGACAAAGGCCCGAGAATGAAGTCGGCTCTTGTAACCTCTTTTTCCAGCTCGGGAGGCAGACGCAGAATGCCCAGATTGGAGATGTTGGTGGAGGTCTTGCGGTCGCCCACCAGACGGAAGACGGTCTTCATCACCATGTTCTTCAGCGCCAGCGGGACAAAGCGGAGCAGCAGATTTTTTTCATCGCGGACATTGGCGCTGAATTTGGCGCCCAGCATCTGCCTCGTGACCTCGGTCCCCATCTGACAGCGGACGGCCTGCAGGATCTCGTCGAAGGTGTATTCTCCCATCCGCGGATCCACACCGGGGTTGACGTAGCTGGCAAAATTGCGTACCGTTTTGCTGGGGAAGAAGCGGCGGAGATTGACGGGGACGCAGATCTTGACCGGACGGAGACGCTTTTTGTTTTTGACCTCGCGCTGCTGGATGTTGAGAAGCGCCTCGATCATGACCGCCGTCAGATATTCGGTAACGGTCGTCTGCTTTTCTTTGGCCTTTTGAAGCACCTGCGCGGCATCCATCACGCCGCAGGTCAGGTGGACAAAGTTGTCTTTTTCGATCTTTCCCTTGATCTTGAATGAGTCGGACTCGCTTCGGGAGACCGAAAAATCGCCGGCGTAGTCGAGAAAGCTGTCCCGCATTTCGCCCTCGTCGGGAGCCTCAGAGCAGAGAAGGATCCCGCATTCCCCGGAGACGGTGACCTCCTTTTTCAAGCGGAGATATTCGGCTGTGAGCGTTTTGAGAAAGCTCAGTCCGCCTGTGCCGTCGGTGAGCACATGGAAGAACTCAACGGCAATTCGTTTTTGATAATAGCGCACCCGCAGACAGAAGCCGCTGTTGCGCTTCATATTCAGATAAGGACAGGGACAGCAGACGTCGGGCTGGACGGGCGGCATGGAATCGTTGCGGTCGAGATAGAACCAGAAAAGGCCGCGCTTCATGCTTACCCGAAAGGAGGGGTAGCGTTCCAGCGTGGCTTTTAACGCCTCGGACAGCAGGGCAGGGTCAATGTCCTCTTTCAGATCAACGGACAGACGGAAGAGGGCAGACCAGCTTCTCCGCTGCGCGGCGGGATAGATCTTCGCGGCGTTGTCCAGCCGCAGCCAGTTCTTGTGTTCCATAGATTAAACCCAATGTATGCGAAAAAAACTTGTTTGTCCATGAACATTGTATCATAAAATTATGAAAGAAGAAACACCGCTCTGCAAATCTTTCATGAAGAAAAAACCGCCGATCGAATCGACGGTTTTGTGATGCTTTACAGTACCAGAGAGGGAGCGGTGTAAACTCTGGCGGCCAGCTCCTGATTGAGCATATACAGGCTCTTGGGATCGCTGCCGAACAGCTCCATTTTGGTGATCATGTCCTTGGCGTTGGTCTCCTCCTCGCCCTGCTCCTTGACAAACCAGTCGAGGAACTGCATGGTGCGGAAATCCTTCACCTCATAAGCGGCGGCATAGATGTCGTTGATGAGGGAGGTCACATATTTCTCATGCTCCAGGCCGGCCTTCAGCACGTCCATATCGCAGGCGAAGACCTTGTCGGGCTTGCCGATGGCCTCCAGCGTCACGGTCTGATCCTCGTTCTGCAGATACTGATAGAAGAGCATGGCGTGATCGCGCTCCTCCTGGGCCTGCACCATATACCAGTTGGCGAAGCCGTCAAGCCCTTTGGCTTTGAAATAATTGGAAAAATCCAGATAGAGATAAGCGGAGTAGAACTCCTTGTTGATCTGCTGATTCAACAGCGTGTGTACGGTTGCGTTCATGGAAAAAACCTCCTGATCCTTGTATTTTTTGTGATGATTCATTATAGCATAAACAACTGTTTTTTTCAATGAACTTTTGAAAAAAAGATAAGGGAAAAAGAAAGGCGCGCCCCGCTTTTTGTGAGACGCGCCCGAGGTTGTTCAGTTGAATTTCTTGTTGGGGAAGGTGCGCTCGATCAGCGAATGAATGCGGCCGACGGGGTTGAGCAGCTCGCTGATGGAGTGGTCGTGGTTGAGCGTGTCGATGATGTAGGCGGTGTACTTGCAGAGGTTAACGCTGCAGTACCACTCGCGCTTGAGAAGCTCATCGGACTGATAGATCAGGTTGGTGGTGAAGACCTTGGAGAAGAGTCCCTTCTCATAAGCCTCATCCATCTTGGACAGACCGGCGTTGAACAGACCGAAGGTGGAGAACATGAAGATGCGGGCGGCGCCCTTGTTCTTCAGCTGCTCGGCAACGTCCAGCATCGAATCGCCGGAGGAGATCATGTCGTCGATGATGATTACATCCTTGCCCTTGATGCTCTTGCCCAGATACTCATGAGCCTCAATGGGGTTGCGGCCGTTGATGACGCGGGTGTAGTCGCGGCGCTTGTAGAACATACCCAGATCGATGTCCAGCACCGAGGAATAATACATACAGCGGTGCATGCTGCCCTCATCGGGGGAGATGATCATCATGCGGTCCTTGTCGAAGGAAACGTCGGGAACGTTCTTGACCATGGCCTTGATCATCTGATAGGCAGGGCGGACATCCTCAAAGCGTCCGAGGGGGATGGCGTTCTGGACGCGGGCATCATGAGCGTCGAAGGTGATGATGTTGGACACGCCGAGCGTGGTCAGCTCCTGGAGAGCCATGGCACAGTCGAGAGACTCGCGTGCGGAGCGGCGGTGCTGTCTGCCCTCATAGAGCATGGGCATGATGATGGAGATACGTCTGGCCTTGCCGCCGATGGCGCCGATGATGCGCTTCAGGTCAGCGAAATGGTCGTCGGGACTCATGGGGACATCCATGCCGTACATCTTATATGTAACACTGTAATTGAAGACATCGCAGATGATGTAAACATCGTGGCCGCGCAGGGATTCATAAATGATGCCCTTGCCTTCGCCTGTTCCGAAGCGGGGACAGTCGGCCTTCACGATAAAGGACTCATTGGTTTTGCGCGATTGCTTCAAATAGTCGTCAACCTGTTTGGTAAAGGCATCGCAGCCCTTCATTCCGATAACGCTTAAATCTCCGTACAGTTCGTCAAACATCTTAAACCTCCGACATATTATTACTTTGTTCAACGGTATCAACACCATTATACCATACTTTTTCGATTTTTCAACCGGCATTGTGAAAAAAGTTTGCCGTTTTTATTTCTTTTCTTTCTTTTTTTTTACAGAAAAAGCGGAAAAATTTTTCAACCACCTTGACAGTACGTAAAAGTGTGATATAATAGTAATAATGGAATAAATATATATTATAATATATATTTAATTTTATCCAAATTTAACAAGAGGTAGCGCTCATGAAAAGAAACATGAAACACATCGTTCTTGCCTCGGTACTCTGTCTGCTTCTGGCAGTCATGTTTGCGTTTGCAGCATCGGCAGCCGATCCGCTGACGGTGGCCGTGAAGTACCAGAAGGGTGCTTTGAAGGCAGGAGAAAGCTTCACCGCGTCGGTTTATGTTGAGAATTCCGAAGCAGTCACCCGTGACAGACTGGTTGGTCTGACCTATTCGTTTGCTTATGATGCTTCGCTTTTCGAAGCAAGCAACGCATCGGTTGCAGTCGATCCTGCGCTTATGCAGGTCAACGGCTGGAACAATTCGGCTGTATCTTACAGCGTCAGCGGCGGCAAGGTTTCCTTTGCCTCCCATGTGATTTTCTTTGATGCAAGCACCGGCTATGCTGACACGCTGAAGGATTTGTTCTCTGTCACCTTCACGGCGAAGGCAGAAGTGGCTGATGTGTCTGAGGTCTTTTCGGTAACGCCTGAGATCCGTGCTGTATCCACCACGGGCGAGGAGATTGCCACCGCCTTTAACACGCTGATCTTCACCAATTTCTATCTGGATGATCTGATCGTTCCCGAAGCGGACGACCTTGTCTATGCGGAGGATCCCCAGGTCGGCGGCGATTCACTCAATTCCGATGCGATCTATCTGCTGGAAGGCGGACAGACCGTGGAAGAGATGATGAACAGCTTCTCCGCTGAGGCCGGCATCGAGGTCCGCATCACAAGAAACGATGTTCCGCTTGGAAACAGTGCGGTAATCGTCAGCGGCTGCGAGATCGAGCTGTATGAGCTTGGCACGCTGAAGCAGAAGGCCATGTTCATCGTCAAGGGCGATGCGGACGGAAGCGGAACGGTCGATGTGTTCGATGCCGTCGAGCTTCTGCGCTATGTGGTCGGCGACACTGCGCCTGACACGGTGACTCGTTTTGCCATGAAGGTCCTTGCCAATGGCACCGAGCCCAATGTCTATGACGTGGTCGGAATCCTGAAGTACATTGCCAACGGCTCCCGCTGGTGATCGGTAAATAAGGAAGGAGTTACATAACAATGTTCAGAAAACATGCGAAAATCGCTCTGCTGTCCCTGGTTGTTCTGACGGTTCTCGCCGCTGCGTTCTCGGCAGTGGGTGCGGCTTCGGTTCAGCAGCTCGTTGTTTCGGGAAGCGGTGTCACCATGGCCGAGGTCGGCGAGGTGCATGAGCTTTCGTTCGATTTGTACAATTCGGAAATCAATAATATTGAAGGCGTTGAGATCGAGCTTCGATGGAATCCCAAGCATCTGGCGCTTTCGGGCGATCCCGAGAGAGGCAGCGGCATTCCCGCAACCGCTCAGACCATGTTCTCCACCACAACCTCGGAGGACGGTCTTCTGACCTTTGCCGCCGGCTCGCCTCTGCCCATGCTGAAGACCAGAGATGAGGCTTATAATCTGTTCAATGCCTCCTTTGAGGTGCTGAACGGCGCTCTGGAAAGCAATGACATTGAGATCACCGTCGTCCGCATCGGATCGGCCGAGGCCGAGTATGCCGACAAGGTCTTCACCAAGAACGGCTACATCAATGTCCAACTGAATGAAAGAGTTCTCTATGTATCGGATGAGGGCACCGGCGACGGTTCGTCCCCCGATAAGCCGCTTGGCCACGGCTCGGCTTACAACCCGGACGCTCCCGCTTATGATACGTTCAAGCACAGCGCCTTCTACCGTGCGATGGATGCACTGAAGTCCACCGGCGGTACCATGGTTATCGTGGGCGATACCTCGGTCGGCTATGCCCCCAACTCCGGTAAGGTCGGCGAAGTCATCCCGTACAAGTCCTCCGGTAACTGGAAAACGCCTGTCATCGCCGAAGGTAAGACGCTTACCATCACCTCGGTCTATGACGGTGTTGACTACCGTACGCAGGGCGCCGAGTTCGTTTATGACCAGACCTATAACAATCCCCGTATCCACTTCAACGGTGCTTCGATCTGGGAAAACCTCACCGTAAAGGTTCTTCTGGACACCAATGTTTGGGCCGGTTCGGTTCCCAACATCGGCTTTATGGGATATAAAACGGTGATCGGCGACGGCATCGAGTGCATCCAGCATGACCTCAAGACCGGAAAAGATCCCAAAACCTCCAACCGTTACATCACGCTGATCGCCGGTTCTCTGTGGGGCAATCTCCGCAAGTCCACCGATCTGACCATCAACAGCGGTACCTGGTATCAGGTCCACGGCTCCATCTCCTTCGGTTCTGCTACCAATAAGAGCGACCAGTTCGGCGATGTCAACCTGACCATCAACGGCGGTACGTTCAAGTCCTCCGTTTATTGTCTGTCCACCAGCATCGGCTCCGGAGATGCGGCCACCTATGAAACCTGCCGCGTGGAAGGAAACATCAATGCCACCGTCAACGGCGGTAACCTCAACTCCGGCATTTTCATGGGTAAAAATGGCTTCATCAACGCTGACGGCGTCTTCACGCTGAAGATCAACGGCGGTACGTTCGGTTCCGCCTATGCCGCATGCATGTGGGCCTCCGGCGGTTCTGCCTTCCTGGCAGGCACCAACAAGGGTACCCGTATTCTCGACTTCTCCGGCATGGACGAGGCAACCTTTAATACGGTTGCTCACGTTGTCAACCGCGGCAAGGATGGCGAGGCAAACATTTCCCTTGCCAAGGCCTTCTATGCTGCCAGCAGCACGGCAGGTCTGCCCGGTGCCGGCAACAGCACCGGAAGCGGCTTCGACAAGATCATCGGCCCCACCTCCAAGACCGTTGAAGAACTCTGCATCGACAAGGTCGGTACGTCCGTTTATGCGGCCGGCGATGTCTTCTCTCTGCTGGGCTATGAATTCTCCGCTCGCTTTGCCGACGGCTCGTATGCCGAACTCGGCAGAGGACAGATCACGGCCAACAAGACCAAGCTGTCTGTCGCAGACAATGCTGTCACTCTCTCGTATACCTACAACGGCAAGACCGTTACCGCGGTTCAGCCCATCACGGTCGGTTCCTATCTGACCGCCATTGAGCTTGTGACCACGGGTAAGACCACCTACAATTCCGGCGAACTCTTTGATGCTTCGGGCTATACCTTCAAGGCAACCTATTCCGACGGCACCTCCAAGACCGTTTCCGGCGCGGATATGACCGTCCCGCAGACCGCTCTCAAGGGCAGCGACAGCACGGTCACCATCGCGTATGCCGACGGCGCTGTTTCCAAGACCATCATCCTTCCCGTTACCGTCACCAGCTCTTACTCCGGACTGGAGCTGACCAAGGCCGGCAGAACCGCTTACTACAAGGGCGAGACCTTTGACCGCGAGGGCTATGTGTTCACCGCCCGCTTTGCCGACGGTTCTTCCCGCACGGTCGACAATGGCGACATCGTGATCGAGCCCAACTCCCTCAACGATCTGTCGCTGACCAAGGTCACCGCTTCGTACACCACCGATAAGATCACCCATAAGGTTGATGTTGACATCACTGTGACCGACGGCGTCAAGAGCCTTGCTGTCAAGACCTATGGCAAGCAGAACTATGAGTCCGGCTCCGCATTTGATCCTACCGGCTATACCTTCACCGCTACCCATTACGACGGCAGAGAAACCGAGCTTTCGGCTGATCAGATCGTCTTCTCCAAGGAAAGACTCACCGCCAAGGATTCCGGTCTGGTTGCTTCCTACACGCTGGGAACGACCAAGGTTTCCACCTATCTCTATCTGGGCGTCTTCCCGTCCGACACCTTCGGCGACGGTAAGATCAACTCCGATGATGACATCAATGTTCTCGACCTGCTTGTTCTCCTCCGCGCTCAGAAGGATCCCGATGCATACATTGCTGAGGTCGAGGAACTGGCGGATATCAACCGCGATGCATCCATCGACGATGAGGATGCCAAGCTTCTGTTCAACAAGATCGTCGGCAGAGGCATGCTGGTCAGATGGGCCAACAATCTGACGGTCAATTCGCTTGGCCAGGCACAGATGTATCTGTCCGGCTTCGGCATGAACAACAACTGCAGCGTTTATTCCATCGATACCATCGACGGCGTTCCTTTCGCTGAGTCGACGGCTTCCTTCGATAAGAACAGCTTCTTCTATCTGGTGCTCAACGATATGAGCGGTACCTACCGCATCGAGACGCTGGATTACAACGGCGATGACTACACCGCCACCGGCAACACCAAGCTGACCTTCACCTACGGCGGCGATTCCTTCGCCCTGGAGGGCTCGGTCAATTCGGCAACCAAGGGTGCCCTGACCGGCTCCGCCTTCCCGATCGATGCCAACACCCGTTACATCGTTCACAACATGACCACCGGTGAGACCGAGCTGGCTGTGGGCAAGCCTCTGAATGTCAAGGGCAACGATCCTGTGATCACGGTCCGCAGCGGCGCCCGCGTTATCATTGACAACAACATCGTCTTTGTCAGCGACGGTACCATCGACGGCGTGTTCATCGACGACACCGAGAAGAGCTTCGATGTGCTGAACAGCGTCGGCTTCGACATCATCGGCGACAGCTATGTTGCCGGCAATAAGATCGGCAAGGAAAAGACCTGGTCTTATCTGCTGGGTCAGAAGTATGGCTGGGACTACGGCAACTTCGGCCGCAACGGCGCTACCATCTCGGTGATCAATCCCAACACCGGCTCCACCACCATCTCCGAGCTTTATAAGGGCATGGACGGCAATGCGGACATCGTCATGCTGATCGCCGGACGCAATGACTTCTCTCGTCCCAACCCCATCGGAACGATTCACGACACCGATTACACCACCTTCCTCGGTGCAATGAATGTTGTGTATAAGGGCATGAAGGAGATGTATCCCAATGCCATGATCGTCTTCGGAACCTCTTGGTACACCGGACAGTCGATGCACGGTGCTCCCATGACCGATTACACCGATGCCATGATGTATTTCTGTGACTACTATGGTATTCCTTGCTTTGAGGCCTGCGATCCCATCCAGTCGGGCGTGGATATGAGCAATCCCTCCTTCCGCGCTCAGTACTGCGAGACTGCCACCGACACAAGCCACCTGAACGAGATCGGCATGAAGCTGACCAAGCCCAATTTCGAGCGCTTCATCGGCGTTCAGTATGAGCTCTTCCTCGCACAGAAGAACGGCTGAGACCACAACAGATAAAACAAAACAACGGGGCGGATGCTTGAGCGTCCGTCCCGTTTGCCGTCACAAGGGATGACGGCTCATCCGAAAAAAGAGTATCAGGAGAGAAAGCATGATGGAATACAGAAAACTGCCGCACGGCGCTCCGCACGAATCCTTCAGCGTGCTGGGGCTTGGCATGGGCGGCATCCAGCATACGCCGCCGCAAGAGATCGAGGCCATCATCCGCAAGGCCATCGACCACGGCATCAATTTCTTCGACCTCTGTGCCGGCGGTGCGGTCTATGAGCCCTTTGGAAAAGCCATCCGCGGCAGGAGAGAGCAGGTCTTTTTGCAGGTGCATTTCGGAGCGGTCTACGATGAGCAGGGCGAATACGGCTGGTGCCGTGATTTCGAGACCATCCGCAAGACCTTCCTGTGGGAGCTGGAAACGCTGGGCACCGATTATGTGGATTTCGGTTTCCTCCATTGCGTGGATGAGGACGAGGATTTTGACAAGCTCTGCGAGATCGGCGTTTTGGACTATCTCAAGCAGCTGAAGGAGCAGGGCACCGTCCGCCACATCGGCTTTTCTTCCCATACGCCGAGCGTGGCCAACCGCATTTTGGATACCGGTCTTGCGGACATGATGATGTTTTCGATCAATCCCGCCTATGATTTCGAGAAGGGGGACGAATACGGCATCGGAAGCGTCCGCGAACGCTTTGAGCTGTTCAAGCGCTGTGAGCGGGAGGGCGTCGGCATCAGCGTCATGAAGCCCTTTTTTGCCGGACAGCTTCTGTCGGCCGAGCAGTCGCCGTTCGGAGAGGCGCTGACGCATGCGCAATGCCTGCAGTATGCCTTGGACCGCCCGGGTGTTCTCACCACTGTTCCCGGCGTACAGACCATGGAGCATCTGGACACGCTGCTGACCTTTCTTTCGGCGAGCGAGGAGGAGAAGGATTATTCGCGCATTGCAAGCTTTACTGCGGATACGGTGAGCGGCACCTGCGTGTATTGCAACCATTGCCAGCCCTGTCCGGCAGGCATCGACATCGGTCTGGTCAACAAGTATTACGATCTGGCTCTGGCAGGAGATCGGTTGGCCGCCAATCATTATACCAAGCTGACCGTGGACGCCTCCGCCTGCCTTTCCTGCGGACATTGCGAAAGCCGATGCCCGTTTGACGTGAAGCAGGAGAGCCGAATGCAGGAGATCAAACGTTATTTCAGCGTCGATGAGAAAGAAACTCGCTGAGATGTTCGCCTCTCGCATTCTCGGCAAACACGCGCCGAAAAACAAAAAACAATAACGAAACAAAAAAAGGACGGACCGCTTGAAAAAACGATCCGTCCGTCTTTATTTGGGATGCTTATTCCTTGACCAGCTCAGCCTCGGGAGCGTTCTTCTTCACGCTCTCAATGCCGTTGAGGCAGGAAGCCTTGGCCTTGTAGCCCTCGGAGGTGGCGATGACCTCGCCGTTGCGAGCCTTCAGGCGGAAGCGGAATTCGCCGGCCTTGTCCTCGTACAGCTCAAACTTCGGATGCTTGACAGCAACAACCTCAGCCGCAGTCTGGTCCTCGATCTCACCAACGCAGTTGGTGCGGACGCTTTCGACACCGTTGAGGCAGGCGGCTTCGCTCTTGTAAACCTCAGAGGTAGCGATGACTTCGCCGTTGCCGGCCTTCAGATCAAACTTGAAACCGGTAGCGGTCTCTCTGACAACAAATTTTCCCATTGTGATTCTCCTTTTTTTGTGTATTGATGTAAAAATGCAGACAAATTGGATGAACACAGCCGCAAAGAGGACTGCTTCTGACAATAGTATACCATCTGAACAAAAAAACGTCAAGAGTTTTTCAAAAAACTTTGTACCTTTCCTAACAATCGTGACATTTTTGTCATCGGTTTCGTATCCGACGGTCCGAAAAAAGAAAAGCGCCGTTATAGCGTGATGTCCTTAACGGAGAATTTTACATTCCCCGCAAAGTGCGAGCATCGCATTTGACCGGTCAAACGCAAATGGGCTAAGCCCAAACCCATATGACAAGCAGAAAGAGAGAACAGACGGTTCATAGCCGAAGGTTCTCTCTTTTCTGTTGGTATCAAGTGATATTCTTTGCTGACGCAAAGCGTGATATTGTCGCACAGCGACAGTGATATTGAAGCCTTACGGCTTCCGTGATAGTCTATTCGCCCAAAAACTCGCGAAGCGAATACCACTCGGCGTAAGCCGAATATCACTGCGAAGCAATATCAATCGCCGTAGGCGAATAGAACTGGCGTGATACTCCGTTAAGAGTATCACGCCATCTGCGGCGCTTGTTTGATGCTCATCGGGATGGGATCGACAGCGTGATGTCTCCGCTGGTGGTGCTGATCTCGCAGCGTCCGCCGCCTGCGACCGAGGTGGGAACGCGCACTTTGCCGCTGACCGTTTGCGTGAAGAAGTGCTTGGGCGTGAGCAGGATACCCTCCACATCGCCGCTGACCGTTTCGATCTTCAGATGTTTGGCGTCGCATCCGTCAAGATCGATGTCACCGCTGACCGCTTCGAGGATCATCGTCTCCTTGGCCAGCACCGTCTCCGCTTCGATGTCTCCGCTGACAGCAGAGGCGGAGAGCGTGTCGGCGGATACGGTCTTCATCTCGATGTCACCGCTGGTGACCGAAAGCGAGATCGTTTCCGCGATCGTTCCCTTGACCGATATGCTGCCGCTGTTGGCGGAGGCGGTCAAGGTCTTTTGCGAGGCAGAGGCAAAGGCAATGTCACCGCTGACCGTTGAGAGGGAGGCCGATTCAAAGGTGAAGCCGTTTTCGATGCGAATGTCACCGCTGACTGCTTCGACTGCCAAAGCATAGTAGGTGCCGTAGGGAAGGGTGAGCGTCAGCGATGTTTTGCCGAAGGAAAAGGAGAAGAGGCGTTCAAACCATCGTCTCGAATCGTTTCGGACAACGGTCAGCGTTTTGTTTTCCACCTTGAAGGAATGGCGGACCGCTTCGTTTTCCAGACAGGTCAGCCGACAGACACCGTCCTCCGATGGACGGATCACAATGTCGTGCTCAATGTCATCGATGTCGATGCTCATGATCTCTTCGTCGATGACATAAACGGTCTGTACCGTATTCCTCTTTTCCCGGATGTTGTCGTCAAAGCCGCCTGCGGCGAAGGAGGCGAAAAGAAGGACAGCCCCTGCCAGCAGAAAGACAACGGCGAGGATCAGTGCAACGTGATAGGATTTGTTCATTGTTTAAGCTCCTTTCCGAACAAAAAGACGTTTGAGCGCGCGGAAGCAGACCTTGTGCAGTCCCACCACGCCTTTGCCGAACAGCAGGCAGAGCAGAAAGAGAAGAATGGCGCACCCTCCGCAGACGAGCGCGAGTCCGAATGTGCCAAGCGCAGAAGCGAGCCCGACACCGAACACACCGCCGATCAGCGGGGAGACAAAGCCGACCGCCAGCAGCGCAATCGCACAGACGGCAAGCGCAAAATCGATGGCATACAGCGTGATAAGCGCTGTCCACAGAAGGAGGAAGAGAGTCAGGGCAAGGGCGAAGACCGTCAGGATCAGCGAGCCCCAGAGAGGGAAGCCCAGCACGAGCAGAACGATCACAAGCCACGCGGGGAAGGAGGATCCCGACTTTTGCGTTTGCGGCGGGACGGTATATTTCGGAACTTCCTCCGGCGGAATGGTTCTGTCAGGGGGCGGTTCGGTGCTTTGTCCGCTTGAAGGATCGGGCGCAGACGCATGCGGATCGAACGAATCGGACGAGGCAAACGACGGGGGCTGCCCAACGCTGTCGGAAAGAATGTCCGAAGCCGTCTGTCCGGGCGTTCCCATGGCCGCCACCGCTTCCTCCTCGCTCATCCCGTTTTCCATCAGGTCGTCGATCATTTCGCCGCAGTAATCCAGCGAGCGGTCGATGTCGGGCTTGGGCAGACAGTTGATGCGGCTGCGAACCTCGGCGAGAAATTGCTGTTTATTCATGGCTCTTGTCCTCCCGGGTAACAAATTGATAGATGGACATGATCTCCTTCCATTCCTCCGCAAAGGCGGTCAGACGCTCACGTCCGCATGGGGTGATGCGGTAATACTTGCGAAGCCGTCCGTTGTGCTCAACGGCGCGGACGGTCAGGCATTCGGCCGCTTCCAGCCGCCGCAGGATCGGATAGAGCGTGGATTCGGAGATGACCACATAAGGCTTGATGTCCTTGATGATCTGATAGCCGTAGGAATCTTCGTTCTGAATGGCGGCCAGCACGCAGATGTCCAGCAAGCCGCGCTTGAGCTGAATGTCCAAAGCAGGTCTCCTTTCTGTTCGGGAGGCAGAGATACCCCTTAAAGCATAATACTATATCTTGCATAGTATAAATATACCACAAGTTCTCCCGTTTGTCAAGAGTGAGCGCATGGCTTTTGCATCGCAGACGAAAAAAAGTCCCCCGGACCGCGGACGGACGGAGGGACTGTGCATGCGATACGATATCATCTTATGCTTCCAGCAGATTGCGGAAGCGGCGTGCCTTTTCCAGAGCAAGGGAGGCAAAGCCGTTGAAATCCAGGGAAGCATAACGGTCGTGTGTGTGGCGGTCGGGCTTGTTCAGCGAGGTCAGCTCAAAGGTCAGCGGACCGTTGTAGCCGACAGCCTTCATTCGCTTGGCAACGTCTGCCCAATCCTTTTTGCCGTCGAAGGGCATCAGGTGGGCATCGTCCAGCCAGGTGATCGCTTCACCCGTACAGCCCAGATTGTCGTTGATATGGGTGGCGATCAGCTTTTTGCCGTAGCTTGTGATCAGATCCCGTCCGATGTTATAGCAAAGCTCGTGACCGGTGTCGATGCAGAAGCCAACGGCCTTGTGAGAGGCAAAATGAAGCATCAGCTTTTCCAGATAGCATTCGCCCTCGGTGTTCTCCAGCGCCACGCGGATCCCGAGCCTCTCAGCCTCGTCAAAGATTCGTCCGAAGCGGTCAATGCCGATGTCGGCGGGAGTGTGGCGGTCAAAGCCGATGATGGCGTGCATGACCACGGTGGAAACGCCGTTTTGTTCGCAGTCGCGCAGGCAGGCGATCTGTTTGTCTGCCTCCTTTTCGCCGTCCTCGCCCTCCTCCCAGAGCCGGTAAACATCGTGGTAGGGCGCGTGGACCGACTGATAAAAGGCCCCAACCTCTTTGGCCTTGGCGGCGTAGGCGGCGATGCCGTTTTCTTCGTTCCAACCGGTGAAGAAGCCGTCCCAGCCGATGCGCGCCATCGCTTCGATCTGCTCGGGGATCGGGAGGGAAAAGCCCATGCCGGCACTCAAGATCAATTGTCTCATATCCTCTTTCCTTTCTCATTGTCCTCTCGCCTGCTCAATGAGAGCGAGAAGCGTTTCGGCAAAACCATCGCCGAAGAAGCGGTACTGCACGCCGTCCACGGACAGGATGTTTCGCGTGAACAGATAAACGGTTTTGATCTCCTCCTGCGCGCTGCCGTAACGGGCGATGAGGAAGCATCCGACAAAATCGGGACCGTTGTTGACATAGTCGACGCGGATCGGATTGCGGAAGAGATAGGTGCTCTCAGCGGCCTTCAGCATGGCGGACAGCGCCTCTCCTTTCAGCACGGTCTCCTGCTGCTCGCTCCCCTCCAGCCGGAGCAGAGCCACCTCTTCGATTTCGGGAGCAGAGGAAAAGGCGAGCGAAAGAAGCGGACGCGGGAAAAAGATAAAAAGCAGCAGCCCGATGCCGATCAGCCCGATGAGGGCAAGGACAATGCGTTTTCGCATGGAAACCTCCTGAAAAAGTGTCGCTTTTCTTTATTATACCGCACCCCGTCTCCTCCGTCAAGAATTATTTACAAGATGATGTTCCTTCCGTTTCTTGACAAGAGAGGAACAAACAGGTACAATAGAAAGCAACGGGCAGTCATGCTGTCCTGCGTTTATATGCATTCAGGAGGATTTTTTTATGGATTTCAAAGCCTTTATCACCATGTTTGATTCGGTGTGGGTGCTGCTGAAGCCGGTTTTGAAGCTGGCTCTGATTCTGATCGTCGGCCACCTTGTTGCAGTCTATCTGGCCAAGTGGGTGGGGAAGCGCTGTGCGAAGGCAAAGCTGGATCCGTCGCTGATCAAGTTTGTCGATAAGTCGCTCAATGTTGTTCTGCATCTGGTGATCATTCTCGCGGCGCTCAGCGCCATTGGCATTTCGACCACGGGTATTGTGGCGGTCATGTCGGCGGCAGGCGCGGCCATTGCCATTGCGCTGAAGGATTCGCTGAGCAATGTGGCGGGCGGTATACTGCTTCTGCTGGCGCCCCGCTTTTCCACGGGCGATTACATTGAGGCGGGCGGCGATTCGGGAACGGTTCTGAACATCGACCTTTTCCACACCCTGCTTCTGACGCCCGACAAGCGACAGGTCAGCGTCCCCAACGGTGCGCTGGTCAACAGCCACATCATCAATTACTCCCGCGAGCCCATCCGCCGTCTGGATCTTGTGTTCTCCATCTCCTATGAATCGGATGTGGAAAAGGCAAAGGCGGTCGCGCTGGAGACCATCAAGAGCCATCCGCTGACCGATGCCTCGATAGACGAGCCCTTTGCCCGTATCAGCGGTTACGGCGACAGTGCCGTCCAGCTGACCACGCGCATCTGGTGCAAGAATGAGGATTATTGGACGCTCCATTTTGATCTGACCGAGCAGATCCGCGTTGCCTTTGACAAAAACGGCATCGGCATTCCCTTCAATCAGCTGGATGTCCGCATCAAGAGCGAGCCGAAGGCGTAAGAAAACGGAAGCATTGACAGAAAGCAACCAATCATGGAGAAGCGTCGTTTGGTGCGGCGCTTCTTTTGATGGGGACGGTGTTGTTGACAAGGGACAGCGAATATGGTAAAATAAAGCAAGCGAATCACGATGAACGAAAAAAGGGGGCGGCAGAATGATCTGGTTGCTTTATCTTGCGGAGTTCTGTTTTTTTCTTCCCCTTGCCGAACGAAAACGGAAGCTGAATCGCTGTTCTTCGTATACAAAAGGAATCGTGAACGCTGTCCGGGAAGAAAAAAGGCGAAGGTTTTTCCGTGCGGTGATCGACTATGTTCCGATTGTCTCCTTTGATGTGAAGGGAAGACGGTATGAAATGCCGTGGGGAAAAAGCCGAAATGAAAATGAATATCAGATCGGCGATGAATGCTGGATCTTGTACAATCCCGCCGATCCGCACGATGTGTATACGGACGATGCCTTTGCGTTGCTGAAAGCCAACATCATGGCCGGCCTCGGCGTTTTTTCGCTTCTTCTCACATTGTTCTGCCAACTTGTTTTGTAATCTGTACCGAGAAAAGGAATCGAACATGAGACTTCTCAAAGCCGTATTCAAAACCATCCCGCTGCTCACCGCCGCTGCCTATCCGCTGTTTCTTCTGATCGGCCTGCTGGGGGCAGACAGCCTGATCGGAGCCACCTACGCCATGGCGCAGATGCTGCTTGTGCTCATCGCCGCGGGCGGCTTTTCCAAAGTCTTTGGCGCTGTTCTGCTGGGCGTGACGCTGTTCGTCTATCTCTTTCCGCTCGTTTCGCTTATCGTCTGCCGCAAAAGACCGAGCCGTCTGCTTTTGATCGCCACGGCGGCTCTCTTCATCTTGGACGCGGTCTGGGCGGCGATCCTGACGGCCGCATCCGGCGGATGGCCTCTGCTTGTGCTGACGCTGGACCTGCTGTCGGTCATCGGGTGCCTGCGGACGGCGCTTTGGAAAAACGCATAAAAAGAAAAAACGGGCATTCCCACGCAGGAGTGCCCGCTTTGATTATGAGCTGTATTTTTTGCCGATGTGCTGCTCGCCCTCACCCTCGATCTGCTTCCGGATGTTCTCCATCCGCTGATCCAGTTCGGCGATCTGCCCGGCGCAGTCACGGAGCTGTTCTTCGATGAACTCGGGGTTGTCAACATCCTTTTTGTACTTCAGCTTGTGATCCAGACTGGCCCAGAAATCCATGGCGATGGTGCGGAGCTGGATCTCCACCTTCATCCGCTTTTTGTGCTGTGCGAGGAAGATGGGCACCTCCACGATCAGATGCAGACTGCGGTAGCCGTTGGGCTTGGGGTTCTTTATGTAATCCTTGCGCGCCACCAGCTTTATGTCATCCTGAGAGAGCAGACAGTCGGCAAGCATATAAATGTCGTCGCAGAACGAGCAGATGATGCGGATGCCGGCGATGTCAAAAATGTTTTTCTCCAACGACGCAAGGTCGAGGGAGAGTCCGCGGCGGCACATTTTCTCGATGATGCTGCCCGGCTCCTTCAGACGGGATTTGATGGATTCGATGGGGTTGCGGTTGTAGAGAAGCGAAAACTCCTGATTGAGCACGTTGAACTTGGTCTCCACCTCCATCATCGCGCATTTGTAGTAGGCCATCAGCTCACGGTAGGGAAGGGACTTTTCGGTTAAAAACTCAATGGCCTTCACCTGATTGTCGGGCGTGAGCTTCGGCAAAACGGGTGTGGGTAAGACTTGTTCCATGGCCGTTGTCTCCTTTCTCATGGAAATCTCCTCTGTATCTATAGTATACAAAAAAATTGTGAATCATTCAAGGGAAATTCACGGCCTTGCTGTGTCCGATCGGTATCGATTTTTCCAAGATCGGGTGAGAGCACGGTGACAGGATGGTGACGGAGTGAACAAATGCTGAAAAAGGACTTGATTTTTCTTTCGGAAGATGGTACAATAAAAGATACACAAGCCTGCATAGTTAAATGGATATAACAAACCCCTCCTAAGGGTTAGTTACAGGTTCGATTCCTGTTGCGGGTGCCATATTGGTGCAACAATTTTGCACCCTAACACAAAAGTCCTTGATTTTCAAGGGCTTTTCGTGTTTTTAGGGGTAAAAAACAACCCCCTTTCACCATTGCACCTTTTCTTGAACCTTTTGGACTTGAACCTGTAACTTTTTCTTGTCACGCTCTGCGTGACGAATTTCCGTGTTCGGTTGGTAGACATCTTGTTCAGAATATGATATAATTATATCGAACAAATGGGCAGGGAGGTAATCGTTATGACACTTGGGCAGAGGATACAACAAATACGAATAGAACACGGTCTTTCACAAGAAGAGTTTGCAGAGAAGCTTGGCACAACGCGTCAAACCGTTTCTCGTTGGGAGCTTGATCAGACTTTTCCGGAAATTGCAAAAATCGTACTTATCAGCAGAATCTTTTCTGTTAGTACCGATTCAATTTTAAAAGATGGTATAAGAACCTTTGATGTTGATGTTGAGCATTTTACCTGCGGCGTTTATCGTAGCACTAATTGTGAGATTGTAGAGACCGAAAAGTTTTCACTTGTGATTTATTGCTCGTCAGACAAAAATATATTGGGTGCAAAGCTTTATCGTGGCTACGAAAATAAAAAACATCTTGTTGCAATTTGCGAAAGAGACCTTGTAAGCGAAAAAACAGAATATGCATATTTTGTTGAAGATAGTGATCCTCATACGGCAATTTGTAATAGTGAATTGGCATCGGGATTGGGGGCAGCCTATGACCCGAATTTGAAGAAGTCAATGCGCCGTTTGGAATCCTTTGTGGTCGATCATAGTGGCACACCGCTACCAACTGTAAAAGAAGCCGGAATACCCAAATGCCTTACTTTGTGGAGAATGGCAGACAGCTATCATGCGACACATGATGATTTTAACTTTTTCTTATGCACGGGTAAGACAGAGTACATTTTCTCGATAAAAGCGGAGAATACTAATATTTATTGTGGAGCGTCGTACAATATCGTTTTCGACCTCGGTCTGTTTAGCGGTGGGCAGTTCTTCAGAATACGAAATTATAAGGATAATAGTGAGAAATGGTGTCGATTCCATTGCGATTTTTCTTATGAGTCAAGGGACATAAAAATTCCGACAGAGCAATGTGAGCTTGGAAAGTGCCTTATGACAACAAAAGGTCTTATGTGGTGTGTTAAACGCTATACAGATGATGAGATCGTTTTGCAGGGATGCGGTGACGATGAATATACCTATCGCCGTACAGATAAAAGAACGGAGCAGTTTTCAACCATATAAAATATAAGGGTTCAAAATTGTTGGAATAACTCAAAATTCCGTACATGCAAGTGTGCGGGATTTTTTTATCTTTTCACTCTTCCGCTCGACGGCAGGATTTTGGGACAAGGAACGAAGCAGTGGAAAAAGAAAGAAGCAAGGTTGAATGGCTTCGGACATTGTATTCTTAAAATGCCGGATTTTTATGCTGTGAGCTTGAAAGCACTGAAAGAACAGTGCTTTTTTGTTTTTTTATTTCACAAAATAATACAATACGCGAGGCCAAAAGGGTTTTATGTCGAAAAATCTCCGTTTCGGAGAGTTTTTTCTTGACTCCGCCCTGCTCGCCGTGTATAATGTTCTTGTATCAAAATCCCGCGTCCGAGGAGAAAAGAAATGTATAAACGCAAAATTGCAGAAAAACTGGTTGCCTTGCGGAAGGAAAAGGGGATCACGCAGGGAGAATTGGCGGAAAGGCTTTCGGTTTCCGATAAAACCGTTTCGAAATGGGAGAATGGCTCATCAACGCCGAATCCGGATATGCTGGCGGCGCTTGCACAGTATTTCGACATTTCTCTTGATGTTTTGTTTGGGTTTGAACCGAGGATGAAAATGACTGTGGACGAGACAATTGCCTCTCTGTTTAAAGGGCTGGACCGCAATGAAGTCTTGCTCCAAACGCTTGAGATCGATAAGGCGATTTCAAAGACGCTGCTGAGGAACCATAAACAAGCATTGTCTGAAGCAGATTCGCCTGTTGTTCCCAAACTGTCGCCCGGTCCTTCCTCCTCAAGACTTATTTTTCGCGACTTCTTTGATCTGATCGTTTCCACAGAGGATGCCAACATCTCGCTGAAGCTTTTCCGAAACGAAAGCAATTTTGCTTGGCTGAAGGATGCCGATCGGAAGAAAAAGCTGGTGAAGATCTTTTCCTTTTTATCGGATGAGGATGTCCTTTCGGTTTTGTATTTTCTTCATACCGAGACCTGCTCGGAATGCGTCACAGCGGAATATGTTGCACAACATACCGGTGTGGCGGCTGAAAAGGTCGCCGACATTCTGGATCGATACTGCCAGATCAGTGCCTGCTCGCAGCAAACAGCGCATTTGGCCGAGGGAGAGAAAAAGGTGTATGCCTTCCAAGGTGATGGTTACGCTCTGGCGATTCTCACGCTGGCCCATTTGAAAATCAGCCATGTTTTATGGAACCATTCCATGAAAAATCCCACCAAGATGATCGGAGGGGATTGAGATGAGTGTCGGTGAAAACATTCGGCGCTTCCGGAAGGAAAAGGCTCTCTCTCAGGATCAGCTGGCGTCTCTCGTCGGTGTGACGGGACAGACAATTTCCAAATGGGAAACAGGCGTAAGCCGTCCCAACGGTGAAATGCTGATTCCGATTTCCAGAGCTTTGGAGATATCGCTCGATATTCTCTTAGACAATACAGAGATGATTTCGATGATGGATCTGTCCCGTCATATCGGCATTCATCTCTCAAACACCGAGCCGAATGAGTGCTTTCATGTTGCGCGGGAGATGGCTTGGCAGATCCAGCGAGGATTGTTGTGCAGCCTTTTTGGATACAATCACCCTTACGATGCGGACGAGATCCATACATTGAAACATCCGTCGTATATCCTGTCGGACGGCGGCTTTTCGATGGTTTCCAACGGTCAAGAGCCGTTTTTCGCTCTCTTTCCTCAACCGCAGGAGGGCTTCGGTGTCTTTGCCGATCGGAAGGATGACATTCGGGAGATTTTTGCAAAATTGTCGAAAGAAGAGACGATGAATGCGGTTCTTTACCTGCTCCGCTGCCCGTTCGACTATTTGTTTGAGGGGGTGGTTTTGGCCGAGAAATGCGGAATTGCCGATGATCGGATCGAGAGCGTCATAACCGATCTCCAAGAGCTGCAGCTTGTGAAACGGCAGGATATGTCCATCAACGGCAGAAACCGCGTGCTGTATCGCTATAAGGCGAATCACCGGCTCATTGCGCTTTTTCTGATCGCGCAGGAGGTCGGATATGAAGGCTCTTACAGCGTTACGGGCAGAATGCGGAAAAAGCCGCTTTTGAAATCGTAAAAGAAAACACCGCCGGGAGTGACCGCAATGGCCGCCCTCGGCGGTTTTGTATCAGAAAAAAGATTTTGTTTCATCCTTTTTGACTTCCTGAATCGTTTATATATACAGAAAGGTGGTGGTTAGATGGAATATTCCGATTGGGAACTTGTGCGTGAAATAAAAAACGGAAACGAAGATGCAATGGAACTTTTGGTGCGCCGCTATTATCCGCAGGTTTTCCGATATGTTTTACAGATCATCGAATCTGAGCAGGATTCCTACGATGTGACACAAGATATATTTCTGTCTGTAATTCAAAATATTCCAAACTATCTGCCGCTGAAAAAATTCGGGTCGTGGCTGTTTACCATTGCACACAACAAGTGTATGGACTATTTCAAAACGAACCATTCCGACCGCTTTGTAGATATCACCGAGATAGAGATACACGATACAGAAACGCCGTTTGACAAACAAATCATGGATTCTATCGTAATGGATGAAGCGCTGGCAAAACTAACACCTCCGCAGCGTGAGGTGGTGATTCTGCATTTCATTCATCGGTTTACTGCCAAACAGATTTCCCGTATGACCCAAACGCCGCTGCCTACCATAAAATCAAGAATTGCTGTATCAAGAAAACGATTAAAAGAATTGTTAGAGGAGAACCGATATGAATGATCGAATGGAAACCAACATAGAGCGCACGATAGAAAATCTGCGTTCTTC
>SVTL01000005.1:0-50527 GCA_015063795.1 Oscillospiraceae bacterium
AACGACGATCTGACCGCTGCTCTGGAAAAGAGCCAGCAGCAGAGTACGCTGAAAAAGTTGCAGGAAGCCAAGCTGCAGCAGGACTATGCGGATGCCTGTGCCATTCTTGACCGCATCCCGCCGGAGATTATCAGACAGTACACCCACCGCAGTACACAGAAACACGATATTCACCGATAAGAAAGGATTTTTGCCTATGAAGAAGAAAAACAAGACCTATACCGTAACCCAGCTTAACAAAATGATGATGCGTAATGACCTCTCCCTGTGGGAGATCATTGAAGCCTGTGCCTTTATCGACATTTGCGACTGTTACGAGCCGATGTTCTATCCTCCCAAGGAACAGGAGGACGAATGGCGCAGGATGCGTGGAGAATACGAGCCGGAGCCTACTCTTGAAAATACTTCGTTCTATGTCACCGAGCCTGACGGAACGAAGTATTTTTATTGCGGAAATACCCGCACAAAGGTAACGGAGTTCTTTTCGCCTAACGGCAAGACGATGGATGCTCTGATTGAAAAGGTTGTCCGCTTCGCCGCAGGAAGTACCGTTTCCGCAGAAATTTCGATGAATTGTTAACAGAATCGCATTGAATCAGACCCACGCTTACGGTATAATATACTCAGCGAAGTATTGTAAGCGTGGGTTGTTTCACGAACAGGAGGATTTTTAATGAAACAACCGTACAATACAGCACTATATATGAGACTCAGCCGTGACGATGAAAACTTTGGCGACAGCGTATCCATTGAGACCCAGCGCACCATTTTACAGCAGTACGCAAAGGAACAGGAGCTTCATGTAGTTGGCGAGTTCGTCGATGACGGATGGAGTGGAACTACGTTTGAAAGACCGAATTTCAAGCGAATGATGGAGGAAGTGGAGGCAGGACGAGTAAACTGCATTGTCACCAAAGACCTCAGCCGCTTCGGGCGTGACCATATCATGGTCGGCTACTATCTGGAATATGTGTTCCCGGAGAAGCAGGTACGCTATATCGCCGTATCTGAGAACGAGGACACAAAGAAGGGCTTGTCCGATTTCGTGCCGTTCAAAAATCTGTTCAACGAATGGCTGGCAAAAGATACCAGCCGCAAGGTCAAGACCGCACTTCATGCCAAGTATGCCGCAGGAGAACGCACCTTCACCTATGCACCCCTCGGATATATCCGACATCCCGAAATCAAGAACGCACTTGTAATTGACATTGAGACACGCTGGATTATCGAGAAAATCTTTGATCTCGCTGTCAACGGCGCAGGTGCAGCCAAGATTACAAGGACTTTGGTGGAAGAACAGGTTCCTACTGCCGGATGGCTGAACTTTCAGCGATATGGGAAATTTGCTCATATCTACGAGGGCGCACCTGCTGAAAAGTCTTATGCGTGGACGGTATCACAGATCAAGAGCATCCTAAAAGACGAGACCTATATCGGCAACAGCGTACACAACAAGCAGACCAACATTTCTTACAAGAACAAGAAGAAGGTACGCAAGCCGCAGGAAGAATGGTTCCGAGTGGAGAACACCCACGAAGCCATTATTTCAAGGGAAGTCTTTGAACAGGTGCAAACGCAGATCGCCAGCCGCCGCAGACAGCAGAAGGACGCTACCACACAGATATTTGCAGGACTTGTCCGCTGCGCTGATTGTGGATGGTCAATGAGCTTCGGCACAAACAAGCAGAACAGTAAACCGTACAGCTATTTCAACTGTACCTCTTACAGACAGCTTGGCAAGGTCAGCGGTGTCTGCTCCGCACACTATATCCGCTATGACTACCTCTACACCTACGTTCTATCCAGAATACAGGATTTGTCGAGACAGGCACAGGTAGATGAAAAGGAGCTTCTGCGTCGAATACTGAAAGCCAGCGAACAGGAGCTTGCCGCCAACGCCAAAAAGCAGAGCGCAGAGCTGACAAGAGCCGAGAAGCGCAGAACAGAGGTTGACCGCAAGTTTGCGAAGCTGTATGAGGACTGGTCGGACGGACGTATCACGGAGTACAACTTCAACATGATGTCTCAGAAATATCAGACCGAGCAGCAGGAGCTTGTAGAGAAGATCGAAAGACTGTCTGCCGAGCTTGAATCTGAAAAGCAAACAACTGTCGATGCGGAGACCTGGATTTCACTTATCAAGCAGTACGCCAACCCCACCGAACTGACAGCGGAGCTTCTGAATACGCTGATTGAAAAGATCGTCATTCACGAAGCAACCACCTTGGACGGTATGCGTGAGCAGAATATTGACATCTACTACCGCTTTATCGGCAAAATTGAGTAAAACAACAGATATGAGTGCCTATGCAAGTAGGTGTAGGCACTCGTACATAACCAATATCTTTAAGTACGGGAATCCGGGCGCGGATACCCCGGCATTGATTCGCTGAAGGCGATTGCGAAATGCTTTTCGCTTACGGTGGACGAACTTTTATCAAGCGAGGAGCTGCTGTCGGTTGCCGAAGAGGAAAGCAAGCAAACGCAAGGACAGCTGCAGGATCTGGTCTTCGGACTTCTGGACTGCGCTTCCGCGTTGCTCTTTTTTCTTCCGCTTTTCGGTCAAAATGCGAACGGAGCGATTCATGCCGTCCCGCTGTTATCCATAAATGAAATGGAGCCATGGCTGAAAAGCGCGTATGTGATCCTGACGGTCTGTATGGTTTTTATCGGCATTCTGACGCTGGCTCTCCAGAATTGCCGCAACCTCGGATGGCACAAGAGCAAATCGGTGCTTTCTCTTGTGCTTCATACGCTGGCCATTCTCCTGTTCATCTTGGGGCGCCAACCGTATGCATCGGTCTTTTTGTTTGCTTTTCTCATGATCAAAGTTTTTTTGCCGATCAAAATCAAATGATACGAAACGTGTCATAGAGGTGACACCCTGTTTCTTGCTTTTTTCAACACCTTCTTTTATCCTGAAAACGGCGAAAGCCGATCAAAAAAAGAAGGTGAAGAAACATGAAAAAGAAAAAACAAAAGGCATTTGTCTGCTCGGGAGGACTGTTGGTGGCGTTTGTCCTTTGGACGTTGGCGATTTGTTATGCGGATGTCCGCGCGATCGGTCCGCGGCAGACATGCGTAGGCTTGGCATCGCTGAACGGTGCTTTCCACCGCCTCACAGGCGTTCATATGTGGCTGTACACGCTGACCGATTGGCTGAGTGTGATCCCTCTGGCGTTTGCGGCAGGCTTTGCCTTGCTGGGACTAGCGCAGTGGGTGAGGCGGAAACATCTTGCTCAAGTAGACCGCGATCTTCTGCTTCTCGGGGCTTTTTATGCGGCGGTGATTCTTTTCTATTTGCTCTTTGAAGCCGTACCGATCCATTTTCGTCCCGTACTGATCGAAGGACAGCTCGAAACGTCATATCCCTCCTCAACCGCGGTGCTGGTGAGCTGTGTGATGCAAACGGCCATCCTGCCGCTTCGCGTCCGCATCCGACGGCAATGGCTTGAGCGCTGCATGACGGCGGCAATACATGGCTTTACGGTATTTATGGTAGCAGGGCGGTTGCTTTCCGGCGTTCATTGGCTGGGGGACATCATCGGCGGTCTTCTCCTCAGCGCCTCGCTTGTCATGGCGTATACGGCGCTTTACCCTGCGAGAAAAACGATTGAAACAGAATAAGAAAAAAGCGGAGATTCAGGTCTCCGCTTTCGCTTTTGATATGGGTTTGGCTTCCTTTTGTGTTATTTGGATTTCTTGGACCTCCGATAGAGACAGCGCGCGAGCAACAGCAGCAAAAACAGCGGCAGCGTCAGCGCAACGGCCAGGAGAAGCACAAAGGTGGAGGTGGTGAAAAACGAGGTGTCGATGCTGTGGGCTTCGGCGAAGGCGGCGGCCATGGCGTTGCTCTCGCAGTCGAGGATGAGCGCCTCACAGCCGGCAAAGGCATCGTCGGCGATCTTTGAAACGGATGCGGGAACAGCCAGCTTCCGCAGGCGCAGACAGCCCTCGAAGGCCGACGGACCGATTTCGGTCAGCGAAGAGGGAAGTGCGACGGTGCGCAGCGAGTCACAGCCGAGAAAACAGCCGTCGGGCAGGACGGTCAGCCCCTCGGGCAGAGTCACCTCGCGGAGCGAAGAGGCAAAGGCAAAGGCCTCTTTTTCGATGGTTTTCACCGATTCGGGCAGAACGATTTCCGTCAGCTTCACCTTGGAGGCAAAGGCCGACTCGGCGATCGCCGTGACCGGAAGCCCCTGACAGGTGTCGGGCAGCGTCAGCAGAGGCAGATTGTCGTCGTATCCGATGACGACTGCTTCTGTCTCAGAGAGCGCATACACCACGCCGAGTTCGTCAACAAACGTTCCCTCCAGCTGCCCGGCGATGGGGAGACGGGAGGGGACGCGGACGGGGGAGCTTACCGCCGATGTTTCGGCAAAGCCGTCCTTGTCGATGTCTTCATAGGCCGAAACGGACGCGCAAAGCAGGAGCAGGACCGAAGCAAGCGCGCACAGGCGGCGCAGAATCTTACAGCTCATCGTGGATCAGACCGCGCAGACCGATCACATCCTCCACCGGCAGAGAGAAGAGGAAGGCATTGGCGCCGGTGTCGGGACCTGCGGTTTCGGCGATGGCTTTCATGATGGAGGCGCGGTTTTCGTCGTTGGCCACGATGAAGACCATTTCCTTTTCGGTACCGATCTGGATGCCGAAGAATTTATTCATTTCGCCCTTGGCGGTTCCCTTGGCGTGAAGGACGGTACCGCCCTTGGCACCGGCGGCGCGAGCGCCGTCCATAACCAGATCGGTGTAACCGCTTTCGGCGATGCAGATGATCAGAGAAAACATAGGTTTGCCCTCCTTTTTAGGCAGTTCGGATTCGTGTGAGTTAAGGTCGATCGATTCGGCGCGGTCGCCGAGGAGGAAGGGAAGGGATCGCTTCCTGCCGATGCCCGACAGCGGGATGGTCAGCGCGATGCCGTTGCCGGGAAGATCGATCTTGTATTCGTACAACAGCGCGCGCAGAAGAGGCTTGCGCTCCTTTTTGGTGATCAGCCCGGAGAACATAACCTTTTCGGTCTGTTCAATGCCGAGCAGATCCAGATACTGCTGCTGAGCGGTCCCGCGGCAGAGGGAGGAGAACAGGGGCTGAATCCCCTTGTCGTTGAAGAAATCGAGCGCTTCGTCATACATATGACGCTCGGTGATGGTCAGTAACAAATAAAAATCATTCATGAGTTGTCTCCAGTTCGATGAATTCATCCGATTCGTCTTTTTCATCCGCAGATTCGACGGCGGCCTTCTTGCGGCTGATGATGGTGTAGGAAAGACCGAGTGCCTGAACGGTGATGATCGGCATCATCGCAACGAGAGCCACGATGCCGAAGGCGAACAGCCCCAGATCCGCATCCATTGCGGCGGCCAGGCCGATGGACAGAGGAAGCAGGAAGGTGGAGGTCAGCGGTCCTGAGGCAATGCCGCCCGAGTCAAAGGCGATGGCGGTGAAGATGGGGGGGACAAAGAAGGTCAGAAAAAGAGCGATGATGTAGCCGGGAACCAGGATCCACAAGATCGAGAAGCCGCAGATCATGCGGATGAAGGAGAGGGAAACGGCCAATGCCACACCCACCGACAGGGCAAAGACCATGCCCTTTTGCGGGATGGTGCCCGCCGTCAGCTCATACACCTGCTTGGTCAGCACCTGCACCGCAGGCTCGGCACGGACGGTGTAGTAGCCGAGGATGACGGCCACGGGGATGATCAGCCATTGATTGTGCGGATCGCCGAGCAGCTGACCGATGTGCGTGCCCATGGGCATGAAGCCCACGTTGGCGCCGGTCAGGAACAGGACGAGCCCGACAAAGGTGTACAGAAGACCGATCAGGATCTTTTTCAAGGTAATCTTGGGAAGCTTCAGCCAGAAGATCTGGAAGATCAGGAAGAAGACGCAGACGGGAAGAAGGGCAAAAAGCACCTCCTTGACGTAATGGGGAAAGGCTTCGATGAACGAGGAAAAGAGATCGGTGGAGGAGTCTGCGTGGGGAACGATGTTCTCGGAATGGCTGGCTTCGGAAGGAAAGAAGAAGCCAAGGAGCAGAACGGTCAGGATCGGGCCGATGGAGCAGAGCGCCACATAGCCGAACGAGTCGCTTTCCGCAGAACGGTCGCTTCGCAGCGAGGAAATACCCACGCCGAGAGCGATGATGGAGGGAACGGTCATCGGTCCTGTGGTCACGCCGCCCGAGTCAAAGGAGACGGGCAGGAACTTGGGATCGGCAAAGAAGGCCAGCACGAACGTCAGCACGTAGAAGGCGATCAGCACATACCGCAGCTTGACCTGGAACAGCACGCGCAGGATACCCACGATCAGAAAGAGACCGACACCGACAGCCACCGCAAAGATCATCGTGGCGTTGGGGATGTTGGGGAAGGTGGAGGCCAGGATCTGCAGGTCAGGCTCGGAAACGGTGATGATGATGCCGAGAATGAAGGCGCCGAAGAGCAATGCCCACAGATTTTTCGAGCGGGTGAGATGAGCGCCGATGTGCATGCCGATAGGGGACATGGCGTTGTCCGCACCCAGCTGGAACAGTCCGATGCCGACCGTGAGAAAAACGGCACCGATGATGAAGTACAAAACGGTGTCGGTGCTGATGGGAAGGATGAAGAAGCACAGGAAGAAGACGGTCAGCGTGATGGGCAGGACCGACTTCAGCGACTCCATCAGCTTTTCAATCAGGATCGTTTTGTTCTGGAATTGAAATTTCAGCTGATTTTTGGTCATGGTGAAGCCTTTCTGATGAACGGGGAACGGTTCCCCGACGGTTTATACGTTGAAGCGGAAGAGCATGATGTCGCCGTCTTTTACGACATAGTCCTTTCCTTCGCTGCGGATCAAGCCCTTTTCCTTGGCGGCCTGCATGGAGCCGACCTCCTTCAGCTCGTCAAAGCCGATGGTCTCCGCGCGGATGAAGCCGCGTTCAAAGTCGGAATGGATCTTGCCGGCGGCCTGGGGAGCCTTGGAGCCCTTGGTGACCGTCCAGGCACGGACCTCCTTAGGTCCTGCGGTGAGGAAACTGATGAGACCAAGCAGGGAATAGCTGGCGCGGATCAGCTTGTCAAGACCGCTTTCGTCCAGCCCCATGTCATCGAGGAAGATCTTCTTCTCCTCGGCGTCCAGCTCGGCGATCTCGGATTCGAGGCGTGCGCTGACGGGGATGATGCCCGCACCCTCCGCGTCGGCATGGGCCTTGACGGCCAGATACATCTCGTTGCTCTCATAGCCGTTGCCTGCCGCGTCATCCTCGGAGATGTTGGCGGCGTAGATCACGGGCTTGCCCGTCAGAAGCGGGATGGTGGCCATGATCTCGGCCTCATCCTCGGTAAACTCAATGGAGCGGGCAGACCTGCCCTCGTTCAGCTGATCGATGACACGCTTGATCAGCTCCACCTCTTTGATCATGGATTTGTCACCCTTCATCGCTTTTTCGGCGCGGTCGAGACGGCGCTCCAGCACCTCGATGTCGGAGAAGATCAGCTCCATATCGATGGTCTGGATGTCGCGCAGCGGATCGGGCTTGCCGTCCACATGGATGACCTGATCGTCCACGAAGCAGCGGACCACATGGATGATGGCATCCACCTCGCGGATGTGGGAGAGGAATTTATTTCCCAAGCCCTCGCCCTTGGACGCGCCCTTGACTAAGCCCGCGATGTCCTGGATCTCAATGACGGCAGGGGTGTATTTTTCGGGCGTATACATCTCAGCCAAGTAGTCGAGGCGGGGGTCGGGAACGGTGACCACGCCTAAGTTCGGCTCGATGGTGCAGAAGGGATAGTTGGCGCTCTCCGCGCCGGCGTTGGTGATGGCATTGAACAGCGTGCTTTTTCCCACATTCGGGAGTCCGACGATACCAAGTTTCATGTTGCTTTTTATCTCCTTAAATCCGTTGTTGATCGTTTTGGAACGCCGCCTGCAAGTGTTTTCACAGGGATGGAGCGGCGATTGTCATGATTACCTCTCATTATATCATAAGATCGCTTGCTTTTCAAGGGGGAAGTGCGGATTTTGGAAAAAACACTTCCTCTTGACAAAAACGGGAGAATCTGGGATAATAGAGAAATGAGAAAATAAATCGATCTTGACGAAAAGGAGAAAACCATGAACCGACTTTTCTGCAATCGAGCTTCATACCGTATGCTCTGCCTCCTGCTCAGCCTGTGTATCCTGTTGCCAACGGCTGCCTGCGGCAAAACCGAAGAAGGAAAGAAGCCGTCCGAAACGAATGTGACAAGCGGCCAAGAGGTCTTGCCTGAGAGCGAAGTGCGGAACGAGAGCGAAGTGCGGAACGAGAGCGAAGTGCCGAACGAGAGCGAAGTGCCGAACGAGAGCGAGGTGCCGAACGAGAGCGAGGTGCCGAACGAGAGCGAAGTGCCGAACGAGAGCGAAGCGCCGAACGAGAGCGAGGTGTCGAACGAGAGCGAAGTGCCGGTCGATGGCGAAACAACCGAAAAGAAAATCGAACAAAACGATCCTGTTGTGCTGAAGCCTATCACGGAGTTGAAACCCGTGACTGAGTTGAATGCCTCGGCCGCTTCGGATGACTGCTCGGACGGCGTGTGTGAGATTCCCTCGTTCAATGAGCAGGGAGAAGCCATGTATGCCATGGTGTCGCCGGTGGGCTATCACAGTGTCGATCTCATCGAGCAGGCCGCGCGTCTGGATACGTTGGAAGGCAAGACCATCGCGTTGGTAGGCGGCAGCTTCATGGCGGCGGAGACTCATCAGAAATTGAAGGAATGCATTTTGAAAGCTTACCCCACCGCCACCGTCTACCTGCCGCGCGAGGTGGGAAGCGGCGGTCCTTACTCGGTGTTCGGACAGAGCCGTCAAACCATAAATTTCCAGAACAAGCTGAAGGAACTGGGAGTTGATGCGGTGATCTCGGGCAACTGCGGCTGTGGTCTGTGCACCACCAAGGAATCGGGCTCGGCGATCGCCGCCGAATACATCGGAATTCCCGCGGTAACGGTGGGAGCACCCTCCTTCATCGCACAGATTCATTCCACCGGTGTCAACCGCGGCGTGCCGGTGCTTCGGACTGCCGAATATCCGGGGGCTTTTTCCTCCCATTCATCCGATGAACTTTTGAAAAACACGGAGGAAGTGGTTTTTCCCTTGATCGTGGAGGCGCTGACCAAGCCCATCACGAAAGAGGAGATCGCCCTGTATGCCAATGAGGGTAAGCGCCCCTACGACGAAACGGTGTATGTGGGGACTTATGAGGAGATTCAGGAATTTTGCCGTGTCAACGGCTGGACAGACGGCCTTCCCGTGGTGCCTCCCACCGATGAGAAGGTGAAGGAGTATCTGGCCTTCACGCCATACCGTGCCGAGGAGGTGCTGGGGACTTACCCCCTTGCTTATCGGGAATGTACGGTCTACACGGCGGTGGTCAATGCGGTGATGGCAGGCGTGCCTGCTGAATACACCCCCATTTGCATTGCCCTTGTGCAGTCTATGGACGACGGCGAATGGCGAAGACCATTGGCCAGCACTCACGGCTGGTCTCCCTATGCCTGGCTGAACGGTCCGCTGGCGCGCCAGCTGGGCATTGACTGCGGGCAGGGGATGATCGGCGAGGAGAACAACAAGGCGCTGGGACGTTTTCTCGATCTGGCCATGAAGAACATCGGCGGATACTACGAAAAGGAGAACCGCATGGGGACGTTCGGCTATTTGTCGGCGTTCACCTTTGCCGAGGACGAGGAGGCCTGCCAAAGGCTGTCCTGGGAGCCCTACCATGTCACAAAGGGCTACGGCTGGAACGACAACGTCGTCACCTCCGCCTCGCTTCTGCAGTGGGGAAACAACGTAACGCCTGCCACCGACGATGCGGAGCAGATCATGACGCTGATGGCATGGGACATCACCGAAAAACAGCAGAACGGGCTGGGCAACACCAATCCGCAGGTCTACCGTACGGTTTTTCTCACCGAACCGGTGGCAAAGGCGCTGAGTGCGCAGTATGCGAGCAAAAGTGCTTTGGAGGATGCGTTGATCGAGACCGCCCGCCGTCCGCTGTATATGCGAACATACGCCAATTATTTTGCCAACACCGGCTCGCAGCAGACCGGTCGATACACCTTTGAGCAGTACTATCAGAAGCTGCTGCGCGATCCCGATGAGCAGGCGGCACTGACCGATACGCCGGACTGGCTCAAGGGCATCGTATCCGAGCAGCAGATCGAAACGATCGCCACCATGATCAAGGGGCAGACACCGCTTCTTGTGGTGGGGGATGCGGACCGCAACAAGTTTCAGGTCATGCCCGGCGGCGGCTATGTCACCGCTGAGATCAAGCTTCCCGAAAACTGGGACGAGCTGGTTGCTCCCCTCGGCTATGAGCCGCTCAGCAGCTTTTATATCGAATCATGAATGCACATAAAAAACAACCGACGGTTTTGACTGTCGGTTGTTCTTTGTATCTGTATGGTCTGCTTTTTTACCAGATCTTGAAAGCGCCGTCCTTGTAAACGGTGAGGCACTCGGCCTTGCCGCTTGCTTTCATCGATTCGCCCAGAGTGGCGTAGACAAAGACCTGACCGTCGGCAAGGTAAAGGTAATTGCCGTCCTCGGAATAGACCGCGCCGGCATTGGCCAGATCAATCTCCTCAGCCTTTTTCGGAATGCCGTCCGATGTGAAGAACAGGCGGGAGAAGGCACCGATGGCCTTGGCTTCCGACGTTTCGATGCTCATCTGATAATAAGCGCCGCTGACCGCTTCTTTGAAGTAGAGCGTATTGCCGTCGGTCATGTACAGGCTCATGCCGCTGATGAGAGGCAAAACGTTGCCGTCATCCTTCAGCTGGCCGAAAATGCCGGTCTGGGTGTTGAGGAAGAAGACACCGCTCTCGGTGACCGTCACCGTAGACGCAGGCTCCTGCAGAAGGAGTGCCTTTTCGCCGTTGGACAGATCGTAGGTGTTCAGAAAACGGTTGGAGTCGAGGTAATACAGCTTGCCGTCACGGTAGCCGACGGGAGTGGCGGAATCGATCAGCTTGTGATCGCCGTTGCCGTCGGTGTTCATCACGTAGAGCGCGTAAGCATCGGAATAATACAGCTTGTCGCCGATGGCAAACAGCGCCTTGCAGTCGTTTTGGGAGAGAACGGCGGCCTCACCTCCGCTGATCGGCAGGGAGCAGAGGGTGTTTTCGGCATTTTCGGCGATGAAGAAGAGCTTGTCACCCACCAGATTGATGAACAGCGGGGAAAGCTTGGCCAATTCGGTTTTCCCGCTGCCGTCGGCCTTGGCATGGGAGAGGAAACCGCTTGCTGCATCGCGGTAGTAGATACCGCCCTTGCCGTCGGGGCAGATGCGTCCGGACTGCGCGGCGGCGGAAGCAGAGTATCCGATGCTCAGCACGGCAGGCGCCTTTTCGTCGGATGAGGTGTCGCCGCTTCCCTGTGCATCGGTCTGGACGGCAGCATCGCTCTGGTCGTTTATGCCCTCGTAGGGATCGGTGTTTTCCTTACAGCCGGCGAAGAGAACGCAGGCCGACAGAAGAGCGGCAAAAAGAAGCTTTTTGTTTGTTTTCATAGGACAAATCCTTTCGGCATGGCGGGAACAGAGGCTCCTTTCAGGCTCGGTCTCCCGCAAAATGAATGGCTTTTCAGATTGACTTTCATTCATTATATCATATTTTTCTTCAAATTGCAACAGAAAAGACAAAAAAGGGCGAAGCGGACCGCGGCGGAAATAATCTTGCAGAAATTGGGAAAACCGCCTTGAAAAGTACGGACGGATGTGATAGAATAGAAAAGATCATAAGCAAAAAATGCCCGATGCGGACATGCAAACGGGCAAGAGGTGTGATATATGAAGGTTGTACTGCAAAATCTGAGCAAAGCATTTCCCTCCAGAAACAAAAAAAGCAAGGACGAGGTGATCGCCGTCAACGACTTCACCTTTGAGATTCCCGACGGTAAGCTGATCGGTCTTTTGGGACCCTCCGGATGCGGCAAGAGCACCACGCTCAACCTCATCTGCGGTCTGCAGAAGCCCACGTCGGGACGCATTTTCTTCGGTGAGGACGATGTGACCGATCTGCCCGCCGAGCACCGCGGTGTCGGTTTGGTGTTCCAGAATTATGCGCTCTATCCGCATCTGACCGTCCGTCAGAACATCTGCTTCCCGCTGGAGAATTTGAAGGGAAAGGACAAGCTGAGCAAGGCACAGATGGAGCAAAAGGCGCTGGCTGTGGCCAAGCTGGTGCAGATCGACGAGCTGATGGACCGCAAGCCGAGCGAGCTTTCGGGCGGACAGCAGCAGCGAGTGGCCATCGCCCGTGCGTTGGTGAAGATGCCCCGTGTTCTGCTGTTGGACGAGCCGCTGTCCAATCTGGATGCACGCCTCCGTCTGCAGACGCGCGAGGAGATCAAGCGCATCCAGAAGGAGACGGGCATCACCACCGTTTTTGTCACCCATGACCAGGATGAGGCAATGAGCATCTCTGACCTGATCGTGGTGATGAAGGACGGTGTCTTGCAGCAGATCGGTCGCCCCCAGCAGGTGTATGACGATCCCGCCAACCTCTTTGTGGCCAAGTTTCTCGGAACGCCTCCCATCAGCGTCTTTGACGGACGGGTGGCAGACGGACGCCTTTTCATCGGCGAAAACGATGTGATGGACGTGAACGGCGCGCCCGACGGAGAAGTCTGCGCGGGCATTCGCCCGGAGGGCTTTGTTCTCGACAAAGACGGACCGCTGGTCTGCCGTCTGAACGGCGTTGAGGTGATGGGACGGGACATCAGCATCCTCGCTTCCCATTCTGCCTGCGAAGCGCCCGTGATCCGCGCCATCGTCAGCTCGGACAACACCGTTGAGCGTGCTGAGGACAGTGTCCGCTTTGCTCTGAAGAGACATAAGGTCTTCCTTTTTGAAAAAGAGAGCGGAAAGCGCATTGCGTTTCAGGTGTAAAACGCTCAGCACAACATGAGAAAGGACGCTTTCGCGTTGACAGCGGAAGCGGAAACGATAAAAATGGAAAACAACAATCGGAAGGCCTGGCTCTATCTTCTGCCGGCGATCCTCTTCTTGGCGGTGTTTATGGTGTATCCGCTCTTCGACGTGTTCGTTTATTCCTTTGAAGAGGGGTACAATTCCGCCTCGCAGACCTTTACGGGCATCGGGCTTTACAACTATTCCTATGTGCTTCACGATCCTTATTTCCTGCAGGCGGTGCAGAACACCTTTATTCTGGTCATCATCACCGTTCCGCTGTCCACGGGGCTTGCCCTGCTGATCTCGGTGGGGCTTGCCTCGATCCCCAAGCTCCGCGAGCTGTATCAGACGGTCTATTTTCTGCCGTATGTGACCAACACGCTGGCGGTCGGTCTGGTGTTCATGATTCTGTTCAAGCGCACGCCCTATACCGACGGTCTGGCCAACCTGCTTCTCAGCCTGGTCAACCTCGGCCCCATCGACTTCATCGACGGCCCCTATTGGGCGAAGATGTTCGTCCTCTGCTTCTATACGGTGTGGGTGGTCATGCCCTTCAAAATCCTGATTCTGACCAGCGCTCTGGCCTCGGTGAGACAGGATTATTACGATGCCGCCCGCATCGACGGCACCTCCCGCTTCCGCATGTTTTACAAGATCACCCTGCCAATGATCTCGCCCATGCTGTTTTACCTGATCATCACCGGCTTCATCGGGGCGTTCAAGGCGTACAGCGACGCGGTGGCGCTTTTCGGCACCAATCTGAACGCGGCGGAGATGAACACCATCGTCGGCTATGTGTACGACATGCTCTACGGCGACAGCGGCGGCTTCCCCTCCTATGCATCGGCGGCGGCCATCATCCTCTTTGCCATCGTGCTGACCATCACCTGCATCAATCTGCTCGTCAGCCGCAAACATGTCCACTATTAAGCGAGGAAACGACCTATGGAAAACAAGGTATCCTATGAAACCATCGAGCGGAGGGACCAAAGGTGGCAAACGGTCCGCCATGTCATCGTCTATGCTCTGCTTACCCTGTGGGGCATCACGGTGCTCTTTCCCTTTTACTGGATGCTGCTGACCTCGGTGAAGAGCTATGCGTCGTACAACGGCGAGCACATCCCCGCCTTCTTCACCCTGTCGCCCACTCTCCAGAATTACACAGAGGCCTTCACGGCGGTGTCGCTGGGGCGGTATTTTCTCAACACGCTGCTCTTTACCGTCGGCACCACCGCTCTGATGCTGATCGTCATCGTTCCCGCGGCCTTTGCCTTTTCGCGGCTGAATTTCCGCGGAAAGAACATCCTCTTTGCGCTCTTTCTTTCGCTGATGATGATCCCCAATGAGCTGGTGGTCATCACCAACTTCGTCACCGTCACCGATCTGGATCTCCGCAACAGCTTTCTCGGTCTGATCCTGCCCTCGGTCACCTCGGTGTTCTACATCTATCTGCTGAAGGAAAACTTCTCCCAGATCCCCGATGAGCTGTATTATGCGGCCAAGGTGGACGGCACCTCCGATCTGAAGTACCTGCTGAAGGTCATGCTTCCCATCTGCCGTCCCACGGTGGTCACCGTCACCATTCTGAAGGTCATCGAGTGCTGGAATTCGTATGTCTGGCCGCGTCTGGTGACCGACGATCCCGCCTATTTCCTGGTTTCCAACGGCATTCAGGAGATCCGGGAAAACGGCTTCGGACGCGAAAACATCCCTGCGATGATGGCGGCGGTGGTCGTGATCTCGGTTCCTTTGATCGTGCTGTTTCTGATCTTCCGCAAAAAGATCATGGAGGGCGTTGCGAGAGGAGGCACCAAGGGATGAGACGACTTTGGATGAAAACGCTGTGCCTTGCGCTGCTTGCGATCGTGTCGGCCGCTCTTTTGGCGGGCTGTCACGGCTCGCGCGGTCTTGCGCCCTTTGCCATGCCCGAATCTTTCGACACGCAGAAGAAGTATGAGATCACCTTCTGGGCGAAAAACGACACCAACCTCACGCAGGTGAACATCTACAAAAAGACCATCGCCGATTTTCAGGCGATTTATCCCAACATCACCGTCAATCTGCGACTGTATACCGACTACGGCAAGATCTACAACGATGTCATCACCAACATCGCCACCCAGACCACGCCCAACGTCTGCATCACCTACCCCGACCACATCGCCACCTATCGGACGGGGCAGAATGTGGTGGTGCCGCTCGGAGAGCTGATCGACCACGCTTCTTACGGTCTGGGCGGGGAAGCGGTGAACTTCGATGCGCCGACCAAGGAGGAGATCTTCCCGAAATTTTTAGCCGAATGCTCCTTCGGAGGGGACATCTATGCGCTCCCCTTCATGCGCTCCACTGAGGCCTGCTATGTGAACAAGACCTTCGTGGAAAAGCTGGGCTTCACCCTGCCGCAGACTCTCACATGGGATTTTGTGTGGCAGGTGGCGGATGCGGCGGCAGCACAGGACGAGGAGGGGAATTATCTGCTCAACGGGCAGAAGGTGCTCCGTCCCTTCCTCTACAAATCCACCGACAACATGATGATCTCCCTGCTCAAACAGAGCGGCGGCGGCTATTCCACCGATGAGGGCGAGATCCTGCTGTTCAATGACACAACGAAGAGCATTCTGGAAACGGTGGCGCTTCATACGCAAAAGGGTGCCTTTTCCACCTTTAAGATCGACGGCTATCCGGCCAACTATCTGAATGCAGGTCAGTGTATCTTCGCCATCGACTCCACAGGCGGCGCCACATGGATGGGCTCGGATGCGCCGCTGGTGGATATTCCCGAGGAGAATCTGGTGGACTTTGACATCGAGGTGATGACCATTCCGCAGATCGATGCCGACCATCCGAGCATGATCTCCCAGGGACCGTCGGTCTGCATCTTCAACAAAAAGGATCCGCAGGAGGTGCTGGCATCGTGGCTGTTCACCCAGTACCTGCTGACCAACGAGGTGCAGATCGCCTATGCCTCCACCGAGGGGTATGTCCCGGTCACCTCCAAGGCACAGTCCTCGGAAGAGTATGTTGATTATCTCTCGCGTGAGGGCGAGGACAACGACTATTATTACGATGTGAAGATCAAGGCCTCGAAGCTTCTGATCGATAACATCGGCAACACCTTTGTCACGCCTGTGTTCAACGGCTCGGCCTCTCTGCGCGATGCGGCCGGTCAGCTGATCGAGAACACGGTCAAATCGGTCCGCCGCAAGCAGACGGTGGATGATGCGTATTACGAAACGCTGTATGAAAGCATTACCTCGCTTTACCGTCTCGACCGCGCGGGAGCAACGAGCGTGGGCGAACAGAAGGAGCTTGGACCTTTGCCGTCAACGGCGGTGATCCTGCTGATCTCTCTCGGGACGGCATGGGTGCTGATCGGAGCCTCCTTTGTTCACGGAATGGTAAAATCAAGGAAAAAATAGCGATTTTGTCTTGACATATTTTAAAAAGAGTGTATAATAAAGATAATGTGCCGCTTGAGGCGCAGACATATTTTATTTTTTCACCGTAAGGTAAAAGGAGAAAGACATGAAAAAGTTTATTGCTTTGTTCCTGGTTCTCGCGCTTTCGCTCGCTTTCGCAGGATGCAATTCCGAGCCTGTTGATGTGAAGTCCGAAGGCGTTATGACCTACGCTGAGTACATGGCAGCCGAGATGGATGCCGAGGTTGTGATCGAGGCGTATGTTCAGGCAACCCAGTCCTGGTGGGACAACAAGATCACCGTGTATGCACAGGATCGCGACGGCGCATACTTCCTGTATGAGATGGCCTGCTCCGAAGAGGACAGCGCGAAGCTGACCGCCGGCACCAAGATCAAGGTCACCGGTTTCAAGGGCGCTTGGGAAGGCGAAGTTGAGATCATGGACGGTAAGTTCGAGTTCGTTGAGGGCGGCGACACCTATGTTGCCGAGCCCTTTGATGCAACCGCTCTGCTGGGTAAGGACGAGCTGATCGACCATCAGAACAAGCTCTGCGCTTTCAAGGGTATGACCGTTGAAAAGATCGAGTTCAAGAACGGCGAGCCCGGTGACGACATCTACGTGACCCTCACCAAGGACGGCGCTTCCTACAGCTTCTGCGTTGAGCGCTATCTGACCGGTCCCGACACCGATCTGTACAAGGCCGTTTCTGAGCTGGCTGCCGGTTCGGTTGTGGATGTTGAGGCTTTCCTGTACTGGTATCAGGGCGCCAATCCGCACATCACCGCGGTTGCTGCAGCTCAGTAAAAATCGCATACTTAAAGGAGCATCGCTGAAAAACGGTGCTCCTTTTTTGCTTTTTTATCTTATTGACGATCTTTTAAAAAAGAGAAGATGCGGTCAATTCCACGCCTTTTCAAAGCGGTCGGACAGGGCATCGGCGATCTGCTTCATCCGCTCACAGTCAACCTTCAGCACCCGGCGGTCATAGCTCAGCAGCCCGTTGGTCTCGTCCTCCACGTCGCTGAGCTGGGTGAGGACGGCGCCGCAAAGCCCGTTGTCCACGGCGGGCAGGATCTCCTTTTCGTAGAGGGCGCAGATCGCCTCCTGCCAAGCCTTCCGATCCGAGAAAAAGCGGTAGCCATAGGGCTTGTCGGGGCAGAAAACATGACCGCTTTCCATATACGCATAGCCCCCGAATTCGGACAGCACCGAAGCGCGCCCCTTGACTGCCTTGAGCCTGACGGGCTTGAAATAGACATGGTCGCTTTCCACGTCGGTGGCATCGGTCTTGAACCAGCCGGACACCGTGTCGCAGATGCGGGTGGGGTCCAGTTCCTTCATGCGCTTGTACCAAGCCTTTGCCTCATACTGCCCCCAGCCCTCGTTGAAGACCGTGTAATAGACCACCGACGGATGGTTGTACACCTGTTCGACAATGCCGCGGCAGGTGTCCTCGAAGGCCTTGCGTCGGGCGGGCGAGGCACGGTGAGAGATCCCCTTTTTCAAAAAGACGGTGGGCAGGGCGGTGTCGAGAAGGAAGGAATAGCGGCCGCTGTTGATCATGTCCTGAAACACCAGCATGCCGTGCTTGTCGCAGAGGTGGTAGAAAAGGGAAGGCTCAAGCTTGATGTGCTTGCGGAGGGTGTTGAAGCCGCAGGCCTTCATGCGGAGAATGTCCTCCTCAAAGCCGCGGGGGGAGGCGGGCAGAAAGATGCCGTCGCTGAAGTACCCCTGATCCAGAAGTCCATGAAAGAAAAAGGGCTTGCCGTTCAGAGTCAGAAGCGTTTTGCCGTCTTTTTCAACGGTGGAAACCGTGCGGAGCGCAAAATAGGATTCGATCCGATCCTCGCCGCAGACGAGCGCGAAGGGGTAGAGGTGGGGATGCTCGGGCGTCCAGAGGATGGGATTTTCCACATCGAGACGGAAGGTGTCGCCGTGAAAGCGGTACTCTCTGCCGTCAAAAAGCAAACGCTTTTCCTCCTCGCCGCCGGTGACGGTCAGATCGATGCCGTGCAGATCGGGGGTGATGCGGATGCTGTGTATGTACGTGTTCGGAACGCGCTCCAGCCAGACCGTCTGCCAGATGCCGCTGATCTTGGTGTACCACATACCGCCCCGCTTGTCGGTCTGCTTGCCGTAGGGGAGCGTGATGTCCATCGGGTCGGACGCTTCGATTCTCAGGCGGTTTGTTCCGACTTTGACAGCCTCGGTGATATCCGGCGTAAAGGGCAGATAGCCGCCGATGTGCCCGCCGACCGATCTGCCGTTGACAAACACATGCGCTGTCTGGTCGCAGGCACCGATGTGCAGGAGAAGACGGCCGCCGTCCGTTTTCCCGTCAAAAACAAAGTCTCTTTCATAAACAAGAAGATCCTTCTTTCCGATGCTCATCTGCACGCCGGAGAGACGGCTTTCGGGCGGAAAGGGGACGGTGATGCGCCCGCGGTAGAGCTCCTTGCCCTCGCGGAAAACAGAAAAATCCCACTCGCCGTTGAGACAGAGGTAGGAGTTCCGCTTCATCTGCGGCCGCGGATAAGAAGAAAAGGGAACAGCCCCTGCCTGCAGATCCTCTTCGTAAGGTGTGGTAAGCTCCACGGTTTTCGGCTTTTTCATCGTTTGCCCTCCCGTTTTTGTTTTTTCTCCTCTCCATTATACGGCAAAGTGCAGCCTTTGGCAAGAGAAAGGAAAGAATTGCCGGCAAAAAACAAAAAAAGCGCTGTGAAAAACAACGCTTTTTGAAGGTTTGTCAGGCGTGACCGCCGTCTTGAAAATCGGGGACATCGTCGTCCATAAATTCGCGGGCGGTGATACGCTTTTCATCACGCTGCTGCTCCACCATATCCGACAGCAGATTCTTGATTGCTGACGGCTTTTTGATGCGGCGGATGTCAAACTCGGGCGTGGATTTGTCTGCTGTACAGCAATGGATGGTTCCGAGCCCCCAAAGCCTCTGCCCGAGGGGACGGTGGAGTGTCAGATCCATGATGCGGTAAAGGCGGATCTCCTCCTCTTTTTTGGAGAGAAAGCCGCTTTCGATCAACAGTTTTTCCTTTGTCAGCTTATACACGGTGAAGGTCCAGGGAAGTCCGAAAATGATGCGCTTTCGATCGCGCCAGATGTATTCGGTTTTGTCGGTCATGATTACCCTCCAAAAAAGAATGAACGGCGGAAACGCCATCTGCTTTCTCTGTTTTTTTCAGTATATCACACTCAATGCCCGCCGTCAAGAGGGGAATGAACAGAGAAATGGCTTCGCTTTTCATATTTTCTTTTTTTCGGACATACATTCTGGATGAGTCAAGAGAAAAAGCGGGCAAAAAAAGATGAAAAAATGTCGGAAAAGCCCTTGACAAACGATGGGAAACATGGTATACTGGCGTACGGTTAGGAGTGGCTAACCGATATTTTGAACCGAGGGTTAGCCCACGCTAACGCTTGGATGAACAGATTTGGATGAATCGCGGTGAATGCAATGACTTTGAAAGAAGCGGTTGAAGGCAGAGAATACATCATCAAGCAGATCGAAACCGATGACGAGGAGCTGAATGCGTTCCTCTTCTCCCTCGGCTGTTACAGCGGAGAGGCGATCACGGTGGTGTCCCGCAAGAGAAGCGGCTGCGTGGTATCGATCAAGGACGGTCGGTACAGCATTGACAACCAGTTGGCCGAGGCCATCGTTGTCGAATGAGACCGGAAAAACAATCGAGGGATTGTTTTTTTTACCAAGCGGTTAGCGAACGCTAACCAAGAATCATCCAAAAAAAGACAAATAAAATTTTTATCATACAAGGAGATCCCCCTATGAGAATTGCTTTGACAGGCAACCCGAACTCAGGCAAGACGACGATGTACAATGCCCTGACCGGATCGAACGAGAAGGTCGGAAACTGGGCAGGCGTCACCGTTGACAAAAAGGAGCACCCCATCAAAAAGGCGTATGCCGGAAGCGAGCCGATTCTTGCGGTTGACCTTCCCGGTGCCTATTCCATGTCCCCCTTCACCTCCGAAGAGAGCATCACCAGCTCTTATGTCAAAAACGAGAATCCCGATGCCATCATCAACATCGTCGATGCCACCAACCTGAGTCGCAGCCTGTTCTTCACCACGCAGCTGCTGGAGCTGGGGATCCCCGTGGTCGTGGCTCTGAACAAGCATGACCTGAACGATAAGAAGGGCAACACCGTCGATGCCGAAGCGCTGGAGGCCAAGCTTGGCTGTCCGGTGATCAACACCTCGGCTTCCATGGGCGAGGGCTTGAAGTCGGTTGTGGATGCCGCCATTGCTGTGGCAGGCAAGCCGCAGTCTGCTCCCTATCATCAGGGCGATGTGGATCTGACCGACAAAGCCGCCGTGGAAGCGGCCGACCGCAAGCGCTTTGCCTTTGTCAACGGCATCGTCAAGGATGTGGAAAAGCGAAAGGTCCTCACCAAGGATAAGAACTTCGGCGACAAGATCGACGCCGTTCTGACCAACAAGTGGCTGGGCATTCCGATCTTTGCCGTGGTCATGTTCCTGGTCTTCTACATATCCCAGTCCACCCTCGGCACATGGATCGCCGAAGGCTACGAGTTTGAAAACGGTACGACCATTCCCGGTCTGGTCACCCTGCTGGAGGGCTTCCAGGGCTGGGTGGGCGAGCTGCTGGCCGATGCCAATCCGCTTCTCTCCGCCATCCTTGTTGACGGCGTGATCGGCGGTGTGGTCGCGGTCGTCGGCTTCCTGCCTCTGGTCATGGTCATGTATTTCCTCATCGCCCTGCTTGAGGATTGCGGGTATATGTCCCGCGCGGCTGTCGTCCTCGATCCCATCTTCAAGAAGGTCGGTCTGTCGGGCAAGTCGGTCATCCCCTTTGTTATCACCGTCGGCTGTGCCGTTCCCGGCATCATGGCTTCCCGTACCATCCGCAACGAGCGTGAGAGACGCGCCACCGCCATGCTGGCTCCCTTTATGCCCTGCGGCGCCAAGATCCCCGTCATTGCCCTCTTTGCCGGTGCCTTCTTTGACAACGCCGGCTGGGTGAGCGCTCTGATGTATTTCTCCGGCATCGTGCTGATCTTCCTCGGCGCTCTGCTGGTCAATGCTGTCACCGGACACAGAGTCCGCAAGTCCTATTTCATCATTGAGCTTCCCGAATATAAGCTTCCCTCGCTGTGGGGCGCGTTCAAGTCCATGTGCAGCCGCGGCTGGGCTTACATCGTCAAGGCCGCAACCATCATCCTGCTTTGTAACATGGCCGTTCAGCTGATGCAGAGCTTTACCTGGTCCTTCCGGGTGGCGGAAAGCGCAGATGCCTCCATTCTCGCCTCCATCGCTTCGCCCTTTGCTTATCTTCTTGTCCCGATCGTCGGCGTTCTCTCATGGGAGCTGGCCGCCGCCACCGTCACAGGCTTTATCGCCAAGGAGAACGTGGTCGGTACGCTGGCCGTCTGCTTTGTCGGACTTGAGAATCTCATCGACATGGATGAGCTTTCGATGATGGAGGGCGCAGGCGCTGAGGTTGCCGGCATCATGGCCATCACCAAGATCGCGGCTCTGGCTTACCTGATGTTCAATCTCTATTCGCCTCCCTGCTTCGCGGCCATCGGTGCGATGAATGCGGAGATGAAGAGCGCCAAGTGGCTCTGGGGCGGTATCGGTCTCCAGCTGGCTGTTGGCTACACCATTTCCTACCTGGTCTACACCATCGGTACCATCGTTACCGGTGCGTCTTTGAATGTGGGTGCCGCTATTGCGGGACTGATCGCGGTTGCGGTTATGGTTGCGGTCGTGATCGCACTGATCGGAAAGGCCAACAAGAGCCTCAAGAAAGAGTACGCTCTGAGCAAATAAGAATCCATTAACCTGAGATAAGAAAGCGGCAGGCATTGTTATGGTAAATATCATTTTGGTTGTGATCTTGCTTGGCATTGTTGCAGGCATTGTGTGGTATCTGCTTCGGGCGAAGAAGCGCGGAGAGACCTGCATCGGCTGTCCCTATGCGAAGCAGTGTGCCTCGCAGGCAGGAAAGCATGCGGGCGGATGCCATTGCCGCGGCAGTCAGGAAAAAGAAAACGAAACCCGATAAAAACGAGATGGGGGGTGCTTTATCCGCATCCCCCGATCAAACGGCTTGGCTATCGGGTGACGCCCGTGCAGCGCTGACGCTGTTTTTTCAAAAAAAGAAAATGACGAAGAAAACGTCATTTTTTATCAAAGTCAGTTAGCATATGCTAACCAAAAACAACAAAGGAATCAAAGGAGATGAAGGCATGAGCATTGTGATCGTAGGCGGAAATGAGTGTATGACCAGACAGTATATGGACCTGTGCGGAAAGTACAAATGCAAGGCAAAGGTGTATCCGAAAATGTGCGGAGGGCTGCGGAACGTGGGCTCGCCGGATCTTTTGGTTCTCTTTACCAACACCGTTTCCCACAAGATGGTTCGCTATGCGCTGAACGAGACGAAGGGGCAGAACACGCGCATCGCCCGTTCGCACAGCAGCTCCATCGCCGCGCTGAAGGGCATCCTCGACGAGCACGTGACGAGCTGAGTGAAACGCGAGCCGACAGAGGAGAGCTGACTCATGTGAGCGAAAAAACAAAAAACTCCGACCAGAGCCTTGAGCGGCAGAGGTCGGAGCGTTTTTTTGTTGTTTGAAAAATTACAGATTGAAGTACTTGTCGTACTCGGCGGGATGGGGGATGGCAGCCAGCTGTCTGCACTCCTCGCGCTTCATCTTGATGAAGTTCTTGATCAGCTCTACGGGGAAGACACCGGAAGAGGTCAGATAGTCGTGATCGGCCTCGAGAGCGTTGAGAGCTTCCTCCAGAGAGGTGGGCAGACCCTGCAGCTTCGCCTTTTCTTCTTCAGGCAGGTGGTAGAGGTTCACATCATAGGGACCCCAGCCGTTGGCATGAGGATCGATCTTGTTCTTCACGCCGTCCAGACCGGCCATGAGGATGGCGGCATAGCAGAAGTAGGGGTTGCAGGTGGCGTCGGGGTTACGCAGCTCGAAACGGCGCTTGTTGGGAGACTTGGCATAGGCAGGGATACGGATGACCGCACTGCGGTTGGAGGTGGCATAACCGACGGTGACAGGAGCCTCGTAGCCGGGCACCAGACGCTTGAAGGAGTTGGTGCTGGGGTTGGTGATCGCGCACAGGGAAGCGATGTGCTTCAGCAGACCGCCCATGAAGTAGTGCGCGGTTTCGCTCAGGTGCGAATAGCCGTTGTCATCGGAGAAGACGGGCTGACTGTCCTTCATCAGCAGCATATGGACATGCATACCGCTGCCGGCATCGCCGTGGATGGGCTTGGGCATGAAGGTAGCGGCTTTGCCGTACTGCAGAGCGGTGTTGTGGATGATGTATTTGATCATCATCGTCGCATCGGCCATGTGGACGACCTCACCCAGCTGAGGCTCGATCTCAAACTGACCGGAGGCGGCAACCTCGGGATGATGATAGTTGATCTCAATGCCGGCGTCCTTCATGTGCAGGCACATTTCGCTTCTGCACTCAAAGGAGGTGTCGAAGGGCTTGGCGATGTGGTAGTTCTTCTGCTTGGGAACGATCACGCCGTGACCCTGCGTTGCGCTGTTCCAGTAAGCCTGCTCGGCATCAACGGTAGCGCTGATCTCGCGGTTGCTGATCTCCCAGCCGGCCTGATCGAAGAGATAGAACTCAAACTCGGGCAGGATCAGCATGGTGTCGGCAACGCCGCTCTTCTTCATTTCTTCCACAGCGGCGCGGATGATGTTACGGGGATACTGGGGCAGGGGACGGTTTTCGGGGGTGTCGATGATCATGGCATCGCCGGTCATGGACAGCGTGGGGATCTCGCAGAAGGGATCGATCACAGCGGTGTCGGGATCGGGGATGAAGACCATATCGCTCTTTTCAACCACGGCATAGCCGTAGTTGGAGGCATCAAAGCCGATGCCGCTCTTCATGGTATCTTCGGAGAAGTTCTGTGCGGGGATTGTGACATGGCGGTACTGACCGTTGATGTCGACCATCTTGAAATCGACCATCTGAATGTTGTTTTCGCGGATCATCGCCAGAATGTCTTGTACAGTCTTGCTCATAATTTCCACCTAAATCTTTCGTGTTTTTATTTTCTTCGCCGCCCGCTTGAAAACACTCAAAACGGCGCGCAAAGTTAATATTATAAACCATCATACATCAATATTTGCCAAATAACAATGCTCTCGCATAATTTTTTACAGTTTTTTTACTTTTGTACGAAAATGCAACACGGTCCGCAATGCCCGAAACGGAAGCAAACACGGCCGCGGAAAAGGATGCGGGCGAATATCCTGCGGATTCTGTCGATACGCCCTTGACAGAATCGGCTTTTTCTTTTATAATAGGGAGAGCAAGAGAGACTGCGATATCCAAACGATAACTGTGGAGGAAAAAGAAACATGGAATATTTGGTTGGTCTTGATATCGGTACCTCGTCGGTCAAGGGCGTGTTGATGTCCCGCGACGGCAAGGTGGCCACGGTAAAAACGAAGAAGCACAATTACTACTGGGAGGACAAGTTCAAGCTCCTCAATGCCGAGGATTTCTGCGAGAACTGCTTCTCGGTCATCAAAGAGATTTCGGACACGCTGTCCGAGGGTGACAACATCGCCGCGGTCTGCGTTTCGGGCGCAGGCGGCAACCTGATGCTGGTCAAGGACGGCAAGAGCTGCTCTCCTGTTTACGGCTGGCAGACCTTCTATGACGATGAGATCACGAACAAGACGCTGTCGAAAATGACAAAGCCCGTGTATGACGTGGTGGGCTGGCCGTCCAAGCTGAAGACCTTCCCGCTGGCCGCGCTGGCCTATCTGAAGGGAACCAATCCCGAAGCGATCGAGAATGCCGACACGGTCTGCATGCACATCGAATATCTGAGCTATAAGCTCACCGGCGCATGGGGCATCACCCGCTCGATGGGTACCACCTTCTTCCTCATCGATCAGGAGAAGGGCGAATACTATCAGGAGTATCTGGACATGCTGGGCCTCCGCAAGGAGCAGCTGCTTCCCATTCTCCCCAACTGCAGCATTCAGGGCCGCGTGAACGCTTATGCGGCTGAGAAGACCGGTCTGAAGGAGGGCACTCCCGTTATCCCCGGAACCTTTGACCATCCCAGCGCAGCCAGAGGCGCAGGCGTTATGGATGAGAACAATGTGATGGTTTCCTGCGGCACCTCCTGGGTTGTGTTCATTCCGTATGCCACCCGTCAGATCCCCTTCTCCAAGGGTATGCTGATCGATCCCTTCATGGCTCCCGAAGGCAACTGGTGCGGCATGAAGTCCATGCCCTCGGTCTCCGAGACCATCGATAAGTACATGACCACCTTCCTTGGCGACATCTCGGTCAAGGAGTTTGACAAGCTGGCCGCCGAGTCCTCTCTGGGCTGCAACGGCCTTGTCATCGAGGATGAAAACACCGATGTCAGCGGTTACAGCCGTCCCGACATCGCCAGAGCCATCATGGAGAACATCGCCAGACGTCTCAAGGAGTTCTTTGAGGTGCTGGATGTGAAGACCGACACCGTCAAGCTGGTGGGCGGCATCACCAACTCCAAGCCCTGGTGCGATGTGGTTGCCGAGATCACGGGCAAGAAGGTGCTGGTCGTCAACGGCGAGCATGCAGGCGCCATCGGCTCTGCGATCATGGCCGGTGTGGGCGTCGGCTTCTATCCCAATGAGAAGGATGCGTTCAACAGCATGGGCTTCACTGCCAGAGAAAGCTGAAACAAGAACAAGTCAACATAAGAAAAAAGCGCGTGTGGTTTCTTCCATGCGCGCTTTTGTGTTTGGTTGTTTTTAATCTTTCCAGACGAAGTGATAGTTGATCGATTCGCCGCCGTCCACAAGAATGTTCTGCCCGGTGCAGAAGGTGTTGGTGACCGTGAGAAAATAGGCCCATTCGGCGATCTCCTCGACCGTTGCCCATTTTTTTAACGGTGTTTCGTTCATGATCTGCTCCCATAAAACCGGATCGCGGATCACGCATTCGTTGAGCGGGGTAAGCACACCGCCCGGATCGAGGCTGTTGCAGGTGGCGCCGTACGGGGCGATCCGCATGGCCACGTTTTTGGTGTAGGCCAATACGCCTCCCTTGCTGGCGCAGTATTCGGGAAATTCGGAGCCGGTGTGTCCGCTGGCCGAGCCGATGTTCAAAATCGATTTGATGCTTTTTTGGATGCCGTAGCGCTCGGTGATGCGGATGAGCGCCTTCAGGTTGATCTCGATGTCATCCTCATTCTGCGTGCCGGCGTTGTTGATGAGGATGTTCACATCGTCCATGACGGGGAGAGAGTCCGTGTCGCGCACGTCGCAGAGGCAATGCTCATATCTCTCGTGCGAAAGAGAGGCTTCCTGCCGGTCGATGCCGATCACATGGTGACCTTCCTTCAAAAAACGCTCGGCGATGGCCTTGCCGATGCCTTGGGATGTGCCGGTGATGAGAATCTTCATCTTTCCGCCTCCTGCTTGATATAATCAAAGTATGCCTGCCCGATCCTGTCCCGCTTCCATTTCTGTGTGATCCGGTAGCCGATGGGGGAGAAGAGCACCTCCATCAGCAGCTCGGCAACGGCTCCCGTCAAAGCGCAGGTGCAGCACTGCAGGACCGTCCAGGAAAAGCCGTCCCAGAAGAGGGGGGCAAAATGGTGAAACACGATCAGAGAGAAGACGAAATTGTCCAAAAACTGCCCGAAAAAGGTGGACACATAGCATCGCATCATATAAGCCGTCCTGCCGTCGGGATGCTTGCGGAACAATTGCCCGATGGCGTGGTTGAGCGTGTTGTTGACCAGCGCTGAGAGCAGAAAGGCGACGGTGCTGCCCAAAAGAATAAACCACGTTCCGCCGAAGATGCGGTCAAAGGCGGTGTAATCGTTGGCGGTGGAGGGGATGATGCTGACGAGAAAGAAGATCAGGCAGGTGAGCAGGTTGATGGCCACCGCATGGATGGAGATCAGCGTGGATGCCCTTGGCCCGAAGTGCTTGGTGATGATGTCCATGCATAGAAAGGACAGCCAGGAGATCAGAATACCGCCGTCCAAAGCGATCCAGTCGAGGCTGAGCAGGGTTTTGTTGGCCAGCAGGTTCATACAGATGACGCTGACTGCAAACAGAGTCACCACCGTGGCGGGGATGGCGCGCAGGAGGATCCTGAATTCGCGGACGGTTTTGGAAAATGAGAGTTTCATGTCGGACTCGATCAATGCGTCGGAACGCTCCTCCTTTTCTGTTTTTCTGCTGAAAAAAACGCTTTCAGACACGGTTCCTCTTTTTTATTATATCACACTGCGCCGGCTCTGGCAAGGGCATTTTTTCAAACTTGCGAAAAATGTTGAGCGGACCGCCGAAGATTTTTTTCTTTTTATCCGTGAGCTCCCAAAAAATGTTATTACTAAATATAGAATATATCATAAAAAATCATTGACAAAAAGGCAGAAAAATGGTATAATATAAAATCAAATACGTGTGCCTTTTGGGTGGACGTTGGGTAAAGACAGAAGCGTTTTGCCTCAAAACGCGCGCGGATTCGCGAGGCTTGGGACGAAACAGGAAAAACAGAAAGGAAATCTCCGGTATTCATGAACACGAAACTTGACAACAACGAATTTGAAATAGATATTCTTCACCTGCTGAAGGTGCTGTGGAAAAAAGCATGGATCATCATTCTATGCACGATCCTGCTGGGTGCGATCACGCTCTCTTATGCGTATTTCTTCGTCACACCGCAGTATCAGGCGAAGGCGATGATGTATGTCAACAACAGCTCCTTCTCGGTGGGAAGCTCCTCGTTCAGCATCAGCACCAGTGAGCTGACGGCGGCCAAAGGATTGTTGGATACATACGTGATCATTCTCAAAAGCCGAACCACATTGGAAAAGGTGATTGAGGAAGCCGATCTGGATTATACCTATGAGTATCTGTCAGGCATGGTAACGGCTTCTTCGGTCAACTCCACGGAGGTGTTCCAGATCGTGGCCACCAGCAGCGATCCGGGCGAAGCGGAGCTGATCGTGGACACCATCGTCAAGGTGCTGCCCGATCGGATCGCGGATATCGTGGACGGCAGCTCGGTGCGGCTGGTTGACCATGCGGTCCTGCCCACGCACCGATCCTCCCCCAGCTACACCAAGTATACCATGATCGGTCTGATCATCGGCTTTTTGCTCAGCTGCGGCGTGATCGTTCTCATCGACCTGATGGACACCACCATCCGCGACGAGGATTACCTCTATCAGCGGTACAGCATTCCGGTCCTGGCCGTGGTGCCGGATGCATACGAAACCAAGAGAAGCTCATACGGCTATTATTACAAACAGAAAGATGCTGCTGAGAAAACGGAGAAGTAAACGGGTATGACAAAAGATAGAAAGAAAACAACAGCGGGCGGATCGAATTATGCCTCCGTCATCGGCCGCAAACGTCCCTTTGCCACCGCGGAAGCGCATAAGCGACTCCGTACCAATGTGATGTTCAGCTTTGCGGAGGATTCCGAATGCCGCGTCATCGGCGTGACCAGCGCCATGGCCCACGAGGGCAAGACCACCACCTCCATCAACCTGGCGTATGATCTGATGAAAGCGGGGCAGAAGGTCCTGCTGATCGACGCCGATATGCGTATGTCCAATTTTGTGAAGATCCTGGGCGTTGAAAAATCGCCCGGACTGAGCAACCTGCTTGTTGGCAGGGAAGAGAACATCAAGTGCATCCAGTTTGCCGCGGATCTGGACGGACTGCGCGTCATTTCCTGCGGCGATATTCCGCCCAACCCCTCAGAGCTGCTTTCTTCCAAGCGGATGGCGGCGGTTCTCGAGTCTTTGAGAAAGTCCTTCAACTACATCGTCATCGACCTGCCTCCCATCGCGGCGGTGTCGGATGCTCTGATCGTTTCCAAAATGACCGACGGCATGATCGTGGTCGTTCGGCAGGACTTCGCCGATAAGCGTCTGATGGACGACACCGTCCGCCAGCTTCAGTTCCATGAGGCCAACATCATCGGCTTTGTGATGAATTGCACGCACGTGGAGAACAAGTACTACGGCAAGTACGGCAAATACGGCAAGTACGGACGCTACGGACGTTACGGTAAGTACGGATACTACTACCGCCGCGATAACGAGATGGAGAATGTACACATCGATGAAGACTGAGTTGTCTTCGAAGGGGCTGTCATTCGGGAAACGGATCGATTTTCACACGCACATTCTGCCCGAGATGGACGACGGAAGTGCATCGGCGGAGATGAGCCTGCAAATGCTGGCCTCTCTGAAAAAACAAGGTGCATTCTGCGTTGCCCTGACGCCGCATTTTTATCCGCAGAGAGACACGCCGCAGCATTTTCTGCAAAAGCGGAAGGCAAGGCTGGAGCTGCTGATGAGCAGGCTGAACGGCAATGCGCCGATGCTTCTGATCGGGGCGGAGGTTCAGTATTTCGATGGGATCACCGCCATGCGCGATCTGCCGCAGATGCGGCTGGGAAACACCGAGGGGCTTCTGATCGAAATGCCGATGGGAAGCTGGTCGAAGCGGATGGTCGGCGACCTGCTGGAGCTGAACAGCCGCAGAGGCTATCAAGTGATCCTTGCTCACGTGGAGCGGTATCTGCCCTTCGGAAACGGTCCGCTGCTTCCGCAGTTGGCGGATTCGGGCGTGATGCTGCAGATCAGCTCGGGCGCATTCAAGGGCTTCTTTGAACAGCGGAAAATGCTGAAGCTGCTCGATCAGGGATTGATTCACCTGCTTGGCTCGGATTGCCATAACACAACCTCCCGTCCGCCGGATCTGGCCGATGGCTATGAGACCATCGAACGGAAACGTGGCGGAGAGGCGGTCAGACAGATCGTATCCAACGGTCTGCTGCTTTTGGAGACGAATCAAGCGCAGTCTGCATCGGCTTCGGCCGACAAGGAGTACATACGGTAAGATGAAAAAGCTATATATCCTATTGGTGTGCCTCTGCCTAGTGATGGCCGCTCTGCTGGTGGTCCTGCTTGTCTCGCAGGTGGGATCGCGCGAGAAGGAGCAGATCGATTTTGAAGCGCTTCTCGATCAGCTGAAGGTGTATCAAACGCCGGGGCAGACCGAGACACAGTCAGGGGAAGCTTCTGACAGTGAGCAAACGCATTCGCCCGCAAGCGAAAGCAGAGAGCCACCCGTGACGGAATCGGCGGCTGCTCCGAGCGAAAGCGAAAAAACGCCGGTGCAATCGGCGGCGGAAGAATCCACAGCGGCGCAAGCAACGGCGGCCGCATCCGCAACGGAAGAACCCAAACGCCCGAGAGAGCCCGAGGCTTTGTTGGACTTCACGTCCATGCACAAGACCAACCCCGATATCTGTGCGTGGATCGAGATCGAGGGCACAAAGGTCGACTATCCCGTTCTGCAAAGCCCGAATGATGATGACAAATACCTGACCACAGCGGTGGACGGCAGCTATTATATCGGCGGCTCGCTGTTCACGCAGGCAAGCTATAACAGCCGCGATTTCAACGATCCGGTCACTGTCATCTACGGTCACACGATGCGTTCGGGCACGCTGTTCGGTCAGCTGCAAAGCACCTATTCGGCTTCGGAAAGCTTTTCCTCGCACAGTGAGATCAAGCTTCACCTGCCGGGAGAATTGAGGTATTATAAGGTCTTTGCCGCTCTGCCGTATTCCAATATGCACATTCTGGATGCCTACGATTTTTCCAAGGAATACTGGTTCAACAACTTTCTTGACGGTGTGTTTGACACCCGCGCGTTCGGCGCACAGTTTGATCGGGAGATCTCGCCGGAGTACGGCGACCGTGTGCTGATCCTGTCCACCTGCCTCAACGAGGACAGCACCAAGCGCTTTTTGGTCCTCGCGGTGTATGAGGAAGATCTGAAATAAAAAAAGAAATATTGATCATAGAAATCAAATGAGACAAAGGAGACAATAACATGAAAGCATTAAAGGTATGGATGGCAATGGCTCTGATCGCTTTGATGGCGGTGATGCCGGTGTTTGCCGCAGAAGCCACGCCCAGCGCAGAGCGCGGCGATTACGAGATCATCGACTGGGATCCGAAGGATGATTGCTGCGACCTGATCATCGTTCCCGACGATGTAATAACGGACGAAGAGGACTTCATCGACGAAGACAAGTACGGCCTGACCGAGAAAGAGGGCGAGGACTTGGAAAAGCAGATCCGCGACGAGCTGAAGGAGGCTCTTGAGGATCTGAAGAACAACGACCTCGACGATCTGATCCCCGGCTTTGACGATCTGTGGGATAAGGTCACCGGCGGCGCTCCCATCGACAATCAGGTCATCGACGATGTGTTTGCGATCGTCCGCATCTGCGAAGAGGATCACAAGCCGGTTTCCGATGATGAGACCACCGTTTCCTTCACCGTGGACGGCATCGACAAGGATGACACGTTCATCGTCATCGAAAAGCCTTTCGGCTCCGACGAATGGACGGTCGTGGAGCATAAGATCGATGAAAACGGCGTGATCACCGTTGAAGGTAAGATCTCTTCGGTGTTTGCCATCGTCACCGACAGCGGCAAGGCTCCCACCTCCGATGTCACCTCGCCCCAGACGGGTGTGAAGGAAAGCGGCATGGCGTTCACTCTTCTTGCGGTTGCTCTTCTTGCGGCAGGTGCCGTGCATTTCTCCAAGAAATTCAGCAAGAGCTGAACAGAAAAAAGAATGAAAGCGCGGGAATTCTATGAAACACAGAACATATAAAAAAGAAATACTGCTTCTTCTCTGTCTTGTTGGAATTCTCGCACTCATTGTTTCCTTCGGTCTTTATGAAAGGGCGAAGAACCGCTCCGAAGGCGAGGACGAATTTTCCTATTCCGAGTATACCGGCGACCGCATTTCATTCGAATCGGAATGGTATGTACCCAACGATACGGTGGAATCGATCCTGATCATGGGCATCGATCAAAAGGAAGATGGATCAAAGGATCGTCAAAGCTCGGAGCAGGCCGACTTCCTTGCGCTGGTCATAATAGATAAGGAAGAAAAATCCTATCGCATCCTGCATCTCAACCGCGATACGATGACCGACATCCCCCAGACCGATGCGTTCGGCGAGGTGTATGGGCATGTCAAAGCCCAGCTGACTCTGGCGCACACGTATGGCGATAATGACAAGGTGCGGTGCCGCAATACGGTCAACACCGTTGAAAAGCTTCTGTACGGCGTGAACATCGATCACTATCTGTCGCTGACGATGGATGCTGTTGCCATTCTCAACGACAGCATCGGCGGCGTTCGTGTACAGCTGATGGACGATTTCACCGATCTGGATGCGTCGTTTGTGAAGGATGCGGTGGTCACGCTCAAGGGTGAGCAGGCGCTGGCTTATGTGCAGGCGAGAGGGGAGCTGGAGGACAGCACCAACCTGCACCGCATGGAGCGGCAGAAGCAGTATATTGCCGCTTTGATTGAAAAGCTGGGGGCCTACGATGAGGATAACACCGTTGAGACCATGATGAAGGTCAATGAGTATCTGGTGTCCGATTGCACGGTGGATCAGCTTTCGCGCATGATCGAGCGCTTGGGCAGCTACACGTTTGAAGGAACGGTGTCCCCCAAGGGCGAGTCGGTCAAGGGAGACCGCTTCATGGAGCATTATGTGGACGAGCAGGCGCTGCAGGCGCTTGTGATCGAGCTGTTCTATGAAGCGCAGGATCGAGGTTGATGGCCATGGAATGGATGCATCGCTTCGGTAAAAAAATCAAAAATGCCATCTCAAACAAACGCCGCTGGGCGCTGGGGTTGTACGATGCGCTGCTGCTGTTTGCCGTGGTGCTGATGATCCTCGGTGTCTATCCGAGCGGCGTTGATAAGCTGGCGCCTTCCGAATTTGCCCTGCATACGCTTCTTTGCTTTGCGTGTGTGCTTCTGTGCCGCTGTACGGGCAGTGTGTACCGGCAGGTCTGGCGCTTCGGAAGCGCATCGGCGTATATTCGTTTGTTCGTGTGCGATGCGATCGCGGGAGTGGTGTATTTCCTCCTGCAAACGATCCTTCCGATCCGCACGATCGCCTTTATCCGTGTTTTTTCCATCTTTGCGTTCAACCTGTTGCTGTCAATGGGCATCCGACTGTTCTATCAGCATCTGTACCAGGAGGCCAAGACCTGTGAGCATTTGAACGGCCTTGGGTGGAAGATCGTTGAGCTTCTCAGCGGCTCGGCCATCGCGCCGGTCACACAGAGCGAGCCGAATGCGGCGGACAGCGCGAGGATCAAGATCGCCATTGTGGGCGCAGGGACCGTGGGAGCGTTGCTGGCGGACGAGCTTTTCAAGAATCCGCGCGCGGCGTACAGGCCCTGCTGCTTCATTGATATTGACAAAGACAAGATCGGACGGGAGATCATGGGCATTCCCGTGCTGGCAGGCGGAGAGGTCTCTGAGGCTGTTCTGCAGACCTACGGGATTCAGGAGATCGTGTTTGCCCTGCCGCAGATCGATGCGGTCAGACGGAAAGAGCTGTATGAGTTCTACAACCGCTTCGGCTGTAAGATCAAGACCTATGACTATCCCATGATCCGCACCGCCGAAAACGGCAGACGGCATATGCGCGAGTTCGATATCGAGGAGCTGCTGTTCCGTCAGCCGATCGAGCTGAGCGATGAGAAGACCGCGTCCTATTATCGGGATAAGGTCGTGCTGATTACGGGCGGCGGCGGATCCATCGGAAGTGAGCTGTGCCGTCAGATCGCCGGCATGAAGCCCAAGCGTCTGGTGATCCTGGATGTATATGAAAACGGCGCGTATGACGTTCAGCAGGAGCTTCGCATTGCTTACGGCAGTAAGATCAACCTGCAGGTGGAGATCGTTTCGATCTGTGACCGCAAAGGGCTTGAGATCGTGTTCCGACGCCACCGCCCGGATATCGTGATCCATGCCGCGGCGCATAAGCATGTTCCGCTGATGGAGCACAACTGCTGCGAAGCGGTGAAAAACAATGTCTTCGGTACGCTGAATACCGTCGAGCTCTGCGAGAAATACCGCGTGAGCCGCTTTATGATGGTCTCCACGGACAAGGCGGTCAATCCCACCAACGTGATGGGCGCCACCAAGCGGATGTGCGAGATGATCGTGCAGACCTACAGCAGTCTGGGAACGGAGACCGTCTATACCTCCACGCGCTTCGGCAATGTGCTGGGAAGCGCCGGCTCGGTGATCCCGCTGTTCAAGCGTCAGATCATGCAGGGCGGACCGGTGACCGTCACCGATAAGCGGATCATCCGCTATTTTATGACCATACCCGAGGCCAGCCAGCTGGTGCTTCAGTCGGGCGCCATGGCCAAAAACGGGGACCTGTTCGTGCTGGACATGGGAAGCCCTGTGAAGATTTTGGACCTGGCCGAGAATATGATACGCCTCAGCGGCTTTGAGCCGTATAAGGACATCGATGTTGTGGAAACAGGGCTCCGCCCGGGCGAGAAGCTGTATGAAGAGCTTCTGATCAAGACCGAATCGCTGGCGAAGACCGAAAATGAATTGATCTTCATTGAGCGTGACGAGCCTGTGCCGATGCCTGAGCTTGAGCGTAAGCTGGAATGGCTGAAAACATCCCTTGCCGACGAGGATAACAGCGCGGTCAAGGCTGCGTTGATGGATGTTGTGCCAACCTTCCGCCACCCCGACGTTGTCAATCGCGCGGCCGTTCAGGCGGAGGAAATGAAGGTTGCGTTGGAGCATGACAGAGCGGCGGTCAAGGTCTAACAAAGTGACCTGCGGCGCGTGTCTGCAAAAAAAAGATGGAACAGATCCAATGTTTAAAGCGGACATAAAAAGATTGCGTTGCCTGTTTTTATCCTGAGATTTTCGGAAGATCGTTTTCGGTGTTTCAAAGATCGGACGGAAATTTTGTGATCAAAAAGACGGAGAATGGAAAACAAGATGAAATTTGAGGCATTTGCCAATAAAGTATGGCTTGCAACACCGACCATGCACGGCAACGAGCTGACGTATATCACCGAAGCGCTCGATACCAACTGGGTCTCCACGGAAGGCGCAAATCTCGAAAGAGTCGAGCGTCTGGTGACGGAGAAGATCGGGTGTAAGTATGCCGTTCCCCTTTCCTGCGGAACCGCCGCGCTGCACCTTGCCGTCAAGCTGGCGGGCGTCAAGCCGGGCGATACCGTGTTCTGCAGCGATATGACCTTCGATGCAACGGTAAATGCCATTGTATACGAGCATGCTGAGCCTGTTTTCGTGGATAGCGAATACGATACGTGGAACATGGATCCCAAGGCTCTGGAAAAGGCGTTCGAGCTTTATCCCAAGACCAAAGCGGTCGTTGTGGTCAATCTGTACGGAACGCCCGCTAAGTATGACGAGATCAGCGCCATCGCGGAAAAATACGGTGCGGTCGTCATCGAGGATGCGGCTGAGTCGTTTGGTGCGATCTATAAGGGCAGACAGACGGGCAATTTCGGCACCTATAATGTGATCTCCTTCAACGGCAACAAGATCATCACCGGCTCGTCCGGCGGCATGCTGCTCACCGAAGACCGTGAGGCAGCCGATAAGGCGCGTAAGTGGTCAACACAGAGCCGCGAGAATGCCCCGTGGTATCAGCATAAGGAGCTGGGCTATAACTACCGTATGAGCAACATCATCGCGGGTGTGGTCTGCGGACAGATGCCCTATCTGGAGGAGCATATTGCGCGGAAAAAGGCGATCTATGAGCGATACCGTGAGGGATTTAAGGATCTGCCCGTCACGATGAATCCCTATGACCGTGAAACCATGCAGCCCAATTTCTGGCTCTCCTGCCTTCTCATCGATGAAAGTGCCATGTGCGAGCAGATCCGAGGCGACACCGAAAGCCGCTATCAGACAGCGCCGGGCAAGACCTGCCCCGACGAGATCCTCGAATTGTTGGCGAAATACAACGTGCAGGGACGTCCGATCTGGAAGCCGATGCACCTGCAGCCGCTGTATGAAAAACAGCCGTTTGTGACCGTAAGCGGGAACATGAGGGATGCCGAAGCACCGGAGGAGATGACCGATGTCGGTGCCGATCTGTTCCAAAGAGGCCTCTGCCTCCCCAGCGACATCAAAATGACACCCGAACAGCAGGACAAAATCATTGAAATGGTGAAGTATTGTTTTGAGTGATGTTTGAGAGGAATCCGTATGTATGCGAAGTATTTCAAGAGACTTTTTGATTTTTTTCTCTCATTGATTGCCTTGATTGTGCTTTCGCCTGTTCTTTTGATTTTAACGATCATCGGTGCGATTGCTATGCGTGGAAATCCGTTTTTTGTCCAACCCAGACCGGGAAAGAAGGGCGCAGACGGAAAGGAAAAAATCTTCAATCTGATCAAATTCCGTACCATGAGCAATGAGACGGATAGAAACGGGAATCTTTTGCCAGACGATGTGCGATTGAATGCATACGGTCGTTGGTTACGAAAAACGTCGTGTGATGAATTGCCGGAGCTGATCAATATTCTTGTCGGCGATATGAGTATTGTAGGCCCGAGACCATTGTCTGTAAAGTATCTTCCGTACTATACAGAATTAGAACGAGATCGACATTCGGTAAGGCCAGGTTTAACAGGACTTGCACAGATAAACGGAAGAAACAGCCTCAAATGGGAAGAAAAATTTCGATTTGATGTGGAGTATGTGCATAATATCAAATTTGAATCCGATCTAAAGATAATTTTTTCGACAGTCGGAATAGTTTTGAGACGTGAAGATATTGGTGTTAGAGGCACAGAATCTTTAATGGATTTTGATACATATCGTGAAAATCAAAGAACATCTAACGTCCATTGATAAACAGAAATACGTTGTGAACTTTATTGATGTGCTTTTTTGTAATCAATAACATCTACGAATTATTTGATGATGATCTTTCAATCGAAGTTTGAATATCACATGATTTCACGGATGGGAATGTTATTTACTATTGATATAATATCCTAGCGGCTCTAATAGGATATGAATGATTAGGTCTAAGTCGCATCATTTTTGTGTAATATTGATGCAAAATTAAAACAAACAATAATTATAAATTATATGTGGTAGTATCTTTGAAATAATTTATCATTTTCTTAAATAGTATGTGGTGAATATATAATGAATGATAATATTGTGGAGGGAAAAAAACTTCTGATATTAGCTGGAGAAGCAAACCTAATAACTCTTGTTGAAAGAGCTCGATCTTTGGGGGTCTATACAATTGTTACAGATTACTATACTTGTGAAGAGAGTCCAGCAAAAAAAATTGCTGATGAATTTTGGAACATAAGTTGGAGTGACATTGATGTACTCGAGAAGAAATGCCGAGAAGAAAAAATCGATGGTGTTACAACGGGTTATAGTGAATCCCCTCTTGAGTGTTGCATTGAATTGTGCAAACGTCTGGGATTGCCTTGCTACTGTACAAAAGAGCAATTAGAATTTACGAGAAATAAAGTTCTTTTTAAAGAAATCTGCAGAAGAGCAGGGGTTCCTGTTGTCAAGGAATATAATTCTATAGAGGAAGTTGACGCTTTCCCGATAATTGTCAAACCGGTTGATCGAGCTGGTTCTATAGGTGTGAGTATAGCGACCAATATGGATGAACTCCGTCAGGCATATGATTATGCTATGAAGAAATCATACTGTAAACATGTGATTATTGAGCAATATATACATGGGACAAAAATTGATGTATATTATGAGATAATTGATGGACAAATCACCTTGCTGAGTACAGATAGTGTTATAAATGCAAAGAATAATGGATATAAAAGAGTTGTTCAAAGTGCATGGTATCTGCCATCGCATGCTCACAATTTGATAGTTGAAAAAGTTGATTTGTCGTTGAGAAAAATGATAAATAATCTTGGTATTACAGACGGTTATCTGTTTATTTCTGGATTTGAATATAATGGCGAATTAATGTTTTTTGAATCTGGATTTCGATTAGGCGGTGAACATTTATATAACTATCATGAACTTCTTGGATATATCAATAGTTTAGATGTTTTTATTTACCATGCCTTAACGGGCTCTACAAGCGTGTTGAAACAGTCTGTTAATAACACGGTGAACAACAATATTAAATGTATCAATATCAATCTTTATGCAAATGCAGGAATAGTAAAACAAATAGAGGGGCTAGATTTGATACGAAAGATGACTGATTGCTACTTTACACTTGTAACTGGATTTGAGGGACAAGTCTGTGAAGACAATGTTGCTATTCTATCGAAATTAGGGATGTTTTATTTTTGTAATGAAAATGCATATGAATTAAAAAATGATGTAAAAAAAGCATATTCATTATTAAAAATTCTGGATACAAAGGGGAATGATATGCTATATGATAAAATTGATAGCTCGAGGATAGATAAACTATGGGATTGAGAAAAACATTGTTCAATCGAAGTTTTTGATTAGTTGTGGTATTTATGAGAGAAATTGGCAGTGAGTTTTGGGAACAATACGATCGTATTCATGCTGTTTGCAAGAGAAATGAAGCAAATTTGCTGTCTGGAAGAACTGCACTGCAATTTATTATTGATGATATCAGAAAAAAACGAAAGGTACATAAGGTGCTGATGCCATCGTATTGCTGTGAATCAATGATTTTGCCGTTTATTCGATCAAAGATAGACGTGGCGTTTTATCCGGTATATCAAGATGAAATGGAGATCCCTCAAGATCATGATGCGGACATTATTTGTTTGATTGATTATTTTGGCTATTGTTTAGAGCAAAACTATAGTATTGCTGTTCGTGAAAAGCAAAAAGGAAAAATCATTATCTATGACGCCACACACAAGATTGATGGAAATCCTGAAGTAGAAGCGCATGTGGACTATTCCTTTTGCAGTTATCGAAAATGGTTATATTGTAACTATGCAAAAGCAATCTGCCATAATGGATTTTTTGATATAACGGACAAATTGGCGCTGAACGAATCATATATTCAGTTGCGAGATGAGGCGGCTCGCAAAAAGAAAAGATTCATTGATGGATTAACTAAAGAAAAAAACTCATATTTATCTGACTTCAATTTGGCTGAAGAATTATTAGAATCAGATTATGAGGGTTATAGCGGGTTGCCAATTGCCTTTGATCTTCAGAAATTGATATTTCAACGAAGGGAAAATGCAGAATACTTAATTTCTGCTTTAAGAGATGTTCCTAACCTAAAACTGTGGAGAACAGAGTTAAAGCAGAAGGATGTTCCGATGTTTGTTCCGATTTTGATGGAATCGCAGATTCGTGATAAACTAAGGCGGTATTTGATAGATCAACAAATTTTTTGCCCGATTCATTGGCCAAAATCGCTTTATCACACAATGCACAATGATTTATATGATATGGAATTAAGTTTGATTTGCGATCAACGGTATAATTTATCTGATATGGATCGGATGGTTAGTGCAATCAAAGGATTTATTAGCTAGTAAGAGGAAAAAATATGTCTCTTTTCATATATACACTTGAGGAATCCGAAAAATGGGATGAAGTGGTGAGGAGTTTTCAACACCATGATGTCTATTATTTATCCGGCTATGTAAAAGCATTTATGCTTCATGGTGATGGTCAACCGCTTTTATTTTACTACAAAGATGAGTCAATAAAAGGGATCAACGTTGTTATGAAACGAGATGTTGCAGATGATCCATTTTTTGAAAAAAAGATTGATCATGGTACGATCTTTGATTTTATCACTCCATATGGTTATGGAGGATGGTTGATTGACGGGAGTGGAACAAAAGAAGATTTGTTTCAAGCCTATGAAACGTGGTGCAGAAATCATGGAGTTGTAAGCGAATTCGTTCGATATCATCCAGTTTTAAATAATGCTGAAAAGACAACAACTTCTTATGAAGTAGCCTCCCTTGGTAAAACCATTTTGATGGATTTATCTTCGCCGGATGTGATTTGGTCAAATTTGACAAGCAAAAATCGAAACATGATACGAAAAGCGCAGAAAAGCGGTGTTCAGATTTATCATGGTCAATTTCCAGAGATATACCAAACATTCAAATCTATATACAATTCTACAATGGATTTGAACCATGCGAGGTCATATTATTATTTTGAAGATGAATTTTATGACAGTATCTGTAATGATTTGCCCAATGAAGCGCAAGTGTTTTGGGCTGATTTTAGAGGACAGGTTATCGCTGCGTCTATCATTGTTGAAGCAAATGGATATATGAACTACCATTTATCAGGTTCATTACGAGAATTTCAAAGCATGGCTCCGTCCAATTTATTGTTGTACCAAGCTTCTCTTTGGGGGTGTCACAATGGGTGTAGAAGTTTTCATCTTGGCGGCGGAGTCGGTTCAAAAGAAGATGGTTTATATAAATTTAAAAGTGCTTTTAATCGATATGGAACCAAGCAATTTTTTGTCGGAAAAAAGGTATTTTTGGAACAAGAATATAACAAGTTGTGCGGCATGAAAAATATAACTGATACAGAACTTTTTTTCCCAAAATACAGAGCGAAAATTTGATTATATATAAAACAAGAGGTTATACAATGACCATTTTGTATGTAACAACGGTTTCGTCAACAATGAATGCGTTTTTTAAACAGCATATTGAAATGCTGGTCAAGGATGGTCATCGTGTAGAGCTTGCTTGTAATGACGATAATTGGCCTATTGATAGTTTTTATAATGTACTCAATTGCAAGTTTTATCATATCGATTTTTCCCGTTTTCCCCTGTCTCTGGATAATATGAAGGCATATAAACAGTTAAAGCAGGTGATCGAGAAGGGGAAGTATGATATCGTTCATTGCCATACTCCGAATGCTTCTGTTATTACCCGCTTGGTTTGTCGGAAATACAGAAAGAAAGACGGGGTGAAGGTTTTTTATACCGCTCACGGATTTCATTTTTACAAAGGTGCACCGTTGAAAAACTGGTTGCTGTATTATCCGATTGAAAAAATTTGTTCCTATTTTACAGACAAGCTGATTACGATCAATACTGAGGATTTTGAGCTTGCAAAACGAAAATTCAAAGCCAAAGAGATTCATTATGTTCCCGGTGTCGGCGTGGATCTGTCACGGTTTGAGAATATTCAGATCGACCGTGTGCAAAAAAGACGTGAGATCGGTGTACCGGAGAATGCGTTCCTGTTGCTGTCGGTTGGAGAACTCAATGAAAATAAAAACCACCAGGTGATTATCAGAGCTTTGGCAAAACTGAAAGATTCGAATGTTCACTATGCAATCGCCGGTACCGGGGACAAAAAAGAATTCCTTCTTCGACTGGCAAAAGAACTTGGTGTGACAGATCAAATACATCTTCTTGGATATCGAAATGATGTGCCGGAACTCAATTATGCGTCAGATGTGTTTTGCTTTCCTTCGCATCGAGAAGGACTTGGGCTGTCAGCAATTGAAGCAATGGCGTGTGGGCTTCCGATTGTTACATCGAATATACACGGAATCAATGATTATAGTGTGGACGGTGTGACGGGGTATAAGTGTAGACCGGATGACGTTGATGGGTTTATGAAGGCAATTCAAATCATTCAAAGCAATGGCAAAAAGCATATGGGTGACCACAATAAAGTCTGTTCTGGCAAGTATTCAATAAACCGAATTGTTGAAAAAATGAAGGCAATCTATGAAGGATGATGGACTCAAAATGTATATGCCAAAAGTATCCATAGTAATCCCAGCCTATAACGCCTCAAATTATCTTGCTGAAGCTATTGATTCTGCTTTAGCCCAGACTTACCCCAATATTGAGATTATCGTTGTGAATGATGGATCGAAAGATGATAGAAAAACGGAACAAATTGCTTTATCGTATGGATCAAAAATACGCTATTTTTACAAAGAAAACGGAGGATCATCGTCTGCACTGAACTTGGGAATCGATCGTATGACGGGCGAGTGGTTTTCTTGGCTCAGTCATGATGATTTGTACAAACCAAACAAAATAAAAAAACAAATTGATTATATGAACACCCTAGGGTGTGATGTTTCTTCGATCTCAAGACACGTTTTCTTTTCGGCATCGGAATTGATTGATGCAAAAGGAAAGATTATACGTCCTTATAATAGAAAAAAAGCTTTTGCAATTTCTTCTAAAATAGAGAAATATCCACATAATGGATATTTGATTGCGGAGCCAACTGTGTATAATTTTCACGGTTGCTCTTGTTTGGTACATAAAAGTGTTTTTACAGATGTTGGCACTTTTGATGAGAGTTTACGATTGCTTAATGATGTCGATTTTTGGTTTAGGGTGTATGCCGCTGGGTATAAGATTCATTATATTCCGGAATCGCTGGTTATGGGGCGTATTCATGCAAATCAAGTATCAAAGAGTATAGGGTTTTCTTATCACAATCCGGAACAAGATATGTTCTGGGAGCGCAGTTTGAATTGGCTGCTGCAACATTATCCCCAAGAGGGTGAGTTGTTTTACCGCTATGGTCGAAACGCCTATTTGAAGACAAGGTTTAGTGATGGGGATTATGCGTTCAACTATCTCCGTACTTTGGATATGTATCCTCAAAATGGTCTTCTGTTTAAGAAAAAAATGTATAAAATCCGCTCAATTATGTGGGATTCTTTCAAAAAAATATATTTAAAACTAAAAGCATAAAGGAAGTTTTCCTTCGATGATTCCATATATTCTCTTAATGTTTGTTCCGCTGTTGTTTTCTGTAATCGCATTCTCGTCTTCTGTAAAAGAAAACGGCAGCAAATGGTCGCTTACCGCTGGTAATACACAAAAGGTCAGGGATCACAATCTCATGCTCCCGATTTTCTTTCTCATTCTTATTGTGCTATTGTCCCTGCGAGATGTGTCTATTGGAAATGATACCATAACTTATCGCAAATTTTTTCTGGCGTATGAGAATGTAAGTTTTTCACAGATGCTTCAACCTCAAAATGAATATCTGTTCTGGTTCCTAATGTGGCTCGTAACTCGAATTACAAACAGTTATCAAATCTTTTTGACCATTGTTGCGATCATAACAGTTTTGCCTATTGCGATCCTTTACAGCAAGGACAGACGGGGCGGGTTCTTAAAAATCGCACTATTTATAAATATGTCCACTTTTGTCATGCTGTTTTCGGGACTCCGGCAGGCAATCGCGATCTCGATAGGCATTTTGGCTTATGAATTTGTGAGAGAGAAACGGCTGTTCCCCTTTTTGATAACAGCATTAATCGCTGTCGGCTTTCATACCTCGGCGTTCATGGTGTTTTTGCTTTATCCGTTGTACCATATCACATTCAAGAAAAAACACTTGTGGTTTGTCATTCCCGGAATACTGCTTGTGTATGTATTCAATGGTCCGTTGTTCCTTTGGGGTGGAGCCTTATTAGAGAAAATGTTTGGTGATCAGTATAATTTGACTCTCACCAATACCGGCGCCTATACCATGCTGATCTTGTTTGCCTTGTTTGCGGTGATGGCCTATGTGTTGCCCGATGAGAAAAAAATGAGCCAAGAAACACTGGGTATGCGTAATTATCTGTTGGCGGCGGTGGTGCTTCAGTGCTTTGCGCCACTTCATACGCTTTCCATGCGCATGAATTATTATTTCATTATTTTTATTCCTGAGCTTATACCTCGTTTGTTGATGATCCCCAAATCGAGCATGAACAAAGTAGCAAAGACAGCGATTATTGTTTTGACAGTATTCTTCACTTTGTATTATCTGTATAATACATATCGCAGCTGTCAGACAGGAATCAGTGTACTGCATACATACCCCTATGTTCCGTTCTGGAAATAAACGAGGGCTTTCATGAAAATCGTACAAATCAACACCACCTGCGGTGTCGGAAGCACGGGGAAGATCTGTGTGGATATCAGCAAGCTTCTGACCGAGCGGGGAAGTGAGAATCGCATTCTGTTCAGCAGCCGGACGAACGGGTATCCGCTTGGTGTTTCCTGTTCTACCGATGCCTATACGAAGTTTCAAGCACTGAAGTCCCGAGTGTTTGGAAACTACGGCTTTCAATCGCAAAAAGCTACGCGGAAAATGATTTCCGAATTGGAAAAAATTCAGACGGACATCGTGCATCTGCATAACATTCACGGTCACGATTGTCATTTGGATATGCTGTTTTCTTGGTTTCGCGAACACAAGACCAAGCTTGTCTGGACCTTCCACGATTGCTGGGCCTTTACCGGCTACTGTCCTCATTTTACCTTGTCGAAATGCGATAAATGGAAGAGCCGATGCGCAGAATGCACACAACGCCCCCTATATTCATGGTTCTTTGACCGAAGCCAAGAGCTGTTTGAGAAAAAGAAAAAGGCATTGGAAGACCTCGATCTCACCATTGTAACGCCGTCGCAGTGGCTGGCGGATCTGGTGAAGCAATCGTTTTTGAAGCATTACCCGGTTCATGTGATCCACAACGGCATCGATCTTGACGTTTTTAAAAATACGGAAAGCTCTTTCCGACAAAAGCACGGGTTGGAAAACAAAAAGATCCTGCTCGGCGTCGCTTTTGACTGGGGCGAGCGCAAAGGGCTGGATGTGTTTGAAAAACTGGCAGATCGTCTTCCGGACGAATACAAAATTGTCCTTGTGGGAACCGATGCCAAAACCGATAAGCAGTTGCCTCCGAACATCCTGTCCATCCACCAAACCCAAAATCAGCAGGAGCTTGCGGAGATCTATTCGGCAGCCGATGTGTTTGTGAACCCAACGCGTGAGGAAAATTACCCAACCGTCAACATGGAAGCGTTGGCCTGCGGCACTCCTGTGGCTACGTTCCAAACCGGCGGAAGCCCGGAGATGCTGGACGAAACCTGCGGCTCGGTCGTTCCATGCGGCGACGTGGACGCATTGGAAAAGGAGATCATTCGCATCTGCACAGACAAGCCCTATTCCAAGGAAGCCTGCATTCAAAAGGCTAAGGAATTTGATAAAAACGAACGTTTCAAGGAGTATATCGCATTATATGAAAGAATTAACGTTGCAGGAACTGAAGGACATTGAATTTGACATTCTGAAGATGTTCGATGCGTTCTGCAAGGAAAACAACATCCGCTATTTCTTCGCATACGGCACTCTGCTTGGCGCGATCCGCTACAAGGGATTCATTCCGTGGGATGACGACGTGGATGTGCTGGTGCCGCGGGAAGACTACGACAGATTGCTGAAACTGTTTACCGACAGTGAGCAGTACCGTCTGTATGCCTATGAGAGGGAGCCGAAATACCGTTACCCCTTTGCGAAGCTTTGCGATATGACCACGCGAAAGGACGAGGGCGGCTATGAAAACGGTGTGGAGCTTGGCGTGGACATCGACATTTTCCCGCTGGATGCTTGGGACAACGACCTCGAAAAAGCAAAAAAAGAAGCCAAGACCATCGGAAGGAATATGGCTTACCTCGGTTACACCAAACTGAAGAAGCCGGATTCCCGTACACCCGTCAAGCGCTTTGTCAAGGGACTGATGATGAGAGTCTGCAAGCTGTTCGGCAGTTCGTATTTCGTCGAGAAGATCATAAAGGCAAGCCGCAAGCCGATTTGTCCCGACAGTGCTTATGTCGGATGCAAGACTTGGTGCGTTTACGGTGCGCGCGGCATCCACCGTGCGGAGGCCTTTGCGGAAGCGATCGACATCGAGTTTGAGGGGCAGAAGTTCCCGGCCCCCATCGGATACGATGCCTACCTGACCGACCTGTATGGCGACTATCTGCCCGAGCCGCCCAAGGAAAAGCAGAAAACGCATCACAGCTTTCAGGCGTACAGACTGTGAAATGCGGCTTTTACATCGAAAAAACAAAAAATAAAATAAATTTTTTTACAAGGAGAAAGACATGAAAACAAGACCATTATCCAAAGTTTTGGCGATGTTGCTTTTCGTGGTGATGCTGGTGAGCGTTTCAGCTGTGAGCGCTTTGGCAGCAGGCTACAGTGACAGCAACGGCGGAAGTGATTACTACAACCTCATTTCCGAAAAAGAGTGGGATATTGCTCCCGGCATCAAGGAGTATGAGCATATCCTGAACAATGATGCCGGCACTCGAAGACAGGTCCTTCATACTGCAACGGTGGATCTGCACAATGAGTTTACGAAGGTCATTCCCGGATACAAGGGGATGATTCCTACCGAGGGAAATTACGGTACGGAAGCAACCTCCACTCAGGCAAAGAATGCCGAGAAGCTGGGATACGGCAATGTGGTTGTCGCCACCAACGCCATGCTCAGCTGGTATAACAATGCCTACTATGCAGCGAATCCCCATTTGATCGGCGAACCCTTGTATTACAACATTTTGGACGGCTATTACTATGAGAACAGCCAAGGGGCATCAACGTTCAGCAAGAGTAATGGTGTGCTTGTTATCAATTATGATAATCATCCTAAGACGGGTGAGCCCAGACCCGCTGATATGCCCAAGGTACTTATGCGCTCCCAGACCGATCCTCTGACCGGATGGGAACAGAATGCTATTTGCGTGTGGGGCTGGCTGGTAAAGCCTGATGAAAACGGAAACGCCAAGAATCAGTATGCCGACAACAGTGCAGCTCACGGAAGCAGCATTGCCTCCAGAACCTTTATCGGTATCCGGGCGGACGGCACGCTCGTCATGGCTGTTTCCGATGGTGAGCAGGCTCCGTATTCGACCGGTTTCACCAACTTTGAAATGGCCGATTACATGATCAAGATGGGGTGTGTTTATGCCGCAAACTGTGACGGCGGCGGCTCTACCACCTTCTGCTCGCAGCGTCCCGGTGAGGATCTGAAGGTCAACTGCTCTCTGTCCGACGGCGGTGAGAGACCTACGACCAATACGATTCTTGTTATCTCTACTGCTCCTGCGGACGGTCAGTTTGCACGAGCACAGATCGAGGCCGACTATGATTTCTACACTCCCGGAAGCAGCGTAGCGTTCACCGCTCTCGGCACCGATGCAGTCGGCACCAAGGTCGAGATCCCTGCTGATGTTCAGTGGGCGATCAAGGAAGCCGGCATGGGTACCATTGCCAACGGAGTTTTTGTTTCCAACGGTACCGAGGGCAAGGTAACGGCACAGATGCTGCACAATGGTAAAGTTGTCGGCGAAAAGGCCATTACCGTTGTCACTCCCGATACCCTGTTCTTTGAACAGCCGGTTGTCACCATCCCCTTCGGCAAGACTGCTGCCATTCCCGTCAAGGCAACGGCAACGATTGATGGAGTAGCGCAGGAGATCGGCCTCGGCGCCAACGATGTCATCTTTACAACGACGAATTCCGCTCTCGGCATGTTCAGCGGCCTGAACTTTATCGCGGTTCCGGAAGCCAATGCACCGGCGGATATTACCAGCACGGTGACGGCAACGCTGAATATGGGCGCCAACCCCACCGCAACCGTACAGCTCAACCTGGGCAGAGCCTCTGAAGTTCTTTGGGACTTTGAGGAAGGACAGGCTTCTTTGGACGAGTGGAACGTCATCAACAGCCGAACCAATGATTATCGTGATTATGAGATGAAGCTGTCTTTGGCTGACCGTACCAACGGTCAGGTGCATGACGGCAACTATTCCATGCGCCTGGAGATCAACGGCCTTGCTTCCAAAGTATCCGATTCCGGAGAGTATGCATGGATCCGTCTGGGCGTGGACGGCGAAGCAGTCGTTCTTGAAAATGCCCGCCGAGTCGGTTTCTGGCTCTATGTACCGGAGGATAACATCCAGTGCTGGGTGCAGGGACACTATATGACCGACTCTGACGGAGATGGTGTCTATGATAACTTGGCAACGGTCAGTATGATGGAATCTGAACATGTTTATTATAACATCGACGAATCCGGCTGGCACTATATGTCCATGGATATCAGTGCTTTTGAAAAGGTTGCGCTGAAGTATTCCAACCAGTTCAACAAACAGGATGCCAACGGTCAAACTGCCGAGAAGGGTGAATTCTTCCTGGCGATCGTTACCCACAGAACCAAGAACAACCTTCTCTGGCAGACTAACGGTACCATCAACGGTCCGTATACTTACTATCTTGATAGCTTTACCGTGGACTATTCGGATGCAGTCGAAGACAGAGAGAACCCTGTCTTTGACAAGATCTATCTGGACGGCACCACCGCGCTCGTCAAGCGTGAGGTCGTTACCACGGCAAACAACGTTCTCAATCTCTCTGCCGCTGTTGCGGATGCGACCACTCTGCCCGACGCAATGGGCGTTGATCAGCCTCTGCACAATGTCTCCGGTCTGAATCCCGAGACTGCCAAGGTGTATATCGACGGTGTTCAGGTTAACAGCACGTTTGTGAACGGAACCATGTATGCCAACGGCATCACGGTGGCTGACGGCTATCACCGCGTGAAGTTTGAGATCTGTGATAACATGGGCAACAAGTCTGTTGTCATCCGTGTTGTGAAGGTTGAGTCCGGCAGCGCCGCTTCTACGCTGAAGCTGGTTCCCGCCGATGCTTCCCTTGATAAAATTCCCTTCGGTTCCATTTACTGGATGAATTTGGAGGCGAATGCCATCGAGACGATCCAGAAAGTGGAAACGGTGATCGATCTGAACAGCGTGAACCATTGGCAGCTGGATCATATGGAGCTGGCTGAGGGCTTTACGGCTATCTATACGATCAACGAAGAAACCAATACTGCAACCATCACCTTTACCCGTACGGGTGATAATGCCCAGACCGGCGCCGCTGTTCTGGCTAAGATCCCGGTCCGTATCCTCTATTTTGATACCGATATCAAGGTTCCCGGCTTTACTGCTGAGACCTATTGGACGACCTATAACTTCTTCGCACAGGATATGAAGATGGATGTGGATAAGGGCTTGATCACGCATAAGAACGGCTCTGTCAGCACCTTCTCCAACGAAGAGTTCCATGTGGATACCGAAATGTATACCACCAATCAGGCAATGGATAAGACCTATTTCGTCGAGCACGGCACAACGCACGTTCATACCCCTGAGACCCTGGTCGATAAGGCTCCTACCTGTACGGAATACGGCTATGCCGGCAGAACCTTCTGCAATGGCTGTCATTCTCCTGTTGAATGGGGAACCACCATTCCCAAGACCGAGCATGCCTATAAGGTAGTTGGAGACAAGCTTGTCTGCGATTGCGGAAGAGTCTTCACCGGTACCGGCTTGCAGACCATCGCCGGTAAGAATTACTATACGGTCAGCGGTCAGCTGCAGAGCGGTTGGTTTACCGTTGATGATGTGTGGTACTATTTCGATTCCACTTACGCCGGTGCAGACGGTGAGCAGTATGCCGATAAGGGCGTTAAGTTCTCGTTTGAGAATGGACGGCTTGTCACCGGTACTTGGCAGGAAGCCTCCGGCGGCATGAGATATTGGTATGGCTCCGGTTATTACAGAGACACTTCGCCAGATATTTATTCTTCCAGAGCTTACGAGATTGATGGAAAGACATATCTGTTTAATCGATCTGGTTATATGCAGATTGGTATTCATTACTTCTACAATGGTACCTCTGGAATGGAAAATGTTTTGGAAGCATGCGTTTACTACAATTGTGCAGCAGATGGTAGTGCAACTAAACTGAATGGTCCTGTTGAGGAATATTTTTACGTAGAGGGTATTCGTCAGAGAAAGTATAAACTGGTGGAATTTGAGGGGAGTTTATATTTTATTGATGAAGGAAATAAGCTTCTCAAGAATACGAGAGTATATTTGAGCAGCACATTTGTCAGTGGAAAAACGTTCCTTGACGGCAGAGCAATCCAGCCCGGATACTATGAGTTTGATGCCGAGGGTAAGTTGATTGTTCCCGAAATGAAGAATGGAGTCATTGGCGATTACCTTTATATCAATGATATCAAACAGACTCGCTATAAGCTGATTGAGTTTGAGAGCAATTACTACTTTGTCGACGATGGCGATAAGATTCTTAGAAGTGTTAGAGTGTATTTGAGCAATACGTTTGTCAGCGGAAAGATCTTCTCTGACGGCAGAGCAATCCAGCCCGGATACTATGAGTTTGATGCCGAGGGTAAGTTGATTGTTCCCGAAATGAAGAATGGAGTCATTGGCGATTACCTTTATATCAATGATATCAAACAGACTCGCTATAAGCTGATTGAGTTTGAGAGCAATTACTACTTTGTCGACGATGGCGATAAGATTCTTAGAAGTGTTAGAGTGTATTTGAGCAATACGTTTGTCAGCGGAAAGATCTTCTCTGACGGCAGAGCAATCCAGCCCGGATACTATGA
>SVTL01000005.1:50537-104394 GCA_015063795.1 Oscillospiraceae bacterium
AGAGCAATTACTACTTTGTCGACGATGGCGATAAGATTCTTAGAAGTGTTAGAGTGTATTTGAGCAATACGTTTGTCAGCGGAAAGATCTTCTCTGACGGCAGAGCAATCCAGCCCGGATACTATGAATTTGATGCTGAGGGTAAGTTGATTGTTCCCGAAATGAAGAATGGAGTCATTGGCGATTATCTCTATATTAATGATATCAAACAGACAAAATATAAGCTGATTAAGTTTGAGGAACATTATTACTTCGTCGATGAAGGAGATAAGCTTCTCAAGAATACGAGAGTATATTTGAGTAGCACATTTGTCAGTGGAAAAACGTTCCTTGACGGCAGAGCAATCCAGCCCGGATACTATGAGTTTGATGCCGAGGGTAAGTTGATTGTTCCCGAAATGAAGAATGGAGTCATTGGCGATTATCTCTATATTAATGATATCAAACAGACAAAATATAAGCTGATTAAGTTTGAGGAACATTATTACTTCGTCGATGAAGGAGATAAGCTTCTCAAGAATACGAGAGTATATTTGAGCAGCACATTTGTCAGTGGAAAAACGTTCCTTGACGGCAGAGCAATCCAGCCCGGATACTATGAGTTTGATGCCGAGGGTAAGTTGATTGTTCCCGAAATGAAGAATGGAGTCATTGGCGATTACCTTTATATCAATGATATCAAACAGACTCGCTATAAGCTGATTGAGTTTGAGAGCAATTACTACTTTGTCGACGATGGCGATAAGATTCTTAGGAGTAAACGAGTCTATTTAAGTAGCACATTTGTTAGTGGAAAGACATTTCCGGATGGTAGAGCAATTCAGCCGGGCTACTACGAATTTGACGCCGATGGCAAGATGATTATCGGCTAAATCCATTGCAAAATACAAATCCCCCCGTTTATCGGGGGGAGCCGCGCGGGATCAAAACCTCCACGTGGTGCGCGGCGGGCAACACACTGAAGTGTGGCTAATATTGATTGAAATAAAAAACGAAAGTAAAACGATGAAACAGAATCCTCTGGTCAGCATTATCATTCCGGTATATGGAACGGAAAACTATCTGCCACGGTGTATTGATTCAATACGCGTGCAGACATATCCGCATTTGCAGATTCTATTGGTGGACGATCAGTCTCCGGATCGCTGTCCTGAAATTTGTGATGCATATGCGAAAAAAGATTCTCGTATCACTGTCATTCATCAGCAGAACAAAGGGGTATCCGGCGCAAGGAATACAGGACTTGGCTGCGCGGTCGGTGACTATATTATGTTCGTTGACAGTGATGACGAACTGGAGGCGAATGCGGTTGACGTTTTGCTGAACGATATAGTACAGTATCATGCAGACATAGCTTCGGCATCCAAATGTGTTGTTGCAGCAGATGGTGTGCTACGCAATTTCGATGACAACGGAGCTGTTTTTGTATACGAGGGTGAGGAGATGATCAAGCGCTCTCTCTTGTATGACAAACGAACGCGCTCATTGCATGCAAAGTTGTTTGCAAAAGAACTGATTGAGGATGTGTCTTTTGTTGAAGGGCACAACATCAATGAGGATGGATATTATTTATTTGAATGTTATGCCAAAAATCCTAAAGTTGTTCAACATGATGTAAGTGTATATAAATATGTTCAGAGGGAGACCTCAGCGTCTCATGCAAAGTTTTCAGAGAAATACTTAGATATGTTGTTTTTCTGTGAATTAAAGATGCAATATATACGCGAGAAAAAGCCGCATTTTTTGGATTATGCAAAGGATATGGCAGTTAGAACAAATCTGCTGTTTTTAGATGTTTTGTGTCGCACAGCAGATGCAAAGTATAAGGAACTGCAGAAAAAAAGCATCAAAACCGTCCGCGAATTATATCGGTATCACCGACCCATAAACGATCACCACAAAAAGTTGGCCTGGATCGTGGCACATGGGCTTTATCCATTGTATAAATGGGCGGTACGGCTGAAGTACTTCCGTTGAAAAAACGAATTCATGACGCTTTGCAGGAGTCAAACGATTGAAAAACAGTGTCTTTAAAAATGCAAGCTGGATCATCGGCTGTAAGATCATACAGTCGCTGATCAATCTTGTCATCGGCCTGATCACAGCACGCTATTTGGGACCGTCAAACTATGGTGTCATCAATTACGTCGCTTCTGTGGTTGCGTTTGCTTTGCCGATCATGCAGCTGGGGTTGAATCAGACGCTGGTCAGAGAATTTGTGAAAGCGCCCGAGCGGGAAGGGGAGACACTGGGGACCGCTTTGGCGATCAATGTGATCTCAAGTCTTTTTTGCGTGTTGGGCTCGATCGCCTTTGTCATGATTGCCGATGCCGGCGAAACCGAAACCATTTTGGTCTGCGTTTTATACAGCCTCACTTTGATTTTTCAGGCGACCGAGATGACGCAATATTGGTTTCAAGCCAAGCTTTTGTCCAAATTTCCCTCCATCGCAACGCTTTGTGCGTATGTGGTGGTGGCTTTGTACAAGATCTATCTTCTCGTCAGTCAAAAAGGTGTTGTTTGGTTTGCCCTTTCCAATGTGATCGACTATTGTTTGATCTCAGCGATCCTGATGGTGATCTATCAGAAAGTCGGGACTCAAAAGCTGTCGGTCAATTGGAAGATCGGGCGCGAGATGCTTTCGCGGAGCAAATACTATATCATACCCAGCTTGATGGTGAAAATTTTTCAGCATACAGACCGCATCATGATCAAGCTTATGATGGGAGAAGCGGAGACCGGTTTGTATGCCGCCGCGATTACTTGCATCGGCATCAGCGGCTTTGTCTTTGCGGCCGTGATTGACTCGGCAAGACCTGTCATTCTGGAAGAAAAGGAAAGAAGCAAAGAACGTTACGAAAAGCGGATCGTCCAGCTGTATAGCATCATAACCGGTATGTCGCTGGCGCAAAGCGTTGTCATGACGCTGTTGGCCAAACCGATCGTTTCTCTGCTTTATGGAGAAGCCTATGCAGGGACAGCGGGGATTTTGGCAGTGGCGGTTTGGTATATTACCTTCGGCCATTATGGATCGGTTCGGAATATATGGATCCTTGCGGAACAAAAGCAGAAGTATCTGACGGGAATCAATATCGTCGGTGCGTTTGCCAATGTTCTGTTGAATCTGTGTCTGATCCCGCTTTGGGGAGGCATCGGTGCGGCGATTGCATCGGTTGTTACACAGTTTTTCACAAATGTGGTCATTGGCTTTATATGCAAGCCGATCCGCTATAACAATCGGCTGATGATACAAGGACTCAATCCGAAGGTCATGATCGACTTGATCGGTCATACCGTTCTCCGCCGATAAAGGAGGAAAGGCGAACAGGTCATACATATATGAAGACAAACAATCCACTTCAAAAAACGATCCTCATCACCGCAGGCTCCACCTATCTTGACATCGATGCTTACGCCTGCTGTGTGGCCATGCAGGAGCTGCTTTCGCTGCAGGGAAAGCGTGCGATCGCATATTCGACCGCTCCTTGCAATTACAGCGTCTGCGCTTCGCTGACCGCGGAGGGGCAGATGACGGACACGCTGCCGCAAGACGTTTGCCCGTCCTGCTGCGATTACATCATCGTTGATGTGTCCGATCCCGCCTTTCTGTCCGATTCGGTTCCGCTTGAAAGGGTGAGCGCTGTTTACGATCACCACACCGGCTTTGAGGACTACTGGCACGCCCGCATCGGCGACAACGCTAAGATCGAATTTGTCGGTGCTGCGGCAACTTTGGTCTATCGGGAATGGCAAAAATCCAAGATGCAGGACAGCATGTCCCGCCAAACGGCTCTTCTGCTCATTGCTGCGATTCTGGACAACACATTGAACCTCACCTCGTCCAACACCACCGAGGAGGATCTTGACGTTTTCCGCACGCTTTGCCGAAAAGAAAACATCGGCGAGGACTGGTGCGCTTCCTATTTCGCAGAGGTGCAAAAGAGCGTGGAAGCCGACCTGAAAACCGCCCTTTTGAAGGACACCAAAACCGTCCAAAGCGAGATCCTTCCGCCCCGCGTGGCACAGCTTGCGGTGTGGGATGCGCAAAGCCTTTTGAACCGTCTTCCGGACATACGGAAGTGGTTTGGCGAGAGCGAACGCTATCTGATCAACATCATCGATATCCGGAAGCACTGCAGCTATTTTGTCTGTGACGATGTTCCCTCGCAAGAAAAGATCGCGCCGATCTTCGGCATTGTCTTTGAAAACGGCGTTGCCGAAACTCCTGTCTCCTATCTGCGCAAGGAGATCATCAAAAAAACACAGCACATCCCCTCTTAAACTTTACGCAAGGAGATTACCAAATGATCGAATTAGGCTTTATCCACGGACGCTTTCAGCTCTTTCACAACGACCACCTGCAGTATGCTCTGCTGGCCAAGGAGCAGTGTAAGAAGCTGATCGTCGGCATCACCTCCCCCGAGAACGCAACGCTCATCCGCGAAGAGGTAGATCCCCATCGAAGCGAGGCCGCGGCCAATCCCTTCACGTATTATGAGCGGTATGAGATGATCCGACTGGCTCTGCTGGAGGCGGGCATCAAGCGTGAAGCGTTTGAGATCGTGCCTTATCCCATCGAGCGCCCCGAGATCCTATACAATTATGTCCCTCTGTCTGCAACCTCCTTCTTCACGATCTATGACAAATGGGGTTATGAAAAGCTTCACCGTCTGGGCGAATTGGGCTACGGTACGGTCGTGCTGTTTGACGACCGTGAAAAGAAGATGTGCAGCACCGACATCCGTCAGAAGATCGTGGACGGCGAGGACTGGAAGCAGATGGTTCCGAACGCAGTTTACGAATACATCCTTGCCAACAATTTGACCGACAAGGTCAAGCAGATCCTGCAGAAAAAGTAAGAAAACCGAAATTTGATAAAGGAAATAGAATCTATGTTTGATGTAAACACCATCCCCATGTCGGAACGAGTCCATATCACCAAGAATCTGCTCCGCTGGGGCATTGCTGTTGACCAGGTCACGGGAAAGATCGACTACATCGAGGGGACAAGCGTTCCCGAACTGAAATGCAAGTCCATCCATCTGATCCGTCATGCGGAAACGGTTGCCGTTGTCAAGCATGAATTCATGAGCGACACCTCCGACAACTGCGGCTTCACCGATGCCGGTGTTGAGATCACGCAAAGGCAGGCCAAGGAGCTGGATGCCTATGATTTCGACGTGGCGCTGTACGGTCCGATCCCGCGCGTGGTGCACACCAAGGAGCTGATCATGCAGACGCCGCAGAAGTTCGAGGCGTTCAAGGTCCATAAGCTGCACGGCATTGATAACACCGGATGGGAGTACAAATCCTTTGAGGAGTTACAGTATAATCCGACGTTCATTGCCCGCGAGATGGAAAACAATATGTTTGCCAGAACGCCCTGCGGTACCTCTTGGGGCATGGTGATCGCCAACTGCGTGGATGTGTTCGATCACATCAACGAAAACTATGCAGGCAAGAAAATCCTGCTGTTCAGCCAGGGAAGTGTCCTGCGCGCTTTGCAGATCCTGCTGAGAAAGAGAAAGCACCCGTGGGACGACTTCACTGTTGAGGGCATGTACCACGTGGGCGATGATACCAACAAAAAGAAAAACTACGGCGTGATCGAGACGGTGTACTGAGGCGGCCGCATCGGTTGATGCTTTTGCCGGATACGGGATCGGTCGAACGGACAAGGCGGTGAGAAGAATGTCGGACAGCGTGATTCAGGGGCAGGGAAAGCGACTGCTCCATTTGGATCTGCTTCGCTTGATGGCGATTGTTCTGGTTATTTTCAATCATACGGGCGATCGTGGGTATATGCTGTTTCTGAATCAGACCGAGTCGCCGCTGTATGGACTGTACATGATGCTTTCGGTTTTCTGTAAGATCGCGGTCCCGCTGTTTTTTATGATTTCAGGCGCTTTGCTGCTTCCGAAGGAAGAATCGCTGAAGCAGTTGTTTTCCAAGCGGATTCTGCGGATGGCTTTGGTTCTGCTTCTGATCTCGGTGCCGTATTATCTGTGGCTGCAGCGGATGAACGGCTTGAGTGTGGAGGGCTTTTTTACGCACATTTACAGCCAAAGCGCATCCACCTCGCTGTGGTATCTGTACAGTTACATCGCTCTGCTTTTTATGCTGCCGTTTCTGCGGAGCATGGTGAAAAATCTCAAGAGAGAGGACTTCCTCTTCCTGTTTGTCGGTCATCTTGTTCTGACCGGTGTTTTGCCCTGCATGGAATTTGCCCTTTGGAAAGGGAGTGTGACGATCCACGAATCGTTTGCTCCGGTTTTGCTTGTGACGCAGAATGTGTTTTATGCTCTGATGGGGTATTTTTGCGAGCATGTGGCAGACATTGAAAAAAGAAATGCCAAAGCGATGTGGCTTGGCATCGGAGCAAGCGCAGCGGCGATCGGACTTACCTGCCTGATGACAAATTGGAAAATAATGGTAATCCGGGGGGGTGCTGAAGAGGCGGAGCAATTCTTCCATTGCTTCCTTTCCATTCCTACGCTGACCGTGTATTGCCTGGCGAAACGTGTTGCGGGAAGAATAAAGAATCAAGGTCTGCAAAAATGGCTGCCGATCATCGGCAGTGCCGTGTTTGGTGTGTACCTGATCGAGAAATTTGTCCGTTCGCTCACGAGCATTGTTTATACGGTGCTGGCGCCTGTTGCGGGTTCCATGATCGCTTCGCTTCTCTGGTGTATAACCGTTCTTTGCGTTTCTCTTTTGATCGTGCTTTTTTTTAAGCATATTCCTGTGTTCAAGAATCTGGTTAACCGGTTGATTTAAATAGCTTGAATCGCATATTGTCGATAAAGAAAGGACAAAACATGAACAGAAAAGACCTTCGATTGAAAAAGTGCTGGATTGCTTTGCTGTCCGCGCTTTTGGTTCTGTGTCAGCTGATCCCTGTTGCGGCGGCAACGCGCATCCCGTTTGAGGATGTGCCGTCCAATGCGTGGTATTATTCGGATGTGCTGAATGCATACAACATGGGTTTGATCAACGGACGGAATGACAAGATCTTTGCGCCCGATGATCTGCTGACGCATGCAGAAGCGATCAAGCTGGCGGCGTGTATGTATCAGGTCTATGTGGATGATGCTCCCTTCGTGGTGAGCTATACGCCATGGTATCAGATCTATGCCGATTATTGCAAGGAAAACGGCATCATCGGCCGTGAATACGATTGGGATAAGCACATCACGCGCGGGACATACATGGATATCTTTTCCCGCGCTCTGCCCAAGGAGGCACTGCCTGCGGTCAATACCGTGGATGACGGCATGATCCCGGATGTGCCGATGACGTATCGGTATGCGCAGAGCATCTATAAGCTGTACCGTGCCGGCATCGTCCGCGGGCAGGATGCCAACGGAACCTGTGCACCGGAAAGCTATGTAAAGAGAAGCGAGGTGGCGGCGATCCTGACGCGAATGATGGATGAATCGAAGCGTGTGTCCTTTACGCTGGCCGATCCTTCGCTCAAGCCGCCGACGGGAACGACCGCTCCCGAGGTCACACCGGGACAGCCTGATGTCCCCACGATTGCTCCCGGCGGAAACACCGGTGGAAGCATTGGCGGAAATACGGGAGGAACCACCGGAGGTACGGTAGGCGGCAATACAGGCGGTACAACCGGCGGAGGCTCACCGAGCGAACCCGAGGATCCGAATCAGATGCCTTGGGAAAAGCCGGGGGCCAAGCAGCCTTCCGATTATACCTATGCCGAGTTTTCGGCCTTGTCTCAGATCCAGCAGCAAGCATTTGAAAACAGCTTTGGCAGCGCAGAAGCCTTTGATGCGTGGCTGTCGAGGGCACATGCGGGAAGCACCACGCCGCCGACCGATCCCGATCAGGGCGGCAGCGGAAGCGGATTGAATCCCTGGGAATATCCGAACGCCAAACAGCCTGCCGATTATTCGTATGCGGAATTTGAAGCGCTGGCTCCGGAACAGCAGATGGCGTTCCAGAATCATCTCGGCACCGCCTTTGATGCGTGGCTGGATAAAGTTCAGGGCGGGAACGGCGGAGGAAACGGTGACAGCGGAAGCGGACTGAATCCGTGGGAGTATCCGGGAGCCAAGCAGCCAGCCGATTACACGTATGCGGAATTTGAAGCCCTTTCGATCGCACAGCAGATGGCTTTCCAGAATTATTTCGGAAGCATCGATGCCTTTGATGCCTGGCTGCAGAATGCACAGGGAGGCAGCGGCGGCAGCGGAAGCGGCATGAATCCGTGGGAATACCCGGGTGCCAAGCAGCCGAACGAATACAGCTATGCGGAATTTGAAGCCCTTTCGATCGCACAGCAGATGGCGTTCCAGAATTACTTCGGAAGCATCGATGCCTTTGATGCGTGGCTGCAGAATGCGCAGGGTGGCAGCGGTGATAGTGGAAGCGATCTGAACCCGTGGGAATACCCGGGTGCCAAACAACCGTCGGAATATACCTATGCCGAGTTTGAAGCCCTGCCGTTGGGGCAGCAGATGGCCTTCCAGAATCATCTTGGATCTGCCTTTGATGTTTGGCTGCAGAATGCGCAGGGAGGCGGAAACGGCGGAAGCGGCATGAATCCGTGGGAATACCCGGGTGCCAAGCAGCCGTCGGAATATACCTACGCCGAGTTCGAAGCCTTGCCGCTGGATCAGCAGATGGCGTTCCAGAATTATTTCGGAAGCATTGAGGCATTCGACGGTTGGCTGCAGCGAGTCAATCCGCAGGGATGATCCGACACGCTTTCTTAAAATGCACACAAGATAAAATCGAGGTAATAAGCAAATGGATTTTCAAGTCTCCTTCCAAAACAACGGCAAGCTGAAGCTTCTGATCGTGGTGGGCACGCGCCCGGAGATTATCCGTCTGTCGGCGGTAATCACAAAATGCCGTCAGTATTTTGACACGATCCTGGCGCACACCGGACAGAACTACGATTATACGCTCAACGGGATCTTCTTCCGCGATCTGAAGCTTGCGGATCCCGATGTATACCTGCAGGCGGTGGGAGCCGACCTGGGCGAGACGATGGGCAACATCATTGCCAGATCCTATCAGCTTATGGCTCAGATCAAGCCGGATGCCGTGCTGGTGCTCGGCGACACCAATTCCTGCCTGTCGGTGATCGGGGCCAAGCGTCTGCACATTCCGATCTTCCATATGGAGGCGGGGAACCGCTGTAAGGACGAATGCCTGCCCGAGGAGACCAACCGCCGCATCGTGGATATCATCTCCGATGTGAACATGGCCTACTCCGAGCACGCACGCCGCTATCTGGCCGACTGCGGTCTGCCCAAGGAGAGAACCTTTGTCACAGGCTCGCCCATGGCGGAGGTGCTGAGAAACAATCTGGCACAGATCGAGGCCAGCGACATCCATGCACGTCTTGGGCTGGAAAAAGGGAAGTACATCCTGCTCTCTGCCCATCGCGAGGAAAACATCGACACGGAGAAAAACTTCACCTCGCTCTTTACGGCCATCAACAAAATGGCAGAGCGCTATGATATGCCCATTCTCTATTCCTGCCACCCCAGAAGCCGCAAGCGTCTGGAGGAGAGCGGGTTTGAATTGGACTCGCGCGTGATCCGCCATGAACCGCTGGGCTTCCATGATTACAATTGCCTGCAGATGAACGCCTTTGCGGTGGTGTCGGACAGCGGCACGCTTCCGGAGGAAAGCAGCTTCTTTGCATCCATCGGAAAGCCCATTCCCGCCATCTGCATCCGAACCTCCACCGAACGTCCCGAGGCGTTGGACAAGGCCTGCTTTGTTCTGGCTGGCATTGACGGAGACGGCCTGTTGCAGGCGGTGGAGACGGCTCTGACCATGCACCGCAATGGGGACTTTGGCATCCCCGTGCCGGACTACGTGGAGGAGAACGTATCGACCAAGGTGGTCAAGCTCATCCAGTCGTACACCGGCGTGGTGAACAAGATGGTGTGGCGCAAGGACTGACCTGCCTTTTAAAAAAAAGACAAAAAAACACCCTTATGTTACAGAACGGATCTTTTTGGATCCTGACGGGCATAAGGGTTCTTTTTCTTAAAAAAACGGCCGCGGATTTTTTCGGAAAACGGGTAAAATAAACGTTGCGTTTGAAAAAGGAAACAGCAGCAATACAGTTTACGGAGGAATTCGGAATGAGTACAATTTACGGATACATTCGGGTATCGTCCCGCGATCAAAACGAGGAAAGACAGGTGCGGGCGATGGAAGCATTCGGCGTGTTGCCGTCGAACATGATCTGCGACAAGCAGTCGGGAAAGGACTTCAACCGCCCGGGGTACAAGCGCTTGATGCGGAAGCTGAAAAAAGGAGACGTTCTCGTGGTCAAGAGCATCGACCGGCTGGGGCGCGATTACAACGAGATCTTAGAGCAATGGCGGATCCTCACCAAGGAAAAGCAGGCGGACGTGGTGGTGCTGGATATGCCCCTGCTGGACACAAGAAGCGGCCGCGATCTGACGGGGAAGCTGATCGCCGATATCGTGCTGCAGCTGCTGAGCTACGTGGCGCAGACCGAGCGCGAATTCATCAGGCAACGCCAGCGGGAGGGCATCGAAAATGCACGGGCGAACGGCGTCCATCTTGGGCGGAGAGCGATCGAAAAGCCGGAGATATACGATGAAGTGAAAGCGGCTTGGCGACGCGGAGAAATGAGCGGAAGGCAAGCGGCGGAAAGGCTGGGCATCTCACACACGCTGTTCCGCAAATGGGTTGCAGACGATTCGAAAAAAGTCTCATAGTCATAGCAAAAAAGAGGAGGGCATGATCGAAAAAACAAGGTCTCATAGTCATAGCAGGAAGACGAAAGGCACGATCGAAACAAGCCTCATAGTAATAGCAGAAAAATGAAGGGAATAATCGAAAAAACTGCATAAAGGTAGACCTTTATTTCCAAAAACGCATTGACAAGAAATGTGACTTGTGATACAATGTATCTGTATACATATCCCCTAAAAATGAAAAAACGATGGCCGCGGAGCTTTGGTTTACCATGGTGCATAAAGGTCTACCTTGAAATGCGGATGCCGATCAAAAACAAAAAAGGGAAGGACGAATCCTTCCCCTGCGGTTAAAAAATCATCAAAGCCCCACGTCTTTTAAAAGACGGTTGATCTCAGCCAGCTTCTCCTTGTCCATGGCAACGATGACATCCAGTTCTTTGGCATAGCCCTTCAGCCGCTTTTTCCGCACCATGTTGATCCAGCGCACCACCTCGAAAAAGGGTGTCAGGATCGGGTATCGTTCCAGGATCGGATATTTGATCTTCAGCGTGCGGTAGGGCATGAAGATCCGCTTCAGGATCTGACGGAGCTTGCTTCCCGCCTGCTCCTGCTGAACGGCCAGCTGATTGGTCTTGGTGCCGTAAACGCCGCCGCGAAGGACATAATCCTCGATCCTGCGGGACATCTCGTTGTGGGGCGAAGAGCCGAACCAGATGCCGATCATGTCAAGCATACGTGAGTAGAACACGTCCAGCCCCGCGCGCTTGAGAAAGTCATCGAACACAGCCTGATCGTAAGCAAGCCGATCCTTGAGCAGGAACAGGTCAACGAAGGGCTTGATCCCGCAGCCGCCCTGCTGAAAGTGGTAGGCCATGTGGGCAACCAGATGAAAGAGCAGGAATTCGTTTTGCATCTCGTATCGGTGAGCGCTTCCGTCGGCAAGGCGGCAGTTCTGCCAGACCTCGTCGAGAACGGCATCCATTGGATCGCTGTGCTCGCGCAAGCAGAAGTGAGGCTCGATGTGGATCCCGTTGGGCGCATGCATGGAGGTGTGGTGAACCCCCTTTCCGTCGTCGGTCGTGTACCCCAGCTTTGCTTCCAAAAGCGACTGCGCTTGCTCCAGATCCTCCTCGTGCACGAGAAAATCGATGTCGCAGCTGAGCCGCATCCACTCTTCGGGATAATAGGGACGGATCACCGGGCCCTTGAGAAGCATATGGTCGATGCCGGCGCCCTCCAGCACAGAGTGGATCTTGTCCGCCTCCAGCTTCAGCCTTTCACAGCGAAGCGCCGAGGTGAACAGAGCCTTCCTGAATCCATGGGAAACCGCATCCTCGCCGAGAAGACCAAGGTCGGACAGGGAAGCGGCCGCCAGATGTGCCATATCGTGAGCCTGCGCCAGCTTGAAAAGCGAAAGCATCTCTTCGTTGCTCAGCGTCTGCCCGTTCCAATCGCTGCCGCAGAGCTTGAAGCGCAAAAGCGCAAACAGAGTATCCTGAATGTCCATCGATTTCCCTCCACATGATAACAGCACCGGGCGCGGTGCAAGAAAAAGCTTATAAAGCCTCCCCATTATATCATGTCCGCATGGGAAAAGCAAGGGGACACCCCATAAATTTTGAAAGCCGACTGCCTGAAAAGGGCAGAAAACAAAGGAGATACGCATGAGTTCGCTGCAATACAAGAGCGGACATGCCCGAAAGACCGAAAATCTGATGGGCTATCCGTGATAAACACAGAAAAATAAAAAAATAAATATAAAACCAAAATGAGAAAGGAAAGACACACATGAGAAAGACCTTTACAAAACTGATGTCCGTTTTGTTGGTTTTTGCGATGCTGTTCAGCACGTCGGGAATTACCGCGCTGGCAACCGACATCGTGACAACCGTAACGGATACTCAGACAACGACCGAAGGCACCGGCAGTGAAAACGCCGCCTCCGGCTCGAATCAAGCGGTGGAGGCACCGATTTCTTTGGATTCCTCCATCCAAAACAATGTTTCTGAAACCACTCCGATGGCAAAAGGAACAAATCCGGTTACCGAGATCACCATGATTAATAGCGTGGCTGATCTGCAGGCATTTGCCGCATCGGTCAACGGAGGCAATGATTATGCCGGCAAGACGGTCTCTTTGGCGGTCAATCTTATTCTGACCGGTGTAAACTGGACGCCTATCGGCAACGGCACCCGTTCCGGTGCTGGCTTTACGGGCAATGCTTTCAAGGGCACCTTTGACGGTGGAAACCGCACCATCGAAGGACTGACTGCGCCTCTGTTTGGTGTCGTTACCGGCACGGTCAAGGACGTAAATCTGATTGCTAATATCAACGACACAACAAATGACAGCGTTGGTGCAGCCGTAGCGGTTCTGGTCGGCGGCACAGTTGACGACGTGGACGTATCCGGTACTGTAACGGCTCCCGAAGCAGCCGGCGGTGTAGTCGGACGTGTTCTGGCAATCGGCGAAGTTAAGAACTGCGACAATACTGCCGCTGTAACCTCTAAAGGCTCCAGCGATGCCGCCGGCGGTATCGTAGGTAAGGCCTACTATACTTCTACCTCCGGTGTGATGAATATCACCAACTGCACCAATACCGGCACTATCAACAGCGGTTATGCAGCCGGCGGTATCGTAGGCTTCTCTGCAGCAAATATCTCCGGTTGTACCAACAGCGGTGCAGTGACCGGTAACAGTGGTACCGGCGGTATCATTGGTGAGCAGACCAATTATGGCACTGTTAACCAAAACTCCAACACTGGTGCTGTCAACGGCTATTGCGCCGGCGGTATCGTTGGTTGGACCCGGTATCAGACCGGCACTACTAATTATCCGCTGACGGCCAACATCACCATCTCCGACAATGAAAACACTGCTGCTGTTATTACCGGCACCTATTCTGCCGGTGGTATTGCAGGTTTGATTTACAATCAGGCTACCGTTACCGGCAATACGAACAAGGCCTCCTCCATCGGCGCAGAGGGATGCGTTTTTGCAGGCGGCATCGTAGGCGGTCTGCAGCAGGAGAACAACAACGCAGATATTCCCGGTGCGACATTCACCGTTAGCGGCAACACCAGCACCACTACGCTGGCCGATATTAAGGCGAACTGCGTGAGTCTTGTTGCTTATAACAATGCACCCGCAGACGAGACCTTTGCAACCATCGAGAACAACACCGTTCCCGTTGAAACTCCCGTTGCTTATGTTGCCTTTATCGACACCGATAAGGACGGCGAGCAGGACGATGATGAAATCGCTTACACCGATCTGCAGGCTGCTATCGTAGCAGCGGCTCCTGCCGGCACGGTTGAGCTTCTTGATGACGTAACCGTTGACCAGTGGATCATGTTCGCTGAAACGCTGAACATCAGCAGCGGTCAGATCATTACGCTCAACATCAACGGTCTGACCATCAACGGCAATAACCATACTCTGACGATCAACAGCATCGAATCCGCAGGCAACGGCGGTTATCTGTTCTTTGATGCCACCAAGCTGAACATTAACAATCTGACCATCAAGTATGCCGACGGTGTGGTTGGCGGTATCGGTCTGAAGGCAGGTACGCTCAATAACGTTACCTTCAACGGCTGCGTTTACGGTGTTATGCCCCAGACCGGTGCCGTTGTGATCCAGAACTGTACCTTCAAGACCACCGGCACTTCCATTTACTTTGAGGAAGAACGTGACGGTCTGACCGTGACCGGCTGTACGTTTGAGAACGCTTCTGACGTAAACGTCATTCTGCTGCGCGGTGATGTTGAATTTACCAACAATACCGTAGTTTCCGGCAGAACTGTTAATGTTGTAAGCGGTTCTCCCGTTGTAACCGGAAACAACTTCAATGATGTCAGACTGAAGGTTTACAACGGTGCTACCGCAACGATCGAAAACAACACGATCAATGTACTTGCGTTCAATGATGCGACTGTACCGCAGTCCACCTTTACCAACAATACGCTCAGCACTGAAGCACAGGCGGCTCTTAATGCTGTGAAGCCGGCGCCGACACCGGATCTCACGATTTCGACTGCAGAGCAGTTGTTTGCTTTTGCCGCTGCAGTAAACGGCGGCAATGAGTTCAGCGGAAAACTTGTTGTTCTTGCAAACAATGTTGATTTGCAGAATGTTCTTTGGACTCCTATCGGAGCTAACGGAGATTCCTCTCCTAAATTCCGAGGAACATTTGACGGACAGGGCAACACGATCTCCAATCTGAAGATCAATCAGGGAGCTGCATATCATGCAGCAGGTCTGTTTGGTGCTACCAATGGCACAATCAAGAACCTGACCATCAACGGCGCTTCTGTGGAAAGCTTGTCATCCGGTTCTGCTACCGTAAACGGTACTGCAGTCGTTGCAGGCACTACCGCTTACGGCGCAACAATTGAAAACGTTCACGTTAAGAACGCTACCGTTAAGGGTAACCGCTATGTGGCCGGTATTGTCGGTTACATGGATGGTGTTGTAACCGGTTGTTCCATTGAGAATGTTACCATTGTTGCAACTCCCGACAATCTGACCGGTTCTTACGATAATGGCGACAAGGTTGGAGGTATTGTTGGTTACTGCAACTCCGGGGCGAATGAAATTTCCAACTGTGAGTTGAAGGGTACCGTATCCCTGACCGCATATCGTGATGTTGCCGGTATAGTTGGTTGTGCAAGCACCTCTGTTAAGGTTAATGGCAATACCAACAGCGCAACGCTGACGGTTACGATTGACCAGATAACAAACAGTTATGGTGAAAAGACACCTAATGCGGGAGAATTTGTAGGCCGCAACACCCCTGCGGAGTCGACCGGTAATGTTACCGCAGAGAATGCTACGTATCAGCAGAACACTGTTTCTCCTGCTCCCGTTGCCAAGATCGGCGATCAGGGTTATGAAAGTGTTTCTGCAGCCCTTGATGCAGCCTATAACGCAGGCATGAAGGATGTTGTTATCACCCTGACCGGTGAAACGAGTACCAGCACAACAGATAGTGTTGACCTTTATAACAAATATGGCAATGGAACTGCATTTAACACCATTACCTTCAAGCAGGAAGATGCTTCCAAGGCTTACTATCTGAAGAATCTTTTCACCGGCTGGACAACCGGTAAGGTCGTATTTGACGGTGTAAACATTGTTGTTACAAATCAGCTTTACGCAATCGGTAAGGTTGAACTGACCAACAATTCCACAATCGTTCGTCCCAGCGATATTACCAACTATGTTTTCTACGGCGATATGGTAATCGAACCCGGCTCCAAGTTCAATAGCTTGGTTGACCGCATCAGTTCCGGCAGCTCGCTGACGGTTGACGGCGGCAAAACGGACGGTAACATCAACTCTACCGCAGACTACAAGACTGTTTGGCTGTATGTTGAAGACGGCAACACTATGACCATCAAGAACGGTGCTTATGTGATCGTCAGCAACTACGAATATGCTGAACTGGAGGTCAGCGGTACTGTTAACGTACAAGACTCCAGACTTGACGTATTCACTGCAATCAGAATTGGTGAAAACGGTGTGTTCAACGTTGACGGCGGAAGTGACATCAACACAAAGAGCATCATCGGCTCCGGTAAGATCATTCTCGATGCAGAAGGACTGGCAGCAGGTGCTGTTAGTGCATTCGATGGTGTCAACCTGTCCGGCTTCACCGGTACGGTTGAATTGGAAAACGCCACTGGCTTGGGAGTCGAGTTTGTTGACGGCAAGCTGACTCTGGTTAAGAATTACGAAAGCGGCACATGGGGCGGTATCGACTGGACTCTGACTTCTGATGGTACGCTCACCATCTCTCCCACCAAGGGCACTCCCGTAGCGGATCCCAATTCCGGTAAAACCTATGAGGTTGGTGCTTGGAGAGAAGCTGTTCGCTACGATAGCACGGGCGAAGGCAAAGCAATCGAAGGCTGGCCTTATGATCGCACCAAGGTTAAGACCTTGATCATTGAAGAAGGCGTAACCTCCATCGGTTCCTTCACTGCACAGGGCTTTACTAGCCTGACCGGCGAAGTTGTGATTCCTTCCACTGTTACCTACATTGGTCAGGAAGCATTCCAGAAGTCTACCTTCACAAAGCTTACTTTTGCTGCAGGCGGCACTGAAGAACTCTGCATTGCACAGGGCGCATTCAAGAACCTCATCATTGAAGAGGTTGCACTTCCCGATGACCGTCCTGTACATCTCCATGCATGGGTATTCAATAACTGCCACAATTTGAAGAATGCAACACTTCCTGCAACTCTTGTAAGTGTACATGGTACAAATCATATTGATTACTTCAAGGATTTCAACGCACATTCCAACGCCTCATGGACAAAGTCCAGCGAAATTTTCGCATATGATGAAAAACTTGAAACCATTACCTTCGGCAGCAAAGAAGTAATGGACATGTTCTATGCGAACAACAACGGTACATCTAAAGACTACACCGTAGCTAATGTTGGTCTCACAACCTATTGTGACCTTGAAGATGCATTTGAGGCTGCAAAGAACGGCGAGATTGTTACGCTGATTAAGAACGTAACTGTAACTGTAACTGCAAACGTTCCTGCAGACGCAACTGTTGTTCTCGATCTCAACGGCAAGACTCTGACCGGCAGCATTCTTGCTCCCAATGCAGATCTGACTGTTCAGAACGGTACTATCAAGAACACCAATGCCTCCGTCAGCGCAATCGAAATCAATGCAGGCACGCTGGCTATGACCAACGTCAACATTGATTCTGCACGTCACGGCGTTCGTATCGACGGTGAAGTTACTGCAATCATCGACGGTGGTACATACAGAAGTGCCATTGGCGTGGGCACAGGCACTTACCATGCATTGAATATCGGCAGTAGTGATTCGGGAAATGAAACTGTTACCATCAAAAACGGTACATTTGTCGGCCCGAAGGGCACCACTTCTGACAGCGGCGCTGCTGTAAACGTACAGACCGGTGCCACTGTTACCATCGAAGGCGGTAGCTTCTCCGGCGGCAAGAACAACACTCTTGCAGCAGCCGGCACTCTCACCGTATACGGCGGTACCTTCGACCAGGATCCTACTGCATATGTAGCTGAAGGCTACAAGGCTGTAAATAAGAACGGTACATGGACCGTTAAGGAAGACATTGTTCTTTCCGGCTCCGGTACTGAAACCGATCCTTACATTATCAGCAATCTCAAAGAACTCAAAGCATTCCGTGACTATGTAAACGACGGCATTACATACGCAGACCAGTATGTCAAGCTGACCGCTGACATTGATCTTACGGGCGAAGTTTGGATTCCGATCGGTACAAGCAACTATGACAAGACCCCGACCGATGCAAATGTAAAGATGTTTGCCGGTAACTTCGATGGCGGAGATTACATCATCACCGGTCTGTCTTCTGACGGTTATGTTCCCGATTCCGCCGAAACCGGCAGCACCGAGTACAGCTTCGGTCTGTTCGGCTATGTTTACGGCGCGAATATTTCCAATGTAAAGCTTGCAAATGTTAATATCGACTGCGGAACCCGCACTGACAGTGCAGGTAACGAAGTGTATGGTTCCGGCATTGCAGCTCTCATCGGTTATTACTTCCCCGCAAACGGAAAGACAACCGTCATTTCCAACTGCCACGTTCTCAGCGGTACCGTCAAGGCCTCCAACAACATGGGCGGTCTGATCGGTCACATGGATTCTCAGCTGAGCCAGCCCGCAGTTGACATTACCATTGAAAACTGCTCCAACGCTGCTGATGTTACCACGGAAGCACGCGAAGCAGGCGGTATTCTCGGTCTGATGAACAGCGCCCGCGAAGGTAATTACTATGTTACCATGCGCGGCACGGTTACCTTCAAGAACTGCGTAAACACCGGTGATATCACCTCCCTTGGCGGCGGTGCACCCAGCGCAGGCGGTATTCTCGGCCGTGACCACAACCAGGCAGCAGGCCAGAGACTGAAGATCGTATTCGACAATTGTGAAAACTCCGGTACAATTACTGTAACTGCAAACGGCGAAACCCATGCAGCAGGTATTGGCGCAGGCTACTATTCCGCAGGCGCATGGCTGATCGCAAAGGACTGCACCAACACCGGTAACGTTGTTGTTAACAACACCAACTCTGATGTTTATGCCGGCGGTCTGATCTCCTACGGCGGTGTTGTAGAACTGATCAACAGCACTTCCACCGGAACAGTAACCGGCGGTATCGGCAACACCTATGTTGGCGGTGCACAGAATATTCTGTTCCTCGAAAAGATGGACAATTTCACCGATACCGTAAACGGCTACACCTACTACCTCAACGGCGGTACTTCTCCTGAATATGCCGCACTGGTAGATGATGCTGATTACGGCGGCAATTTCCATCTCGTTGAGACGGCATACAAGACCGGCTGTGAATTCGGCGGTTGGTATGACAACGCAGCACTCAACGGCGAAGCGTATACTGCTCTTAACAAGAATGTAAAGACCTATTATGCAAAATGGATTGGTGATGAACCCGTCGCACAGATCGGCACCACCACCTACACCAGCCTGCAGGCTGCAATTGATAAGGCTGAGAATGACGACACCATCGTTGTCCTCACCAACATCAACCTCGCGGACTGCGAGCTTCAGACTCTCGATGGCAGCTACGACACGTACTTCCTCGTGGAAGGCAAGTCCGTAACCATCGACCTGAACGAAAAAACCATCTCCGGCGAATACACCGGCGACTCCATGCTGGTTGGCGTATTCTCCACAGACAATGGTGGTCACCTCACTCTCACCGGCAACGGTACTGTGGATGTGACCGCAACAAACACGGTTTATTCCTTGTTCAGCAACTACAGTGGTAACGGCGGCTCGATCACCATCGAGAACGGTACGTATAAGCTTGATAAGGCATCAAATTGCTTGATCCATACCGCTGTTTCTGCCAATGAAGGCATAGGCGGCAACGGTGTTATCGTCAATGGCGGATCCTTCCACCTCGGCAACGTTGGCACCGGCACAAACGGTTCTCCTTGGATCTTCAATGCCAACGGCAATGGCGAAAGACACGTCTGGGTTACCGGCGGTACCTACAATGCGGATGTCTTCCATCAGCATTATGCATGGGAAGTTCAGTATCCCGATAATAAGAGCGCGATTAAGAATAACGGCAACGGTACCTGGACGGTAGTTGACGCTGTTGCTTACATCGGCCACGATCTTGACACATACCTCAGAAAGACCGGCTACGAAACCTTTGCCGATGCACTCAACGCAGTTCAGGACGGCGAAACAATCACCGTTCTTGATGTTGAAGGCAGCGAAAGAAAGACAGAGATCGACTTCGATAAGGCAATCACCTTTACCATCACCGGCAACTCCGACTATGAGCTTCCCACGATCACCTTCACCAATGCAACGGTAAACATCGTGGATGCTGATATCGAAATCGGTGAACTGGATGCACGTCAGAACGCTACCATCAACGTAAAGAATTCCACTGTTGAAACAGTCGGCGGATCTACCGACGGTATCGTGAAGGCTTACTACAACGGTAAGATCAACATTGAGGATTCCGAAGTATACGCACATCAGTTTACTGTTATGGGCGTTGTGAACCTCATCGGTTTCTCTGAACTGACTGTAACCTGGCAGACCAACGTTTACGGCAACGGTCTGATCACCATCGGCAAGGATGCTACGCTGAATACTGCAGCAATGCATCTGACCGGTAAGGATTACTCCGGACGCGACAACACCGATGCTGACCGTGTAGGTAAGCCTGCACAGATCACGGTGGACGGCGGTACGCTGAATGTTGGTACAGAGTGCATCTCCATTAACGGTGCAGATTACAACTACCACTCCAGCTATGGTATCAACATTGGTACGATTGCCGGCAAGAAGGCTGTTCTCGACATCCTCAACGGTGCAAAGGTGAACATCTACATGGCTGACGGCGAAACCGCTAACATCGGTGCAGACGGTACTGTCAATGTAAACGGCACTCTCACTGTTGGCTGCCGCAAGGCTGACGGAACCGCTACTCTCGTAAACAACGGCTCTGTCGTTCTGAAGACTGTGGATTCTGTCGTTACCGCTAATGAATGCGGCAACGTCACGACCGATGTTGTCGACCATAAGGTCGTTTACGAAAACGGTTCTTACAAGGTTGTTGAAATGGTCTGCGTTGCACAGATCGAAGGCGGCGCGAAGTATGAATCTCTTGCTGATGCAATCAAGTTTGCAAAAGCAGGCGATACCATCAAGCTGCTTGCTGACATTACCGAAGATGTAACCGTTAACAAGAGCATCACCATCGACGGTGCAGAACAGAAATACACTGGCACGATGACGGTCAACACCAGCCTGACAGTAACGGTCCAGAACGTAAACTTTGTCAAGGGTTGCATTACCGAGGTGAAGGGTACTGGAGGAAATCTTACTGTAAAGAATTGTGACTTTGACGGAGTCGATAATACAATTGCATACGCAGTCACCATGCGTGGCGGCAATTCCGTTACCATTGAAGGCTGTTCTGTGAAGAACTATGACTACGGCATGCTGTATGTTCCTTCGGCTGTGTCCAATGTGAAAGTTAGCGGCACGACAGCTTCCGGTATGGGTTATGGTGTCCATGTTGCTTACGGTACAAACATTACGCTCGAAAACGTAAAGATGACCGACATGGCATATGGCATCATGACTCAGAACTACGGTGCAAAGACGATCACGATCAATAATTGCGAGATTCTTGGAACAGCTCCCATCTATGTATGGGAAAAGGCAACTGCAATTGACACCTTCGTGTTTGAAGGAACCAACTCCTTCGGCACAACGAACTTCACGGTCAGCACGTATGCGAACCTCAAGCTGGCCAGCGGTGCAACTCTTGCGGCTTGTGATGGCTTTGATGTAACGGCAGTTGCGGAAGATGAATGCGTCATCTACGCCGACGGCAAATATCAGGCAGTAAAGGCAGTCGCAGAAATCGTTGGCGGCGACAAGTACGCCACCGTCTCCGCCGCTCTTGCAGATGCGAAGGCAGACGAGACTGTGAAGATGCTCGCTGACGCTAATGAGTCCATGGTCATGGTAGTTGGCGGCGTCACCCTCGACCTCAACGGCAAGACCCTGACTGCAAACTACCTTGCAGCATTCGCCGGCAACCACGTTGTTGACGACAGTGATGCTAAGGCCGGCTTACTGAAGATCTCCGATAAGAACATCGTTCTTGCAGCCGACAATGCTCAGATGCCTGTTTACAGTGTTAACGACCAAGGATATCGATTCGATAATGTTACGATTGATCGAATCAAGCCTGATTCTGTAAAAGTGGAAGCTGATTCCATATCTTTCCAATTCTCGCCTAAGTTTGAGACTTTGAGAACACTTATTGGTGAGCAGGGCGCTGAGAAGAGCAATATTCAAATTATTGTCAAACTCAGTTGGCCTAAGGAAAATGCACCGGATTCAATTTTGCATTTTGAGTATACAAATGATAAGATCGCAGAGGCTTACAAAGATAACAAGTATTTTACAATAACTATTAGCGGTCTTAATCCTGAAGCACATAACGGAGCAAAGGTATTTGTTATGGCAAAATCTACAACTACGAATGTTGAAATGGTTTCTGATGAAATCTGCACATTCCCGAATGCAAATGGTTAATGGAGGCAAACGATGAAAAAGGAATATGTAAAGCCCATAGCTGAAGCAATTGACTTAAGAGCAGAAGAGGCAATTGCAAATGAAGATATGGAGTTGTACGGTATCCCCTCTATGTCTGGTGGAGTGGGCGATGAAATCGAAGATTAACACCACACATGCTCTGTAAAATCGCCGATCTTCTGATTGACGTTCCTGCAGCGGGGGGGATGACCTCCCGCTGCAAGGATTATGTCACATCCGAAGTTGAAAAAGCGGATATCGTCATCCGATCGGAGCTTTATCGGCCGGAGCGCTATCCGAATTCCGATGAAACTCTGATTGCCTATCTGGAGTCCGGATGGCAGTTTTACCGTCAGCTTCTCGCATTCGATGGCATGTTGCTTCATGCATCGGCCGTTGCGTATGAGGGGCGCGCGTATCTCTTCTCCGGTCCCTGCGGTATGGGCAAATCCACGCACACCCGCCTCTGGCAGCAGCTCTTTGGCGAAAAGGCCGTTGTGTTCAATGACGACAAGCCCGCTCTCCGTTGCCTGAACGGCCGTTGGTACGCCTACGGCACGCCATGGTGCGGCAAGGACGGCATCAACGTGAACACGAAGGTGCCGCTCGCCGGGATCTGTTTCCTGAAGCGCGGCGATGAGAACAGCATTCGTCCCCTGAGCGGTCTGGAGGGAGCCAAGAACCTGTTGGCTCAGACGCTCCGCCGCTTCAAGGACGAATCCAACCTGACGCTTGCGCTGTCTATGGTTGACCGTCTCATGGCCGATATCCCCCTGTTTGAACTCAAAAACCGGCCGGAGCCCGACGCTGCCCGGCTCAGTTACCAAACCATGCGCCGAGCGGCCGAGGAGGTAGGCTTATGAAAATCAAGGAAGGCTATGTCCTTCGGCAGGTCGCGTCCCATTGGGTGGTTCTTCCCGTGGGATCGTCCTGCGCCGACTTTAACGGTATGCTTTCGCTCAACGATTCGGGCGTTCTCCTGTTCAAGGCTCTTGAAAAGGGAAGCGACCGCGATGCGCTGGCAGATATCCTGACAGCGGAATACGACGTTGAGCGCGAGCAGGCTCTTGCGGATGTGGACGAGTTTTTGGACGTTCTCGTCAAAGCCGGCTGCATCGCAGAGTAAGAGCGAGAGAAAACGCTCTCGAACAAGCAAAAAGGGAATACCCCTTGCATCTATGCGATCATAACACGTTATGACACGCCTTAGAGAATGGTGTTGCAGATGCCGCATGGAGAAGCACAGATGCTGTTTTTCCTGCGGCATTTCCCTTAACCGAACCCTTAGGAGGTAAACCATGAAAAAGAAAACAATCGCCCTGTTGACCGCCATTCTGCTGTTGTTCTCGGCTCCCTTGGCGATCCGTGCGGAAAACTATACAGCGCAGCAGCTTCGAACCGCCAATGCGCTCAACCATTTGAAGCTCTTTCTCGGAACGGGTACCAGCTATGAGCTGGACGAGAAGCTCACCAGAACCCAAGGGATCGTTCTGCTGGTCCGACTTCTGGGCGAGGAGAAGGAGGCCATGAACGGCACATACAAAACGCCGTTCACCGATGTTCCGCAGTGGGCTGAACCATACATCGGCTATGCCTATACCAACAAGATCACCAACGGCATCTCGGAAACCGAATTCGGCGAAGGGCAGACCATGACCGACTTCATGTTCATCACGCTGGTCCTTCGCGCGCTCGGCTTCCAGGACAGCGGGACGAACCCGCGGTACGTGTGGAACAATCCGTATGAGTTTGCCAAAAGAGCGGGCTTGATCAACTACACCAAGGAGGACAAGACCTTCCTGCGCTGCGATGCCATCACGGTTTTCTGGAACGCGTTGTCGCGTGAAAACTGTAAATTGGGCTTCGCTCTGGTGGACAAGGGCGTGTTCACCGAGGATCAGCTTCTGCAGGCGATCGAGATCCATCAGTATGGCAGGATCCTGTCTGTGGATGCACCGCCTGCGGCTGAAACGACCACGGCCGCGCCGTCTACTACTGCCAGACCCAACGGCGGTCTGGAGGAGCATCCTCCGGTTGTAACCACGCCTCCTGCAACGAGCAGCAAACCCGAAACCTCAAAGCCTGTTGATACAACGCCTGTTCCCACGCCCGGACAGATGACCTATGAGGCCTATCAGGCGCTGGACGGAACGGCGCAGCAGCGCTTCTTCGAGTCCTTCTCCAATCCGGCGGACTTCTTCACTTGGCTGAACAAGGCCAAGGCCGAATACGAGGCGGCCAATCCCAGCGTGGAGATCGGCGGAAACGGCAACATCGACATCGGCGAATTGCTCGGCGGTCAATAAAACGATCGTATGGCAAGCAAAAACACATTGGAGCTCAGTATGTCCGCGCTGTCACCCGCTTTGTGTGAGGTGATCGACAGCGGCGGAAAGGCTGAGATCACGGTGACAGGAAACAGCATGTATCCCATGCTGAAGCATCGCGTGAGCCGTGTGCGCATGGCGAAAGCCGAGGAGCTTCGCATCGGCGATCTTCCTCTTTACCGCCGTGACAACGGGGCGTATATCCTGCACCGCATCGTGGGGAAGGATGGCGAAACCTTTGTCTGCTGCGGCGACCACCAGTGGCATCCCGAGCGCGGCATCCACCGCGATCAGATTTTGGCCGTGGTGACCGATTTTTGCCGCACCGACCGCTGGCACTCCTGCACCGCCGTTTCTTACCGCCTGTACGTCCGCTTTTGGATGTGGATCCGCCCGCTGAGACACCTGCTGTTCGGCGGTGCCGGACGGATCAAACGCTTCCTTTTGAAAGGGAAGAGCGGCAAGCGGTGACACACATCGGGCGATCCCGACATGGAATCTTTCGATCCAAAAAAGATAAGCGCTATCGCAAGGGAATGGTTCCCCAAAGCGACAGCGCTTTTTCTTATGTGAGATATCAAGCCTCAACCGTCCTCAGAGGCTCAAAAAGGCCCGCGGAAGGCAAACTTTTTTGACCCTCCAATCCGTTCAAAGGATAATTCCGCGGGCGAAACAAGGCAAAAAGAAAAGCCTCAGAGGCAATTGACTTCCGAGGCATGGATGCGGAGAGAAAACAAAAGAGAGATCCTGCGCGTGGCTTCAAAACGGACGGAACCGCCGGCTTTTCCTTATTGGCCAAGACGGTCAAATAAACGCCACCGGAAGGAAGGCGCAGGCCACGGCGAGAACGATCGCGGGAAGCAGGTTGGCAACGCGGATCTTTTTGCCGAACACCAGATTGATGCCCACGCAAAAGATCAGAATGTTGCCGATCACCGAAAGATAGAGCAGAGCCCTTTCGGTCATGATGGGCTGGATCAGCACAGAGAGTGCAGTCACGCCGCCCTGCAGCAGGGCCACGGGAATGGCCGAGAAAAGGGTGCCCTTGCCAAGTGATGCGGCCATGACCATGATGATGATAAAGTCGAGGATGGATTTGGCGGCCAGGATGGTGTAATCGCCGTAGAGACCGTCATTGATGGAGCCGACGATCGCCATTGCACCGATGCAAACGGTAAAGGAGGCGTTGACAAAGCCCTCCACAAAGCGGCCGTCCTTGGCGTTGTGTGTTTTTTTCTTCAGCCACACGCCGAAGGCTTCAAAGCCGCCCTCGATGTTGATCACTTCGCCGATCAGCGCGCCGAGACAGAGGCAGCCGATCAAAAGAAAATCGCCGCCATAAACGATCTTGCCCCCGTCGATCGAGAGCATTCCCTTCAGTGTTCCCGCAACGCCGATGAAGATGACCGAAAGTCCGCAGGCCTGGCAGAGGCTTTCGCGGTGCCGATCCTTGATGAAGCGTCCGAACAGCATGCCGAGAAGTCCGCCTGCCAGAATCGCCGCTACGTTGATGATGGTGCCGAGTCCGTTCATGTTTCAACCGTCTTTTTCAAAATTTGACAGCCAATGCACTGCCTTACAAATTATACTTCTGTTTGGTCTGTTTGTCAAGATGGCGAAAAGCAAGAAACTCGATGAAAAGGTTGATCGGAAGATGGGCCGCAGAGAAGCGTTGCTCGTTCTCGAAGCAAGAAAAAAGCCTCAGGATCAAAACGATTCCAAGGCTTTGGCTGTTGTGCTGTGGGGGCAGATCAACGTTATCGTTTGCTCTTGTCGGAGCGGTCAAGAGCAGCAAAATGCTCTTTGGTCAGCTGCTTGACTACCCCGAACAGCCCGAACACGCCGATCAGGTTCGGCACGATCATCAGACCGTTCATCGTTTCGGAGATGCTCCAAATGAGATCCAGCTCTCCAACCGTTCCCAGAAAGACAAAGGCCACGTAAACGATTCGGTAAACGGTGATGGCTTTCTTGGATTTGTTTGTCAGAAAGCCGATGCAGACCTCTCCGTAGTAAGCCCAGCCCAAAATGGTCGAAAGCGCAAAGAAAACGGTGGCCAGCGTAACACCGACGCCTCCGACACCGGGCAGAACCTCATTGAAGGAGGCGATGCTGAGTGCCGCGCCCTTGTAAACGCCGTCGTTCCAATGGCCGCCGATGAGCACCACCAATCCCGAGAGGGTACAAATGACGATGGTCGTGAAAAACACCTCAAACATGCCCCACAAGCCCTGCTTAACGGGATCCTTGGCGCTGGAGGCCGCGTGTGCGATGGGGGCGCTTCCGAGACCGGCTTCGTTGGAGAAGATGCCGCGTGAGAAACCGTAATGCATGGCAACCATGATCCCATAGCCCGATGCACCGCCCGCGGCGGCCTTGAAGTTGAACGCTTCCCGGAAAATGAGAGCAAAAGCGGCGGGAACCTGATCCAACTTGAGAATAACCGCCACCACCGAACAAACAACGAAGAGAACAGCCATGAAAGGCACCATCTTTTCATTGACAGAGGCGATTCTTCGCATGCCGCCGAGGATGACCGCCGCGCACAGGATCACAAGAACGATTCCGGTGATCAGAGGCTCCACATTCATCGTGCTTTTGAGAGCCACGGCGATCGAGTTGGACTGCGTTGCATTGCCGGTTCCCAGACAGGCCAGCATGGCAAATACGGCAAAGAGCACCGCAAGCCAACGGAGACCGAGACCGTTTTTGATGTAGTACATCGGACCGCCGACCCACTCGCCCGAGGCATTTTTCTCACGGTATCTCAGAGAAAGCACGATCTCGCAGTATTTGGTCACCATGCCGAGAAGCGCGCTGACCCACATCCAGAAGAGGGCGCCGGGGCCGCCCATACCGATCGCGGTTGCCAATCCGGCAATGCTTCCCGTGCCGATGGTTCCTGCCATCGCTGTGGTGACAGCCTGAAAGGGACTGACGCCCGACGAATCCTTTTCATGCTGTTGCTTTTTGAAGGCACCCAATATGGTGTTCTTCATCATATATCCGAATTTTGCAAACTGAGGAAAACCGAGTCGCACCGAAAGATAGAGGCCAACGCCGATCAAAAGTACAAGCATGATCGGCCCCCATACCACGCCGTTGATAGCAGAGTTGATTTTTGAAATAAGTTCCATTTGATTCACCAGATTCTATTATGATAACGAATGCGGAAACGAACAAGATAGAAATAGAAAACGAATACGAAGGAGCAAGCGCATGCAGCGGCATCAAAACTCCGGCTTGTCGGGCAACAGACAGACATCTTGCTTGTTGGTGGACAAGACCACAGATGTGCGCGTCATGGAAACACCGTTGATGAACTTGATGAATTTGAGGACCTCCTCAAGGGTGCTTCCCGTGTAGGTGACGACCTTCAGGATAAAGTCAAAGTCACCTGCAATGTAGTAGCACTCTGCGATGGATGGGTTCTCGTTAACGCATTTTACGAAGTTGTCATGATACTTTGCGTGTCCCAGGCTGACGTATATGAAAGCGACCAGCTTGCGCCCGAGAACGCTCTGATTGATCATTGTGGTGTATTTCTCAATCAGCCCCGAGCTCTCCATTTTTTTGATCCGCTCGATGACCGCCGATGTGGAAAGATTGATCTTGGCTCCGATGTTGGTTGCGTTTTCTCTTGAATTCTCTTTCAGGCAGTTCAAAATTTGATAATCGATATGATCCATATAGTATGCCTCCTTTCCTGATGCATGATACAGCCATTATACAGAAAAAAGGCAAAAAAGTAAATATGAATGAAAAAATTGCGAATCTTTTTTTTATTTTTTTTAAGGAGAAAAATATTTATTTTATTCAGCGGATCAAAGGCAAAGCAAACGAAAATATTTTCGGCATCCGATTGCCGAAGCCGAAGCCGACCTGCCTTTTGAGGCGGAAGCACAATAAAAAAGCCCCGGAATCATGAACATTCCAAGGCCTTGAGTTTGAGAAAAAACAGGAAAAGTCCGCAAAAACAGAATGTTTAACAGCGCTTTTAAACCAGCGGAAAACAGGCGATCGTTTGCCGCATCAGATCAGCGAATGCCCCTCCCATTCGGGCTCGGGCTCAATGTCCATAAGAGCGGCGATCGTCGGCGCGATGTCGAGCAGCGAGAGACCTTCCGCTTCCTGCCCTTTGGCAAAGTCCGGACCGCGGAAGAAGAGCGGGATGGTCATGTCTTCGGGCATAGCAGAGCCGTGAGAACGATCGTGACCGCCGTGATCGGACATGATGACAATCGAATATTCATCGCCGAAGGCATCGATCACACGCTTGGTGTTGTCAATGGCGATCGACAAGCGGCGCAGATACTCTTCGCTCATCCAGCCCTTGTCGTGACCGCCCTTTTCGTCGGTATCAACAAGATACAGAAACGCAAAATCCGGCTTATCTTCGGCAAGAACGCGCAAAGCCTCATCGGTAAGCAGGGTATCAACGCTTTCTTTTAAGCGCGTATCCATATAAACAGAAAGCTTCAGCGAGCCGGGCGAAGCGATATCCCGAAGCTGCTCCCAGCCGAAAAACATGGCCGAAAAACCGCCCGCCTGGCGGATCTTCTCAAAAATACCCGTGACAGGGCGCACCTGCGGAACATAGGTGTTGGACAGGATCCCGTGCCGCTGAGGGGAAACGGAATGCGCCATGGTGAAGTGGCAGGGAAAGGTCACAGAGGGAAAAGCCGACTCTCCGTTGTAGGTAAATGTGCAGTCCTTTTCCAGCTGCTTCACATACGGATTGCCGCAGGCCTTCAGCCCGTCGGGACGCATGCCGTCAATGGAGATGAGGATCACTTTGTTTTGAATCATGTTGTTCTTCCTTTCGGTCAGTCCGGCTCTTTTCCCGTATGTCTCACATGAATTGCATGGCGGAAACGGCGCAGAAAGAAAACCAGAGCGTGTATGAGGATGCTGTAAAGGCCGAGATACAAAACAAAATCAGAATGGGAAAAGGCATTGAGATAATAATATGTGGGCAGCAGGTACTGGATGACGGGAAGATTGGGCGCAGGGAAGAAAATGGGGCAGAATACGGTCATTGCCGCAGCAAGGACGGGCATGGCTGCACCAAAGAAGCGAATGTCGGGAAGGAGAAGCCGCAGGCAAAGGCAGAAGCCGATGACAGCGATGCAATAAACAGCCAGAACGAGCAGCTCATACAACCAGCCGACTGAGATTCGCATCAGAAGCAGGGCAGCATATACAGCCGAGCCGATCAAAACAGAGGCAGCCGCATGGTAAATAAGGGAAAGGGAGGTCTCTTTGCTTTTGGAGAAACGGTCGAAAACGCCGCGCGCCTCGTCCTGCCCATACAGCATAGCCGCCGCCATAACGCCGAGAACGACCGTGATGGCAAGAAGACCTCGCAAGGGAGAGATGAGAAAATCGCCCGTATGTTTTTCCTTTGCCGTCTCGGCTCCGGACGTGTTGAGATAAGCAAATTCAAACAGATCCTTCCCGTCCGCGTGGATGGCATGATAAAAGGATTCGGTGTGTTCGCGTTCGGATCGGGGAAGATTGTTTTCAATGTATTCGGAGAAAAGCGAAAGGGAAAGGGCCGGATAAAGAACCGAATTGAGCTTTTCGTGGGAGAGCCTGAGAAGGATGCTGTCTTCTTTCTGGATGACGGTAACAAAAGCATTGTATTTCAGCGGGTTCTGTGCAAAGTCATTGATCTTCTGCTCAAGGCCATCGTGAAAGATCCAAGCGGCATCGGCTTTGCCGCCTTGAACGCATGCGGCTGCTTCCTCTCCGCTGCCGCAGAGCACAAAGCGGATGAGGCTGTCATCCTCGAGCAGCTGCGAAACGATCTCCTGTGTTATGTTTTCTTCACCGTTTTCCATTCCCAGCGCAACGGTGATCACACCGCTGTCGCCGTTTTTTGCGATAAGAGTCACTGCACACACAAGGATCGGCACAAGAAGAAGGATGGCAACAAAGCTTTTGTGGCACAACAGCCGTTTGCTGAAGATCCCGTAATGCCGGATCATATTTTTTATCGAAATCATCATGAATCGCCTCGTGTTTTATGCCTTTTGGATATGGTGATATCGGATCAGCCCCGCCAGGGTGAGAAGGATCGCCGTGTAAATCAAAAGGAGAAGAAGCTGCTGCGGGGTGGATGTTCCTGCCAGAAGGGAAGAGATATATCCGCGCGCGATCCCGGGCGGAAGCACCCCGGACAGCAGGCGGATGGCCTTCGGGAAAAAGGAGATGGGATAGAAGCATCCCGACACATATCCGAGGATGGCCGCAGAGACAACCTGCATCAGAATGCCGCTGACAACCGAGCCGGATAGCTCATACAGCAGATACTGCATCGCTGTCACAAGCGTGATCGCGGGGATGAATCGAACGAGTATGGCCAACAGCGAAAGGACATCCTGTCCCGCAAGCTCCGGGATGGCCTGCGATATGCCGTCTGTGCCGATCAACATCAGAAAAACAAGCAGAAAAAGGCAACTCGCCATGATAAGGAAAAACGAGAGATATTCGCCCATCACCTGGATTGCCGGATGATATTGCCTGGCGCTTATCCGCTTGAAAAGCGCATGATCCTGCCTTGCGAACAGAGGGCAGCAAACGATCCCCGACAAAAGCAGCAACAGGATACAGAAGGCCGAAAAAAGGTATCCGCCCCAAGAAAGACCGTCGGAGATGCCGATCACATCAAGCTGAAGAGCATTTGAACGGTTGAGGATGAGCCCCATGTATTCAACGGCCATTTCATCGGTCAAATCGGAAACGGTCTTATCAGAAATGCCGTTCGCTGCCAGCGCATCCTGCATACCGTAAATGCCGTTTTGCGACTCCACCAAAACACAGGAGATCAGCGTGAGCACCTCTTGCTTCAACAGATGGATCAGATCCACATTGGCGTCGGTTGTAACAAAACGAAGCTTTCCCACCTTGCCGTGCATTGCCTCGTCCACAAACCCCTCGGGGACTACAGCATATCCGGCCAGTTCTCCGTCAAACAGCTTGTTTCGCGCTTCCTCTTCGTCAAGCTTTTCAATATCAAGAAAAAAACGGGAGGAGTCAAAGCTTTGGAGCGCGGATAAGCCGAGTCCTAAATATTGGCTCTCAAAGTCCCCCGCGATCCCGATCCCGATCCTTTGCTGATCGGCTGAGGAGGCTTCGTTTTCGGTGAAGGCCGTGACAGCCAACGCCAGACAGAGACAAAGAACGAGCATGGAAAGGAAAAGGAAGGGAAGGCAGTGCATGGCGCGCTTGAACTGCAGATGGGTATAAACAACAAACCGTTTCATGCCAGCATCTCCGTCAAACGGGCGGAATCGCCGTCGTAATCGTATGGATGAAGCCTTCCGTCCTTCAGGATATAGATTGCATCGCAAAGAGACAGCTCGCTTTCATCGTGGGTTGCGAGGATGAGCGAACCGCCCCGTTCCTTGAATTGCATCAGATATTGATGGATCTGCCGCCTGCATACCGGATCAAGCGCGGCGCAAGGCTCATCGAGCAAAAGCAGAGAGGGCTTGTTTGCCATCGAACAGCCGATCGAAAGCCGCTTTTTCATTCCCCCGGACAGCTTTCTCACCGGCGTGCCGATGAATTCATCGATCCCCAGCATCTTCAAAACGCCGTGCGAAAGCTCTTCGGACAGCCTCTTTCGCTCATACCACAAAAGCAGATTATCCCTCGCGCTCAGTTCTTCGAAAAAAGGAGTCCCCTGCGGAACGTATCCCACTGTTTGGGACAGCTTCTTTTTGTTTCGGAAAAGGTCTTCGTTGTCGAGTAGAAATTCACCCTTGTCACATGCCTGAACGCCGGCAAGGATCGAAAGAAGCGTTGATTTGCCGCTTCCGTTTCGTCCGAGTATGCCGACACACTGCGAGGCCGACAGCGAAAAACACGCATCGACAAGCGGTGTTTTTTTGCCATAGCTCTTTTTGATGTTTTGAATGTCAAAGGTCATATCGTTGCCATCCTTTTTGAAATGGGGAATGGAAGAATCCATGCCCTTTGCCGCCGATGCGGTTGCCGTCTTTTTTTAACTGAACTCTCTTTTGCCGCGGTAAACCCATGAAAAAGGCAAGAGGGAAAAAGAGAACTCGGGGGAAGACAAAGTTTTTGATCAAGCTTCATCTTCCCCCAAAAATAAACGATATGTGTGTGGCTTTGTTTTTCAAAAGCCGTTTCTTTTTATGAGATGTCTCAGCCCAACAGACCGATCAATTCCACAACGTATTCGGGCAGACCGCTGTCTTTGACAGCGTCCACAAACTTGTTGAGATCAAGTCCGCTGATCCATTCGTTGCCATCCTCGGTCGTTTTTTCGGGCAGCGTTACGGCCTTGCTGTCGGAAAAGCTCGCATCGATGGACAGGGAAACATAAGGCTGTTCGCCGTTCATCAGGCTGACCGATACCGCAGATGCATTCTTTTCACTGGTTGTAACGTCGATCTTCACAGACAGGTTGGCAAGCGTCAGCCCCAGCGGAGACAGGTCAACATCGTAATTTTCCTCGATCAGATCGAGAAGCCCCTTCGCGGGAGCGACGGTGATCGAACCGGTTCCGAGCCCCTGCTTCGCATTGACATCGAAATTCTCCACCTCGATGAAGGCCATCGACTTGTCATCCACGGTCAGCTCGTAAGTACCCGAAAGCAGCTTTCCGTCGTTGGTGAAGTTGCCCTCAAGTCCGAAATAGGTGGTGCCGTCCATCTGGAAACAGATGGTTTCGCCAATCTCGTTTTTGTTCGTTGCACCGGCCATATAGAAGACGGCGGGCTCCTCGTTTTCATTCAAAAACTCAACCTTGACGCCGAGGATATCAAGCTTGCTTGTTATGTAAGAGGTCCAGACGATCTCGCCGGCAGTGTCAAGGCTCTCCAGCTCGAGGAGCATGTCATCGATTGCTTCGATCATCACCGCATAGGCATCCTCTGCCATGTTGGAGGTGTTCGGAAGCGATTGTGCATCTCCGCCCCCGGCTGCCTCATACACGGAATATGCGGAGGAGTCGATAAAAGCCTGTGCGAGATCGCACACGAGGGTCTTAACATCCTCATCGGCTTTGAGCATTTCCAGCACATTGGTCAGGATCTGAGCCGCTTCGGCCGTGGTCATCCTGACTTCATAGGCGACGCAGGCCTGCTCGACACCGTTGACAACGAGAGTTTCCTCGGCAAAGGTGACTTCCTGAATGCCTTCGAGGACCGTTGCCAACACATCTCGGATGACATTCTGGATCGGTTCTTTGGCAGGAAGCTCGTTTTTCCCGAGGTAGCTGGCTGCGAGCAGATTGAGATCGCCCGCCTCCTCGCTCGAAAGATCAATGGCAAAAAAGGCATCGTTCAGTGCGGGGATGCCCATGAACATTCGGTTGCTGACCGGATCCATGATCATATCCATCGCGATCAGATTGTTATCGGTGTAGTCAAGCCCGACTGAGACAGCGGTCATGTTGTCCTTGGTGTTCTGGGACGTATGGATCTTCAGATCGTTGATCCAGCTCCAATCATAGGAGGTAAAGGCGAGCAGAAGGGTCAGCAGACTGTCGGACAGCGTGAAACGTACGTTGCCGTCAACTGCGATGTTCTTGTAATCGTATCCATCGGCGAGAGCATAATACTCGTCGATGCTTTTGACAACGGCTTCAACCTCTTTTTCATACGCTTTTTTGAAAGACGCTTCCGAGGGGGAGGAGCTGCATCCGGCAAGAGCAAAAATCAGAGCGAGAACCAGAAGCATTGCCATAAAAGATTTGAACATTTTTGTCATAAAAATCACCTATTCTCCTTTTCTTTTTCATTATTATACAATATTATACAAATTTTTTCGTCTGTATGTCAAGAGCTTTACGGTCAAAGGCGGATGAAAGGGCAGCGAGCAAGGCACAGAGAAGAACGATCCGTCGATTTTTCTTCATAGTCAGCAACTCCTTTTGCAACAAAACGATGTTAAAACAAGAGAAGCGCAACAACTTTTTTTACAGTATAACACAAAAAAAGCCACCTGTCAAGTATATTCTATGCGGGGGAATTCTCCGAATCGGAGAGAGCTTTTGACTCGGTTTTTTCTGCCAAAAAAAGGGCATCACGCTTTGAAGTGACTGTTTTTGGAAAACGGATTTGAGTGAATGGCGGTTTCTTTTTCTGTTCTTGCTCAATACGCATAGACGGACGTTATGTTTAAAAATTCCTCAAGGCAGAGACCGCTTTCGTAAACCTCGGTTGCCTTTTCCACGCCGAGGTAGCGGATGTGCCAAGGCTCGTATGTGTATCCGGTGATCTCCTCTTTCCCCTTGGGATAGCGGAGAATGAAGCCGTATTTGTGGCAGTTTTCGGCCACCCAGATGCCCTCGGGCGTGTCACCGAAATCCCAGCTGAGACCGTTCAGATCAAAGGCAAGCCCGGTCTGATGCTCGGAATGCCCGGGACGCGCCGAATAGGTGTCCGCAGCTTCCTGCCCGTCGCGCTGCACGTATCCGTTGTAAATATACTCCTGATCGGCATAGCTTCGGTATCCCGAGCTCATCCACAGCTCAAATCCCGCCTCCTTTGCCGCTGCCACCATCTCCCAAAAGGGAGCGGAGGCTTCGGTCTCCCAGCCGGGGGCGTATGTGGAAGGCAGAGGATAGGTCTTGTTGACCACGAGAATGCCGTCGATGTAGGTGCATTCCGCTTCGGGCAAAACGGTAACGCTGACCGATGCAAAAACAGCGGGATTGTCGGTGGAGGTCACGCTCACGGTGCAGGTCCCCTCCGCAACGCCTCTGATGTTGCCGATGCTGTCAACGGTTGCTATATCGGGATCGGAGCTGATCCAACGTTCGCCCTTGTCGGCTGCATGCTGCGGAAGCATCGTAACGATGGGCATTTTCTTCTGACCGACACGGAGAAAAACGCTGTCGGTCGAAAGCCGGATATCGACCACACCGACCGCTTCCTCTACGCTCGGCTGAAGAGGCACCTCCGGCGATGCCTCGCTTTCAGGCGATGCTTCCTGCTCTCTTTCGGATGTCGCATCCGTTTCTTCGCTCGCAGGCGCTGTTGCCGCTTCTGTTTTCGCTTCCGTTACGATCGTTGCCTGGACGCTTTCGTCGGAGACATCTTCATCCATGCTCTCGGCGGAGGAAGAGGGGGGGAGCGTCTCAAGCGTCAGGGACGGTTCGGTGTTTGACAAATCCTCGGTCGGTTGGGAGCAGCCAACGAAAAGGACCGGCAACAAAAGAAAGAGTGTCAGTAAAAGCCGTTTTGTGTTTCTCATGATCGTATGTCCTCCGTTCATGTTTCGCTTGCGGGCACAAGCTTTTCCGTTCTTGGATTGTTGGGGAATCTGACGTCAGCGGATGTCTTTGCAAGCACCGGTTTTGACGTATCGCCTGTAAACGATGGCGGTAAACAGGATGTAGAAGAGGAAATTCAGAGCCCATGAAACGGTATAGCATTGCATGATGGTGACGAATTTGGGATAGAGCGGGTAGATCAGCTGCATCCAGACGATACGGAAGCCCAGCGTCATCACAACATTCGTCATGCTGGTCAGCATGGGATAGCCAAACGCTTTCATCGCACTGATCAAAATGCTGTTCACCGCATGGATCACCATGAACAGCGCGACGTAAAACATCCGTGCCATTCCGTATCGGATCGCTTCGGCCGATGAGCGGCCGACGATGATCCCCAGCCACAGCTCGCCTGTCAAATAGGAAAGAACACCGGTCGATCCGGCGATGGCCGCGCAGTAGATAAGACAAAGCCAAAAGGTCTTTCGGACTCTTTTTCCATGGGAAGCCCCGATGTTCTGCCCCATAAAGGTCAGAGCGGCATTGGCAAAGCCGACGGTAATGGCATAGGAGATCGATTCAACGGAGATGGAAGCGGAGTGGCCGGCAAGGGCATCGGCACCGTAAGAATTGATGGCGGTGGTGATCTGGAGATTTCCCAGAGGAAGCACCAGCTGCGATATGGATGCGGGGATGCCGAAGCGAAAGATGCTCGCAAGCGAATGCAGATCAAAGCAAAGGCGCTTCACATCCACTCTCGCGCTGTCCTCCAGCCTGCAAAGACGGCGAAGGACCAGCACGGCGCTGATCAGCTTTGAGGCTACGGTCGCAACGGCAACCGCCACGACCTTTTGCGGCAGGATCAGACAGAGGATCACGTTCAATCCAACGTTGACAAGACCGGCGATGATGATGTACACAAGCGGTCTCTGCGAGTCTCCGAGCGTTCTCAGAATGGCCGAGCCGTAGTTGTAAAGCAGCGTCACGGGGGCGGCGGCCATGAGGATCCGCATATAGATCAAAGCGCCGTTGTAGCATTCGGCGGGACAGTCGGTAACGGTGAGGAAATAAGGTGCCAGCAAAATCCCTGCCAGCGCAACAAGCAAACCGACAAAAAGGCTTGTCAGGATCGATGTATCGATGGTTTTGCGGATCTTCTCTTCATTCTTTTGCCCAACAAAACGGGCAAGCACGATGGATGTTCCCGAGGAAAGCCCCACCGCTCCGTTTATGATAAGCGAGGAAACGGTTGTTGTGGCGGCGATCGATGCCACCGCGGTTGTCCCTGCCATATTGCCAAGCACGGCTTTGTCTGCAAGGTCGAAAAGACTCTGCAGCATGGTCGTGAGGATCAACGGGATCGTGTAGATAAAAATCAGTTTGGTCAATGCGCCCTGCGTCGCATCCACTTTTTTCATGAGATAGCACTTCCAGTCTTTTTTGTCAAGCCGTTCCATCATTATAGCAGTTTCTTCGGATAAATACAAGGGAAAGCAGCCATTCTTTTTTGAAAAAACAGCATTTTGGAAGGAGCGGGAAAGGGGATGAACGGAATTGAACCTTCAAATCCGCTTCAAAAAGAGAAACCGTAAAAAGTTCGCATTTATCAATCAATTCACATTTCTCAATAAAAAATAAGAGATATTTCGCACCGATTGAAAAATCGGTTCGGAAGCGCGGCTTTTGTCTGGTTTTATTCATAATTCGTAGCTCTTTTGTTCATTCGCCTGTAATAACAATAGCATATAATATAAAGATACATTCACATTGTACAACATAATAGTACCTATTCTTACCTCAAGGAGGTGCCGCAATGCAAGGAACGCCGTTCCTGGTTTTGGATACGAGAAATGACTCGAAAAAACTGACAATCGAATACCTTGCTGATGATTTCGAAGAGAGAGACCTTAACGGGGAGAGCATATATCATGTCTATCATGTAAGAATGCTCACAGAATTTCTCCTCCGCGAGTTATGTACATATAAGCCGGAGCTTTCCATGCCCGAAGAAGATATAGCCGCCATTGCGATGGCATCTGCGCTTCATGATATTGGCAAACTGCAAATTCCGAAAAGTATACTCGATTATCCCGGAACACTTTCTCCGCTCGAATATGATATCATTAAAAAACATTCTGTGTTTGGAGAACAGATCATCCGTGCGGCAAATGAGGGGGATATCCCTCAAAAAACCATTGAATATGCGGCCTTGATTGCCAGATCCCATCATGAGCGAATTGACGGTACGGGATACCCCGAGGGCCTTCGCGGTGATGCTATCCCTTTGTGTGCACAGGTCGTTGCTCTTGCGGATTCCTACGATGCGTTGACGAGTTCTCGCAGATACAAGGAAGCTTTTTCTCAGGATGTTGCGCTGCAGATGATTTCAAGCGGCATGTGCGGCGTTTTTGATGCAGGACTTGTTGAATGTCTTATGCACGTCGTCAATCACCGCACATTGGTCACCTTCAGAGAGAATCTGCAGAAAAAACGCAGTGTTGTCGGGGAGTATAGCGATATTCGTTTAAAGCGAGTCCTGCTTATCGGAAATACCGAATATCTCACCGAGGAATTTGTGAATACAACCTTTCCTCAAAGCAAGGTTATGGTGGTTGGAAACACCGATCTCCGCGGCTCTGATCGAATAAAGCTGTTCCGTGTGCGAAAGCCATCGGTCAAGTCTATCCTTGAAACGTATGAATTTGACCTCATCGTCTTTTTCTCGGCAGGGCTGAAATTCCAGTCCACCGATCAAAACGATGCCGAGGAGCTTCGCGAGGTTCTGCAGTTCTCCGCAGAGCTGCAGAAAGGAATCAAAATCCTCTATCTTTCTCCGCTCGACTCCTCATTCAGCGAGCGAACCGATAAGGCGATAATGGCATCCGCCAACGAAAAGCTTTGCGAATTTTACGCAAAGCGCTATTCGCTTGATATCAAAACCGTACAGATTCCATACCTTTACAGCGCCACATATAAAAACGACTTTCTTTACAGAGTGTTCGAGCAGATATACTCGGGGAAAACCGTATGTATTCCGGAATCGTCCACGGCAAAGATGCATTTTCTCTCTCTGCCTGATTTGTCGGATCTGCTTATCCGTATCGTTGACAACTGGAAAGCCGGAAGCGGCGTTTTAAGTGTCGGTGATGAGTTTCACCTCACATTTTCCGATTTTGCCGAGCGTCTTGAAACCATCGCTCCGAACGTAAAAACGGAATTTACCAAGAGCCATGTATCCGGCGTTATCAAAACCACGAACACAGCACTGCGAAACGAATACGGTTGGTTTGCAAAGGTATCCGTTCTCGAGGATTTAGAGGATCAGTATGCGCTTTATCTGGGCACCAAAAAGGATGAAACCGAAACGTTTGGGAGCGCAATCAAGAAATGGCTTGCCAAGCATTCGTTTGTTATCAGGATCATCGAACTGTTTCTGCTGTTCTTCCTGTCGGAGCTGTTTATACACATAACCGATTCTGCCGTTATCTTTTCGATCGTTGATTTCAGAACGATCTTTATCGTTATGATGGCAACGCTGTACGGCTTGTCCTTCGGTATCGCTTCATCGGCGCTTGCCAGCATTTCGTATTTCATCGCAAAGGTTATGGCAGGTACGGATCCGCTGACCATATTCTATGAGCCGACGAATTGGCTCGCCTTTGTGTTCTTCTTTTTAGTGGGCGGACTTTGCGGTTACGTCAATCTGAAAAAAGAGGAGCACAGCAAATACCTCAAGGAGCAGAACAGACTTCTCGAAGACAAGCTTACCTTCATGGGCGAGATATACGAGGATACCCTTCGTGAGAAAAAGGATCTCAAGAAGCAAATTATCAGCTCAAAGGACAGCTTTGGCAAGATTTTCGACATTACACGAAAGCTCAACACCGTCGCTCCGCAGCAGCTTTATTTGCGTACAATCGAAACATTCGAGGAGATACTTGAGAACAAAAGCATCTCGGTATATTCCGTAAACGCAAAGAACGCTTTCGGTCGTCTTGAGGTTGCTTCAAGAGATCTTTTGGACATTGCCGCACGCTCCGTTTCCCTGCAGACCTATGCTCCGGTTATCGAGAAGCTTCGTGACGGCGGTATATGGAGAAACACCGAGCTTAAAAGCGAATATCCCATGTATGCGGCAGGCGTTTACCGCGGCGATGAGCTTGTATTGATGATTTTCCTGTGGCATGCGGATATGGGACAGCGCTCGCTTTACTATGTGAACCTTTTCAAGATTTTGCGTGACCTTGTGCAGATGTCCCTTCTGCGTGCATACGATTACGGCAATGCCCTTGCGGAAAAGCAGTATATCAGCGGCACTCACATCATGAATGCCGAATACTTTGAAGAGTGCGTACAGAATTTTGCCGCACTCGCAGAAAAGAAGGTATCGACCTACGTTATGCTGGAGTTTGGCCTTAACGGTCATACCTTGAAAGAAGCAAACGATATGATCACCGGTAAAATCCGACTTAACGATATTCTCGGAATGACAAACGACGGCAAACTGCGGCTCATTCTCTCCCAGGCATCCGAAAAGGACATTGAGTTTGTTTTGCCGCGATTTGAGGGACTTGACATTACCGTCACCGTCGTAAAATAAGAAAGGCGATATATGCTTTATATCATAGCTGCAGCTGTGCATCTTCTTGTGTGTCTGCTTGTGCTTATCGGAATCAACATAAGAGTTCTGTCTGTGCATAAATATATGTTTTTCGTGGCGCTGCTGATCCCTTTATGGGGCGTGCTGATTGTGCTTATACTGCATTTTCAGATTGCATTTGATGCCACGGATTCTGCCGAGATCGGTGTTGAAAAACTAAAGCTTGAATCCGAGCTTTATAAAAGTGTTACCGTTGACGAAAAAAAGGCGGATACTGCAATTCCCATCGAAGAAGCTTTGCTTATCAATTCGGCGAGGGAACGCCGCTCCATTATCATGGATGTCCTTAACGATAATCCAAGCGACTACGTGGAATTTCTGCAAAAGGCCGGAAATAACGATGACACCGAGGTCGTACACTATGCGGTAACGGCCATGGTGGAGATCTCCAAGGAAAACGACTATATGCTGCAGAAGCTTGAAACAGAGCATGCCGCAAACCCTGATGATATGGGCGTTCTTACAAAATACATTGACTTTTTATGGGGCTGTCTGTCGCAGAATCTGATGCAAGGACAGGTAGAGGTCATGAACCGTGAGCTTTTCGCGCAGCTTATGAACAAAAAAATCGCCGTAGATGGCGATATCCAAGATTACGCCCGCCTTGTCGAAAACGAACTGAAACGCAAAAACTACGATGCGGCAGGAGAGGTTATTAGCAGAATGGGCGAAAGATGGCCCGATGCAGAGGAGTATATCCTGCTGAAAATACAGCTCCTCGCTTCCCTCGGCAAGGGGCGCGAGATACAGGATTTTGTTAAAGAAATAGAAAACAGCCACATATATATGTCATCAAAAACGAAGGAGGCGCTTGCGTTTTGGGCGAGCTGATAAAGGGTATTCGCAGATTCAAATTCAAAGGAATCCTTGTTATCCTGTTTGTGTTTTCGCTTATTGCGTTGATTCTCCTTGTTGAGCTAAGCGGAATACGTGCAAACCGCTACGACAAAAGCCTTGAATTGTTGCCGCAGAGTAAGATTTTAACAAAAGAAGAGTCACTTGCCGCACTCGATAAAAATGCACTTTTCATTCATAACAGCAAGGATGTATCCTCCTCTATGGCATACGAGCAGTTTTCTGTTATCCTTGCCGATATGAAAGTAGGACATATCGCCGTAGACGTAGGGAAGGATGCGCTGCCATCGTTTGACAGCTTTTCGCAGGTTATCGTTCTTTTGGCCGACCTTACCCCACTCGGGCAGCAAATGGCCGACCTTTGTGATTTTGTGCATGAAGGCGGAGCCGTATGGTTTCCGCTGGTGCTTGAAACCAACGTATATTCTTCTGCCATTTCGCAGATGATCGGCATTGACGATCTTTCGCCGGACTATTACACTGTGGAGGCAATTTATCCGCAGGAGGATTTCATGCTTGGCGGAGGACGTGCCTTTGCCGTTTCCGATCCCTTTGAATCCTCGTTGACGGTTGTGCTTTCTGATGATGCAGAGGTATATGCAAATGCTGAAGGCCCCGACGGTGTGCCTCTTGTCTGGAAGAAAAAGTACGGGAACGGCGTGTTTGTCGTTGACAATATAGGCATATATGACAAGGCGATGCGCGGCTTTTATGCGGCGTCCTACAGCCTGCTTTCGGATGTGTGCGTGTATCCCGTTATAAACGCATCTACGTTTTATCTTGACGACTTTCCCTCACAGATTCCAAGCGGAAACAGTGAATACATACAGCGTGACTATCACACAACCATTCGTGATTTCTACATAAACATCTGGTGGCCGGATATGATGAATTTCGCTGACGAATACGGGCTCAAATACACCGGTCTTGCCATCGAATCCTATGACAATCACGTTGACGGAACAGCAGATGCAACGCCCGACACGGGTACGTTCCTGAATTTTGGCAATATGCTTCTGCGGAAAGGCGGCGAGCTTGGCTATCACGGCTACAACCATCAGCCGCTTGTTTTGTCCAACAAGGATTATCAGGATCACTACGATTACAAAACATGGCAATCTGAGGATGCAATGAAGTCCGCATTCGATGAACTGATCGAGCTTTGCGACACACTTTTTCCCGATGCCGATTTTTCTCTGTATGTTCCGCCGTCGAACCTTTTGTCTGACGAGGGAAGAGCGTTCTTGATAAAGGAATATCCACACATAAAAACAATTTCCGGTATTTATTTTGATGATATGGCGGATGCGGAGCTTGACTTTGGCTGTACGCAGGAGTTCTCTGTGGATGAAAACGGTGTTGTGGATCAGCCGCGTGTGGTTTACGGCTTTATTATGGATGACTTTTTGACTATGGCTGCCATATCCGAGCTTAATTTTCATTTTGTAAACAGCCACTTTACACACCCCGATGATGCACTCGACCCCGAGCGCGGTGCGGAGCTTGGCTGGGGTGAGATGAAGCGACGTTTTGACGGCTATCTGTCCTGGCTTTATGACTCTGCTCCGGGGCTGCGGAATCTCACCGGCACCGAGGCATCTGCCGCTGTACAGCGTTTTGCCGCCGTATCGCCAAAAACAGAGTACAATGAAGACGGCGTGAAAATGACGATCGGCCATTTCTATGACGAGGCGCAGTTCCTCGTCCGCTTCAACGAAAAATTGCCCGACCATGTTACGGGCGGTGAGCTCACCCACTTGACGGGCAGTCTTTATCTGCTTCGAGCAGAATCGGATACCGTTGATATTACGCTTAAATAGGAGTAAGCTGTGAGAATCTGTTTGGTTTTGGAGGGCTGTTATCCGTTTATCAACGGAGGCGTTTCCACTTGGATGCATCAATATATAACCGAAATGCCCGAGCATGAGTTTGTGCTTTGGGTTATCGGCGCGAAAGCCGAGGATCGGATCGGGATAAGTTTGTCTATACCTTGCCTGAAAATGTGGTTGAGGTGGAGCAGGTGTTTCTCGACGATGCTCTGAGAGTCAAGGATTCGGGCATATTCAAACACCGCTTCACCAAAGAGGAAAATGAGGCACTTGCGCGACTTGTCTCCGCTGACAAGCCTGACTGGAACCTGCTTTTTGAGATGTATCAGGAGCGAAAAATCAATCCGATGTCATACTTGAAAAGCGAGAGTTTTCTTGAAATGCTTACTGAAACCTGCCGGAAAGAGTTTCCGTTCATAGCGTTTTCGGATACATTCCATTCTGTCCGTTCCCGCCTTCTGCCTGTGCTTTATTTAATGGGTTCAAAAATTCCGAAGGCGGACTGCTATCATGCGATCTGCACGGGATATGGCGGACTTCTTGCCTCGATGGCGGCTTATATAACAAAAAAACCGATGCTGCTTACCGAACACGGCATCTATACCAGAGAACGTGAAGAGGAAATCATCCGTGCAAAATGGGTGGCAAGGGCCTTCAAGCCCCACTGGATAGACTTCTTCTATATGCTCTCCGATCTGACATATGAGCGGGCATTCCGTGTCACATCGCTGTTTACAAGAGCAATGTATACACAGATTGATATGGGATGCGAGGCTTCTAAATGCAGGGTTATCGAAAACGGTATAAGCTATGAACGCCTTTGCGATATTCCTCTCAAGGAGGATGACGGCATGGTTGATATCGGCGCGGTTGTCCGTCTTGCGCCGATCAAGGATATCAAAACCATGATATATGCGTTTTTCGAGCTTTGTGCCAGACGTGATAACGTGCGTCTTCACATTATGGGCGGCGTTGACGATCAGGAATATGCCGACGAGTGCTATGCGCTGGTAAAACAGCTTGGGCTTGAGGATAAGATTATTTTCACGGGCCGAGTCAACATCATCGAATATTTTGTAAAGCTCGACTTCACTCTGCTGACAAGCATTTCCGAAGGACAGCCTCTGTCGGTGCTCGAATCCTTTGCCGCAAGACGCCCTGCGGTAACAACGGACGTCGGATGCTGCAGCGAGCTTCTCAACGGGAAGCCGGGGGATACGCTCGGCAAGGCGGGATATTTCGCACCACCCATGCAGCGTTCAAAGCTGGCTGACGCTATGGAGCTGCTTTGCGAATCGAGAGAGCTTCGCCTGAAAATGGGCGAGATCGGTCAGAGACGAGTATACGAAAACTTCCGATACATTATTATGCTCACGAAATACCGTGACCTTTACAAAGAGGTGGAAGAGGAATGGCCGGAATTGGCTTCGAATTAAAAAAACTGTTTGCCAAGAAGGGCGTACTCAATTCCGCCAAGGCATACGGCTATGCGGCGGTAATATGTACCGGCCCCATGCTTCTCGGTGTTTTACTGCTTCTTGGCATTATGGTACTCTGCACCTTTTTCGGAGTTGGACTTCACACCAGGGAGCTGCTTATATGTATGATAACATACACTCTGCTTGCATCGGTCACTGTATCGTCCTTCTTTTCAATGGTGGTAACAAGATATGTGGCAGATATCCTCTTTGAGGAGAAAAATCAAGCGGTTCTGCCGGCATTTTGGGGTTCTACCGTCATGATGTTGGGCATCGGAAGTGTGCTTTACGGTGTTTTTCTCGTTTTTTCAGGAGCAACGCTTCTTCAGGGGATACTCTGCTTTACGCTTTTTGGTGAGCTTATTATCGTATGGAATGCTATGAATTTTCTGTCGGCAATTAAGGATTATAAGGGGATGTTCCTTTCGTTTCTTGCTTCTGTTGCTGTAAGCATTCTCCTCGGTGCACTCCTGCTGTGGTTGGGTTGTCCCGTTATCGAATCGCTTCTGCTTGCGGTAAGCGTTGGATACGGTGTTATGCTCATATGGGACGTTATTTTGCTCCACCGCTATTTTCCCCATACCACCCTCGGCGCATTCACCTTCCTGAAATGGATAGATGCTTTTCTGCCGCTTGCGCTTTCCGGATTTTTTATGAACATCGGAATGTTTTCTCATCTTGTGATCATGTGGTTTTCGGACATCGGTGTACAGGTACACGGACTTTTCTACGGTGCGCCGTGGTATGATGTGCCGGCATTGCTTGCGTTCATGACCGCACTTATGACTACCGTCAATTTCGTCGTGTCGGTTGAAGTAAACTTTTACCCCAAATACCGCAATCATTACAGCCTTTATAACGACAAGGGCACGATCGACAACATAAAGCAAGCCGAAAAGGAAATGATCGGGACGCTGAAAACCGAGCTGTTCTACACCGCGCTCAAGCAGCTATTATTCACCGCTACCGTTATTGCGCTTGGCGGATATCTTCTCGATCTGCTTCCGCTTGGCTTCAACGAGGTCATGCGCGGATATTTCCGTACCCTCTGCGTCGGATACGGCGTTTATGCCATCGGAAATATGCTTATGCTGATCTTGCTCTATTTCACGGATTATAAAGGAGCGCTTATCACCACGGCAGCCTTTGCCACGACAACGGTTGCTTTTTCGCTGTTATCGATGTTGTTTCCCAGCATCTATTACGGCTTTGGATTTTTGATTGCCGCTATGATATTTGCCTTCATATGTGCCGTGAGGCTTCATTATTTTACCAAACGTCTTCCGTACTATATTCTGTCGGTTCAGCCGCTGGTGTCGGAAGACCGATCCGGGATGTTTACAAGGCTTGGCGTATTTCTTAGTGATAAGCTGGAGGAAACCAAAAAATGAGAAAAAAGTTTTTATCCGCCGCGTGTCTGATTTTGGCGTTTGCCGCGTTTCTGTCCGGATGCGGTGATACATTTGATTCGGCTGTGAACTCAAATTTCGGTACAACGATTGATAAGTCGGAAATACAGACCGACAATACGATTCATATACGCGATAAAAACCTGCTCTACGAACAGCAGAACAACACCGAAATTGTAACGATGTATCTCACTGTTTCCATGGGCAATTCCGCCGAGAACACCGATCACACATGGGAGGAAATCAACACCTATTCGGCTTATGATTACGAGGAAATGGGTGTAGAGAGGTATAAAATAGCCGGGCTGATTCAGGTTGGCGACGAGAACGGTCCGATTCCCGGGGAGCTTGGCCACGGTCAGGTCGCACCCAACTGCACGGTGCAGATACGCGGTCAGTCCTCCAGCCGAAACGTGCAGAAAAACTATAAAATCAGCATCAAGGACAACAAAGGAGATTGGCGGGGGCAGCAGACCATAGCTCTTAATAAGCATCAGGGTGACGGACTTCGTTTTCGCAACAAGCTCGGGTTTGACCTGCTTTCGGAAATTGACGAGCTGATGAGTCTTCGAACGACCTTTGTGCGTCTTTACGTTAAGGATACAACAGCAGGAGTTGACGCAAAATTTGAGGATTACGGAATCTACACACAGGTTGAGCAGCTGAATAAAACAGCCCTTGAGCGTCACGGACTTGATAAGAGAGGGCATCTTTACAAGATCAACTTCTGCGAATTTTACCGTTACGAGGACACGATCGTTCTGAAGGACGATCCGAGATATGATCCTGCAAAATTCGAAGACATACTTGAAATAAAGGGCGACGACGATCACGCAAAGCTTATACGGTTGCTTGAGCGGATAAACGATTATTCCATCCCCATCGAAACAATACTCGAAGAGGATTTTGACATCGAAAACGTCGCATATTGGATGGCATACCAACTGCTTTGCGGAAACGTTGACACGCAAAGCCGAAACTTCTATATGTACAGCGCACAGAACGATAGCCGCTGGTACATACTCTCATGGGACCTTGACGGCGCATTGAAACGTAAGGAATGGGAACTCCTCGAGAGAAACGACTACAATGAATGGGAGTCGGGCGTCAGCAACTATTGGGGCAACGTATTTTTCAGGAGATGCCTGAAGTCTGATGCCTACCGTGAGGCACTTGCCGCAGCGGTGGAGGATATTTATGCACAGCTGTGCGACGGACGCGTAGAGACATATGCCGCCACGTATGCCGAGCTTCTGAAGCCGCTGGTTTACACCGGACGTGATGCTCTCTATATGCCGGTCACTTCGGAGCAATACGATATGATTGCTGCCACTCTTGTTGATGAAATAAAAGCAAACCACCAAAGATTTAAGGATTCCTTTGATAAGCCTATGCCGTTCTTCATCGGCGTTCCGCAGAATGACGGGACAAAGATAAGCCTCGTTTGGGAAGCATCGTACACCTTCGATGCAGAAAAGATCTCTTACACGTTTGAACTTGCAAAGGACTACACTTTCGCAGATCCTATCGTGAAGCTTGAAAATCTCAACATTCCGGCAGCAGAATTTGACCGTCTGCCCGAGGGACAGTACTTCATCCGGGTGAAAGCCCGCGATGCGAGCGGTCAGACACAGACTGCCTTTGACTCATACATGACCGAAAACGGTAAGGTTTACGGAACAAAATGCTTCTATGTGGATGCAAGCGGTCAGATCGTGGAGGATGTTTATGTCGAAGACTGAACGCTACCGTCACGAGTGGAAATACCTTATCGATACTGCGCAGAAAGAGCTTATCTGCCAACGCCTTTCACCGTTTTTAGAGCTTGACAAGCACGCGAAATCGGGCGGATACATGATACGCAGTCTGTACTTCGACGATTATTTCAACACCGCATACGAAGAAAAGGATGCCGGGGTGCTTGTTCGAAAAAAGTACCGCATCCGTATCTACAACTGTTCGGACAGCAGTATAAAGCTTGAACGGAAAAAGAAATTCGGTGCCTACATTTTCAAAGAATCGGCAACGCTCACGAGAGATGAGGTTTACAAGATTCTTGATGGCGACTATGAATTTTTGCTGCACAGCCAATATCCGCTTTGCCGTGAATTCTATGTGGAATGTGTCAGCAACGTGATGCGTCCCCGAACCATCGTAGACTATGACCGGGAGCCGTGGATTTTGGATGCCGGAACGGTGCGTATCACCTTTGATATGGACGTGCGCGCTGCGATCGGCAGCTATGATATTTTCGATGACACGCTTCCGACTTTGCCGGTTCTTGAGCCGGGGAAGTGCGTTATGGAAGTGAAATACACCGAATTTTTGCCCCGTGTTGTCCGTGAGGTTTTGCCGGACAGGGCATCCGAATTCACAGCGGTGTCAAAATACGTACTCTGTTATGAAAAAACCGAATATATGCGAAGCTTCAAATATTGGTATGAAAACGAAAGTAGAGGATAACCATGAGTGTACAGGACTTTATAAAAAAATCAATTCTTGAGTCGGGCGCGTTTGACGGCGTAAGCTTAACCAACGCCGCGCTCGGGCTCTTAACCGCTCTCATTATGGGCGCTGTCATTTACTTTGTGTACAGAAAATTTTATACGGGTGTTATTTATTCGCGTTCGTTTGCGATAACGCTTGTGGGCATGACGGTGCTGACGGCCATGGTCACGCTCGCCATCAGTACGAATATCGTGATCTCCCTCGGTATGGTGGGTGCGTTGTCAATCGTTCGCTTCCGTACCGCGGTTAAGGATCCGCTGGATCTTCTTTACCTTTTCTGGGCGATCACCACGGGGATAACCGCCGGCGCGGGGATGTACCTTTTGGTGCTTGTTGCCGCTGTTGTTATGACGTTGATGATCTTTCTGTTTTATCACAAGCAGCAGAAAGGGCGCATCTACATACTCGTTGTGCACTACACCGGAGATGCAACAGGTGATGATGTGATCCGTGCATTTGGCAAAATGAAGTATTTCATCAAATCCAAAACTGCGAGAAAAGATAAAACCGAAATGGCAATCGAGGTATTCTGCAAAAACAACGATACATTCTTTATGGATAAGATTCGTGCTCTTGACGGCGTTGAAGATGCAACACTGATTCAATATAACGGTGAATATTATGGATAAAATAGTAAACGGAGCAAAAGACTTCGCCTCAATCAAACAGTATCTTGAAACGATCAATCAGACCACGGATGATTTCTTGTTCGTATGTGACATAAAGAACAACCAAATTCAGTTTTTTGGCTCTATTAACGATGTTTTTGATATTGGAGAGCCGGGGCGCAAAACCATCACCGCTGAAGAACTGTTTGCCATTGTGCATCCGGCAGACCGAAAAACGGTTACAAAAGAATTTGATAAAATATGCAAGGGCAGCATAGCTTCTCACGATATGAATTTCCGTATGTTCAACAAGCGCGGTGAAACCGTGTGGGTTAACTCGAGATGCAAATTATCCCGCGATGAAAATGGAGCTCCGTGCTTTATGTTCGGTCGTTTGTCCGAGGAGGCTGTGCGTCATCTTTTTAATCCTATTACAGGGCTTTGGAACAAGACCAAACTGCTCGATGACCTCAAAAACAGGTTTGATGCGGGAGCAGGATGGCTTATGATGCTCGAAATTCCCATGTTCGCCGACATCAACTTAAGTCACGGCAGCAACTTCGGCAATCAACTGCTCTGCGATGTTGCGGATATTTTCGAGGATATTGACAAAGTAGAAGAATCTTATCATATTGACCACAATAACTTTGCCATTATTCTTGATGCCGTATCCCATATGACAGTAGAAGCTGTCTATCGGAAGATCAGTGATACACTCCAGGATAAGTGTACCCTTTTTGCAGGCGTTGTGCCGATAGACGCAAGCGTTTTTCTTGATGTATCGCAGCTTATCGACTGTGCAAACATTACACTGAAAAAAGCGAGCCAAAATCCCATTGGCGGGGTGGAGTTTTTCTCTGCCGAGGAGGTTCATCAAAGAATCACCTCGCTGATGCTTCTCGAGGAAATGAAGGAAAGCGTACAGAATGGCTTTGAAGGCTTTGAGGTGTACTATCAGCCGCAGATAAAAAGCGAAAGCTACGAGTTTCACGGCGTTGAGGCGCTGCTTCGTTACAATTCGCCAAAACGCGGGAGAGTGTTTCCGGACGAGTTCATTCCGCTTCTCGAACAGTCGGGACTGATTGAGCCCGTTGGTATGTGGGTGCTGGAAACTGCGCTCATACAGTGTAAAAAGTGGCGCGAGAGCATTCCGGAGCTTCAGGTGGCAGTAAACTTTTCGTCCGTTCAGTTTGAGGACCGCAGACTTGGAGCAAAAATCATAGATGCACTTAGGAGAGCAGATCTTCCGGGAAACGCACTCACTGTGGAGCTTACCGAATCGGTTCAGCTCAGCGGCAATAAGCATTACTACGATCTGATCAAATATATCAAATCCTACGGTGTCCGTTTTTCCATCGACGATTTCGGCACAGGCTATTCCAATCTCGGATACTTAAAGCAGCTTGACGTAAGCGAAATCAAGATTGACCGCAGCTTTGTGTCTGAAATCGAGAAGAACACCTACAATTACCGACTTATCAGCAACGTAATTGAATTTGCGAAAACCAATGCCATTCACGCGTGCTGTGAGGGTGTTGAAACAGCCAAAGAGCTTTCCATACTGGAACCGCTCAAAGCAGACATTTTCCAAGGCTATCTCTTTGACAAGCCCTGTACCGCCGATGAGATTGCACAAAAATACATTCACAAAAACTCTGATGAATATAAGGCTCGAATGGCGACCATTGAGGAGATAAAACGTTTTAAAGAGCAATTCGGAACGATACACTTCGATCCAAAAAATATCCTTCGCGCAAACGATATCGGGCTTTGGATCATTCGCGTTGACGAGAAAAACAACAGACGAGAACTATACGTGGATGATGTCATGGAGCGTGTTCTGGGACTTACGGAAAAGGTATCCCCGAGTGAGTGTTACGACTATTGGTACAGCCGCATTTCTCACGAGGATAAAGAATATGTGGATCACTCTGTGAATGTGATGATACATGACGGAAAGGCAGTACAGCTCGGTTATCGTTGGAATCATCCGAATATCGGTCAGGTGACCGTCCGCAGCAGCGGAATACGCACTTCGGATGAAAGCGGTAAGATCATGCTTGAGGGCTATCATCGCATACTCACCGGAGTTGAGGGAGCGTAAAGATACAATGTCTGAAGAAAGAGCAAGGTGCAAAGTATTATGAAGACAATTCAAGGCAAAATACTGTTTGTTGTAATTACCGCGCTTATTGTGATCACTGCGCTTGTGACCTCCATCGCGGTAGGCATAACACATAAGATTATGCATAAGGATGCGGATAGAATTTTAAAGAATGTTTCAGAGAAGGAAGCCGCATATATCAATGATATGTTAAATGATTTTATGCAGTCATCGGCTATTATGGAGCATTATGCGCTGCATATGCTGGATAGTGCGGGCGCCCTGAAGGATGAGGCATACCTTGAGAACTATGCGCAGGAAATACGCCACCTTTTTGATGAGGTTGCACGCAATACTGCCGGAACAACCTCATACTATCTGTGCTTCTCGCCTGAAGTAACGAGCGGGAAAACAACCGGGTTTTACTCGAAATTCAAAAACGACGGTTTATATGAGCTTTCGAAAGAGGAGTTCGCGGAGCTTGATCTTTTCAATGCGGAGTTTATCAAGGAGTGTGGATTTGATGTGATCGGATCCGACAATACATGGCTGCGGCCGCGTAAGAGCACCTTTGCTCCCGACGATACAGTTGTTTCTTATCTTGCGCCCATATACAAAGATAACACATTCGTGGGTTTTCTCGGGTTCAACATGGATTTTAATTACCTGCTTGGACTGGTGAATGAAATAACCGTTTACGATAACGGGCATGCATTGTTGCTGAGCCGTGACAAGCAGACCTGCTACAATCCAACGGAGGATATCCAGATTTCAGAGGATTACACCGAGGCTACAACAGCTCTCAAAAATGGAATGAACCTGGAACTTCGCGCTGCATATGCGGACATCCAAAGCGGCATACGTCCAATGCTCAGCTATATAATCGGAGCATTTTTAATCGTGCTTGCACTTGCGATTCTGTATACTGTCTGGGTAACACACAGAATTGTTACACCGCTTAAAAAGCTCACTGCCGCAGCGGCAAACATCTCTTCCGACGTGCAGAACGTGGATTTTGTTGTTGATTCAAAGGATGAAATCGGTGTGCTCGCACGCGTACTTACCGACACTTATGCGAAGATTCGAGAATATTCTGCCTATATCAATGCGCTTGCTTACAGAGATTCTCTTACGGGCGTAAAAAACAGTACTGCCTATGCCGAAGCAATCGATAAGCTAAATAAAGAGATAAACACGGGCAATCCCTCTTTTGGTGTAATCGTTGCAGACATAAACAATCTGAAAAAGACAAATGACACCTACGGTCACGATATCGGAAATGAACTGATCCTTCATTCAGCGAGAATCCTTACCGACGTATTCAAAACAAGCGCTATATACCGAATCGGTGGGGATGAATTTGTTGTTGTGTTAATGGGGAAAGATCTTGAACGTCATCGCACGCTCATTGAGAAAATGGACATTGCATTCTCTGCCGATTACATAACGGTAAACGATGAAAAAGTCCCCGTTTCAGTTGCGAGAGGTGTTTCGGTATTCGATTCGTCAATTGATCAGATTTATGCAGATGTATTTGCGAAAGCTGACCACGCGATGTATATGAACAAGCAGGATATGAAGATTGCTCGTATATAACATAGATGAGCAGGTATGATATCGTATAAGATAAAAAGCGGGCGGAATTTTACAGAATCAATCTGTAATATTTCGCCCCGATATGTTTCTTTTCTCTCTTCTCTTTTCTTTTTGGTAGCATAGGCCGGATTTGAGGGACCGCCAAGCAAAAGCAGCAAGCGTCTTCTTGCTTCGCGTTTCGGCAAGCGGCGCTCAAAGAACAAACCAAAAACAGCCACCTTATGGCGTGATACTCTTAACGGAGTATCACGCCAGTTCTATTCGCCTACGGCGATTGATATTGCTTCGCAGTGATATTCTGCTTACGCCGAGTGGTATTCGCTTCGCGAGTTTTTGGGCGAATAGACTATCACGGAAGCCGTAAGGCTTCAATATCACTGTCGCTGTGCGACAATATCACGCTTTGCGTCAGCAAAGAATATCACTTGATACCAACAGAAAAGAGAGAACCTTCGGCTATGAACCGTCTGTTCTCTCTTTCTGCTTGTAATATGGGTTTGGGCTTGCCCATTTGCGTTTGACCGGTCAAATGCGATGCTCGCACTTTGCGGGAAGTGTAAAATTCTCCGCTAAGGACATCACGCTATGGTGACTGTTTTCTTTTTGGCAAGTTGCACCGATTTAGATGTCGACACAAAACAATTCGATAAATTGTAGTTTATAATACCGTGTAACTCGCATCGGATCATTTATTCATTGCTCTCTTATCGTGTTATTTCTCTTTATACGATTCCCATTGCCATTTCTACCAACAACGCAACGACAACGACCAATGCCGAGATGATAAAACCGTGGATCATCGGACGGATACCGGCTTTCTTCATGCTTGAGAAGGATGTGTTCAAACCGATGGCTGCCAATGCACATACCATAAGGAATTTGCTTGCACTCTTGG
>SVTL01000006.1 GCA_015063795.1 Oscillospiraceae bacterium
CCTAAAAAATAGCATTGGCGAATTTTCTTTTAACGAGTTATACGCATTTTTCAAATACAACTCTCTGTCTTTATCAGTAACCAACATATGAAATCCCATACAGTCAAGAGCCGCATCGTATTTTTCCCTAACGATTTCCTTAACCATATCCAGAACCTCAACCGTAGCATTCGGATATTTTTCTAACAACTTCTTAGTTTTCTCAATAGCAGACGGTGAAATGTCCACGCCGTGATAGATACACCCAAGTTCAGACAGGATAACCCCGCAAGCCCCCTCACCGCAAGCATATTCAATTATCCTTTTTCCTTGTAGATTATTTTCTTCTACCCACGATTTGAGGGTATTATATAGTACCTCATCATCGGGAGCATGGCCCCAACGTTCAGCACCCGCGGAAAAAGCTGCCTGATAACGTTTCTCGTATGCCTTGTAATATGGTTCATTCATCCTAAACACCGCCTTTCTTGAATCTATTATATCATAATACTAAATATTTTCCAATATAAAATAAAATGCTTTTCGCCCGAAGGAAGAAAAGCTACCTTAATGATTCATTCTTCATCAGCGAAGCGACTTCATTCTTCATTATTCATTCAAAATCCGCTTAAGATAAATGAATGATGAATGATGAATCATGAAGAGTGAATAATACAAACAAAAATCCGCCTTCTTTCGAAAGCGGATTTTGTTTGGAGCGGATTACGGGGCTCGAACCCGCCACCTCGACCTTGGCAAGGTCGCGCTCTACCAAATGAGCTAAATCCGCAGTGCCATTATTCTATCACAAAGCGGCGGATTTGTCAAGAAGAAAAAGAAAAAATATTTGGATTTTTTTGTATTTTTAAAAAGCATGACGGTATCCTCCCCGCATCGGAGGGCTGTTTTAGCTCATTGTCCTTCAACGAAGGGATTGGATGCTTCTCCCTCGACCAATTCGGACACCAGCGAGAGATAGATCTCGCTTTCCTTTTGAAGCTTGCTCTTGACCGGCGTGGCCAGGCAGAGCTCCCACTCGGGCGTACCGCCGCGGATGCTGAAGAAAACCAGACGGTCGCTTTTTTTGCAGAAGCGGGCGTAGAGCTCGGGCAGCAGGAGAGCACCGCCCATGCTTTCGAGCATAGACAGCCCCGTAGAGATCTTCTCGGTCTCCAGCGTGATGGTCGGCTCAAAGAAGCGGCGGAGGAAGGAGAGCTGAAAATCCTTGTAGGCCTGTCGCCCTGTGAGAAGGAACGACTTGCCGCAGGCTTCGGACAGATCCAGCTCGGGATAATCGCCTGCAGCCTGTCTGTCGCGGACCGCACCGAGATCGCCGATGGTGCGTTTGACCAGCGGATCGTCAGCGGGCAAAGCCAGCACCATACGGTCGCCGATGACCTTGCGCAGGGTGATGCGGGCATCGTCGGCAGGGCGGGAGGAAAAGAGGATGTCCAGATCGTGCTTGCGGAGACGCTTTTCCAGCGTGGCGAAATCGCCCTCGTGCAGGATCAGGTCGGTGTCGGGACAGAGACGGCGGAAGGCAGGGAAAACGGCGGCATGGATCAGCGCGCCCACGTCGGACACACCGATGTTCAGCACCTTCCGCTTGGTGACGCTGCGGAAACGGCGGTAGATCTGATCGCGCGAGGCGAGCATGGTCTTGGCCTTTTCATACAGGTATTCGCCGTCGGATGTCAGCTTCAGCGGCTGGGTGTCCTTTTCGAAAAGCGGAACGCCTAGCTCCTTGCTCAGCAGCGCGATGTGCTGGCTCATGGAGGGCTGGGAGACGCGTGCCTTCTCGGCGGCGGCGGTGAAGCTCCCCTTTTCGGCGATGAGAACAAAATATTCCAACTGTCGGAGTGTCATGGCTTTCCCCTTTTTCACGTTCGTTTTGCAGGTACAACACCAGTATACAACACCTTTTTGAAGATTGCAAGGGCATAAGCAAAAGATTATGCTTTTATAAAAGAATTTGTATTTGACAACCGCTTTTGAACGGGTTATGATATACCGTAGAAGAAGTCCAAATCCAAAAAAAGAGGTGAAGACCATGTCCGGCATCCGATACGATGCGGAGGGAACGCTCTCACGGGTGGTGGCGTTCAAGCTTATGCCCGGCGCGGATCTGTACGATGCGATCGTGGAGCTGTGTGAAAAGCATGGGATCGGCGGCGGCGTGATCCTGTCCGCGTTCGGCAGTCTGAAGGAAGCGCACGTCAAAAATCCCGTTTTCATGAACACCAACCGTTACGGCGCAGGGTACGCTGACGAGGAGGTGTACGTCAAGCCCATGGAGCTGGCGGCGGCCAACGGCGTCATCTGTACGAGAGAGGACGGCATCATCGAGCCGCACATCCACGTGTCGCTCAGCGGCGAGGGAGGCTTTGCGGCGGGCGGTCATCTCTGCCGCGGCACCAAGGTGCTCATCACCGTCGAGGGCGCCATTGCCGCCTTTGAGGGCATTGATATGAAAAAAGAGCTTGATGCCGAGCGGAACATCTATGTGTTCCATCCCGAGCCGAGCAAGCCGCAGAAAGCGGAATAAGCAACCGAGTATTATCATCAACCGAATAAAAGGAGATTTTCATTATGATTCATCTGACAGGCGGAGAAGCGGTCGTCCGTATGCTGGAGCAGCTGGGTGTCACCCATTCCTTCGGCATGGCGGGCTTCCAGCACCTCCCGTATTATGAAGCCATCCGCAACAGCAAGAAGGTCAAGCACGTTCTCATCCGCAACGAGCAGGCGGGAGCCTTTATGGCCGATGCCTTTGCGCGTGCCGGCGGTAAGGTGGCGGTCTGTGATGCGACAGCAGGCCCCGGCGCCACCAATCTGGTCACCGGTCTGGCCGAGTCCTTCTATGCAGGCGTGCCGGTGCTGGCCATCACCAGCTCGGTCATCCGTTCCTTTGTCGGCCGCGGTGCCAATCAGGAGTGCGATCAGATCAATGTCCTGCGTCCTGTGGTCAAGGAGAGCGTGTATGTCAATTTCATCGAGCGCATTCCCGAGCTGATGAAGAAGGCCTTCCGCATCGCCGTCGAGGGGCGCCCCGGACCGGTACACATCGACATTCCCGAGGACATCTTCCACGGCGAGGCCGATTTTGACGAAAAGGCCTTTGAGGTGGATATTCCGTCCAATACCTTCCCGCTCTCCCGCATCACGCCCGAGCAGAGGGACATTGACGCGGCCTGCGCACTGCTGAAACAGGCTGAGAGCCCCGTGATCCTGGCGGGAGGCGGCATCCACAATTCGGGTGCGTGGGAAGAGCTGCGTCTGCTGGCCGAGAAGCTGGCCATTCCCGTGGCGACCACCATCAGCGGCAAGGGAAGCATTCCCGAAAAGCATCCGCTGAGCCTGAATGTCTGCGGACGCTATTTCCGCTTCGCCAATGAGTTTGTGAAGAAGGCCGATGTTCTGCTGGTGGTGGGATGCCGTCTGGGCGAGATGTCCACTGTGCGCTGGTCGTTGGTGACGGAGGGAACCAAGATCGTCCGCATCGACATCGATCAGAAGGCGCTGGGCATGGGCTACAACGCCGATGTAGCGCTTCTGGGCGACGCTAAGGCCACGCTGTCGCTGATCCGTCAGGCGCTGAAAAGGGCCGAGGCTGCGGACAAGGATTACAAAGAAAAAGCGGCGCTCATCGCCGAGACCAAGGCTAAATGGGCTTTGTCGGTTTCGGATAAGACCGATGACACCTCCTCCCCGATCAACATCGCGCATATGCTGAAGATCCTGCAGGGCATCCTGCCCGAAGACGCGATCATGGTCGGCGACGGCGGCTTCTCCGCCCACTGGTCCAGCGTGTACTGGGATGTCAATTCCGCCGACGGACGCCACTATCTGGCCAACCGCGGACAGGCGGCCATTGGTTACGGTCTGCCGGCGGCTCTCGGCTGCAAGTTTGCCTGTCCCGAGAAGACGGTTGTGGCTCTCAGCGGCGACGGCGGTCTGGGCTATTCGTTTATGGAGCTGGAGACGGCGGTGCGCGAGAAGAAGAACGTGATCCTCATTGTGGTCAACAACCGCGCTCTCGGCTATATCAAGGCGCTGCAGCATGCCGTTTACGGCGAGTACATCTCCACCGATTTTGAGGATGTCCGCTATGGCGAGATGGCCTCTCTGCTGGGCTGTTACGGTGTGCGCGTCAGCGATCCGTCGAAGTTAGAGGCTGAATTCAAGGCGGCTCTGGAGCGCAAGGACCGCCCCACGGTCATTGAGGTCATGGTCACCACCGATCCGGCCAAGATGTTCCCGGGCACGGACAACCGCGTGAGAAAAAAGTAAGGCGGTGCGAGCCATGAGCCAAATGACCATCGGCTTTGTGGGACTGGGCATCATGGGTGCGCCCATGGCGTCCAATCTGCTCAAAAAAGGCTTTTTGCTGACCGTCAGCGACATCGAGCAAAAAGCTGTGGAAAAGCTGACTTCGCAGGGCGCGGTGAGAGGCGATTATGAGTCCATCGGTGCCTGCGATCTGGTGTTTTTGATGCTGCCCAGCGGTAAGATCAGCAAGAGCGTGCTGTTTGAGGCGGGGCTCTGCGGCTGTCTCAAGGCGGGGGCGCTGGTCTGCGATCTGTCCAGTCAGCTTCCCGAGGAGGCGGTCTTCGCCTGCGGAGAATTGGCCAAAAGGGGCGTGCGGTATGCCGATGCCCCCGTCACAGGAGGTGAGCCCAAGGCGGTCAGCGGCGAGCTTTCGTTTCTTGTCGGAGCGTCGGAATCGGATTTTGCCTGCCTGCTTCCCGTGCTGGAGGCGATGGGGAAGAAGATCACCCGTATGGGGGAGGTGGGAAGCGGCAATGCCGCCAAGCTGGCCAACCAGATCATCACCAATGTCACCGTCGGTGCCATCGCCGAGGCGGTGAATCTGGCGAAAAAGGCGGGAGTGGAGCCCGAAACGCTGTTCGCTGCCATTGCCGACGGCGCGGCGGGAAGCGCTATGCTCAACACCCGTGCGCAGCGGATTATCGAGCGAAACTATGCGCCGGGAGCGAAGATCAGCATCAACCAAAAGGATATGGGCAATGTGCTGACCTTTGCCGAGCAGGCGGGGCTCGATCTGCCGCTGTCCCGATCCTATTATCAAACGCTCTGCCGTCTGTCCAAGCAGGGGCTGGATGGGCTGGATGTGTCAGCCGTTCCCGAGTATTATCCGGAAACATAAGTACAAAAAAGGGGCGCCGCAAGGCGCCTCTCGACCGTTCTTCCTTGACAAAATGCGGTTGAATGTGCTATGATAAACAAAAGAATCTGTTTTTTGGATGAAAAAGGAGAACTGCATATGAAAAAAAGATGTTTGCTGATCGCGCTTTCGGTGCTTTTTTGCTTGAATGTCGGACTTCTGCCCGCAATGGCGAACGATCTCGATCTTGATGTATCATTGGGAGTCGGCGACCTCATCGACGATCCGGAGGAACCCGATGGGCCCCTTCCGTATGACCTGAACAAGGATGGCAGTGTGGATGTGAACGACACACTTTTGCTCATCCGATATGTGATCGGAGAACATACTGCCGATGATCCCACGCCGTTTGACATCAACGGCGACGGCATTGCCGATGTTCTCGATGCGATCGCCCTTCTGAAGCACATCTTTGATCCGGGTCTGTGAGACTTCATTGAAATATATCAAAAAATATATAACCTCCTGCAAAATATTTGTATTATTTTCGGAAAATCCCTTGACGGATGTGATTTTTTGTGTTAAAATGATCGCAAAACGGGAAAATGTTCACGTTTCCTGCACATCCTATGGCTGTGAACTCTGAGCAGTTAAAAGCGAAGAGGGAAGCGGCTTTTCCCGAAAAAACACCAAAAATCATTTCAAACACCAAAAACACCAAAACGTCTCACCACTACGACCAACAGGAGGATTACCATGAACAAGATTACCATCATCGGCGCGGGCAATGTGGGCGCGACCATCGCCTACACGCTGACCATCAGCGGTCTTGCCAGCCGGATCGTTCTCATCGATATCAACGAGGAGAAGGCTCTCGGCGAAGCCAGAGACATCCTGCAGGGCACGCCCTATTTCCATCCCTGCGATATTTATGCCGGCACCTATGCCGACGCCAAGGATTCCAACATCGTTATCATCACCTCGGGTGTCGCCCGTAAGCCCGGACAGTCCCGTCTCGATCTGGCACAGGTAAATGTGGATATCTTAAAGCAGATCACGCCCCAGATCACAAAGTATGCCCCCAATGCGAACTATATCATCGTCAGCAACCCGGTGGACATTCTGACCTATGCCTTCTGCAAATATTCGGGTCTGCCCGAGAATCGCATCATCGGCTCGGGAACCATTCTGGATACGGCGCGTCTCCGTTCCTGCATTTCGGATTATTACGACATCAACCAGCAGAACGTCCATGCCTTTGTGCTGGGCGAGCACGGTGATTCTTCGTTCATTCCCTGGTCGGTGTGCAACATCTCCAACATCCCGATCGATGAGTATTGCGCTGCCCTCACCAAGCCGAACAAGCCCATCCATACCCTGAGCCATCAGGAGATCGAGGATCATGTCCGCACCTCGGGCGCTTACATCATCCAGCGCAAGGGCGCAACCTTCCATGCCGTTTCCATGTCCGTCGCTTACATCTGCAAGGGCCTGCTCAGCGGCATCGATACCACCATGCCGGTGTCCACCATGCTTCACGGCGAGTATGGCATCGACGATGTCTGCCTCAGCCTGCTGAATGTGGTCGGTCATGACGGTGCCCACAGCCATGCGCTCCTCCGCCTTAACGATGAGGAGATGAAGGCTCTGCACCACAGCGCCGACAGCCTGAAGGCGGTCATCAAGAGCGTCACCTTCTGAAAACAAAAAAGAAATGAGCGGAACAGCTTCGGTTGTTCCGCTTTTTGTTGTTTTTTATTTTTTGTACAGTCGTGACAGATCCGCGTTCTCCAGAGTCAGCAGAGTCCGCTTGAGGGAAAGACCGCCGGAATAGCCGGTCAGGCGTCCGCCGCTGCCCACGACACGGTGGCAGGGAACGAGGATGGAGATGGGGTTGCGTCCGACCGCGCCGCCGACGGCCTGAGCCGACAGGGAAGCGAGCCCTCTTTTCCTGGCCAGCACCTTGGCCAGCTCGCCGTAGGTGACCACCTGCCCGTAGGGAATGTCTTTCAGCAGATCCCAGACCTGCTTTTGAAACTCACTGCCGATCCATTTGACGGGGATCTCTTCGGCGGAAGGACGCTGACGGTCAAAATAGCGGTCCAGCCAATCCTTGGCGAGACGGATCACCGCTGTCTCCTCCTGCCGCACATCCTTTCCTTTGAGAACATCCATAAAAAAACGCTGTTTTTCGATCCAGAGCCCCATCAGACGGTCGCCGCATGAGGCCAGCGTGATCGTGCCGACGGGGGAGGGATGGCAGTCGTATCGGTACACGGTCAAGTCCTCTCTTTCTGATTGCAGGGGAGCTGCCAAGGATAAACCGTTGCCTTTTTGCGGCAGAAATAGGGTCCGCACCATCCGTTTTCGTGAGTGGAGACATAGGTCCATTCCCAGTTTTGCCCGACCACAAAGGTTTCGCGCTGCTTGTTCAAGCCCTTGACCGTGCTGAGCTTGTCGGAAATGGGAAGCGGCTCTGCTGTGGGATCGTCCCGCCAAAGGGTGATCGCTTCGGTCTTGTCGGCCTGCTCGAAGGCACGCACCGCCTCCTCACCGCTGAGAAAATCCTCCTCGGAGACCAGCTTGTAGCTGAATACATGCCAGAGAAACTGCCATACATAGCAACTGTGATACTGCTCCTCGGTCAGATCGGGAGAAAAGGTTTTCAGCCATTTTTTCTCGAATTGGTCTCGCGTCATGGGGCTCTCCTTTCGCATTCGTCAAGCGGTATCGCTTGCGGCTTTTTCTGTATTGTATCACAGATCGTCCGCTTTTTCAACCTCAGAAATCGTTTCTGCCGGGGATGAGGAGGGAACAAAACGGAAAATGCGGCAGAAGGGCATGGAAAAAGGCTCCGCGAAAGGGAGCCCTCGGATGGGATTCAGATGCTTTTGTAGTGATCGATCGGGATGCCGAGTGAACTCATGAAGGACAAAAAGCGTTCGTGCTGTTCGTGGCTTTCAAAGCAGCTCACAGGCAGAATATAGCCTCGGAGACTGTCGAGATGAAGAAAGACGTACTGCCCCTCTACAACGCTGATCCGTTCGATGGAGGAATATTTGGTCTCGGTCCGGCTGTCCTCGCTTTCTTCAATGAAGCTGTTTTCAAGAAATTCCATGGTAGAAAAGGGAGAAAAGGCCAATTTTCCTGCCTTTTTCAGCCGTTTCAGCGTGGACTTGGTCGAGGCGCGAAGAAACCGCTTGGCCAACAGCTGGAAGATCACGAGCAGGATCAGCAGAAAACCGGTCTGGATCAAGCCGACTGTGGTAAAGCCCTCGCGGGAGAGGGCAAGAAAAATGAGGGCGATGTAGATCACCGCGTTGGAGATGCGGTAGCTGCGGATGATTTTGGCGCCGTAGGGCGAGCGTATGGTGTGGAAAATGTTGAATTGCAGATAGTCGTGTTCGCTCAGCGCGATTTGGAATCGGAAGTTCATGCGATCACCGTCCTTTCTGCTTGTATTCTACCATAGCCGACGAAGTCTGTCAAGAGAATACAAAAACCGCCCCGAAGGGCGGTTTTCCGTTTGAAGTGTGGCGGCGAACATGATGCCGACGAAATACTTGAAAATCAACAGGATTTGAAGTTGTATATCGGTTTGATAAGCTCGTAATCCGATACCGTTTCGCCAATGAATTCAAAGATCCGAGAGGGTGATTTGTACGCCATCGGACATTCATCAAGGGAACCCTCTGTGGCAGTCGTTGTATAGATTCCTTCCATTTCTCGCCTGAATTCTTCTACCGTAAAAGCATATTTAGCTTCTGTTCTGGTACAGGCTCGACCGGCACCGTGAGGAGCCGAAAAATTCCATTCGGGATTTCCTTTTCCCACGCCCAGCAGTGCGCCGTCCCGCATGTTCAAGGGAATGACCACGCGTTCGCCAAGACGAGCCGAGATCGCTCCCTTGCGCAGTATCATATATTCTGTGTCAATATAATTATGAATGCATGCGAAACGATCCGCTACAGTAAGTCCCATATGATCACATATAAGCTTTGCAATCGTTCGTCTGTTCAGATCGGCAAAGGAAACCACTGTATCAAGGTCGTGAAGATATTCATCTAATAGGCTTCCTTCAAGGACAGCCGTTTCGCGTTTTACGTTAACTGCGCCTTGACTTGATTTTTTGCGGATAAACCCTGCCGCGTCAGCATCATCATAATAACTCTGACGTGCTCGTTTCCTTTGCTTTTTGCATTGGTATCGGTATGCTTGATCCTGGTAATAGCTTGCGATGTCGCTGCCGAGCTGGCGCGAACCGGAATGGATGACAAGCACAAGCTCGCCCGCTTCTGTCCGATCGAGCTCTATGAAGTGGTTTCCGCCTCCAAGCGTCCCGATGCTTCTAAGGGCCCGCTCTAAATTGACATTGTCTTTGCAATGCAAGGTGTCAAAGTCAAATGAAGTCACAGGATAATCGTGTATTTTTGTGCCGGCAGGAACGAGAGCACGTATGGCTCCGTCCAGCTTTTCGAGGTCAAGCTCTTGCTCCTTCAAAAACACAACTTCCATTCCGCATCCGATATCAACGCCCACAAGAGAGGGCGAAATTCTGTTATTAACAGTCATTGTTGTGCCGACTGCAACATTCTTTCCCGAATGTGTGTCAGGCATGATGCGTATCTTGCTATCGGCATACGCTTCCTCACGCAATAATTCGCAAATCTGTGTTTTGGTGGATTTGTCGAGTTTATCGGCAAAAACGATAGCGGAGTTTCTTTTTCCTTGTAGTTTGATCATTATATCTCCTAATCATATTTTGTTTTGTTTGTGGTGTGTTTGTAATGCGTACCGTTGCAGACATAACGATCAACTCCTTTTTACAGATGGTATTTTAATTATACAATAGTGATTCTTTTCCGTCAAGTAAAAATTTGCCCTTGAAAGGCAAGGGAAAGGTTCACTTCTGCTCCCCTTGTTCGAAAATGACGACCGATATCTTTTTTGTCAAAATGCATTGGAGGCGCTACCCGGACGGCGGCGGTGCCGCCTGATCTCACGGCCCGATTCCGCCCTAACGGGTCACAAAAAACAAAAGGCTCCCACAAGGGGAACCTTTTCTTTTTGGCACGAGTTGACAGAAAAGATGCCGGCTATCACTATACAATGATAGATATATGAAATACGTTGTTTTTAATTTCCATACATCTAATTCCCCCAAAGCCTGAGAATTCTTTCAAAACCTCTTCGAGCGTAGGGTTACTGTAATAGTGAAGAATAACCTTAAGTTTTTCATCAAATATAATTTCTTCATCTTGTTTGAATGGGTTATCATTATAAGAGTTCAATGCTTCAAATCTTTTACCCTTGTAAATAATAGTGGCACCAACAAAATATACACTTTGAGGTGAGCTGAACACCTTTCGATTATCATTATAGTTAATACTAATCTTCATAGTATTCCACCGTGATAACAACTTGTGCCTTAGGAGTATTAACATCCACCAAACGTCCTGTCATTCCTGCTTCAATCATCCCTAAAATGCTGGCAACTTCCTCAAAATCGTCTCCGATGAGTCGTTCAAGCGTTCCGTTTTCAATAGCTTTTTTCATTGCGGGGACAGGAAAACGTGTTACTATTGTTGTTCCATCGGTTTTAACCTCTATACGAACAATCCTACGATCAATAACCTCTCTCGGTGCATCGTTGATTTGAGCCGGAGTTTGAATTCCGTCCAATAATTCTGTAACACTCACGCCAAGCACCTTGGACAAAGCTTGAACGGTAATAATATCAGGATATGATGCGTCGCACTCCCATTTTGATATCGCCTGAGCGGTAACTGACATTTTCTCTGCGAGCTCTTCTTGAGTCATATTTTTTTGCTTTCTAAAATAAGCAATGTTCCGTCCTATCGTATTCATAATCTACCTCTGAAATAAAATTTCGAGTTGTGCACATCCCCGATGACATCATTGTAGCATAAATAAATATTTGTTTCCACCGACCACCTGTTGTTTTATAACTTTTTTCACAACAATTAGTTGAGTTAGATGATTGCAAATCCTTTTCAGTTAAATTATATCATGTATTTTAATGTTTTTTAATATTCTCCCTGTAATATTTCAATAGTCTCTCGTTCGTGCCGTCAAGCTCGTCGATCTTATTCAGGATGATGAAATATGCGCGATCGATCACCTTTCGGGCGCATTCTTCGTAGTTGTCCTTAGGCGGATCTTTGATAAAACTTTGCCGCGCGCAGACGAGGGCGTATTTTACTCGGTAATAGTGTTTGAGTTCGTATTCCATATAAAAATTTCCTTTCGGTTTTGGTAAACACCATTATACCGAAAGGAAGTCAGAAGCCCGGATAAAAATTTGAAAATTATTTGTTATCAATATTTGCTTTTGCCGTTTTGCAAGAAGAAACGAGCATCACGCGAAGCGTGGCGCATTTGTCGGACAAAATCTTATATTGCTGTGCATCAATATAATTCGTTCTATGTAAAAGCTCAAGCCAATAGCCTGTTTCACTCGCCTCTTTGAGTGCAATTTCAAGTTTGGATATGAAATCCTTTTTGCCTTGTGCGTACTGTGCCTCGTGGATATTTGCACCGATCGACGTACCACTTCTGCCGATCTGATTAGCGATAACAGATTCGTGATTGGACTTTAAGAATTTGACAAGGTTAATAATATCAACGGAAAATTCCATTGATAATTCGCGGAGTTTAGATTCAGCCATAAGAGCACCTCGCTTTCGATTATATTATAGCATAATTTTGATCATTTGTAAAGAGTGATGTTATGGCTTCGCCATAGTGATGTAGTGCTAACGCACAGTGATGTTTTGCTCCTTCGTCGCAAAGTGATGTGATGTTTGCCCACTTCGCCGCGAGGCGAAACATCACTCACGCAGTGAACATCACTGCCGAAGGCAACATCACTTGCCCGCAAGGGCAAACATCGTTCCAAAACAAAAAGCACTTCGTAAGAAGTGCTTTTTGTTTTGGAGGCGCCACCCGGAATCGGACCGGGGAATAAAGGTTTTGCAGACCTCTGCCTTACCGCTTGGCTATGGCGCCATATGGATTTTTTGTTAGAGAAACGAAACTTATTCACCGCCGGTGAAGGCGATGAATAAGTCCGCATCAGTATGGAGCGGATTACGGGGCTCGAACCCGCCACCTCGACCTTGGCAAGGTCGCGCTCTACCAAATGAGCTAAATCCGCATATACCCCGATGATTACCGGGATACTGGTGCCTCCGGTCGGAATCGAACCAACGACACGTAGATTTTCAGTCTACTGCTCTACCAACTGAGCTACAGAGGCATAATGGCGACCCGGAAGGGACTCGAACCCTCGACCTCTAGCGTGACAGGCTAGCGTTCTAACCAACTGAACTACCGGGCCAAATCGTTCAACGGCAACGACTGCGAGAGCCATGCTTTTGCTGAACGAGTGGTGGGAACAATAGGGCTCGAACCTATGACCCTCTGCTTGTAAGGCAGATGCTCTCCCAGCTGAGCTATGCTCCCGTTGTTGCCGAACTCACAACGGCGAGATACATTATAACACACGAAATCCGATTTGTCAACACCTTTTTGGCAAAAAAATATATTTTTTCTTTTTCTCTTTTTCCTGCCCTCTCAAAAGCGGACAATTGCCTTTGCGTCTCCTCTTCAAACCCCGTTTCAAGGGACTGTGCGGCAAATGCTTGCTCTCCCGCTTTTCGGAAAAGCCATTGACATTTTTCGCCAAAGGGTATATAATGCCAAGGTACGTTTTTGAACATAAGGAAGGCAAAGACCATGAACCGTTTTTTCGTCAAAGACAAAACCTTTTATAAAACCGCTCTGATGCTGGCGTGGCCGATCGTTTTGCAGAACATGATCACCATCGGTGTCAACATCATGGACACGGTCATGCTGGGCTCATACGGCGAGGTACAGCTGTCCGGCTCCTCGCTGGCCAACGAATTCATCAACATCTTCCACATTCTCTGCATGGGCATGGGCTGCGGCGCGGCGGTGCTGACCTCCCAGTTCTGGGGACGCAAGGACAGCGCCTCCATCAAGCACGCGGTGACCATCATGATGCGCATCTGCCTGCTGATGGCAACGCTCTTTGCGCTCGCCACGGCGTTTTTTCCTTCCTTTATCATGGACATTTTCACCGACGATCTTGAGGTCATCGAAAAAGGACGGATCTACTTTCTGTGGAGCATCCCGACCTATTTCCTCATGGGCATCTCCTTAACGCTGACGCTGATCCTGCGCTCGGTGCGGAAGGTTATCGTGCCGCTGATCACCTCCATCGTCAGCTTTTTCGTGAACATCTTTTTCAACTGGGTGTTCATCTTCGGCAACTTGGGTGCGCCTGAGATGCAGATCGCGGGAGCCGCGCTGGGAACGCTGATCGCCCGCGTGGTGGAGGCGGCCATCATCGGCATTTATGTGTTCAAGATCGACAAGGACATCGGCTACCGCGTCCGCGACCTGTTCGGCTCCTGCGGCGGCCTGCTTCGCACTTATCTGAAGTATTCCTTCCCCGTGTTTGTCTCGGACGGTATGCTGGCTTTGGGCAACAGCATGCTGTCGGTGATCATGGGCAACATCAGCACCGAATATGTGGCGGCCAACGCCATTGTGGCCACCATCGTGCGTCTGTCCACGGTCTTCACGCAGGGACTAGGGCAGGCCTCCAGCGTCATGACCGGCAACACGCTGGGCAAGGGCGACAAGGAGACGGCGTATCGGCAGGGCGTCACCTTCGTCACGCTTTCCTTCCTGATCGGCTGCGTGGCTTCCGGCATCATTCTTGTGCTCAGTCCGGCCATCATCGGCATGTACAACATCGAGCAGGAAACGCGGGACATCGCCTTCCAGCTGATGTATGCGGTCTCGGTGATGGTCATCTTCCAGTCGGCACAATCGGTGCTGACCAAGGGCGTTCTCCGAGGCGGCGGCGACACCAAATTCCTGATGGTGGCCGACGTGCTCTTCCTGTGGGTGGCCTCGGTTCCGTTAGGGGCTTTGTGCGGACTTGTCTGGTATGCGGCGCCCTTCATCACCTACATCGCGCTGAAGATCGACTGGATCATCAAAACGATCATCTGCGTCTGCCGTCTCCGCTCGCGGAAGTGGATCCGGATCGTGTAAGCAACCCATCATAGGCTGTCAAAAAAAGAGAACCAAGCGGATCAAAAGCCGTTTCGTTCTCTTTTTTGTTATGAAGTGGCTTACATCTCCCACGCATCCCGCAGAACGGAGGCGATGGCGTTTGCCATATAAGAAAAGCCGAGGTCGTTGGGATGGGTGCCGTCCACCGAGCCGTCGTTGGCGAGCGGGGTGGGGAAAAAGCTCATGCCGTCGACAAAATGCACGTTCCGATCGCCGTTTGCCCGCGCCTTCAGATAAGAGCTCATGATTACGTCGCGGCGGCGGAGGATGGTCTCGCGCGCAGAGGATGAGAGGGCGGTGCGGTGGTTGGGACGGGTGACCATCACATAGGGGACGGCGGGATTCTTTTCGCGGATGATCTCATACAGCGGATAATGCGTCTGCGCCAGATGCTCCGACGTGGGAGCGTTGTGGTCGTAGTCGCAGACAAAGGCGCTCATCGGACGCTCGGCCATCCACTGCGCCAGCAAAGGCTCGCCCTTGGCATTGCCCGAAAAGCCCAGATTTTTGTGGTCCACGTTCAGAATGCGGGAGATCATGGAGGGATAGACGTTGCCGGGACGGGAGGCTGCCGTGCCGTGGACAATGGAGGAGCCGTAGAAAAGGATCGGCTCAAGCGGACGGTAGGAAGCTCCCTGTTCCAGACGCGAGCCGGGACGGATGCCGATCTCCAGCGATTCCACCGCCGCGTGAATGGGAAAATGGACGGTGTATGCCCGCAGCCTTTCGCTGTTCAGCTTCACCGACTGCTCATAGCGGTCGGTCATGTCGTAAGGCATGCGGAACTCCTTGAGGAAGCGGCTGCCGAATTCGCCGTCGGTATACAGATCAAAGCCCGCTTCGGACAAGAGCGACCGATGGGACGAGCGGCTGACGGCACGGAAAACGGCACGGACGGCAAGAATCGGCGAATCGGTGGAAAAGCGGACGCGTCCGCCGGCCGACTCCCGATGCAGCTTGGAAACACCCTCGCTGACACCATCCGCCAGCGCCTCGGGCAGACGGAAAAAGGGATGCTCGCCGTGTTCACCGTAAAAGCCGTACAGAGCAAAGGGCGGTTGGCAGACCGAGTGCCATTCCACAGCCTCCTCGCCGATGGTGGTGCTGACGGCCAGATTAGGGTCCAGATGCAGATACGATTCCATATTCGATCAATCCTTTCTTTTTTTCGCTGCCGATGGGTTGCTTGTCCGCTTTGCGGGAAAGATGCAAAAAAAGCCCAACGCAGAAGCATCAGGCTTTTTATGGTGCGAGAAACGGGACTTGAACCCGTACGGTGTAAACCACACGCCCCTCAAACGTGCGCGTCTGCCAGTTCCGCCACTCTCGCGAACAGATACTATTATACACATTTTTTCGAAAATGTCAATATCTTTTTGAGATTTTTTTCGAAGAAATTTACTTGACGAATACAGACAGATGTGATATCATATACGTATTGTTAAATAGAATGAGAGAATTTTCCTAACGGGAGGTTATAAGAATGGAATATAAGATCGATACCAAAAGCGTGCAGGCCGGCTATTCTCCCAAGAACGGCGAGCCCCGCGTGATCCCGATCGTGCAGAGCACGACCTTTAAATACGAGTCCAGCGAAGCGATGGGCAAGCTGTTTGATCTGGAGGCCAGCGGCTATTTCTACACCCGCCTTCAGAACCCCACCAACGATTACGTTGCGGCCAAGATCGCGGCCATGGAGGGCGGCGTGGGCGCCATGCTCACCTCGTCGGGACAGGCTGCCAGCTTTTTCTCGGTGTTCAACATCTGCACCGCCGGCGACCATGCGGTGGCTTCCGCGGCCATCTACGGCGGTACGTTCAATCTCTTCTCGGTGACCATGAAGAAGATGGGCATCGAGTTCACCTTCGTTAGCCCCGATGCTTCCGAGGAGGAGCTGAATGCGGCCTTCCGCGAGAACACCAAGGTGGTCTTTGCCGAAACGCTGTCCAACCCCGCTCTGCAGGTGCTGGACATTGAAAAATTCGCCAAGGTCGCCCATGCTCACGGCGTTCCGCTGATCGTGGACAACACCTTCCCCACGCCGGTCAACTGCCGTCCGTTTGAGTTCGGCGCGGACATCGTCACCCATTCCACCACCAAGTATATGGACGGCCATGCCTCCTCGGTGGGCGGCGTGATCGTGGACAGCGGCAACTTCGATTGGACCAAGTATCCCGAAAAGTTCGGCTGCCTCATCGAGCCCGACGAGAGCTACCACGGCATCAGCTACACCGAGCGCTTCGGCAAGCTGGCGTACATCACCAAGGCCACCGCCCAGCTGATGCGTGATCTGGGCTCCATCCAGGCTCCCCAGCATGCGTTTTTGATCAACAACGGTCTCGAGTCCCTGCCTCTGCGCATGAAGAAGCATTGCGAGAATGCCATGGCCGTGGCCGAGTACCTGCAGAAGAACGACAAGATCGAGTGGGTCAACTACCCCGGTCTGAAGGGCAATGCCTATTATGAGCTGGCGCAGAAGTATATGCCGAACGGCACCTGCGGCGTCGTTTCCTTCGGCGTGAAGGGCGGACGCGAGGCGGCAACCCGCTTCATGGACAGCCTGAAGCTGGCGGCGATCGTCACCCACGTGGCCGATGCCCGTACCTGCGTGCTGCATCCTGCCAGCACCACCCACAGACAGCTTTCCGATGAGCAGCTCCGCGAATGCGGCGTGTCCCCCGACCTGATCCGCTTCTCCTGCGGCATCGAGAACGCCGAGGACATCATCGCCGACATCGAGCAGGCTCTGAACAACATTTGACGAAAGGCAAGGAAGAAAACAATGGCTGCTGAAAAGAAATTAGTCGATTCGATCACTCCGATCGAGGAGGATTTTGCAAAATGGTATACCGACATCTGCCTGAAGGCTGAGCTGGTGGATTACAGCTCGGTGAAGGGCTGTGTCATTCTCCGTCCCTATGGCTATGCCATCTGGGAGAACATCCAGAAGATCCTGGATGCCAAGTTCAAGGAGACCGGTCACGAGAATGTGGCCATGCCCATGTTCATTCCCGAAAGCCTGCTCCAGAAGGAGAAGGACCATGTGGAGGGCTTCGCGCCCGAGGTTGCCTGGGTCACCCACGGCGGCAACGAGCGGCTGGAGGAGCGTCTCTGCGTGCGCCCCACCTCGGAAACGCTGTTCTGTGAGCACTTCTCTCACGTGCTCAATTCCTACCGCGACCTGCCCATGCTCTACAACCAGTGGTGCTCGGTGGTGAGATGGGAGAAGACCACCCGTCCCTTCCTCCGTAGCCGTGAGTTCTGGTGGCAGGAGGGACACACCATCCACGAGACCGCCGAGGAGGCCAAGGCCGAGACCGAGCGTATGCTCAATGTGTACGCCGATTTTGCCGAAAATTCGCTGATGATGCCGGTCATCCGCGGCCGCAAGACCGAGAGCGATAAGTTTGCGGGCGCTGAGGCCACCTATTGCGTGGAGGCCATGATGCACGACGGTAAGGCGCTGCAGGCAGGCACCTCCCACTATTTCGGCGACGGCTTCTCCCGTGCCTTTGACGTGACCTTCACCGGACGCGAAAACACCCTGCAGTATCCCTTCCAGACCAGCTGGGGCGTATCCACCCGTCTGGTGGGTGCGATCATCATGACGCATGGCGACAACAACGGTCTGATCCTGCCTCCCGCCGTTTCGCCCATCCAGATCGTGATCGTTCCGATCGCACAGCATAAGGAGGGCGTTCTGGAGAAGGCCGAGGAGCTGAGAAAGCAGCTGACCGCCGCCTCCTACCGTGTGAAGCTGGATGCCAGCGAAAACTCCGCCGGCTGGAAGTTCGCCCAGTATGAGATGAAGGGCGTGCCGCTCCGTCTGGAGATCGGTCCGAAGGACATTGAAAACGGCCAGTGCGTGCTGGTCAGAAGAGATAACCGCCAGAAGTATTTCGTCAAGCTGGACGAGCTGGAGAGCGAGCTGCCCAAGATCATCAAGGAGCTGGAGGCTGCCATGTTCGAGGCCGCCAAGCAGAGACTGGAGGAGCGCACGTACACCATCACCGAGCTGGAGGAGTTTTTGGCCACGGCCAAGGACAAGCCCGGCTTCATCAAGGCGATGTGGTGCGGCGATCCCGCATGCGAGGCCAAGATCAAGGAGATCAGCGATGTTTCCTCCCGCTGCATTCCCTTCGGCGTGGAGCCCTTCGGCGACAAGTGCATCTGCTGCGGCAAAGAGGCGAAGATCCCCGTATACTGGGGCAAGGCCTATTGATTTTTTGAAACGACATCGGGGCTGTTGCTGCATGTGACAGCCCCTTTCGCATCAACGGACGGGATTGTCCGCCCGAAGAGCGCCGCCCGAAAACGGGCAGAAAGGAGCTTGTATGATCGACACCGCTCTCGGCTTCCGCAACAAGATCAAATCCATCGATTACCTGCTGGTGCTGGCGGCCGTCGCCCTGTCGGTGATGGGGCTTCTCTGCATCTACGAGGTGGGAGGCTTCGGCGAGATCCGCATGCAGATCATCGCCATCCTGCTGGGACTCTGCGGCATGAGCGTGACAGCGCTGTTCAATTACGAGTATTTCACGGGCAAGATCATGTCCTTCCTGCTGTTTGCTCTGTCGGTGGGTATTCTGGTGCTGACGCTGAAGATCGGAACGGGCGAGGGCAACCAGAGCTGGATCGCCATCGGAAGCGTCACCGTCCAGCCGTCGGAATTTGTCAAGATCCTGTTCATCATCACCTTTGCCACGCACCTCAACGCGGTGAAGGAGAACATCAACGGGATCTTCAGCGTGCTGGGACTTTGCTTGCACGGCGGCGTGATCATCGGACTGGTGGGGATGCAGGGCGACCTTGGCTCGGCGCTGGTGTATGCGTTTATCTTTGTGACCATGCTCTTTTCCGCCGGTCTTTCGCTGTGGTATCTGCTGGGCGGTCTTCTGCTGATCGTGGCGGCATCGCCTTTTCTGTGGCCGCATCTGAACGAATACCAGCAGCAGCGCATTCTGGTGGGCTTCAACCCCGAGCTGGACCCGCTGGGCAAGGGCTACCAGCCGATTCTGAGCAAAAATGCCATCTCCGCAGGCGGACTGTCGGGCGTGGGCATGGGGAACACCGAAATCGCTCCCACCATCCCCAAATCGCACAACGACATGATCTTCGGCGTGATGGGAGAGCTGTTCGGCTTTGCGGGGCTGATTCTCTTTTTCCTGTTGATGAGCGTTCTGGTTCTGCGCCTGCTTCGCCTGTCCAAAAACGCCCGCAAGGACACCGGTTCTTACATCTGCGCGGGCATCGCCGCCATTCTGATCGCGCAGACGCTGGAGAATGTGGGCATGTGCCTGGGACTGCTGCCTGTTATCGGCATCACGCTCCCCTTCGTCAGCAGCGGCGGCTCGTCGGTGCTGAGCCTGTATCTGGCCATCGGGCTGGCGCTGAGCGTGGGCGCGCACAACAAAAAGTACTATTTCGAACGGGAGAGAAGCTGATGGTTTTGACTCTTCGCCCTTACCGCGAAAGCGATGCGGAAACGATCGTCTCCTGGCTGGCGGATGAGCACGCCTTTGCGCTCTGGAGTGCAGGGCGGTATGAAAACTGGCCGCTGAGTGCGGAGGGGATGAACACACGCATGGCAGAGGATGCGGAGGGAAGCGTCACCGCTCTGACCATGACCGACGGCGTCACCGTCCTCGGCCACCTGCTGATGCGCTTTCCCAATGAAGAAAAGGATGAGATCCGATTGTTCTCGATCATCGTGGACAGCCGACAGCGGGGAAGGGGACTGGGACGTTCGCTCCTGCGTCTGGCGGAGACGTATGCGTTTGACACGCTTTCCGTAAAAAGGATCACCATCTCGGTCTTTGAAGAAAACGCCCCCGCCCGGACCTGCTACGACCGCTTGGGCTACACGGTCATCGGCGCAGACACACCGGCCGTCTGCCTCGGCAGATCCTATGCCCGCCTGCTGGTCGAAAAGCGGAAGGTACAAGAACAGTCATAAGCATAAAAGAAAACGCTCCTGAATGCGGGAGCGTTTTGTGCTTGTTTGGAAAAGTTTTTCTTTTTTGCGTTCAGAGGGCTTCCTCTCACAATTCAACCTCAGGCGGTTCTTGACTCAGAAGGGTATTGGCAGGTCCTTCTTGCGGCGTGAACACCAGTTCCGCCAAATGACGGCCGTCCTTGCCGCCCTGAAGAAGCCCCTCCAGACAGTAGTGGCAATAGCAGATCACCGTGTCGGTCTTCAGCGTGCGGCAATAGTCGCGCATCCGCCTCACCTGTTCCTCTTCGGTGTGGGGGATGAAGAGCCCCTTTGCCTGTTCAACGTAATGGCGCGGCGCGGCCTTGGGATTCCGCGGCGGCTGAGCGCGCAGAAGAGAACTGCCGCAGAAGCGTGTCTGCCCGCGGCTCGGCTCGGCCTCGCAAAAGGAAATGCCCATCTTCTGTAAGATCGAGCGGACGGCGTCCTGTTCCTCTTTGCGCTCATGGGCACGCCAGCAGTCCTGCAGCGTTGCCTCCACATGCGAGAGGTCGGGGAGAGGGAAGGAGTCGTCGCCGTCGATCAGCTCCCACAGCGATTTCACAACCGCACCGGGCACTTGTTCCTCGATGATGTTCGCGCAGTTGTGGCAGAGCGAATACACAACATCGCCCGGCCGGACATCCGCGGAATCGGGCAGAGCCCTCCAGCTCTCGCGCAGAGGACCTTCGGGCATTTTCTCTTCAAATTCGCGGAGCTTGTATTGCGAAAAGCAACAGCGCACCACGGGAATCTCAAAGCGCTCCTGCACATAGCGCTGGATGCGGGCGCTCAGCTCGGGAAAGCGCGCGGTGAACACGCACCCGGCGATGTAGAAGCAGGCAGCCATCCTGCCGACCTCAATAATAGCGGATCAGCGAGACGACCTTGCCTAAGATCAGTACGCTGTCGGTGATGATCGGCTCCAGCTCGTCGTTTTCGGGCTGCAGACGGAAATGTCCTTTTTCCTTGTAGAAGGTCTTGACGGTGGCCGAATCCTCCAGCAGAGCGACCACGATGTCGCCGTTTTCGGCCACGCTGGTCTTTCTCACGATCACGATGTCTCCGTCATGGATGCCGGCGTTGATCATGCTCACGCCGCTGACACGGAGGGCAAACAGCTCATTGCGCGCATGTCCGCTTCCCGAGAGGGGGAAGTCCAGATAGCCCTCGATGTTTTCCACCGCCAGCACGGGAGTACCGGCCGTGACACCGCCCAGAATCGGCACGCGGGCAGTCCGCTGAGGCTCGGAGACAAGCCCGTCGATCCGCAGCGTACGGCTCTTGCCGTTCTCTTTTTGAATGTATCCCTTGCCCTCCAGCCGCGCCAGATAGGCATGGACGGTGGAGGTGCTCTTGATGCCCAGATCCCGCTGGATATCCCGCACGCTGGGGGCATACCCGTCGCGGCGGAGGGAGTCGGTGATGTATCGGTACATCCTGGCTTCTTTTTCGTTCAGCTCGTTCATGGCGGTCTTCCTTTCACGGATGGCGTTGATGAAGATGGTTTTTCACAGCACCATTGTACCACAAAACGCCGAAAAATGCAAACAATTGTTCTGTTTCTTTGTGAATGCGAGGTAAACATTTATTCGTTTCTTTGTGAAAGTCGCCGAATTCTTGCCTGCCTTCGGAAGGGACTTGCTTTTTGAGCGGCAGTTGTGATACAATAATGTGGGCGAAAAGCCAAATGACAAACGCTTAGGAAAAACAGAGGATCAAAACGTGAAAGAAATACTGTTGTGCAAATACGGCGAGATCGTATTAAAGGGTCTCAACAAAAGCTATTTTGAAAAAACGCTGCTCCGTACGCTGAAGGATCGGCTGGCCGGCTGCGGCAATTTCGATGTCCGCGCCATGCAGAGCACGGTCTACATCGAGGCGATGGACGAGGACAGCCTCATCGAGGACGCGCTGGAGAGAGCGAAAAAGGTGTTCGGCATCGTGGCGGTCAGCCGTGCGGCGGTCTGTGAAAAGAACATGGAGGACATCCTGCGTCTGGCGGGCGAGTATCTGCCGCAGCAGCTGAAGGGCGCGCGCACGTTCAAGGTGGAGGCCAAGCGGAGCGACAAGCGCTTCCCCCTGACCAGCCCGCAGATCTCGGCTGAGGTGGGCGGTGTTCTGCTCTCCCGCTGTCCGAGACTGAAGGTGGATGTGCATAACCCCGATGTGACCGTGCGCGTGGAGGTGCGCGAGGAAAAGGCCTTCGTTCACGCCGGCAGCGAAAAGGGCGCGGGTGGTATCCCCACCGGAACGGCAGGGCGCGGTCTGCTGCTCCTCTCGGGCGGCATCGACAGCCCCGTGGCCGGCTATATGATGGCCAAGCGCGGGCTCATCATCGATGCGCTCCATTTTGAAAGCTTCCCCTATACCAGCGAGCAGGCCAAGGAAAAGGTGGCCTCTCTGGCTGAGATCATGTCGGAATATGCGGGCAAGATCCGCTTCCGCGTCATCTCTCTCACCGCCATTCAGGAGGCGCTGCGCGATCATTGCGAGGAGGAGTATTTCACGCTCCTGCTCCGCCGCTGCATGATGCGTCTGGCCGACCGCGTGGCGGAGAAATTCGGATGCGGCGCGCTGATCACCGGCGAAAGCTTGGGGCAGGTGGCCAGCCAGACCTTAGCGGCCATCGGCGTCACCGACGAAGCGGCCAAGCGTCCCATCTTCCGTCCCTGTATCGGCATGGATAAGGAGGAGATCGTGACCGTGGCCAGAAGGATCGGCACGTTTGAGACCTCCATCCTTCCCTATGAGGATTGCTGCACCGTCTTCACTCCCCGTCACCCCAAAACGCAGCCCGAGCTGTATAAGGTGCTGGCGCAGGAGGAAAAGCTGGATCTGAAGACGCTGGAGGATGAGGCCTTCAACCGCATCGAATACCGCGAGATCCTCTCGCCGATGGCAAAATAAGCAAAATGCCGGCGGCAAGATCGGCAAAAAAGGGCTAAAGGGCGAAAAAAGACGAAAAAAAAGGCAAGAATCTCCAATTCACCGTCATAAAAATCTTGACAGACGGGGCAAAACGTACTATAATAGATATATTACTTTTTATATAAGGAGGTGCCATATGCAAATTGCAATCGGAATCCTGATCGGGCTTGTGATGCTGGTCGTGGGATTCTTCATCGGCGTGATGTACCGCAAGAAAGTGGCCGAGGGTAAGATCGGCAGTGCGGAGATCCAGGCGTCCAAGATCGTTGCCGAAGCGGAAAAAGAAGCGGAAGCAAAGAAAAAGGAAGCGCTTGTGGAAGCCAAAGAAGAGATCCTGAAGACCAAGAACGAGCACGAACGCGAGATCAAGGAAAGACGCAATGAGCTGTCCAGACTTGAACGCCGCGTGCAGACCAAGGAAGAATCCCTGGAAAAGAAGCTCGATCAGCTTGAGAAAAAGGATGAAACGCTGAATCGCAAGATCAAGGAAAGCGAAGAAAAGCAGGTTCAGATCGAAGAGATCAAGGAAAGCTTGCTCAAAAAGCTGGAAGAGATCTCCGCTCTCACCGCCGAAGAGGCCAAGGCCGAGCTGGTGTCCCGCATTGAGGACGAGGCCAAGCATGAGGCCGCGATCCGTCTGACCGAGATCGAGGAGCGTCTGAAGGAAGACGCCGATTCCAAAGCGAAAAACATCATTTCCCTTGCCATCCAGCGCTGCGCTGCCGACCACGTTGCGGAAACCACCGTATCGGTCGTCAACCTGCCCAACGATGACATGAAGGGACGCATCATCGGCCGCGAGGGCCGCAACATCCGCACCATCGAAACGCTGACCGGCGTTGATCTGATCATCGACGACACGCCGGAGGCCATCACCCTGTCGGGCTTCGACCCTGTGAGACGAGAGATCGCCCGTCTGTCGCTTGAAAAGCTCATTGCCGACGGACGCATCCATCCCGCCCGCATCGAAGAGATGGTGGAAAAGAGCCGCAAGGAAGTGGAAAACGAGATCAAGAAGGCAGGCGAAAAGGCCACCTTTGAGACCGGTATCCACGGCATCAATTTTGAACTGGTCAAGCTTTTGGGCCGCCTGAAGTACCGGACAAGCTACGGCCAGAATGTACTGAAGCACTCCATCGAGGTCGCCTTCCTGTCGGCGATGATCGCAGACGAATTGGGCGTTGACAGCACGCTGGCCAAGAGAGCCGGTCTTCTGCATGATATCGGCAAGGCGCTGACGCAGGAGGTCGAGGGCTCGCACGTCCAGATCGGTGTGGAGTATGCGAAGAAGTACCGTGAAAACAAGGAAGTGCTTCATGCCATTGAGGCGCACCACGGCGATGTGGAGCCCCATACGATCATTGCGATGATCGTGCAGGCAGCCGATGCCATTTCCGCCGCCAGACCCGGCGCACGCCGCGAGGATCTGGAGAATTACATCAAGCGTCTGAAGAAGCTGGAAGAAATTGCCGACAGCTTTGACGGTGTCGACAAGTCGTATGCCATCCAGGCCGGCCGCGAGATCCGTATCATGGTCAAGCCCGAGAAGGTCAACGACGAGCAGATGACGCTGATCTCACGAGAGATCGTGAAGAAGATCGAGGACAGCCTCGATTACCCCGGACAGATCAAGGTCCACCTGATCCGCGAAAGCCGGGTCACCGATTTTGCCAAGTAAAGCGGGGCGCATCCCGCAAGACCAACCGCTTCGGCGGCTTCACATATAATTTATATAAAGTCTTAGAGCAAAATAGACGACAGTCTGTATATAGAGTTATATGCGATTTATGCGCAGGAAAAAGGGTTGCCCCCGTTTGGTGCGGCAGCCCTTTCCCATGGAAAGCGAAAAACGAAATAAGCAACAGAAAGGTTGAATCACTATGGCATTGATCCATCTTCTGGCCTTGGGCGACATCAGCGGTCCGGACGCGACCGATCTCATCTGCCGCAACCTCTGGCAGTACCGCAAGGAGCAGGGCATCGATTTTGTCATTGCCAATGCGGAAAATGCCTCCACGGGAAACGCTTTGGACGAGGCGACCGCTCACCGTCTGCTGGTGTCGGGCGTGGACGTGATCACCACGGGCAACCATGTGTGGAAGTGGCGGAATCTGTATGATATGCTGGATGAGGGGCGGTCGGTGATCCGTCCGGCCAATTACCCTGCCTGCGCCCCCGGCGTGGGGTACACCCGCTTTGTCTGCGGCGGTGAGACCTTCTTGGTCATCAACGTGCTGGGCGTGGTGTTTATGGAGCCTCTGGACGATCCCTTTGCGGCGGTGGAGAAGATCCTGGAGACCGAAAAGGGCAACTACCGCTTTGCGGTTCTGGATATCCACGCGGAGGCGACCAGCGAAAAATTAGCCATCGCCAATGCCTTCGACGGACGGATCCACGCCATGTTCGGCACGCATACCCACGTGCAGACCGCCGACGAGCGTCTTCTGCCCAAGGGCAGTGCGTACATCACCGATCTGGGTATGTGCGGACCGATCGATTCGATCCTCGGCATCCGTACCGACATCATTCTGAAGAAGTTCAAAACCAAAATGCCCATGCGCTATGAATTTGCCGAGGGCAAGGTACGCTGCTGCGGCGCCAGCATCTGGTTTGACACCGAAAAAGGCTGTGCAACCAAAATCATTCGTGAAAATATTGAATTTTTTTGATAAATCTATTGCAATTTTGTCCATTATGCCCTATAATGATGATAGAGAACAGACTTCATGACGTCTCATGGAAAGGAACGGAAAAATTGCTATGGAAATCTTAAAGGTATCGTCGAAATCCAATCCAAGTCTTGTTGCGGGAGCCATCTCCGGCGTGATCAGGGAAGCGCCCGCTGTTGAAGTGCAGGCCATCGGTGCAGGCGCCGTGAATCAGGCCGTAAAGGCAGTCATCATCGCAAAGGGCTTTTTGGCTCCTGTGGGCATCGAGCTCTCCTTTGATCCCTCGTTTGTTGCGCTTGAGGTGGAAGGGGAGGAGCGGACCGCCATCCGCATCGTGGTGGAAAAGAAATAATGGAAAAGTCAGGAAAGGCAGTCGCAGAAGCGGCTGCCATTTTCTTTTCATCACCGCTCGTAAAGTCTTGTCAGGCGGCGGAGGTGGGTGGCGAGGGTGGAGGACATCTCCTCTTCGGTCATCCGCCAGCACCAGTTGCCGTGAGCCTTCGAGGGAGTATTCATGCGGGCGGAATTGTCCAGCCCGAGAAGGTCCTGCATCTGGAAGATCACGCGGTCGACGGTGGAGGCAAGGGCGGCTTTGATCATCCCCTCGCGCAAGCCCTCCTTCGGATCGATGCGGAGATAGTCGGCGGCGAAGCCCACCTCTGCCGTTGAGCGGGAGGCGGCCCAGCCGAGGATGGTATCGTTGTCGTGGGTGCCCACATACAAAACGCAGTTTTTCTCATACCGATGGGGCAGATAGGGGTTATGCGGCCCCGAATCGAAGGCGAAGAGCAGGATCTTCATGCCGGGAAAGCCATACCGCTCCCGCAGGGCATGGACCTCGTCGGTGAGAAAGCCCAGATCCTCGGCGATCAAAGGAAGCTGAGAAAAGCGGGTGAGCGCCCGGTCAAACAGGGCTTCGCCCGGTCCCTTGCGCCACTGACCTCGAACCGCATTGACAGCGGAGGCCTCAATGGCGTAAAAGGATTCGAGCCCGCGGAAATGATCGATCCGCGTCAGATCAAAGAGCGAAAAGGCGTGGGCAAAGCGCTCCATCCAGAAGGCATAGCCGTTTTGGCGCATGGCGTCCCAGTCGTAGAGAGGATTGCCCCATTTCTGACCGGTGGGACTGAAAGCGTCGGGCGGACAGCCGGCCACCTCGGTGGGATTGCCCTTCCCGTCGGTGAGAAAAAGGGGCATGTGGGCATAAAAGTCCGCGCTGTCACGTCCGGGGTAAATGGGCAGGTCACCGATGAGGGTGATGCCCTTTTCGCTGCAAACACGGCGGAGCGTCTCCCACTGGCGGAAGAACAGATATTGCAGGATCTTCTCGTTTTGGACGTCCTGTTCAAACGACGGGATGTCCTGCTTCCGCACCGTCCATTCCCACCATGGTCTTTGCCCGTTGTGACGCTTGCTGACTGCAAAAGAAGCATAATCATCCAGCCAAAAGGACTGTTTTCGGCAGAAGGCACCGAAATCGTCTGGCAGGGAGGCGGCGATGCGGTCGGCCGCCCTCTCAAGAAGCGGACGCTTGAAGGCATACACCTGCGGATAATTCACAGAGCGGGGGTCGGCATCGGGCGGAGCGATCTCTTCCTGTGAGAGCCACCCCTCCTCGCACAGCGTGTCGAGGTCGATGAGAAGCGGATTGCCCGCAAAGAGACTGATCGGTTGGTAGGGCGAATCGCCGTATCCCGTGGGGGAGAGGGGGAGCACCTGCCACATCGATTGCCCGGCTTCGGCTAAGAAGTCGGCAAAGGCATGGGCCTCTTTTCCGAGCGAACCGATGCCGTGTGGAGAGGGGAGGGAGGTAATGTGAAGCAAAACACCGCTGGAGCGCATGAGCCTATCCTTTCCAAAAACAAATGAAATCGGTACCGTCAACCCTTGACAGCACCGGCTGCCACGCCCTTGACGATATGCTTCTGGGCGAGAAAATAGAAGACAACGATGGGGATGATGGCCAACACGAGCAGAGCCATCAATGCTCCAATATCCCGTGAGCCGTACCCTCCCTGCAGGTACTGAACGGCGATGGGAATGGTCTTGTAGTCGCTGCCGATGACCAGATAGGGAAGCAGATAGTCGTTCCAGATCCACATGGTATTGAGGATGGCCACGGTGATCAGCGAGGGCTTGAGCAGAGGCAGAATGATGCGGAAGAACATCCGAACAGCTCCTGCGCCGTCGATGAGCGCGGCCTCCTCGATGTCGGTGGGAAGCGCTTTGACAAAGCCCGAGAGGATGAACACCGACAGCCCCGAGCCGAAGCCCAGGTAAATGAGGAGGATGCCGATCGGATTGTCCAGATGCAGGCTGTTGGCGGTCTTGGACATGGTGAACATCACCATCTGGAAGGGAACGATCATGCTGAACACGAACAGGTAGTACACAAGGCGGGTGAAGCGGTTTTTCACGCGGGTGATATAGTAGGCACACATGGAGCAGAAAAGAACGATGGCGCCCACGGAAAAAAGGGTGATGAACAACGACCAGCCGAAGGCCGAGAAGAAATCGGTCTTGGCGATGCCCGCTTTGTAGTTTTCAAGCCCGACGAAGGTGTTGGCATTCGGAAAAGCAAAGGGCGCATCGGCGATGAAAAACCGCCCCTTGAAGGAGTTGTACAGCACGATGACCACAGGGGAAAGAAAGAGGGCGGCCAGCAGCGTCATGACCGTATAAAAGAGCACCTTTTTCCCAAAAGAGGGCTTTTGCATCAAACATCACGCTCCTTTGAGGAGGTCAGACGGAGCTGGGCGAAGGCGATCAGCGATACGATCAGAAAAAAGATCACAGCCTTTGCCTGCCCAACGCCCTCCTGCCCGATCCGCCCATAGAAGGTCTTGTAAATGTCCAGCGCCAGCATGGAGCTTTCACGGGCAGGCGCACCGTCGGTGAGTGCCAGGTTCTGGTCGAAGAGCTTGAAGGAGTTGGTCAGCGTCAGAAACAGGCAGATGGTGAAGGCGCTAGCCACAGAGGGAAGCGTCACATGGCGGAGAGCCTGCAGCGAGGAAGCACCGTCGATGGCAGCCGCCTCGTGCAGCTGAGGGGGAATGCTCTGCAGCGCGGCGATATAGATGATCATCATATAGCCGATCAGCTGCCAGTTGGTCATGATCACCAGCCCCCAGAAGCCGTAGCTCGCCGAGTAGGTCACGTCTACTCCCAAAGGCTGCAGAAGCCCGTTGATGATCAGCTGCCAGATATAGCCGAGCACGATGCCGCCGATGAGATTGGGCATGAAGAACACCGAGCGGTAGATGTTGGTCAGGCGAAAGGTCTTGGTGAGCGCCAGCGCCAGCAGAAAGGCGGAAACGTTGACGGTGATGACCGAAACGACCGTGAACAGCGAGGTGAAGCCGAGCGCGCGCAGAAAATGACCGTCTGAGCGAAAGGCCTCGATATAGTTCTCAAGCCCCACCCATTTCGCATCGGCGACGGTGGTGAAGGAGGTGAAGGAGAGGTAGAGCCCCATGAGAAAGGGGATCAGAAAGGCGATCAGAAAGGCGGCCAGCGTGGGAAAAACAAACACGGGAAGCCACTTTTTCAGATAATGCTGCATAAGAAGTCTCCTTTATTCCGACTCTCTCCTCCACCCCTCGATCACGGTCTGCTTCACCTTGTCCCAATCGATGGTCCCCTGCGCATAGCGGAGGAGGGCGGAGCCGAATTCATCTTTGAAGGTCTGTCCGGGGAAGAGGGTGAAGTTCCAGTCGATGGTGTTTTTGTCCTCATCCTCCATCCAGCGGAGCATCTCCAGCGTCAGAGGATCGGAGGGACGCTCAGATTCTTCGATGGTGTCAAAGGGCGAGACAAAGCCCAGCTCCCCCGTCACAAACGACTTGCCCTTTTCGCTGGAGAAGAGCCAATACAGGAAATCGGCGGAGGCCTTCTGCTTCTCCTCGGAGGCCTTGGCGTTGATGCAGAAAAAGTTTTCCGTACCGATGCAGAGCCCCTGATCCTCCTCGCCCTCAATGCCCATATAGATGGGAAGAAAGGCGATGTCCTCGGCCTTGACCGTGTTGCCGCTGACCGTGGCGATCTGCGAATAGGCCCAGTTGCCGTTCTGCACCATCGCGCACTGCCCCAGGGCAAATTCGGCCATGGAATCGGCCACCTGCTTGCTGCCCAGAAGCTTGGGGGAGGTGGTGGAGTTGTTCAGATAAAGGTCAAAGATGTTTTTGAAGTTGTCCGCATACTCAAAGGCGATCTCCTTGGTGGCATCGCTTGTCAGATCGATGCTGCGGTTCTTGAATTCGTAGTAAACGGGGATGTTGGCCAGATGCGTCTGCCAACGCCAATCCTCGCCGCTTTTGAGGGAGGTGGAGGCAAACACGCCGTTGATGGAAAGCTCAGCTTTGTGGGCGGTCATATCCTCGACCACGGTCTTCAGCTTCTCAAAGCTGTCGATGTCCTCCATGCTGTCGATCTCCTTCTGACGGTCGCTCAGAGCAAAATAACGGTCGGTGATGGCGCGGTTGTAGAGGATGCCGTAGCCCTCCACGATATAGGGAATGCCGTAAACGGCATCGCCGTCGCGGATGGCGAGGGATTTGTCGGTCAGCGCCTTGTACAGCTGCGTGTCGGACAGGTCGGCGCAATAGTCCTTCCAGGCGGCGTATCCGCGGGGACCGTTGACCTGGAAGATGGTGGGCGCATCGCTTTTGGCGATCTCGCTTTTCAGCGTTTGCTCGTAGGTGTTGGAGGCGGCGGTGACCACCTTCAAACGAACACCGGTCTCTTCCTCGTAAACAGCCGCGATTTCGTCGTAAACATCGGCGATCTCGGGCTTGAAATTGAGATAATATATGGAAACGGTGTCGCCGTCCTTCTGCATACAGCCGCAAAGGAGCAGACAGGGAAGAAGCGCAAGCGCGCAGATCAGGCTTTTTTTCATTGTTTTTTCATCCTTTCTCGAAAAAATGAATGTGCAGCCTTAGTGTGATGAAAAACGAAAAAAATATACATCGGTTTCGGAACGCAAAACAACGGCGGATGCGCAGGAAAAGTGCGCAAAATCAAGGAAAGTTTTTTCTATACTTATTTTTATAAAGTATTTTCCCGATGCGGTTGACCTTTTTTTCCAAACATGGTATAATATCAAAGAATGAATGCTTTTGGACATTTTTGTGCCGAAGCGAAAAAATCGCATACACAAAAAGGTAAAAAATGAGGAGGGTATCCCATGGCAGAATTCAGAAAGATCAAGGTCGGCGTATTCGGTGCCGGCAGAGGCCGTGTGTTTATGAATCATTTCAATGAGCCCATCGGTCTTGAATTGGTTGCTATCTGCGACAACAATCCCGCAAAGGTAGAGGTTGCCAAGAAAGGACTCAAGAATCCGGACATCGTAACGTATTATGAGGATTTCGATGAGTTTTTGAAGCATCCCGATATGGAAGCGGTCGTGCTCACCAACTATTTCAACGAGCATGCCCCCTATGCCATCAAGGCGTTGAAGGCCGGCAAGCATGTGCTCAGTGAGTGCTGCGCCTGCTCCACGCTGAAGGAGGGCGTTGAGCTCTGCGAGGCCGTGGAAGAGACCGGCAAGATCTATATGATCGCCGAGAACTATCCTTATACGGCATTCAACCAGGAAATGCGCCGTCTGTATCACACCGGTGAGATCGGCGAGGTCATGTACGCCGAGGGTGAATACAACCATCCGCCGGCAGGCGCCAAGCGCGCTTATGACCTGTTCGATTCCCCCGAGCACTGGCGTTACTGGCTGCCCGCCACCTACTATTGCACCCACGGTCTGGCTCCGCTGATGTACATCACCGACACCATGCCCAAGAGCGTCAACGCCCGTGCGGTAGCGGTCAACAGCATGGTAGCTCAGGCCGAGGAGCGTTTCCGTACCAAGGATGAGTGCGCTGTTTCGCTGGTCCGTATGGACAACGGCTCGATCTTCCGCCTGATGGGCATCGGCGTTGCCGGTCACTCCATCTGGTACCGTGTCCACGGCAACCGCGGTGCGATGGAAGCATCCCGCGGCAAGGGTTACTTCGGTCCCGGCGAGGTCCGCGTCTGGCATGAGCCTCTTCACCTGACCGGCGAATGGGCACATCTTCCCACCGAGCGTACCTACTATCCGTCCTGGCCCGCATTTGCCGACAAGATCGGTTCGGCCGGTCACGGCGGCGGCGACTTCTGGGTGAACTATCACTTCGCCGAAGCCATCCGCAACAACGAGCAGCCCTATCTGGATGTTTACCGCGCCTGCGCCATGTCCTCTGTGGGCATTTGCGGCTGGCTGAGCGTTATGAACAACGGCGAGAACGTGGAGATTCCCGACTTCAAGGACAAGGTTGCCCGCGAGAAGTACCGTTCTTACGATAAGTCTCCCTTCCCGAGCCAGAGAAAGCTGAATCCCGAAGGCTGGATCAAGCCCTCCTCGGTCGGTCCCGACGACTACGATTACTACCTCAAGCTGGCCACCGCCAAGCACAACCTGCCCAGAACCTGAGGCGGTAGCTGACGGCAGTCGCTTTTACAAAATAAAAAAGGAATCGGTCTTTCCAAAGCGGCAGACCGTATACAAAACCGTGTTCTCTCTCAAGGAGGATGCGAATCATCGGAGGAAAACAATTATGGCAGAATTCAGAAAGATCAAACTCGGCGTATTCGGCGCCGGACGCGGCAGAGCGTTCATGAAGTATCCGAACGAGCCTATCGGCCTTGAGCTGGTCGCCATCTGCGACAAGAACACCGCAAGAGCTCAGAGCGTAAAGAACAGCCTCAACATGCCCGACGTTGCCCTGTACGAGGACTTCGACGAATTTTTGAAGCACCCCGACATGGAAGCGGTCATGCTGGCCAACTACTTCAATGAGCATGCTCCCTATGCCATCAAGGCCATGAAGGCCGGCAAGCACGTGCTCAGCGAATGCGCCGCCTGCTCCACGCTGAAGGAAGGCATTGAGCTTTGCGAGACCGTGGAAGAAACCGGCAAGATCTATATGTTCGCCGAAAACTATCCTTACACCGCCTTCAACCAGGAAATGAGACGTCTGTATCAGACCGGCGAGATCGGCGAGGTCATGTATGCCGAGGGTGAATACAACCATCCCGCTACCGGCTCCGGCCACGCCAGCTATCCGCTGACCGACGGTCCTTACCACTGGAGAATCTGGAACCCCACCACCTACTACTGCACGCACGGCATCGCTCCGCTGATGTACATCACCGACACCATGCCCAAGAGCGTCAATGCCGTTGCCGTCGCACTGGACAGCAACGTAGCCAAGGCTGAGCAGATCAACCGCATCAAGGATGAAGGCGCTGTTTCCATGGTCCGCATGGACAATGGCTCCATCTTCCGCCTGATGGGCACCGGCATCCCCGGCCACTCCATCTGGTACCGTGTCCACGGTAACCGCGGTGCAATGGAAGCTTCCCGCGGCAAGGGCTACTTCGGCCCCGGCGAGGTCCGCGTCTGGCATGAGCCTCTCCACCTGACCGGTGAGTGGGCCAACACGCCCTCCGAGCGTACCTACTATCCGTCCTGGCCCGCATTTGCCGATAAGATCGCTTCGGCCGGTCATGGCGGCGGCGACTTCTGGGTGAACTATCACTTCGCCGAAGCCATCCGCAACAACGAGCAGCCCTACCTGAATGTTTACCGCGGCTGCGCGATGTCCGCTGTCGGTATCTGCGGCTGGCTGAGTGCTCTGAACAACGGTGCTGAGGTTGAGATCCCCGACTTCGCTGACAAGGTTGCCCGCGAGAAGTTCCGCACCTGGGACAAGAGACCTTACCACGAGACCTACGAGACCACTCCCGAGAAGTGGCTGAAGCCCTCCATCGTTGGTCCCGACGACTACGAGTATTATCTCAAGGCTGCCTTCAAGCGCTGCGGCGAGGCTTATCCCCCCGAAAAGAAATAAGAAGCGAACACTTTCGCATACAAGGAACCACTGTCTTTTGGCAGTGGTTTCTTTTGCGGAGGAAAGCTGTGAAAAAAGCCTTGTCAGACGGCGGCATTTGTGGTATACTGGTAAAAAGAAACCGCGATGCCGCTTTTTTGCGCATCCTAACGCTTTGCATATTATGGAAGGAAACAGATGAAGAAAACCTATGTAACGTCCATGCCCGATCATATCGGTGCGTTTTTGAAGGCCAGCCGGTGCTTTTCCGCGCTTGGCATCAACATCACCCGCGTCAGCTACAACAAGGCGGTGGATACGCACACGCTTTTCATCGACGCGGAGGGGACCGAGGAGCAGCTGGCCAAGGCCGATGTGGAGCTGGAGAAGATCGGATACCTGCAGAATGACAAGGAAAAGATCTCGGTGGTCCTGCTGGAATTTATCATCAAGGACGAGCCGGGAAGCGTCACCGATGTGCTTACGCTCATTCACCGCTTCCATTTCAACATTTCGTATATCAGCTCCCAGGAGAACGGCACCGATTACCAGTCCTTCAAAATGGGACTGTATGTGGACGATCCCGACAAGATCTCGGAATTTGTTGCCGAGGCGGAGCAATTCTGCCGCGTGCGCGTGATCGATTACAACAGCTCGGAAAAGGTGTATGACAACAGCATTTTCTATAACACCTATGTCATGGGGCTGTCGCGGATGATGGGGCTGTCCGAAAAGGTGAAACAGGAGCTGCTGGTGCAGGTGAACATCGCCATGCAGACGCTGGACGAGCAGGGGCTTTCGCCTTACCGCACCTTTGACAGCATAGGCAAATTTGCCGAGATGCTGGCCGAGAGCAAGGGCGACGGCTTTTTGCCGCGCATCACCGAGCATAAGATCGGCGAGGAGACCACGCTCACGCTCATCGAGCCCCCCTGCGGAAGCAACACGATGATCCTGAACAGCCGCGGCAAGCTGTTGTTTGTCGACAGCGGCTATGCCTGCTACCGCGAGGAGATGATGCCCATCCTGCATCGGATCCTGCCGGAGTTCGACAGCATGCCCAAAACGCTGCTGCTCACCCACGCCGATGTGGACCACTGCGGTCTTCTGCCGCTTTTTGACAAGGTCATCACCAGCGGCAAAAGCGCAGACTGCCTGAAAAAGGAGTATCTGGGCGAAAACGGCTACCGCGAGCAGAATCCGCTGCATCGGCCGTACATCAACATCTGCAAGATACTGACCTCGTATGAGCCGGCCGATCCGAGCAAGATCACCGTGCCGTGGGAGGATCGTGAGAATCTGACCGAGCCGATGACGCAGATCGGCTTCTTCGACTTTGAGGAGCTGCATTTCGAGGTCTATGAGGGAAGCGGCGGTCACCTGCCGGGCGAGATCGTGCTGATCGATTATGAAAGAAAGATCGCTTTCACAGGCGATGTGTATATCAATCTGAAGGGGCTGATCCCCAAGCAGGCGCAGTACAACCAGTATGCCCCGATTCTGATGACCTCGGTGGATACCGAGCCGAAGGCCTGCGCGGAAGAGCGGAAGGCGATCCTGCAGAGGCTGGGCGTCGGCAATTGGCGGATCTTCGGCTCCCACGGCTATCTGAAGGAATACAACGTCAGCGTGTGAAGCGAAAAAGGAAACCCGCTTGCCAACGCGGGCGGAATGTGGTACAATAGAAAAAACGAGTCCATAGAGAAGGAAACACCATGAAAAAAGTGATGCTTGTCTTCGGCACGCGGCCGGAGGCGATCAAGATGTGCCCCCTGGTCAATGAGCTGAAAAAGCGGAAGGGACTGGAGACCAAGGTCTGCGTGAGCGGACAGCACCGTCAGATGCTGGATCAGGTGCTCCGCGCCTTTGATGTTGTTCCCGATTATGATCTGGCGGTCATGAAGGAGAAGCAGACGCTGTTTGACGTGACCGTTGGCATTTTGGAGGGCATTCGAACGGTGCTGGAGCAGGAGAAGCCCGATGTGGTGCTGGTCCATGGCGACACCTCCACCACCTTTGTCACTGCGCTGGCCTGCTTTTATCTGCAGATTCCGGTCGGTCACGTGGAGGCGGGACTGCGCACGTACAATTTAGCCTCCCCCTATCCCGAGGAATTCAACCGCCGGGCGGTGGGGCTGATGGCCCGTTACCATTTTGCGCCCACCGAGCGGTCGAAGGAGAATCTGCTGAGAGAGGGAAAGGATCCGTCCGCGATCTATGTGACGGGCAACACCGCCATCGATGCGCTGAAGACCACCGTGAGGAGCGACTATCAAAACGACTGGCTGGACTGGGCGGCTGATAGCCGTCTGATCCTCATCACCGCTCACAGACGGGAGAATCTGGGCGAGCCGATGAAGCATATGTTCTCTGCCATCCGCCGTCTGGTGGAGGAAACGCCCGACGTGAAGGCCATCTATCCCATCCACCTGAATCCGCAGGTACGGGAGACGGCTGACGCGATCTTGGGCGGCTGTGACCGCATCAAGCTCATTGAGCCGCTGGATGTGCTGGATTTTCATAACGTCCTCTCCCGCAGTTATCTGGTTCTCACCGACAGCGGCGGCATTCAGGAGGAGGCTCCCTCGCTTGGCAAGCCGGTGCTGGTCATGCGGGATACCACCGAGCGTCCCGAGGGCATCGCGGCCGGAACGCTGAAGCTGGTGGGCACCGATGAAGACACCATCTATGCGGCCTTCCGCATGCTTCTCACCGACCGCGCCGCCTATGAGGCCATGAGCCGCGCTGCCAATCCCTACGGCGACGGACACGCCTGCGAGCGGATCGCCGACATTCTGGAAAAGACGCTGTAAGGCGGGCGGACACGAAAAAAACGCATCCGAGGATGCGGACAGCGAGCGAAAACACAAGAAAAAAACAAAACAAAAAAGCCAAACGAAGAGATCTTCCTCGCTTGGCTTTTGTTTTTTATTCTGCGGTGCGTCGGCAGACAAAGCACCACTTTTCGCTGTCCTCTGTCACAGGCGAGCGGTCGTAGGCGCCGTAGACGGAGACCAGCTCCATGCCGTTGTCCCCGATCAGCTTTTTGAAGGTGGAAAAGGCATAGGCACGCTCCTTTTGCTCCTCATCGCTGCGGAGGTAGGAGCCGTCGGTCTGCTCCTCGAACAGAGAGAGGTAGAATGTGCAGATGCGTGTTCTTTCGTTGTAATCGTTGCGCCAGGTACAGAGGATGCCCTCCTCCTCAAGAACAAAATCCTGCCGTCCGTACACCTGCTCCAGACGGTAGGGGGTGTTTACATCAAACACAAACAGCCCGCCCGGCTCCAGGTAGTTTTTTACATGGGCAAAGGTACGCTCCAGCTCCTCTTTTTTGAGCAGGTAGTTCAGGCTGTCCAGACAGCAGATGACCGCATCCACCGTGCCGTACAGCTCAAAGGAGACCATATTCTGCTTCACAAAGAGGATGGGAAGTCCGTCGGCCTTGCTCTGTGCCAAGGACAGCATCTCCTCGGACAGATCGATGCCGGTCATGTCGTAGCCCGCCCTGGCGAGAGGGACAGTCAGATTGCCGGTGCCGCAGGCCAGATCCAGCACCGAACGGATCGGCTTTTGCTCGCTCTCGAACAATTCGCGGACAAAGGTGCAGATGGCATCGTAATCGGTGCCGCCGTTGAGACGGTCGTAAAAGGGGGCGAGGGAGGAATAGGAATCGCTCATGCCTGCTCGTCCAATCGCTGAAGGATAGTCAGATAACCGTCGTTGCCGTATTTGAGGCAGCGGTTGACGCGGCTGATGGTGGCGGTGCTCAGCCCGGTCTCCTCGGCAATATCGGTATAGATCTTTTTTTCGTATAACATTTTGGCGGCGGCCAGCCGTCTGGACATCTCCTGCAGCTCGGCGATGGTGCAGTTGTCGCCGAAAAAGGCATAGCACTCCTCAATGCTTTTGAGAGAGAGAATGGCGGAAAAGAGAAAGTCGATCTTTTCATCGCGCAACTTTTCGTTCATGTTTTTCTCCTTTCTCCGGACACGCAGTCGGAAAAAACAATGATGTTCACCTTTATACTTTACCATATGAAAGCGCGAAAGTAAAGAGGTTGGAGCAAATTTTTTCAAAAATACCGTTTTTTGCGCTCTCACGCTTCGTCCGTTGTATCGATAAAGGGGGAGGCAAGGAGAAGGTTTTCGTTTCGCCGTCCCTTGGGAAGGCAGAGAGCGTAGAGCCGCGAGGCCCTCAGATCGGTCAGAAACTGCTTTTGCGCCTCCGCCGGCAGACGGGTGTAGTGAGCGGGCTTGGTGAGGATGGGGAAGGCGGGATCAAAGGTTTTCAGCGCCGCACGTCCGCGTCTGTTGGCGGCCAGCAGGCGGGTGTACAGAGGGATCTTTTCATATCCGTCAAGCGCGCAGAGACGGTGGATGACCTCCCGTCTGTCGTGGGCGGCGGTGTGATTTTTGTCGGCAAGAGCGGCGAAAAAGGAGGGCAGGTCCTCGGCCCTTGACGACGCTTCAAAAAAGCGGTCACGGCGCTCGGAGAGACGGAAATGCCCCAAGATCAGGCTTTCGATGCGTTGGAGATCGGCAAAGCCGCCCTGTTTCTGCGCCTGCTCGATCAAAGGAAGCACGCTTGTCGGCAGAAGGGACGAGGCATCGCCGCCTTGCCGCAAAACGGCACGGGAAGCGGTGGCCGAAAAGCCGTCGTTTTCTCGTTTCAGGCAGAGCGGACGGATGGCGCTGCGTTGGCGGATCAGCGCTTTGTCATATTCCACCGCCAGAATCTCGTTGGGACGGGTGGGGAAAAAGTCTTCCTGAAAAAGCGAACGGTAAACGGCTTCGCGGGCGCGGGGGAAGGAGAGATCGGGGTGCATTTTCAAAAAGGCCGACAAGGTCTCTTCAAAGGTCTTAGAAAGCAGACGGCGCGCGCAGGCTTCGATGGCTTCTCCCGATTCTCTTTCGCTTCCGAAGCAGAGGTGATCCACTTTTCCCAAGGAGGTCAAAAGCGAAACGCCGCTTTCGGCAAACACCTCGGCGGGAGCGCAGGAAAAGGGGTAGGGCAGCTCCAGCACCAGATCGCTTCCGCCGGCGATGGCGGTCTTCGCACGGTCGTAAGGCGGCAGAAGCGCCGGCTCCCCACGCTGAACAAAGCAGCCGCTCATCAGCGAGAGGATGCAGACCTCCTCGTCAAAAAGCGAGCGGATCTGAGCGATCTGCTTGGCGTGACCGCGGTGAAAGGGATTGTATTCGCAGATAATTGCGCAGATTTTCATCTTTTTTTCCGAAATTCCTTCAAAAATTTTCTTTTGATGTATTGTAATTATAAAATAAATCATGTATAATATCAATATTAAAATGAAAATTTAACACAACTTTTGGAGGTTACATAACAAAATGAATGTACTTGTTGTCAATGCGGGAAGCTCGTCGCTGAAGTACCAGCTTTTCGACACCAATACCATGAAGGTAAATGCAAAGGGCCTTTGCGAAAGAATCGGTCTCGACGGCGGCCGCATCGAGCATAAGCAGGCCGATGGCACCAAAACGTCCCGCGAGATCAATATGCCCAACCATGCTGTGGCAACCAAGGTTCTGGTTGATACGCTGACCGATCCCGAGATCGGCTGCATCAAGTCCATGGACGAGATCGAGGCTGTCGGTCACCGTGTCGTTCACGGCGGTTCCTACTTCTCTGAGTCGGTTGTTGTGACGCCCGATGTCATTTCCAAGCTGGAGAAGTGCATGGATCTGGCTCCTCTGCACACCGGTCCCCACCTGATGGGTATCCAGGGCTGTACCGAGGTCATGCCCAATGTTCCCCAGGTCCTCGTGTTTGATACCGCATTCCATCAGACCATGCCCAAGGAGAGCTACTTCTATCCGCTGTCCTACGACATGTATGAAAACTACGGCATCCGCCGTTACGGTGCTCACGGCACCTCTCACCGCTATGTTGCCGGCGAGATGATCAAGATCCTCGGCAAGGCCGAAGGCACCAAGATCGTCACCTGCCACCTGGGCAACGGCTCCTCCATCTCGGCTGTCAAGGACGGCAAGGTGCTGGACACCTCCATGGGCTTCACGCCTCTGGCCGGTGTGGAGATGGGTACCCGCTGCGGTGACATCGACCCCGCCATCGTTCCCTTCATCATGGAGAAGACCGGCATGACGCCCGCTCAGATGAACGAATACATGAACAAGAAGTGCGGCTTCTTGGGCGTTTCCGGCGTGTCCAGCGATGCGCGCGACATCGAAAAAGGAATCTCCGAGGGCAACGAGCGCTGCAAGCTGGCCTTTGATATTCTTGTTTATCAGATCCGCAAGTACATCGGCGCTTACGCCGCTGCCATGAACGGTCTGGATGCCATCGTCTTCACCGCCGGCCTCGGCGAAAACAGCACCACGCTCCGCGAGGCTGTTTGCTCGAACATGGACTTCTACGGCATCGAGCTGGATAAGGCTGTCAACGACAAGGCCAAGGTCCAGTCCAACATCATCAAGCTGTCCACCGATTCGTCCAAGGTCAAGGTCTACCTGATCCCCACCAACGAAGAGCTGGTCATCGCTTCCGACACCGAGAGACTGGTCAAGGCTCTGTAAGAAGCGGAAACACAAAAGAAAAGCGCGGTACGGCCAAAACGGTCATACCGCGTTTTTTTGTTATTCCACTGCAAAAGAGGTCCATATAAGGCAATCGTATGAAAAAGCAGTCTGTGGCGTTCGCTGCGAGGACAGACGTTCCCCACAGCGATGAGGAAAAACTGCGCTTGACCGCTATTTTCTTTGGTGCAACGCCATGCTTGCAAACGGGTCTATGTATCGAATCTGCCTATGTAGCAATTGACAACAAACGGCAACTCGGCCGGTCCTTTTGCAAAATGCCTTTTGAAAACAGTTTTGCGATGAAGCACAAACTCGTCAAAGTTCGCATCCTTTGGCAAAGGCGCCGTTGCGGAAGAAAGCAAATGGCGAATATACCTTTCTTCATCAAAGGATTGTGTATATTCAAAGCAGACGTGTTCCATAAAACCTTCCCCAAAGAACGCTTTTGCATCATTCAAATCCTGCTCTAAACAATGATTGATTTTCTCAATTTGCTTGTCTGCTTCGGTATTGTTGGCGATTCTTAAAAGAGCTACGTTCTTTTTATGTTTCAATATGCGCTTGCATTCTGCGCGGAAATTTTCTTTCTCAAACCAATGAAACGCCGTACCGACAACCACAGCATCGCAAGAACATGATGGAATACCGGTTTTTTCAGCAGAGGTTTTAAAAAATGTAACCTTGGAAAATCGGGACAACTGCTTGTTGCATTCCAAAAACATATCTTCGTTTGGCTCTACCGCGTATGCCGAACAGCCAAATTCAAGAAAAGGCTTTGTCAGTATTCCGGTTCCTGCGCCAATATCGGCTATGACACTGTCAGAGCTCAAATTGAATTGTTTGATCAGATAATCGATGCACTCTTGTGGGTAGGTCGGTCGGCTGTTGTAGAATTGCGCTTTTCCGTTGAATTGGGTTTCATGAGCCATTCTTGTTCTCCTTTGCTGTGGTGATAGAGGCGATCAAAATCCGTTTCACCTCAACACATCTGTCAAGAATAGTCTTGTCGTAATAATATCCGCTTTCAATCAAAAGTTCAAGCCAATATTCTGTTTCGGAGCATTCCTTGAGGGCGATATGTAGCTTTGCCACAAAATCCGCTTTGCCGTGTGCATAAAAGGCTTCGCGGATATTCGCGCCGATACTTGTTCCCGAACGCAAAAACTGATTGATCAACGAACTTTCACATTTTGCCTCGCGCAAAACTCTGCATGCGCGTATTACCTCTAAAGCAAATGCTTTCGATTTTATCATCAACGGACTTTCAGCCATATCACACACCTCCTTTTAATTTTACTCCATTATACCATAAAACCTATTACTTTTCAACCTTCATAATAAAAAATGCTTTTCGCCTTGGCGAAAAGCTACCTTACTTCTTCACTATTCACTATTACCTATTACTTTCCAAAAGCCTTCTCGGACGGATTTAGTGAAAAGTGAAAAGTGAAAAAGTAAAAACCTTCTCGAACTTCGTCCGAGAAGGTTTTTGGCAGGGGCACAAAGGATCGAACTCTGGACACGCGGTTTTGGAGACCGCTGCTCTACCAGCTGAGCTATACCCCTATTTAACAATCGCTATTATACCATACTTTTTCCGCTTTTGCAAGCCCTTTTTCAAAAAAAATGATTTTTTTGTGTTTCCTCTGTGCCGAAAACGCGCGCGGCAGACATTGCCGGTGTATAATTCTCTTTCTTCGGCGAATAGATAGTAAAGAAAGAAACAGTATCCATCAAAAAACGATGGCTTTGCGGAGGAAACACTATGGCACGAAAAGTAAAAACCATGGACGGCAACCACGCCGCGGCATATGTCTCGTATGCGTTCACCGAGGTGGCGGGCATCTACCCCATCACGCCGTCCAGCCCCATGGCCGATTATGTGGACAAATGGTCGGCGCAGGGAAAGAAAAACCTGTTCGGCACCCAGGTACGGGTGAGCGAGATGCAGTCAGAGGCGGGGGCGGCGGGAACGGTCCACGGTGCCCTGAGCGCAGGGGCGCTGACGACCACCTACACCTCCTCGCAGGGGCTTTTGCTGATGATCCCCAACATGTACAAGATCGCGGGCGAGCTGATGCCCTGCGTTTTTCACGTGGCCGCGCGCAGCATTGCCACCCACGCTCTGAGCATCTTCGGCGACCACTCCGACGTTTACGCCTGCCGTCAGACCGGCTTTGCCATGCTGGCCGAGAGCAATCCGCAGGAGGTGATGGACCTCAGTGCGGTGGCGCACCTGGCAACGCTGCGCGGCCGCGTCCCCTTCCTCAGCTTTTTTGACGGCTTCCGCACCTCCCACGAGATCCAGAAGATCAGGCTGTGGGAGTATGCTGAGCTGAAGGAGCTTTGCGACATGGAGGCGGTGGAGGCCTTCCGCAAGCGGTCGCTGAATCCCGAGCGCGCCGCCATGAGAGGCTCCCATGAAAACGGCGACATCTTCTTCCAGCACCGCGAGGCCGCCAACCGCTATTACGACCGCCTGCCAGCCGTGGTCGAGCAGTATATGAACGAGGTCAACCGCCGCCTCGGCACCGACTACCGCCTGTTCAACTATCACGGCGCTCCCGATGCCGAGCGTGTGGTGGTGGCCATGGGCTCGGTGTGCGACGTGGCGGAGGAGGTGGTGGACTACCTGCTGGCGCGAGGCGAAAAGGTGGGACTGGTGAAGGTCCGTCTCTACCGTCCGTTCAGCGCGGAAAAGCTGGCGGAGGCTCTGCCGCAGACCGTTCGGACCATTGCCGTCCTCGACCGCACCAAGGAGCCGGGCGCGGCGGGGGAGCCGCTGTATCTGGACGTGGTGGCGGCGCTGGATGCCGTCGGACGGCAGGCAAGAGTGATCGGCGGGCGGTACGGCATCGGTTCGAAGGATACGCCTCCCTCCTCGCTGCTGGCGGTGTTTGAGGAGATGAAGAAGGAGAGCCCCAAATCGCCCTTCACCGTGGGGATCCGCGACGATGTGACGCATCTGTCCCTGGAGGAAAAACAGTCTCCGAGCACGGTTCCGTCCGGGACAAAGGAATGCAAATTCTGGGGCATCGGCGGCGATGGCACGGTAGGCGCCAACAAAAACGCCATCAAGATCATCGGAGATCACACCGATCAGTTCGTGCAGGCCTATTTTCAGTACGATTCGAAGAAAAACGGCGGCGTTACCATCTCGCACCTGCGCTTCGGTCCGTCGCCCATCAAGAGCCCGTATTATATCCACAAGGCCGATTTTGTCGCCTGCCACAACCCCACGTATGTGACCAAGGGCTATCCGATGGTCTACGATGTGAAAAAGGGCGGCACCTTCCTCATCAACTGTCCCTGGTCGGAAGAGGAGCTGGAGAAGCATATGCCGGAGAGGGCTAAGCGGTATATCGCCGACAACGGCATTCGGTTGTATACGGTCAACGCCTCCAAGCTGGCTGAGCAGATCGGCATGGGGCGTCGGGTGAACACCATTTTGCAGGCGGCGTTTTTTGCGCTGTCGGGAATCATGGAGGTGGAAAAGGCGGTCAGACTGATGAAGGAGGCGGCCACCGACACCTATTGGAACAAGGGGCAGGATGTGGTGGAGAGAAACCACCGCGCCATCGAGCTGGGAGCGGCTGCGCCGGTAAGGGTGGAGATCCCCGCCTCGTGGGCAAAGGCATCGCCCGAGGAGGCAAGGAGCGAATGCGATCAGAAAAGGGACCGCCTGAGCGATATGGTGGACCGCGTGACGCGGCCGGTGGCCATGATGAGCGGAGACGATCTGCCGGTGTCGGTGTTTGTTGAGCACGAGGACGGTACGTTTGAACTGGGGGCTTCCGCCTACGAAAAGCGCGGCGTGGCTCTCACCGTGCCGTCGTGGGTGGAGGAGACCTGCATCAAATGCAACCGCTGTGCCTTCGTCTGCCCCCACGCCACCATCCGTCCCTTTGCTCTTTCTAAGCAGGAGGCGGCCAAGGCGCCGAAGCATATGCAAGTTTCCCCCACACCCGTCGCCAAGACCGACTATGCCTATGCCATCGCCATCTCCCCGCTGGATTGCATGGGATGCGGTCTCTGCATCGAGATCTGCCCCACCGATTCGCTGAAGCCGGTGCCGAGGGAGTCGCAGGCGGCGGAGCAGGAGGTGTTTGCTTACTGCGTGGAGAATGTGTCTGAAAAGGAGGGGGTGGCGTCCAATGCCAATGCGGTCAGCGTGCCGTATAAGAAGCCTCTTCTGGAGTTCCCCGGCTCCTGCGCGGGGTGCGGCGAGACCTCTTATGCCCGCCTGATCACCCAGCTCTTCGGCGATCGGATGTATATTGCCAATGCCACCGGCTGCTCCTCCATCTGGGGCGGTGAGGCGGCGGCCTGCCCGTATACGGTCAACCATGCCGGGCGCGGTCCTGCCTGGGGCAATTCGCTCTTTGAGGACAACGCCGAGTATGGCTATGGTCTGTATCTGGGGCAGAAGACGATCCGTGACAGCCTGATCTCGAAGATCGGGACGCTTTTGATGGACAAAAAGGGCGGCGAGACGTTCAAGGCGGCCGCGGAGGACTATCTGGCAACCAAAGAGGACAGCGATGCCAACGCCGCAGCCACGCTTGTGTTGCTTAAGGAGCTGGCGGTGATGGCGGAAAACGGCGAAACGAGCGCGGGCGAGATTTTGAAGCAGGCGGAGTACCTGTCGAAAAAATCGGTCTGGATCTTTGGCGGCGACGGCTGGGCGTATGACATCGGCTTCGGCGGGCTTGACCATGTGCTGGCCTCGGGGGAGGATGTGAATGTGATGGTCTTTGACACCGAGGTCTATTCCAACACGGGCGGGCAGATGTCCAAGGCCTCAAGTCTGGGACAGATCGCGCAGTTTGCGGCTGGGGGCAAGACGGTGCCCAAAAAGAAGCTGGCGGAGATGATGATGACGTATGGCTCTGTGTATGTGGCGCAGATCGCCATGGGCGCCGATTTCAATCAGACGCTGACCGCTCTGAAAGAGGCGGAGGCTTACCGCGGGCCGTCGCTGATCGTGGCCTATTCGCCGTGTGAATTGCACAACATCAAGGGCGGCATGATCAATGCCCAAAAGGAGATCAAGCGGGCGGTGGACTGCGGCTATTGGCCGTTGTTCCGCTTCCATCCGGGGCGGAGAGACGAGGGGAAGAATCCCTTTGTTTTGGACAGCAAGCCGCCGCAGGGCGATTTCCGCGCCTTTTTGATGGGCGAGGCACGCTTTTCCGCGCTGGCCAGATCCTCCCCCGAACGGGCGGAGCGGCTGTTTGTACAGGCGGAGGAGGCGGCCAAAGCGTCGCGGCTTCATCTGGAGCGTCTGCAGAAGCTGTATGAGCCTTGATTTGCTGAAAGGGTGGTCGTTGTACCGATCACCTTTTCTTTTTTTTGTAAAAGGCGTTTTTCCTTGCAAAATCGACTGCAATGTGGTATGATGAAAGGCGGAAAAACGATGCTTAAGAAGGAAGAAAGACTGCCATGACGCTGTATGCCCCCTTGTATTACCAACGCTTTGCCTGCATTGCCGACCGTTGTCAGCACAGCTGCTGCATCGGCTGGGAGATCGATGTCGATCAAGCCACGCTGGCTGTGTACGAGTCCTGCACCGATGGCTACGGACAGACCGTCAGAGACAGCATCGAGCTTGGCGAAACGCCCCATTTCCGCTTGGGCGAGGGGGAAAAATGTCCGCATCTGCGGCACGACGGTCTTTGCCGCATCCTTCTTGAGATGGGGGAGGAGGCTCTGTGCGAGATCTGCCGCGAGCATCCGCGCTTTTACCACCGCACCGTCCGCGGTCTTGAGGTGGGTGTCGGGATGGCCTGCGAGGAGGCCTGCCGTCTGATCCTTTCTTCGGATGATTACGGGGAGTTTGCTCCGCTTGGCGAGAGCGCGGAGGGCGGGGAAGAGCCTTTGGTAGACACGCTTCCCCTGCGCGAACGGCTGTATGCGATCCTGTTCGATCCGTCTGTTGCCTATGACGAAAAGCTGGAGCGGCTGGCGGACATCGGCGGCGGTTCGCCCTGCATGAGCTCCGATGAGGCATGGCGTGCTCTTCTGCATTCGCTGGAGTACCTGAACGAGGAGCACCGCACGCTGTTTGCCTGTTACACCTCCTTTCCGAAGCGGGAGCGACTGTGGGAAAAGCCGCTGGAGCGCGCGTTGGCCTATTGGATCTTCCGCCATCTCACGCCCTCCTGCGATGAAGCGGAGCTTTGTTCTGCCATCGGCTTCTGCCTGTTCTGTGAGAGACTGCTGGCTTCGATGATCGCCGAGCAGAGAGCAACGGCGTTGGAGGAGGGAATCGAGCTGGCGCGGATCCTGTCGGAGGAGATCGAATATTCTCCTGAAAACACCGAATCGCTGCTGGCGGCCTTTGATTCGCTCGCCTTTCCATCTTGACAAAAGAAGGCGCTTGTGCTATAATATGCCTGTCCTTTTGGAAGAAGGACGTTGAAAGCAGAAGCTTTCTGATGGAAAAAAGCGATCATACTTGTAAAGAAAGATGCACCGAAGGCGTCATGGTCTCAGAAGAGGCGGTGACGCTTTTTTTGTCACAGAAAGGATTATTTTATGAAACAGCGCATTCGCATCCGTCACATGGTCCTCTCCGCACTTTTTCTGGCGCTGGCTTATGTGATGCCCTTTTTGACCGGTCAGATCCCCGAGATCGGATCCATGCTTTGTCCCATGCACATCCCCGTTCTTCTCTGCGGCTTTGTCTGCGGCTGGCCGTGGGGGGCGGCGGTTGGCTTTGCCGCTCCGCTTCTGCGCTCGATGCTGACGGGCGGCTTTCCGCCCATGTTCCCAACAGCGGTCTGCATGGCCTTTGAGCTGTGTGCCTACGGCGCATTGGCCGGCGCTTGTTACCGTCTCCTGCCCCGCAAAAAGCCCTTTGTGTATGCCGCTCTTCTCATCGCAATGCTGGGCGGACGGCTGGTGTGGGGCGGAGCGATGCTGATCTGTACGGGCGTCAGCGGCTCGGCGTTCGGGCTTGCCGCCTTTGCGGCCGGTGCTTTCACCAACGCTCTGCCCGGGATCGTTCTGCAGATCGTGCTCGTGCCGCTGCTGGTGATGCTCATCGAGCGGATCAGCCGCTCCAAGAATGAAAAAGGACGGTGAAGCGTCATATGACAAGCGAATTGCTTTGGATCGGCCATTGCCAGTCATATCCTCTTTTGGAGCTGCGCGATCTGTTCAAGTTTTTGCATCAGAGTGCGTTCGGGTGCGGGCATATGGTCTCCTCCTGCGAGCAGGCGGTGCGGGGGATCAAGGACGAGGCGGCCGCGATGACCGACGGTAGTCCCTCCGGAGTCGAGCCTCTGGACGGCGATTATTGCCGCGTGCCGCTGATACTTCTCTCGCAGGGCTTGTCGCCTGACACATTGGGAAAGCTCTTCTTTCTTTCCGCAAGGGAGGAGAAGGGGGGACGTGAGGCTCTGGAACACAAGCTTACTCTATGCGAAGCGTTGATTTCGGAGGGGAAGCTCCCCTTTGCGCTTGATGATTTTCGCCGCGAGCGGGAAGTGTGGGCGCAGAATGGGTACGGTGCGCTCCGCCATTCAAACACCTTCCGCACAGCCTACCGCCCCGCTTACCGCGTCCTTCACAAGGAGTATGCCGTTTTCCTGCCCTTGTTTTCCGCCATCGACCGTGCGCTGTCAAGCGAAAAAGAAGGCGTCACGCTGGCGATCGAGGGCGGGAGTGCCTCGGGCAAATCCACGCTCGCCGACCGCCTTGCGCAGGTCTATGGCTGTACCGTCCTTCACATGGACGATTTTTTCCTGCGTCCCGGGCAGAGGACGGCCGAGCGTTTGGCAGAGGTGGGGGGCAATGTGGATCGCGAACGCTTCCGCGAGGAGGTCCTTTATCCGCTGAGCCGCCGCGAGACGATTTCTTACCGCCGCTTTGATTGCTCCTCGCAGACGGTGCGCGGGCCGCTGTTCCTCAAGCCCACCCGTCTGACGGTGGTGGAGGGAGCCTATTCCCTACACCCCGAGCTGTCCGCCTTTTACGACCTGTCGCTGTTTTTGGATGTGCCGCCCGCGGTGCAAAAAGAGCGTATCCTCAAGCGCAACGGCGAGGCTATGGCGAAGCGCTTTTTTGATGAATGGATCCCGATGGAAAGGGTATACTTTGAAAAAACCGACATAAAAAAACGGTGCGGTTTGACCGTTTCGGTTGAGTGAATCGAAAAAATCTGCCTCTTGCAAAAGGGGCGGTTTTGTATTATAATGTAAAATAAAGAAAATTTTTCATTTGCCACTTGATGTGTGAGTGGGCGAAAGGAGAGAAACCATGAAGAAAAACATTTTTATCGGTATTTTTTCACCTTTGCTTTACTTTTTGATCAACAATCTCCTGCGGTATACCGTGCTTGCAAGTGAGTACAACGAAAAATATGCAATGCTTGTAAATGCGTTGCTTGTCCTTTTGCCTGCTTTGCCCGGGGTGGCTCTCATCTTTTTGCTCAGAAGATGTTCTGTGAAAGACTTTTATAAATCCCTCGGTATAAGCTTTTGGGTATCGGTCGTTGTGTTTGTTGGTTACATTCTGCTTGGCATTGATCCTTGGATATACAACAAGGTGACAGGATTTGAGGAACTCGGCCTCGGTGACGGCTTCATAACCGCTTTGACAATGATTGCTTACCTTATCTCTTGTGTTGTCGGTTCTGTTGCTGCGGGAATTTTGACGTTTTCTTATGAACGGAAAATGTCTCGTTGCAAGCAGTGAGCAGAAGCGTGTTTTGCTTTTCTTCTCCCGAGACGGGATGCTTATTGAGACACAAATTGGTATAAACCGACTCTGTTTCGGGAAAAGATCAAAGAAAAGGATCATCAAAAGGAGATTGTATGCTCATTCCGTTTGTGCTGTTTATCCTTGGGCTAGTCCTGCTTGTCAAGGGCGGGGATCTGTTTGTGGACGGTGCGTCCTCGATCGCCCACCGCTTCCGCATCCCCGAACTTCTGATCGGCGCGACGGTGGTCTCCATCGGCACCACCCTGCCCGAGGTGACCGTCTCTTTAACCTCCGCGCTTTCGGGGCACGGCGAGATCGCTTACGGCAATGCCATCGGCTCGGTTTTGTGCAACATGGCGTTGATCGCGGCGCTGACGGCGGCTGTCCGCCCGACCGAGGTTGACCGCTCGGCCATCCGTTTGCCTGCGGCCGCCTTTTTTGCCGCCGTGCTCTGCTATTCGCTCACCGCTTATGCGGTCGGCTTTTTCAGCCGTCTGACGGGCATCGTGCTTCTTGCGATGTTCGCTCTGTATCTGGTTTTGTCAGTCTGGCAGTCGGTGCGCGGCGAAAAGAAAAGAGCCGCCGAAGAAGAGAGGGCTTCCGCGCCGGAAGAGACGCCCTCCTCCCATCCGCTTTTTAAGGACATCCTCTTTTTGATCGTGGGAGCGGCGCTGATCGCGGTGGGAGCCGATCTGCTGGTGGACAACGGGACCGAGATCGCACGTCTGCTGGGGGTACCGGAGGCGGTGATCGCGCTGACCTTCATTGCGCTGGGCACCTCGCTTCCCGAGCTGGCAACGGCGGTGACCGCTCTGGTCAAGGGACACAGCGCGCTGTCGCTTGGCAATGTGATCGGGGCCAGCCTGTTCAATCTGGTGCTGGTCAGCGGTCTGACGGCGGCTGTTTCCCCCTTTGCGATCCCGTCAGAAAAGACGATCGGCGGCATCAACAGTTCGCTGGTGCTGGACATCCCCGTGATGGCGGGCGTGTCTCTCCTGCTCATCCTGCCTGCGCTTCTTCGCGGGAGACTCTTCCGCCTGCAGGGCATCGTGCTGCTTGCCGTGTACGCCGCCTTCTGCCTCGCGCAGTTTTTGATCTGAAGAAAGTCCTCTGTCGGAACAGAGGATTTTTTCTTTTCTCTTGCGTTTCAAAGGGCTTTGTGGTAAAATGAAGAAAAAAGAAAAAGGAGACTGCCCATGGCCGAACAATCCTCCCGCGCCCTGCCTTTGACGGGAAATCAGCTGAAGATGCTGGCGCTGATCACCATGACCATCGACCACATCGGAAGCCGTCTGTTTCCGCAGATCCTGCTTTTGCGGATCATCGGACGGCTGGCTCTGCCCATTTTTGCGTATATGATCGCCGAGGGCTGCGTGTACAGCAAAAACCGCAAGCGGTATCTGTTCACCATCGCCGGGCTGGGGCTTTTCTGCCAGATCGTGTACTATGTGTTCGACCGCAGTCTCTACCAGTGCATCCTCATCACCTTCACCTGCTCGATTTTGCTGATCTTTTCCATTCGATGGGCAGAGGAGAAGCCGGTTTGGTACCGCCTCCTGCTTCCGCCTTGCGTGCTTGCCGCGGTGCTGTTTGTCACAGAGGGCATCGCCTATCATGTCCCCTCCTCCGGCTTTGAGGTGGACTATGGCTTTGCGGGCGCGATGCTGCCGGTGCTGATCCACCTCATGCCCACCCGACAGACCAAATGGATGGGGACGGCGCTGGGGCTGATCTTTCTGGCCATGCAATCATCGGTCATTCAGTGGTTCTCGCTTCTGGCGCTGATCCCGCTGGCTCTTTACGGCGGAAAACGGGGCAAGAAAGGGATGAAGTCCTTCTTCTATCTGTATTACCCCCTGCATCTGGCGGCCATCGAGGGCATTGCCATGCTGATGCAGGCTTTGACATAAAAACAAAAAACAAACGCGGCCCGATGGGACTCTGCACGGATGCAGGGTGCACCAAGGCCGCGTTGTGTTATGCCTGTGAAAGCGATTCGTTTTCGCTTAAAATCGTTTGAATGGCGGTGATGATGTCAAATGCAGTGCAATGGCCGCCATCCTTCAGAATGTTGGCCAATGTGAGCAGGTCCATCACATCCTCGCCTCCGCTTTGGTCGTAGTCGAAAAGGCCGAAGGAGGCGGTGGGGATCCGATCGCCGTAGAGATCCTGCGTGGGAGAGGTCCAGCCGCTTCGGTTTTCCAGATGGTAGAGCGTAACGTTCTTGCAACCGTCGAATACCAGATAGCCGAATTCGGGCAGATCGCCGTGGAAATAGACTCCCTTCAGGGTTCGGTTGAAATCGAAGGCCAGATGTGCGATCTTTTCAAGCCCTGCGTGGAAGACGACCTCCTCCAGACACGGAGTCATTTCAAAGGCGTATTCGCCGATGGTTTTCGTTTGCGCGGGCAGGATGAACAGCGTGTCCTCCTTCCCGTTGGGATAGCGGATCAGGTGGGAGAGGTCCTTCGTGTATAAAACGCCGTCGCGGGAAGCATAGACGGGATTGTCGCCATGAACGGTGATGGTTGTCAGCTTCGGGCAGGCATAGATGGCGCTGTAGCCAAGGCTGATCAGATTCTTCGGCAGATGGATGCTTTCCAGGTCAAAAGCATTGGAGAAAGCACCGCTGTGAATGGTTGTCAGCGAGTCCGGAAGCGAGACAGACCTGGCCGAGAGGGCGAAAAAGTTGTACATCCCGATCTCGGTGATCCCCTCCTGAATGTCGATGTGTCGGATCCGATCGCCATGCTCATACCAGGGCGCCTCCCGCTCGTTATAAGAGGGCATGGCGCCTGTTCCGCGGATGGTCAGCGTACCCTTTTCGTCAATGTCCCAGGAAAGACCGCCGTCGAGCGTACCGCGGAAGAGAATGGGATCGATGGGCGCGGCCGCGTCGAAGGTTGAAACGGTGTAGGTGGTGCCGTCAAGGGTGAGCGTGTCACCCCAGCCGTTGGCGTCGGAGGCATGGTAGACAGCGGTCGTTGACGGCACGCTGTACAGCGCGTTTTCGCCGAAGGCGGGCAGGTCGCCGTAGAAATAGAGGGCTTGGAGCAGCTCGCATCCCTCCAAAGCGCAGGCGGCGATGTGAGTCACCGTGGCGGGGATGCGGATGACCAGGTCATAGAGGCCCTGCGGCTGGAGGATCAAACGGGTCTTGCCGCTGTCGTACAAACGGTTTCCCTCCAGCACGAAGGCGGTGTTCCCCTCAGCCAAAACGATCTTTTCAAGCGAATGGGTGGAGATGAAAGCGCCGTCATCCATGTCGGTCAGCGAGGCGGGGAGCGTCAGCGTTTTGAGATGGGAAGCACCGCGAAAGGCGTTGACAACAAGCGTTTTCACCCCATCGGGAACGGTGTATTCGCGTTCGGTCTTGCCCGCAGGATAGTGGAGCAGGGTGGTTTTGTCCTTGTCGAAGAGAACGCCGTCCTCCACGGCATACACAGCATTGTCCTCCGACAGCGTGAAGGCGGTCAGCGCCAGACAGGTGCTGAAGGCATTGGCACCGATCTTGGTCAAAGCGGCGGGCAGAGCAACGGTCTTCAAAGCCAGGCAATTGCTGAAGGCGTTCTTGCCGATCTGTGTCACGGAGTCGGGCAGCGTGATGCTTGTCAGCGCCTCGCAGCTGCTGAAGGCGTAGTCAGGAACGGTCTCCAGCGAGGCGGGAAAGTTGATCTCAGTCAGTTTTTTGTAACAGACGGAAAAAGCACTTTCACCCATCTCGCGCAGGGAATTGGGCAGGGAGAGACGCTCCAGCTCATAACAGGAGGTAAAAGCGCCCGCGCCGATCGTTTGCAGGCCATCGGGCAGAAGAGCCTCCTTCAAACGGATGCAGGTGGCAAAAGCCCTTCTCTCAATGTCGGTCAGCGAGGCGGGGAAGGAGACGACCGTCAGCCCGTAGCAGTTGTGGAAGGCTTCCTCACCGATGCGTGTGACGGCATCGGGGATGTCAACGCTCGCCAGCTTGGAGTCGTTTTCAAAGGCACCCATGCCGATTTCGGTGAGCGTGGAGGGCAGAGAGACCGTTGTTAACGCGGACAGATAGGAAAAGGCATAGTCACCGATGCGCGTGATGCCCTCGCCCACCGACAGGGAGGTGACCGAAGAGTTGTCGGCATACCACGGGGCTTTTGCGATCGAATAATCGGGGATCTCGCCTTGACCGTTCACGCTCAGACAGCCGTCGTCGGACAGCGACCAGGAGACGGTGCTGCTGCAGCTTCCCTCGGAGGCGGCAACAGACGGCAGAGCGAAGAGAAGGCAAAGGCTGATCGTAAAACTCAAAAGCAGGGCGGAGCGAAGCTTCATAAAGCAGATACCTCATCAAGCAGACTTTTTCTTTATTGTAACAGACGCGTGTGGATCTGTCAAGAAAAAGAGAGGAGCAAAAAACGGGGAAACGGTTGCTTTTTTCGGCTCAATGGGGTATAATGAAGAAGGTGAAAAAACGCGATACATCGGCCCGATGGGGCAAAGGAGATACATCATGCACAACGAACTGACCGAAATGGACATTCAAAAGATGAAGGAGGAGTATCATTACCGCCTCACCGAGCTGACGCCGAAGCTGATCGAGAACCTTCAGCACGCGCGGGATCTGGGCGACCTGAGCGAGAACGACGAATACCGTTCCGCCAAACGGGAGCTTGGACACAATTACAGCCGTATGCGCTATCTGGACAACATGATCCGCACCGCGGTGGTCATCAAGACCGACTCGGCAGAGGACGTGGTGGGGCTGTTTGACAAGATCACCCTCTTTTACGAGGAGGACGGAAGCGAGAATGTGATCCGCATCGTCACCACCCTGCGAAACGACGTGCTCAACGGGCTGATCAGCAAGGAGTCTCCCTTTGGCAAGGCGCTTCTCGGACATAAGGTGGGCGACCGCGTCTGCATCCGTGTCAACGACTCGTACAGCTATTATGTGGTGGTCAAGGGCATCGAAAAGGGCGAGGACGACGGCTCGCTGGCCATCAATTCCTATTGAGTTTGCCGCTTTTCCGTCGATTCATCGAAAAAAAGACAAAGGCTCTGTCCCTTCCTGCTTGGGGCAAAGCCTTTTTTGTTTGTCTTATTCGGCAATGGCGGCGGACGGATCGAAGGCGGCGGATGTGGAAAATGCAGGCGACGTGAGGACAGGAAATGCGTCAGTCGGTGCTTCGGACGGTGTGGCGGGCGATAGTTCCGGTGATGCATCGGACTGGTATCCCGCGGTCGTGAAGACGACGATGCCTTCTTCGGTTACGGCTTCGCCTGTGTAAACGGAGGTGGTGATCATGCCCTCGGGGATTTCTCTCACATCTCCGCCGTCAGCGGGGATGAAATAGCCTGCGATCGATTCGATCCAGACCGCATCGGCATCGGGATTGAGAAGCGTGTAAAAATGCGTTGTTGTGACAGCCTCCCCCGCATCGAGAAATTTCAGAGCAACGGCCGCCTCGCTTGGCACATCGGTGATCTCGTACACCTCGGCGCGAAGCGTCTCCTGCGAAAGCGATTCTCCCTCGCGGTTCTGCCAGCCCGCTGTCACAGACACCTCGCGGAGCTTGCTTCCCACCTTTTCTTTTTCGACCACTTTCCCGCCCACGTAGGAGGCGAAAGAAAGGTCGTTCACGCGGTATACATACGTTTCGGAAAAAGCCAATTCCGTATCGCCCGAGAGAGGATCATCGGAAGAATCTGTTTCGGGCGAAAGAACGGGCGGCTGACTCTGCCCCTTCAGCAGGGGGAGAGCAAAAACAGCGGTCATAGCCAGCACCAAAACGGCGGCAACGGCCAGCCATTGGATGCGCGGCGCTTTCCGTGAGGAGAGAATGCCCTCCGCCTCCGCGATGTAGCGCTCATCCATGTTTCCCAGACAGTCGTACAGTGTTTCTTTTTTCATCGATTCAATCCCCTTTCTTCCAAATGCTTTTTCAGCTTTTGCCTTGTGCGCTTGAGCAACATGGTCACCGCTCCAACGCTGAGCCCGAAGCGGTCGGCAATGTCCGCAATGCTGTCGGTGTGCCAGTACCGCCGGACAAAGATCATCCGCTTCCTCGGCGGCAGAGAGTCCAAAAAGCCGTTGATGGCTTCCGAAAGCGCCTGCGCTTCCAAGGCTTCTTCCACGCCCTCTGTGTCAGACACCACCTCGGCCAGCTCGTCCAGCGCCAGAGGAAGCTCTCCGCCTCCCCGTTTGTCGGCGCGGCTGCGCTTATACCTTGTGAAGGCGGTGTTCCGCACGATCTTCCCCAAAAAGGTGGACAGACGGGCGGGACGGTTGGGCGGAATGGTGTTCCACAGCTTCAGATAAGCGTCGCACACGCACTCCTCGGCGTCCTCGCGGCTGCCCAGAATGTTGGAGGCAATGGACATGCAATACCCTCCGTAGGTTTCTATGACCGAGGGAATGGCCTGCTCGTCCCGATCGAACAGCAGCTGAACGATCCTGTTGTCATCCATGTTGGCATTCACATCCTTTCGAAAATTGTGTTCACCCCTATACACGCCTTTTGACGGAAAAGATAACGCATCGGTGGCAAAAATGTAAAAAAAACAGGAGCACCGTTGGATGCTCCTGCTTGAAAAAACACAAATCGGGATCGATCAGACCCAACCGAGACCCTTGTAATCGGTCTTTTCCCAAACGGCCTTGGCCGCTGCGAGCGCTTCTGCGCTGGGCTCCCAACCGGTAACGGTGATGGGGGGCTGGGTTGCGGGATCGATGTTCTCCTTGCGGATGGGGTTCCAGGTATCGTTTTCGTACTTCTTTCTCTCGTCCTCGTTCTTGAAGTCCGGGATCTCGAAGGGAATGTTGCCGTTGACGATGCTTCTCCAGGCCTGGATACCGACCGTGGACATGGCCACGCCGCGGTAAACATCCAGATAGGGCTGAACGTTGTCATGGATGGCCTTGGTGAAGTAATACATCACCCAGAAGTCGCCACCGCCGTGAGTAGCCTTGCTGGCGAGGTCGCCGTGCTCCGGCCAATCGGGGAGGTAAGCGCGCTGCTTGACCTGACCGTTGCGGTCGTGGTCGTCGTGCCAGACGAAGAGGTCGCCGGTGCGGCGCTCGATCTCGCAGGCACCGTGGGTGCAGAGCAGACGGTAGTTACGGGTGTCGGGACGGATACCGCCCTGAAGCGTTCTGAAGATGGCGCCGTTGTCCATCTCGCAGACGACGATACCGCCGTTATCGCTCTTCTTGATCTGATCCTTGCGGTAGGCGGGATCGATCTTACAGGTGAAGCCGGTAACTCTCTTGGGCATGGTGTTGGTCATGAACATCAGAGGCGCAAGAGCGTGGGTTCCGTAGTAGGTGGGGGGAATGCAGTTTCTCCAGTGGTAGATACCGGGAGAAATGGAGTAAGAAGAGGTATCCTTCATGGTATGTACATATTCGCCCTCTGCGAACATGACCTCACCCAGCTCGCCTGCCTGATACAGTCTCTGCATCTCCCAGCGCTGGCGGGTGTAAGGATAGTTCTCGGCGATCATATAGATCTTGCCGGTCTCTTCCACGGTGCGGCAAAGCTCAACGCCTTCGGCGATGGTGGCATTGCAGATGCACTCGCTGAGCACGTGCTTGCCGGCCTTCAGAGCCTTGATGGCGAAGGGGGCGTGCTCATCAAAATAGTTGGCGAGAATGACAGCGTCGATGTCACTCTTCAGCATTTCCTCGTAGTCGGTGAAGGTCAGAACGTCAGGATACTGCTCCTTGATCTTGTCCAGCTTTTCCTGACGGCGGTCACAGACAGCATAGAAGACGGCGTCCATGAATTCCGGGATCTTCATGAAGGTCTTACCGCGTCCGGTACCGACGATACCAATTTTAATTGTAGCCATGGTTCTCTCCCTTTCTTTATAAAAAAGTTACACCCTTATTATAATGCGGTTGCAAAACGATGTCAAGAGAAATGAAGAAAAAACGGGTTTCTCTTAACCGTTTATTAACATTTCCAGATTCTGAGCCGCGATTCGCACGCAGTAAGTGCAGGGGCTTTCGGGGGTGTGAGGAGCGGCACCGTTTGCGCGGGCGACCAGGATCTCGCGGCAGACGGTGGAGGTCTCCTCCTCGGCGAACTTGGCGGCCAGCGCCTTGACCTTTTCATAGAGCGCGGGCTTCACGCCGTCCTTGCCGGTGTCGGAAAAGCCGCCCAGCGAGCCCAGCGCCATAAAGGAGCCGGTGAGGGCGCCGCAGGTCTCACGCATGCCGCCGATGCCGCCGCCAAAGGGGGAAGCCAGCTTGGCCGCATCCTCCACGCTCATGCCCATATCCTCGGCAAAGGACATGAAAACGGCCTGCGCGCAGTTGTAGCCTGTAAGAAAGTAAGCAACGGCCTTATCGCCGCGCTGTTTGACAGATTCACTCATGGTTTTTCTCCTTTTGAAGTCGTTTTGGAAGAAAAAGAACTGCCGCACGGTGGGTACGGCAGTCCGATTCGTTTGTTTAGCCGATCTGGTCCAGGACCAGCTGGCAGGCGTAGCGAACCGCGATGGTGTTCTCTACATATTCCTTGCCGTAATAGCTTTCATAGGTTTCCAGGTATTCGCCGAACAGCTCTTCAGCCATCGTGTCATAGATCTCACCGGTCACCGTCTTGCCCTCCTGCTGAAGGACATAGTAGATGGTCATCTTCTGCTGGACGCCGGTTGCGGCCTCCTGAGCGACGGTCTTGAGGAAGGTGTTCAGATCCTGCTGGTAGGACGCATAGATGTAGTCCTCCAGGGTCTGGCCGTTGTTGAGAGCCATCACCTTGTAGTTGTTAACATAGGTCTCGTATTCCTTGCGGATCTCCTTCTCGGGCTTGACCTTGAAGGATGCCAGCTCATACAGCTTTTCCTGAACGGCAGCCAGCTTTTCTTCCTTCAGAAGATACTCGGTGTATTCGGCAACGGTGGTGTACTGACCGCCGGAGATCTCGTTGGCGATCTCGTCGGTGAATTCACCGGCGGTGGTGGTGGAGATCTTGTGAACGGTCACGTCGAAATCAACGGCGCGGCCGGCCAGTTCGGTGGCATGGTAGTCGGAGGGGAAGGTGAGGTGCAGGGTCTTGGTCTCGCCCTTCTTCATGCCGATGATGCCGTCCTCGAAGCCCTCGATCATCGTGTCGGAGCCGAGCACAAGGTCGGATTCCTCATCGTTGCTGATGCCTTCGGGGGAGCTGTTGTCATCCAGCATCTTGCCGGCGTAGGTGATGCTGACCGTGTCGCCGTCGGCGGCAGCGCGATCGTCGGTCACCTCGGTGGTGGTGGAGTACTCGCTCTTGATGTCTTCGATGGCGGTGTCCACGTTGGACTGGACCGCATCCATGTCAAGTTGAATGGTCTTGTAATCGCTGCTGAAGGTGATGTATTCGCTCAGATCGTAGTTGTAGGGCTGATTGGAGCAGCCGGCAAACAGAGCGAGCAGGACGAGAGCAGCGATCGAGAACAGAAGTTTTCTCTTCATCGTGTTGGACTCCTTTTTCGATAAGATCGGGTCAGCGGATTTCAACAATGACCCGTTTGCCGTCGGCATTGGCGGCGGCCTTCATGACCGCACGGATGGCCTTGGCGATGCGGCCGTGGCGACCGATGACCTTACCCATATCGCCGGGGGCGACATGCAGCTCCAAAAGGACATTGCTGCCCTCTTCGCTTTCGAGGACAGTGACCTCGTCGGGATTGTCAACGATGGCTTTGGCGATGTCCGAAAGGATTTTTTTCAGTTCCATTCGATCGGTCCTTTCGGGGGTTAGGCCTGGATGACGCCGCTCTTCTTGAGCAGAGCTCTGACGGTTTCGGTGGGCTGTGCGCCGTTCTTCAGCCAGGCGGCTGCCTTTTCGCCGTCGATGTTGATCTGTGCGGGATCGGTCAGGGGATTGTAGGTGCCGATCTCTTCGATGAAGCGGCCGTCACGGGGATAACGGGAATCCGCAACAACAACGCGATAGTAGGGCATCTTCTTGGCGCCCATTCTTCTGAGTCTGATTTTAACTGCCATGGTAAAGTTCCTCCAAAAATGTAAAAAATTTAATTTATATATTTTATTTTTTTCTCTTGTTCTTTTTCTTCGCGTTCTTCCGCATGACCTTGCCTGCGGAGTTGAGGCGGATGCCGCCCAGACCGTCGAATTTGCCGCTGGCAAACTGCTTCATCATCTTGTTGGTCTGCTCATACTGCTTCAGCAGGCGGTTGACGCTTTCGATGGTGGATCCGCTTCCCGCGGCGATACGCTTTTTGCGGGAGGGGTTGATGATGTCGGGCGTTTCTCTTTCCTGGGGTGTCATGGAGAGGATGATGGCCTCGGTGCGGTCGATGATCTTTTCATCGAAGTTGGCGTCCTTGAGAGCGTCTGCCTTCATACCGGGGATCATGGCGGCCAGCTGCTCAAGAGAGCCCATGTTTTTGATCTGCTTGAACTGGTCAAGGAAGTCTTCTAACGTAAAGCGGCTCTGACGGATCTTTTCCTCCAGCTCCGCCGCCTTCTTCTCGTCGTAAGCCTGCTCGGCCTTTTCGATGAGGGAGAGAACGTCGCCCATGCCCAGGATACGGGAGGCCATACGGTCGGGGTGGAAGGGCTCGAGCGCGTCCAGCTTTTCACCTACGCCGATGAACTTGATGGGCTTACCCGTCACATGGCGGACCGAAAGAGCCGCGCCGCCTCGGGTATCGCCGTCCATTTTGGTGAGGATGACGCCGGTGATGTCCAAAAGCTCGTTGAACTGCTTGGCCACATTGACTGCATCCTGACCGGTCATGGCATCCACCACCAGCAGGATCTCGGTGGGGTTCAGAAGGGCCTTCAGGTCCTCCAGCTCCTTCATCATCGCCTCGTCCACGTGCAGACGGCCGGCGGTATCGATGAAGATCAGATCGTTTCCGTTTTTACCTGCGAAGGCGAGAGCCTCTTTTGCGATTTTGAGAACGTCGGTGCAGCCTTCGATGGCAAACACCGGCACGCCCACCTGCTCGCCCACCACCTGCAGCTGCTTGACAGCGGCGGGACGGTACACGTCGCAGGCCACCAGCAGAGGACGCTTGCCCTGCTTTTTCAAGTGAAGCGCCAGCTTGGCGGTGTGGGTGGTTTTACCCGCGCCCTGCAGACCGGTCATCATCACGATCGTGGGGGGCTTGGGGGAGATGGTGATCTTGGTGTTGGTGCCGCCCATCAGCTCGGTCAGCTCTTCGTTGACGATCTTGACGATCTGCTGAGCGGGCATCAGGCTTTCCAGCACCTCGGTGCCGACAGCGCGCTCGGTGACCTTGTTCACAAAGTCCTTGACCACCTTGAAGTTGACGTCAGCCTCAAGCAGCGCCAGCTTGATCTCGCGCATACCCTCGCGGACATCACTCTCGGTCAGCTTGCCCTTGCTTTTGAACTTCTTGAAGGCGTTGTTCATTTTATCAACTAAATTCTGGAACACTTACAGGACCTCCTTACTCAGAAGCTTGCGGGCATCGGAAAGTGCTTCCTCCAGCGTGTCGAGGGCACTTTTGTCATGAACGGCGGATTTGACGGTGTCCAGCCGGCGGACAATGTCGGCCAGCAGACGGTTGCGCTCGTCGAAAACGTCCGGCAGATGGAGCTTGTCGTCGATCTCGCGCAGGTTGGCTTCGCTTTTTTTCAGCGCATCCCGCACCCCCTGGCGCGAAATGCCGACGATCTCGGCCACCTCGGCAAGCGAGAGATCGTCGTCGTAATAGAGCGTGCAGATCTCCTTCTGCCGTTCGCTGAGCAATTCACCGTAAAAGCCGATCAGCCGAGACAGGGACAGGTTCTTTTCAAACATCCCGTTTCCCTCCTTGGCTGTAAAGCTTTCAACTTTACAGATGATACCACACTTTCTCCCGTTTGTCAAGAGTTTTTCCGCAAATAACGAAAAAAACAGCGCACTTGTTTACAAGAGGAAGAAAATGTGGTAAAATGGAGGCGATGAAAAGAAAAAAGCGAGGATTGTTCGGATGAAACCTTCTCTTCTGTCCCCTGCGGGCAACATGGAAAAAATGAAAGCGGCCATCAACTTCGGCGCCGATGCGGTGTATCTGGCAGGCAAGGCCTTCGGGATGCGTGCCGCGGCGGGCAATTTCACCCGTGAGGAGATGGAGGAGGCGGTCGCTTATGCACACGGGCGCGGCGTTTCGGTGAATGTGACCGTGAATGTGATGCCCCGCGGGGATGAGTATGGGGCGCTGGCCGAGTACCTTTCGTTTTTGGAGGGGTTGAAGCCGGATGCGCTGATCGTGTCGGATCTGGGGGTGATCGAGCTGGCCAAGAGGAAAGCGCCGTCGCTTCCGCTGCATCTGTCCACACAGGCCAGCGTGGTGTCGGCTGAGGCGGCCAAGGCCTACCATGCGCTGGGCGTGAAGCGGATCGTGCTGGCGCGCGAGCTGTCCATGGAGGAGGTCAGGGCCATCCGCCGCGATACCCCCGATTCGTTGGAGCTGGAGACCTTCATTCACGGCGCCATGTGTGTATCGTACAGCGGCCGTTGTCTGCTGTCCAACAATCTCGCCGCCCGTGACGGCAACCGCGGACAGTGTGCCCAGCCCTGCCGCTGGGAGTACCGCTTCGCCTACATCGAGGAGAAGATGCGTCAGGGGCAGATGATCCCCGTGGAGGAGGATGCCTTCGGCACGTATATCATGTCCTCGAAGGATATGTGCATGATCGAGCACATCCCCGAGCTGATGGAGAGCGGCATCGACTGCTTCAAGATCGAGGGACGGATGAAGAGCGTCTGCTATGTGTCGGCGGTGACCAATGCCTACCGCATGGCCATGGATGCGTATCGCAGGCAGGGAAGCGACTACCGTTTCGATCCGCTGTGGCTGCGGGAGCTGGAGAGCGTCAGCCACCGCGAGTATGCCACCGGCTACTACTACGGCGAGCCCAGCGAGAACGCCAATCTCTGCTCAGGCTTGCCTCTGATCAGCGAGACGGCGTACATTGCCACCGCGCTGTCCGACAGCGACGAAAACGGGATCGCGCTCTTTGAGCAGAAGAACAAGTCCTTCCTCGGCGAAACACTGGAGCTTCTCACACCGGGACAGACCGGCCGCGCCTTTGCCGCCGAACGGATGTGGGATGAGGAGGGGAACGCCATCGACTCCACCCCCCATCCGCTGATGCGCTACCGTATGGCCCTGCCCTTTGCCGTCAAACAAGGAGACATCATCCGCCGTGCGGCAGCGGACGCGTGAAACCGCTTGCGAAAAAACGGAATGGAATCAAAAAGCTGGTGCCCAAACGGACATCAGCTTTTTTTCATTCTTTTTCTTGTTTTTCTTGTTTTTCGCGCTTCTTTTTTTCTCTCAGCTCGGCGAAAAACCGCTTCAACAGATCGCGGCTCTCTGCCTCCATCACACCGCTTTCCACGATCGGCTTGTGATTGACAGCGAAGGCATTCAGATCAAACAGACCGCCGTAAGCACCGGCCTTCGGATCGGGCGCGGCATAGACCACCCGCTTGATGCGCGCGCTCATGATCGCTCCCGCACACATGGGGCAGGGCTCCAGCGTCACATACAGCTCGCACTTGTGCAGCCGCCATCCGCCGAGAGCACGGCAGGCGCGGTAGATGGCGCGGATCTCCGCATGGTAGAGGGCGTTTTTGTCGGTCTCGCGGGCGTTGTGCGCGCGGGAAATGACCTTGCCGTCGCAGACGATCACCGCTCCGATGGGCGTTTCTCCGATGCGGGCGGCTTTTTCGGCCTCGCGCAGGGCCAGAGCCATATACAGTTCATCGTTCGAGGGGGTGTTCATGGCACAAAGCTCCTTGAAATAAGGTTAAAACAGCGGGATAAGGGCGAACAGCAGGAAGAGCCAGAAGCCGAAGGAGGCGAAAAATCCTCCTGCGGGCAGACAGATCTCCTGCCTTTCTTTCCCTGCTTGATGCAGCGCAAGCTTCTCTTTGCCGTACAAAACCAACAGAACAAGACCGCAAACCGCGCCGATCAGAAGATAGGCACAGAGAAGAACTCCTGCCGCGGTTTGCTCTTGGGGGGTGTTGACAAGACGAATGAGCAGCATCAGAACACAGGAAAAACCGTTCTGCAGCAGATGCAGGACCGTTGAGCCCATCAGCGATCCCGTGCGCAGGGTGATGCTGCCGAAGATCAGCCCGCCGAAAAAGGCGTAGATCATCGAGGCGGGAGTGGCGTGGAGCAATCCGAACACCAGCGCCGAGACGATCAGTGCCTTTCGCCGGCCGTAGGGCAGCAGCGTTTTCAGCACCAGGCCGCGGCAAAACGCCTCTTCGAACAAGGCCGGGAAGCAGACCGCCTCAACGAAAAAGAGCAGGATGCCCGGCAGATCGTGAGGCATGGCGTCTGCGGCAACCGCTCCCGAGCCGTCACCGCCTAAGGCTGTGATCACAAGCGAGGCGGCGATGCCGACCAGCTGGATGGACGTCAGAGAGGCCAGCGCCGTCAAGATCGGATGCTTCAGCCTTTTTCCGCGGTAACAGAGCACGTCGCTTGGCCGCATCCTTTTCGCTTTCAGATACAAAAACGGGAGAAAAGCAAACGCCAGCCCATAAAACAGAGGCACGGACAGCTGTGAAAAAACGGGCAGCGAGGAGAGTGCCTCGCTGAGGATCAGAAGCAAACGGCGCACAAACAAACCGGCGATCAGCAGCAGCGACAGCAGAGACAGCTCGCCGAAAAAGGGACGGTGTATCGGAGTTTTTTCACCTGTCTTATTCAAAATAATCGACCGATCCGCGGGCCTCCTTGACCAGCGCTACGTAGGAAGAGACCTCCTTGTGATCGGGATGGACCAGGTAGGTCTGCAGATCCTCAGGAGTCTCAAATTCGGTGATCAGCATCATATCAAAGGAGCGGGGCGAGCGGGTGACGTCCTTGATGACCTTCACCGACTTGAGGCAGGGGATGATGGCAGGAAGAGCCTCCAGATGGCTCTTGACCCAGTCCATGTTTTCTTCTTTGGTTTTGCCCTCGGCAAACTCCTTAAATTTCCACATGACGATATGTTTGAACATGATCGATTCCTTCCAAACTAATGATAGATTGACAGCGGGCGGATGCCCCTGTACCGTTCCATTGTATCACAAAAACAGCAAGGAATCAAGGGAGGAAGAGAAAAACGAAACCGATCAAGGAAAAAAAGGAAAAAAACGGACGGCTGACGCTGTTTGTTTACATCACCCTCCGCCTTTTTATCGTTCTGACAGCGGTCCTGGCGGCATTGGCGGGGCAGTATTACGTTGTCTTTCAGTGCCTGCTGGCGCTCCTGCTCTTTTTTCTGCCCTCCATTCTGGAACGGCGCTTCCGCATCGAGCTGCCCAACGTGCTGGAGAACTTGGTGCTTCTCTTTATCTTCTCCAGCCTGCTCCTCGGCGAGATCTACGGCTATTACAGCCGCGTCCCCTATTGGGACAAGCTTCTGCACACCTCCTCCGGCTTTTTGACCGCCGCCATCGGCTTTTCGCTCATCGAGCTTCTCAACGAGCACGAAACGATCGCGCTGAAGCTCAGTCCGCTGTTTGTTGCCGTCTTCGCCTTTTGTTTTTCGATGACCGTAGGCGTTCTGTGGGAGTTTTTCGAATACGGCTGCGACCTGCTGCTCGGCGCGGATATGCAGAAGGATCGGCTGGTGAAGGCCTTTACCTCAACGCTGTTGGGCGGCGAGAGGGTTGTGGTGGACAGCGTGTCGGTCAACGGCATCGCGTGGGAGGGGTATATCGACATCGGCCTGATCGACACCATGGAGGATTTGATCGTGAACGCTTTGGGGGCGTTGGTCTTTTCCTTCTTCGGCTTCCTGCTCATCGGCAGACGGGGCAGAGGCCGCCTTGCCTTTTTGAAGCATTTTCTCCCCTACCGCAAAAGGAATACGGACGCCGAAACAGAGAAAAGCGAAGGAAATCGCCAAAAAAACGAAAAAAAGAAATTCGACAACCGAAACTGACCTTTTTTTCAAAAGAAAAATGGTATCCTTAACGTGACAAGGATACCGTTTTTTTTATCGGAGGTTTTGATGGAACACGTGATAAGCGAATACAGCAAGGATACGCTGACGCTGAGAGTGCGCGGCGAGATCGATCATCATTCGGCCAAGGAAGTCCGCGAGCAGGCCGACCGCGCCATCTGTCTGTATCGGGCCAAGGAGGTCTGCCTCGACCTGTCTAAAGTGGAATTTATGGACAGCTCGGGGCTCGGGCTGATTTTGGGACGTCATGCCAAGGCCGCGGAGCTGGGCGGACGGCTGACCGTTCTCAATCCTTCCGCCCGTGTGGAGCGTATTCTCACGCTGGCAGGAACCGAAAGACTGATCCCCATCCGTCGGGAAAAAGGCGGAGAGAAGCCGAAAGCGGCCAAACACATTTCGCAGAAAGGAAGGCTTTGATGTTTTTGTAAAAAAGCCGAAAGAATGGTATGAAAAAGAGAAAAACACCCGAAAACGAATTTTCCTGTGAGTTTATGTCCCGATCGGTGAATGAGTCGTTCGCGCGCAGTCTGATCTCGGCGTTCGTGGCGCCGCTGGATCCCGATCTGGAGGAGCTGACCGACATCCGCACCGCGGTCTCGGAGGCGGTGACCAACTGCATCGTCCACGCCTATCGGGAGCGGAGCGGCCTTGTGTACATAAGCGCGAAGCTGTACAGCGATCGGACGGTGGTCATCCGCGTGAGGGACAAGGGATGCGGCATCCCCGATGTGAAGACCGCTATGAAGCCCTTATACACCACCGATAAAGGCGGCGAGCGGGGCGGCATGGGCTTTACCATCATGCAGAGCTTCACCGATCGGCTTCGCGTTACCTCAAAAGAAGGGAAGGGAACAAGCGTCACGATGAGCAAAAAGCTGAAGGATCCGCATGATTGACAAAGGCGCGGCGTCCGTTTGCCGCATGGAGCAGAATGCGGAGCTGCTGAGAGCCGCCAAGGACGGTGACGAGAGCGCGAAGGAGCAGCTGGTTCAGCAGAACATGGGGCTTGTGCGCTCGGTGGCCTTTCGCTTCCGTGACCGCGGGACCGAGCTGGAGGACCTGATCCAGATCGGCTCCATCGGGATGATCAAGGCCATCAACAGCTTCGATTTTTCCTATCAGACCGCCTTTTCCACCTATGCCGTGCCGCTGATCATCGGTGAGATCCGAAAACATCTGCGGGATGACGGGATGATCAAGGTGGGGCGGCGTTTGAAGAAGCAGGGGGCGGAGATTCTTCGCGCACGAGAGCAGTTTGAGCAGCGTGAGGGACGTGAGCCGCGCCTTCGTGAGCTGGCGGCCGAAACCGGACTCAGTGAGGAGGAGGTGATCGGCAGTCTGGATGCGGTCAGCCCCATCCGTTCGCTGAATGAGCGGGTGTCGGACGACGAAAACGGTCTGACGCTGGAGCAGCTGATCGGGGACCGTGAAAAGCCGTTGGACAAGCTGACCGATTCCATCGCGCTCTCGCAGATCATCCGTACTCTGCCCGATTTTCAGCAGAAGATCTTGTATCTGCGTTACGAAAAGGAGATGTCTCAGCAGAAGACCGGCGAGATCCTCGGTCTGTCGCAGGTGAAAATTTCGAGAGAGGAGAAAAAGATCCTTGCTTTTTTGAAAAAAGCGTTGTAGCAAAATCATTGCGAAACAAAAAAGAGAAGAAGCGTTTTCCGTCCTGCGTTTGTGGGTTCTGCAGAGCGGAGGGCGTTTTTTCTTTAACCAAAAAGACCGCACCAACCCGGTACGGTCTTTTCGATTGTCTTGAAAGAAGTCAGCGCTTATGCCTTCTTCTTCAGAAGGATGGCAGCGACCACAACGATGACAACGATCGCAGCGGCGGCGATGCCGATGATCAGGCCGGTGTTGCTGCTTTCGGCGGGCTTGGGCTCGGCGTCAGCGGCAGGAGCGGTGGTCTCAGCATCGGCAGCGGGAGCGGTGGTCTCGGGAGCGGCTGTGGTTTCGGGAGCAGCCGTGGTGGTCTCGGGAGCGGCGGTGGTCTCAGGAGCCGCGGTGGTGGCAGGGGTAAAGCCTGCGGGCGTCAGGATCTCGTCGAGGTAGGAAATGAGAGCGTGGATGGGCTGAGCGGCCTCAACGGTCAGAGAACTCATGTCGAGCATGGTGTACTTGGGAGGATCGAAGGACATGCCGACACCGTAGTCGTTGATGGAGTCAACGTTGGTGAAATCACCGCCGGTGATGGTCAGCTTGGCTGTTGCTTCGGGGTTGTTTTCGAAGCCGCCGCTGCCGCCGGCATTGATGGTGCCGTAGATGGTACCGCCGGAGATGAGCGTCTCACAGTTGCCGTTGATGCTGCCGCCGGTGTTATACGTACCGCCGTTGATACCGGTCAGGGTAACAGCGGTGCCGCCGAATTCCAGATAGGTGTTACCGGTCAGCTTACCGTAGGAGGTGGAGGTGAAGGCGGTAGGACCGCCGGATACGTTGGCCCAGATACCGGACTTGACAACCAGATTGGTGTCGCCGGTCTGGTTGGCGTAGCGGGCACCACCGGAGAGCAGGAAGAAGTTCTTGCTGTTTTCGGGCAGGGGCTCAATGGCTTTGCCGTCCAGGAAGGACTCAGAGACAATGCCCTCACCGAAAACGGTTTTGTGGTTGTTGCAAGCGAAGACGGTGTTGGTAACGGTCAGGGAACGGTCGGGGGTGTTGTTGATGCGGAGGGTGATGTTTTCCCACTCGGAGTCGACGCGCATATCCACGCAGACTGCGTGTGCGGCGGTTCTTTCGAAGATGATCGCGGCATTGTTGGTGCTGCGGTAGTCAACGCCGTTGTAAACCGAGGTGAACTTGATGGTGATGCCGGCTGCGATGTTATCGGGAGAGAAACGGAAGTCGGACACGTTCTTGGCGTCGCTTTCTTTCTGCCAGCCCCACTTGACGGAAACGGGACCGGAGACGACGATCGTGCCGCCTACGCCGTTTTCGACCAGCTTGGCAATGGCAAGGTTCAGAGCGTTGGATTTGTAAGCTTCGGTAGACCAGATCTCATGCTCGGCGGCGCTTCCCATAGGAGCGTCAGCAGAGGAGCCGTCGCCGTTGCCGCCGTCAGCAACGAAGATGACAGCATCGGCTGCAGTCATAGGAATAGCGCAGAATGCGGCCACAAGAAGGATTGCAAGGAAGGGAACAAAAAGAGCTGCAAACTTTTTCATGGGAGTGTGTATTCCTTTCTGAATAAAAATTTTGATCGATGCAAGCGAAACAATACTTGCTTCTATACAAATTATAACATGGTCTTTTCCTTGTTGTCAAGAAAAAACATTCATTTTTTGCCTAATGGAACAGACAAATTTTTACCATATTTTTGTATAATATAACAAAATTTGCGTGAAAACAAACGGTTCATTGCCGAATCATCGAATCCAACCGCCGTCGGCGTGCTTTTGGCGGCAAAACGATATGCGATAAACACAAAAAAGAAGACCGCTTCAGCGGTCTTCTCTATGGGAGACGATTAACCTTTGATCTTCTTGGAAACAACGACGGAAGCAACGGCCAGGGAAGCCAGAGCCATGATCGCAAGAACGGTGATGGCGGTGACGGAGGTGGCAGGAGCGGTGGTGCCGGCAGCCGTGGTGGCGGGAGCGGCGGTCGTTGCAGGAGCAGCGGTCGTTGCAGGAGCAGCGGTCGTTGCGGGAGCAGCAGTCGTTGCAGGAGCAGCCGTGGTTGCAGGAGCAGCGGTGGTTGCAGGAGCAGCGGTGGTAGCGGGAGCTGCCGTGGTAGCAGCAGCTGCGCCGGAAGCGGGGATGATCTCGTCAACGTAGGTGACAAGATCGGTCAGAGCCTTACCCTGTGCCTCGGAGAGAGCGCTCAGGTCGAGCAGAGTGAACTTGGGAGGATTGTGGGCGATGCCCACGCCGTAGTCGTTGATCGCGTCAACGTTGTCGAAGTTACCGCCGGTGATGGTCATTTTTGCAGTGGAATCCTCATCGAGGAAGCCGCCGTTGCCGCCGATGTTGATGGAGCCGTAGACGGTACCGCCGGTGATGTAAGCATCAACGTCGCCGGAGAGGCCGCAGCCGCTGCGGACAGTACCGCCGTTGACGCCGCCGAGAGCAACAGCGTTGCCGCCGAAGACGAGCTTGGCGTTGCCTTCCAGGTGACCGTACGTGGTGGAGGCATCTGCGTTACCGACCGTGGCACCGCCGACACCGTTCCAGATACCGCCGAGGACGGTGATATCCGCATTGGCAGGGAGAGGAGAGGTGTAGCGTGCACCGCCGCCGATCTGGGGGAAGTACAGCTTGTTGTCGGGAGTGGCTTCTATCGCCTGACCGTCAACGAAAACTTCGGTGGTGAAGCCTTCGCCGATGACCGTCTTCATGCCGAAGCCGGCGAACATGTTGTTACCGGTGGTCTGGTTACGGTCAACGGTGTTGGTCAAACGGTAAACGATGTTGTCCCAGGAGGTGTTGACACGGGTTTCCACGCAGAGAGCCTGGTTAGCGGTTCTTTCCAGGATAAAAGCGGCCTGGTTGGTTGCGCGGTAGTCAACGCCGTTGTAAACGGAGGTGATGGTAACGTTAACGTCAGCGAAGACGTTCTTGGAAGTCGCCTCGGTGAACTCGGGCTGAATGCGGAAGTCGGCTGCGGTCTTAGCATCGGCTTCCTTCTGTCTGGACCACTTAACCGTCATCGGGCCGCAGACAACGATTGTGCCGGTCTTGCTTTCGCTGGCAGCGATGAGGGCAACTGCGCGGTTGATGGCGCATTCCTGATAAGCCTCAACACTCCAGACGTCATAAGTAGCGCCGTGGCCGAGGGCCTTGTCGGCAGAGGAACCGTCGCCGGTACCGCCGTCGGCAATGTAGACGACCATGTCAGCGGCCTGCATCGGGATCGCGCAGAGCGCAGCCACGATCAGAACGGCGAAAAAGGGAACGAGAAATTTTGCAAACTTTTTCATGATTGGATTCCTTTCTGAAATTTGATTTTTAGCAGATTCTTCTACTGACACAAGTATATCACAAGCCGTTCATTTTTGTCAATCATTTTTTTCAAAAATCAGAAAATTGTTGTAGAAATTCTTGACTTTTTTTTGGATAAAATGCTGAATCTTCCTTTTACTGCAGAAATATTTTGTCAAATCATCCGAAAGTGGTGAAAATCTCTCGCGATCGTTGCTTTGAACGGAAATGAGTGGGAGCGAAGGGGAGAGAATGCGCTGTTCAAGGGGTGGTCCGTCTGTTTTTTCGGGCGCGAAGACCGCACGATCCTCGCTCCGGCAAAAAAAGAAGACCGCCGAAGCGGTCTTCTCTGTGTGAGGGGATTAGCCTCTGATCTTCTTGGAAACAACGACGGAAGCAACGGCCAGGGAAGCCAGAGCCATGATCGCGAGAACGGTGATGGCGGTGACGGAGGTGGCGGGAGCGGTGGTGCCGGCAGCCGTGGTAGCGGGAGCGGCAGTCGTTGCGGGAGCTGCAGTGGTAGCAGGAGCTGCGGTGGTAGCAGGAGCTGCAGTGGTAGCAGGAGCTGCGGTGGTGGCAGGAGCTGCAGTGGTAGCAGGAGCAGCGGTGGTCTCGGGAGCAGCAGTCGTTGCGGGAGCAGCGGTGGTGCTTGCCGCATCATCGGGCTTCACGATTTCATCAAAGTAGGTGACAGCAGAAAGCAAAGCCGTTGCATCCCCCTTATAGTCAGCGATGTTGAGAAGGGACAGCTTGGGGATGTTGTTGGTGACGCCCACATCGATGTCGTTGATGGCGAGGCAGTTGGTGAAGTCACCGCCGTTGATGGTGACACTGACGACAGCATCCTCGTTGATGAAGCCGCCTGCACCTGCACCGTTGACCATGCCTTTATATGTACCGCCGTTGATGGTGACGTTGACGTTTCCGGTGGAGGGAGTGGAGTTGTGGAAGGAGGTACCGATCACATTGCCGAGAACGGTGGCGTTGTTAATGGTGAGCTTTACATCTCCGGTGTGGCCGTAGTTCGCGCCGATGCCCTTCTGTGCGCCGCAGATGTGATTGAACGTGCCGCCGTTGATGGTCAGATCGGCGCTTCTGTCCTCAATCTTACGGTAGCGCTCGCCGCCGGCAAAGCTGACGTAGTAATTGGGATCATCCTTGTTGGCTTCATCGGCAGGACGGCTGGTGAAGCCCTCGCCGACCACGCAGGTGTAGAAGCCGGCGCAAATGAAGCGTTCGGTGCTGCCGCAGGCGATGGTGATGTTGTCCCAAACGGTGGGACCCATGCAAACGATGTGAGCGGACTCGGTGAGGGTAAGCACAGCGCCGTTGGTCTGACGGTAGTCAACGCCGTTGTAAACCGAGGTGACGGTGATGGGGGCGGTGTGGTTTTCGCCGAGGCAGAGGTCACGGTCGTTGGCGCCGTTGCCGCGGACCTGGGCATGGCCTATGGTGACGGGACCGCAGATGACAATGGTTCCGCCGGTTTCCTGCAGCTTCAGCGCTGCCTGATACAGAGCGGTGTCCTTGTCGAAATGCGGGTTGGTCGCGGTGGCATCGTAATTGCCGGTGGTTGCCTTCAGAGGACTGGCGGCGGAGGCGCCGTCGCCGGAGGCACCGTCAGCAACAAAGATGACGGGCAGATCGGCTGCCTGCATAGGGATGGCGCAGATGGCTGCCAGAAGCAGGATTGCGAGAAGAGGAATCAGAAACTTCTTCATGATGTGGTGTCCTTTCAACAATAGTATTCGATCGACGGACCGCTTGCCCCTTGCGGATACCGAGGCATTCGGACATGGACGTTATTTTCCACAGGCAGGTGAACGCTCCGCCCTCGTTCGGGTACACCTTTATGATACAATATTCTTCTTTGGCAATCAAGAAAGGTTTCGGACGAAAAAACAGCATTGATGTCGTATTTGTCCAATTTCAAGCAATTGACAGCAAAAAAAGAAGACCGCCGAAGCGGTCTTCTCAGTGTGAGGGGATTAGCCTCTGATCTTCTTGGAAACAACGACGGAAGCAACGGCCAGGGAAGCCAGAGCCATGATCGCAAGAACGGTGATGGCGGTGACGGAGGTGGCAGGAGCGGTGGTGCCGGCAGCGGTGGTAGCAGGAGCGGCAGTCGTTGCGGGAGCAGCGGTGGTAGCAGGAGCTGCGGTGGTAGCAGGAGCTGCGGTGGTAGCAGGAGCTGCGGTGGTGGCAGGAGCTGCGGTGGTAGCGGGAGCTGCGGTGGTCTCGGGAGCAGCAGTCGTTGCGGGAGCAGCGGTGGTCTCGGGAGCTGCAGTGGTCTCAGCAGCAGCTGCGCCGGGCAGGATAACCTTGTCGAAGCCGTTGCCGGCATTCACGCCTGCACCCTTGGACTCAAGAGCGTCGGTAGCAGCGAAGAAGGCCTTGGCGATGGAGACGGTAGCCTGATTGTCCTTACCGGTGTTGATGGTGTGGGACTCAGCGTTGAAAGTAGCGGCATCCATGCCGGAGAAGTCGATGACACGGGTACCCTTGTTGGTGCCGTCGAGCCAAGCGGAACCGCCGGAAGCCCAGAAAGCGGCACCATAGGCAGCGGCGAAGGTACCGCCGTTAACCTTCAGGGTGTATACGCCGTCAGCATTGATGAAGCCGTTCTTACCCATGAAGACACCGGAGAGGGTACCGCCGTTGACGGTGATGTTGATGTTGCCTTCCACGCGGCAGGTAGCGGCAGACTGGTTGTCGCCGGAGCCGATGGAAGTAGAAGTACCGTAAACGGAGGACTTGACCGTACCGCCGTTGATGACGAGGTTGGCATCGCCGATCTGGTCGGAGTTGTTGTTGGCAGCGCCGAAGGAGGTAGAGGAGTAGATCTGGTACCAAGTACCGCTGTTAACGGTCATGTCAGTGCCCTTCTTGAGCGTGCCCCACAGGGAGCCGGCGATCAGGGTAGGATAACGGTTAGCGGTGGTAACTTCGCTGTTGGACTTCAGGTCGAACTGGGTGACAACGATGCCGTCGCCGATCACAGTCTTGTTACCCATGAAGCCGATGTTAGGAGTCTGGCCTGCCCAGACATTGGTGTCCTGGAGAACCTTGAAGTTGAGGTTTTCCCAGGTGGAAGCTGCGTTGAAGTGGATGCGGGGGTTGTTGTAGGTCAGGTCGTAAACGAACTCTGCACCGGTGGTACGGTAGTCAACGCCGCCGTAGACCGAGGTGATGGTCAGGGTCTTGCCCTCAGCAATGGCAGGAGAACGCCAGTTAGCGGAGGACTTGTGAGGAACGGTCTCGCCTTCCTTACCGGTGTTGGGAGCATAGCCAACGGAGGTATCGTCAACGATAACGATGGTACCGCCGGTTTCCTTCAGAGCTTCCATAGCACGGTAGAAAGCGCTGGACTTGAAGGTGTCGAACTTGGGAGCGGTGGTGTCATAGGCAGAGCCGTGTCCGAGGGGAGCGTCAGGGGTGGAACCGTCACCGGTACCCTTATCGGATACGAAGATGACCGGGTCAGCAGCCGTCATCGGGATGGCGCAGAAAGCAGCCACGAGGATGAGGGCCAGCATGGGGAGCAAAAACTTTTTCATGATGGTTTCCTTTCCTTTTATAAATATAAAATATAAAATATAAAATGTATTTCCGACACGATCGCGGATCGTTTGTTTGGCAAAGACCCGCGATCATGCAAACGGCAGGGTTAACTTATTTCTTCTTCTTGAGAACGATCACAGCCACAACAGCGATGACAACGACAACCGCAACAACGATGCCGATGATCAGACCGGTGTTGCCGCCTTCAGCCTTGGGAGCAGCGGGAGCAGCGGTGGTCTCGGGCTCTTCTGCGTCAGCAGCGGTGGTCTCGGCGTCAGCAGCGGTGGTCTCGGGAGCCGCCGTGGTCTCGGGAGCAGCGGTGGTGGTTTCGGGAGCTGCCGTGGTCTCGGGAGCAGCGGTGGTGGTCTCCACATAGCCCTCGGGCTTCACGATCTCGTCGAAGTAGGAAACGGTGGCGAGGAGCGCGCCCACATCGCCCTTGTAGTTGGCAATGTTGAGCATGGAGAGCTTGGGAATGTTGTTGGAAACACCAACGTCGATGTCGTTGATGCCGAGGCAGTCAGCGAATTCGCCGCCGTTGATGGTCACAGTAACCGTAGCGTCGTCATTCTTGAAGCCGCCTGCGCCTGCACCGTTGACGGTGCCCTTGAACGTACCGCCGTTGATGGTGATGTTGACGTTACCGGTGGAGGGGGTGGTGTTGTGGAAGGAGGTACCGATGACGTTGCCGAGGAAGGTACCGCCGTTGAGGGTGAGGGAGACATCGCCCACGTGAGCGTAGTTGGAGCCGATACCCTTCTGGGCGCCGCAGACGTTGTTGAACGTACCGCCGTTGATGGTCAGATCGCCTGCGCGGTCTTCCACCTTCTTGTAGCGCTCGCCGCCAACGAAGCTGACGTAGTAAGCGGGATCATCCTTGTAGGTCTCATCGACGGGCTTGGAATCGAAGCCTTCACCGACCACGCAGGGATAGAAGCCGGCGCAGATGTAACGGTTGGTGTTGCCGCAGAGAACGGTCAGGTTATCCCAGTTGGTGGGACCCATGCAGACGATGTGGGCGCACTCGGTGAGAGTGAGCGAAGCGTTGTTGGTCTGACGGTAGTCAACGCCGTTGTAAACCGAGGTGATGGTGATGGGCGCGGTGTGATTCTCGCCCAGATAGAGGTCACGGTCGTTGGCACCGTTGCCGCGGACCTGAGCCTTACCGAGAACAACGGGACCGCAGATAACGATGGTACCGCCGGTTTCCTTCAGCTTCAGAGCAGCCTGATAGATCGCGGTGTCTTTGTCGAGATGCGGGTTGGTTGCGGTGGCATCGTAGTTGCCGGTGGTTGCCTGCAGGGGGCTGTCAGCGGAAGAACCGTCGCCGGTGGCGCCGTCAGCGATGAAGACGACGGGAAGCTCAGCTGCCTGCATGGGGATGGCGCACAGAGCAGCCAGAAGCAGGGTTGCGAGAAGGGGGATCAAAAACTTTTTCATAAATGGTGTCCTTTCTTTAGTTTTTCATAAATTTTTTATTTTTTTTATTTTTTCGTTTCGGGGATACGCGCCTTTGACCGATGAAAAAAGACACGTATAACATTATAGAAGAATTATAGCATAAATTTGAATGAATTTCAATCGTTTTTTCAAAAATTGTTCTTGTGGGATTGCACAAAATTGCGGACATTTTTTGACGATTCCGACATTTTTTGTCTTGAAATTCCACTCGTATGTGAGTTTTTTGAACGCAGAAAACGAAAAAAACAGAATGCCGCATGAAAAAACGGCATTCCGTGAGGCTGGTTGTTCAGTTGTCGCTGCCGATGAGAAAATCGGGCAGAAAAGCGGCATCGATGGTGTCGGTGAAATAGGAAGTCAGCTTTTGCAGGGTGGTGCTGTTGCCGTAGTAGGAGATGCCGTGGGCGCGGGCCATCGCATCGGTATACTGCTCGAGCAGGTGGACCTTGTTTTCATAAAAGCGGGGGGTGAAGGCGAAGACGGTGGGTGTGAAGCGGACATTTTCGATCACGGGCGCTTCGCTGCCGGTCTGCACGATGTCAAAGCCGATCAGACCGCCGCACATGTTGATGTCCCGTTCCATTTCCGCGATGAAGTTGCCCAGCGAATACACGCAGAGCATCCTGTTGCCCTCGCTTCCCTCGATCCATTCGATGGGCTGGATCACGTGGGGGTGGTGTCCGATGACGGCCGCCGCGCCCAGATCCGCGAAGAGCTGCGCATACTGTTTCTGGATGGCGTTGGGCTTGAAGGTGTTTTCATCGCCCCAATGCACCGAGACGAGGATCACATCGGAGACCTCCTTGGCCAGCGCGAACTGCTTTTTGATCAGCTCCTCGTTTTCCAGATAGGGAATGACCATCTCCGAGCCCTTGGGCAGGGAGAGGTAGTTGGTGAAGTAGGTATAGGACAGAAAGGCGATGCGGATGCCGTTTTTTTCGATGACGCGGATGCGCTCGGCATCGGTCTGATCCTTGTATCCGCCGAGGAAGGTGATGTCCAATTCCTCCAGAAGATCGATGGTCTCGCGCAGTCCCTGCTCGCCTATGTCCAGCATATGGTTGGTGGCGATGTTGAGCACGTCAAAGCCCAGCTCTTTCAGATCATACGCCATGTCGGTGGGGCAGTTGAAACGGGGATAGTAGGCAATGGGCGCCGATGCGCTCATCACATTCTCCTGGTTGATGAAGGCGATGTCCGCTTCGGCGATGAGGCTTTCAACGTTGGAAAAGGTGGGCTTGAAGTTGTAGGTGCGTCCGCCTGCCTCCGCCAACGACTTGGCCTCGCGGGTGTTGCCGTAATAGGTCAGGTTGTCGCCGCAGCCGATGAAGGAGACGGTGTTGACCGCAGGGGGAAGCGGAGTGACGGGCGCCGGCGGCTCGGTCTGCGGAATGAAGCCTTGGATGCGGGGCGCGGTGGTCTGCGGCGGCGTTTCGACCGCATAAGGATCGGACGGCAGCTTTTGACAGGCAGAGAGAAGCAGAGCGAACAGCGCACAGAGAATCAGAAAAAGGACGCGGCTTTTATGCTTTTTTGTGCCTTGCATACAGTTCCTCCGTTTTGTTGACGGCAAAGACAGCCAGCCTGCCGATGAGAAGCCCCAGCAGGATGCCGGCCAGCACGTCGGTGGGAAAATGAACGTATAGATAGAGACGGGAGAAGCAGACGAGAAGCGCATAGACCATCGCGGCGATGCCTGCGCGTCTGTGACGGCAGAGGAGCACGGTGGCGCATTCGATGCAGGAAACGGCGTGGCCCGAGGGGAAGGAGTAGTCGCTCAGCGGTGCGATGATCAGCCGCGCGGCCTCGTTCAGCTCATACGGACGGATGCGTGCCACCAGCGGCTTGAGCATGACGTTGGCGGTGAGCAGCCCGAGAATCAGTGCGGCGGCCAGCATGATGCCGGTCTTCCGCGTTTGTTTGAACAAGAGGAGGATCAGAGCCAGCACGATCCAGATCGCACCCGCCTCGTCGAGAAGTGAGACAAATCTCATCAGCCCGTCGAGAAAAGGGTTGGCGATGGCCGCGATGGCATCGAGGATGCGAAGCTCAAAAAGATTGATGGCGTTCATGTTGTGTCTGCCTTTCACATTCAAAGAAAAGGAGGATCAGTTGTTGTTGTAGCGGTCGTAGATCAGATATTGGTCGCCGACGCGGCGCAGATAGAAGGTGATGTCGATGAAGTCGCGGAAGTCCTCCATGCCCGGCTTTTTCAGCACATGGACGAAGGAGACGCGGCAGGAGAAGGTGTTGTCATCGTAGCGGAAGAATTCGCCGCATTTGACATCCTCGAAATCGTAGCTGCTGTGGGGGATGACAAAGTAATATTCCACGGTGCTGATGCCGTCGTACAAAGGCGTACCCTTTTCAAAGTAGGACAGGACCTTGTTGCGGTTGCCGTCCATCTGCATGAAAGCGGCGTAGGCCTTGGCGGCGGTGAGAACGTGCTCGCTCATCTCGCTCTGAAGCGCATCGTCGTAAACGATGGCGGCCTTGGGCACATCCCGCTGTTCATCGATGCCAAGCTCGCACTCGCGTCCGTCGGGGGAGATGACCTTGACCTGCGGCGCATACAGCAGATCGGTGATCTCATACAGCGAATAGGTCAGCCCCTTCACGCCCTCGGGCATATGCTCGCAGGAGGGGGTGGGAATGTCCTTTTCCTTGATGAGAGAGGTGTCGGCCTCCTTGCCGTTGAACGTCAGCGTATAGCCGTCGGGCACCATCACCGAAGCCGACTGATCCTTTTTCACAAAGACCTCCAGCGACTCGAGTGCATAGAGATCGTGGCCGTATTTGCTGCTCCTTCCGCTCTTGGCCAGCGTGAACGAGGAGATCTTTTTCTCTCCTGCCTTCACGTTGTATTTCTCGCGCCCGTCAAGACCGGTGGAGACGGAGGTGTAGCTCAGCGGCTGACCGTCGATGGCCTCGGACAGCTTTTGAAGAGCATCTCCCTCGCTTTCATAGGGAGAGGTCTCAAAGCCGGCACCGCTTAGGAGAGCGCTCTTGTCCTCGCTTTGGTAATACTGCTCGAAGACCGCCTCGGCGGCGTACTTGGGCAGGGAGGCCTCATAGTCGGCCAGCCAGTCCTTCAACAGCGTCAGCCCGTAGAAAAAGGCGGCGAAAAAGAGGACGATGAAGGCGAGGAGGACGATATAAAAAACGGGAAAGCGTCTGCGTGTTCTGCTCATGTGATGCCTCGTAAGCTGCGGCCGTCACTCACCGCGGACCATAAAGTAGGTGGGGATGCGGCGCGGTGTGGTGAAGGCCTTGTATTTGTTGATCATACCCTGCTTCTGATACTGGTCGAGGGTACTTTCGTCGATGTTGTATTTGGTGTAATAGTCCTTGTAATACATCATGGAGGAGGAGCCGCCGTCCAGCATGCCCGCCGAGACTGCGCCGTAATCGACCATGATGTCGATCACATCGTTGTGTGTGGCGCCCAGACTGCTGGCGGTGCGTCCGTCGGTGACCAGCAGGATGACCGTGCCGTCCTCGCGCTGACCGATGGCGGTGCGCTGGGCGGTGCCGTTGTTGCCGTCCTCGTAGTGGAGCTTGACCGAGTCGGCGGTCTTTTCAATGAGGATGTTGCCGGTCTGGAAGGAGACGCCGTCGCGGATGCCCAGCTCGTCGGCCTCGGCCTTGGTCAGCGGCTCGCGGACGATGAGCCGGTCGTTCTTGTCAAAGCCCATGAAGGTCTTGCGGTATCCGTCGTTCCACACGCAGGTGCCCTTGGAGTAGGTCAGCCCCATGGGACGGGCACCGTTTCCGCCTCCGCCGGTGTCCAGATATTCGCCGGCGTTGATGGCGGCAACCACGCCCTCCTTCTCGCAGGCATCGAAGATGCGGACGCCGTAGGCGGCGCTTTCGTAGTCATAGGTGGGACCGACAAAAACGCGGGAGGGATCCTTGACCAGAAGAATATACGCCTTGAACGTGGAGCCGTTGACCGTCTCGTAGCGGATGCCCTCGGGGTAGTCCGCCCATTCGTCGATCACAGCGCCGTTTTCATCCACCGGCGGCACATATTGCTCGATATCGATCTCTTCTGTGTTGACCACAAAGCTGTTGTCCCAGATCTCCTGCACTGTCTGCTCGGGCAGGACCAGACCGGGCACCCATTTGGTGGCACTGGCCTGCAGCGCAGAGAGCACCAGCAGGTTGCGGACCGATTCACTGGGGCCGTAGGCAACGGTATAAAGCAGGATATACAAGGCCGTGATCAGCGAGATCAGCAGGGCGAGAAAGGCCACGCCGATGCGGAAAAAGACCTTGCCGACGGTCAACTTGTCCTTGCGGCGGCGGGGGGAGCGCCGTTTTTGCTTTTGTTTGATGTTCGTGTTCATGTTGTTCTGACTCCGAAGAAGCGGACAGGGAAAAGGACCTCCCGTTCGCGTTGTATTTGTGATGCGCGTTCAGTCTTTTTTGAAAACCCACTTGCGCTGGATGAAATAGCTGATGAAGAAAAGAGCGGTGTCGGCGATGCCCTTGAAGAGCGTTTTGATCAGCGCACTCTCCTCGCCGAAGAGGAAGGTCAGCGCGGAAACGATGCCCGCCGAGCAGAGCATCTGAGGGATCGCCAGCATGTAGTAGCGGAGCATGGCACGTTTGGTATCGCTTTTTTTCGCACTTTTGCCCTCGGTGAACACCATTTTGTGGTTGAGAGTGAAGTTGAACAGCGAGGAGACGATGCGCGCGATGACGGTGCAGACCGTGATGCTGTATCCGCCGAGAGAGGGCGTGAGCGCCAGGGAGAGCAGATAGAAGCCCAGCATATCCACCACGGTGGCCGAGGCGGAGGACAGCAGGAAGGTCGGAAGCCTGGACAGGGTGTGAAGAAGGGCTTTGAGGCGAGGATTGGTGTTATGGTTCATGACGCGTCCGCCTTTTTTTACGGTTGATGATGCGGATCTGAATTGCCAGAAGGATCAGGAGGACAATGGCCGCAGCGGTCAGGCTCAGCAGGATCAGCCAAAGGTGCCGGCTGTTCGATCCGCTTTGCGGCTCGTCTCCGAAGCAGCTCGGTTCGAGCGGAGTGCGGCTTGGATGCTCCGTCCCGTTTGCCGTTGTTCCGGACTCACCCGGAAGACTCTCTGCCGGAGATGTCCCGGTCGGTCTTTCGGCTTCTTCGGCGGGAGAAAGGCTCTCGGACAGCCGCTCGATCTCGGCATATTCGTCGTTTGAGGTGAGGTTTTCAAAAAAATCGTTTTTGCCAACGTCCTCGCCTACCGTGCGGAAGAACAGACCGAACTGTTTGGGGCTGTAGGTCTTGATGTCCGAAGCAGTGGGGACATTGACCCAGCGGGTGAACCAGGTCCATTGCTGGGAGTGATGGCAGGCATAGCCCTCCTTGGCCATGTCAAAGGCGGTCCTGCCGCCGAAGGCAGACAAGGGCTCGTCCAGATCCAGCACGATGGGATTGTCCTCCCACAGGTGCAGATAGACCTTGAAGGGCTCCCAGATACCGTATCGGACTTCGGAATCGGGAAAAAGTTCCGTATCCGCCGCCATTTTGATCGCTGTTTGGATGGTGTGGGCCAGCAGGCGGTGGGTGCCGTGGCCGTATTCGCCGTTGACGTCATGGGTGACCAGCACCGCAGGCTTGAAGCGGCGGAGCATCTCCACCTCAAAGGCGAGAAAATCCTCCTCGGTATAGCCTGCGTTTTTGTATACGCTGTTCGCCCCGTCCAAAGAGGTGGAATAGAGATCGGGAAAGGGGCCGATGACGGGGTAATGGCGCATTCCCGCCGTCCACAGGCCGTTGAGAAGCTCGTGGGGACGGGTGTGGGTGTCCCAGTTGTGGGTGAGATAGACCACCTGCACGTCCAGTCCGCGCTGACCGGCGTAGAGCGGAACGATGCCCGCGAAGAAGAGATGCTCGTCGTCGGAATGGGCGCCGAAGAGCATAAGATCCGCCTTTTGGTGGGAGGGCTCCCAGCGCTGGACGGTGTCGGGAATGGGTTCATCGCCGAAGGCCTTGATTTCCGATACCTTCTTTTTGTCCAGATGCAGCGTGACGCGGTCCTGCTTTTTGCCGAACAGGGAGGTCAGGTCGAGAAAAAGATGCAAAAAATCGTTCTCGTTGACGAGAACTCTCTGCCCCTCGCTGTCGGACAGCTCAAAGGCGCCGACGGGAGTATCGAAGAGGATGTAAACGGAGGTGAGATCCTTTCCCGAAACGGTCAGTTCGGACACGGTGGCATAGCTGCTCTCTTTGCCGTCCTTCAGCGCGCCGGCGTGAGGGGACAGCGAAAAGTCGGCGGCATATGCCGTCGGGCAGAGAGAAAAAAGCATCAGCAGAACCGCCGAAAACGCCAAAAGCAAGGGTGCGCGGCGGAAGAAAAAGCGTTTTTTCATGAAAATTCGGGTTCTCCGTTCGGTTTTGAGCGAAAAATGAGCTTCATTTTCTTATTATATCACTCTCTTTTTGCAAAGTCAACAGAAAAGCGCAGACAATTCGCGGCAATGAGACACTTTTTTTACATTTTTTTGATTGCCGAAAAAGGCGGAGATACAGGCAAAAAACGGCAATGTGTTCAAAAAAATTGCATGTGATGCAAAAAAGACTCTTGACTTTTCACAAGATATATGAGATAATATATAACTGTCATCTGCGGAATGGCAAGAACAGGCGGGTGATATCCATTTTTTGGATCACCTTATCTGAATGAATTTGGGAGAGAAATTGCCGATGTTTCATGATATCGAACTGCAGTGGGCGGCCACGTATGAGTACCCGCTGCCCTGGCACCTGCTGCCGCACCTGCACAGCTTTTATCAACTTTTTTATATCATAGAGGGCGTGGCTGAGTTCACTGTGGACGGCCATGTGTTTCTGGTGGAGGCCGGACAGAGCGTGGTGGTCCCGCCGAACAGCATGCACGAGGCGAAGAGCGTCAACACCAAGGTGCTGCGCGCATCGGAGGTCATGTTCCGTCTCAAGGACGAGGCTCTGGCCAAGCGTCTGACCGAGCGGCGCAGACTGCTTCGCAACAACACCGTTACCGATCGGCTCATTCAGTATGTCACCTCCTATTGCCTTTCGCGCGATCCGTCGGTCCATTGCTCGGCGGAGGGATATCTGCACACCCTTCTCTGGGAGCTGACCATGCCGCCCCAGGGCTTCGACAAGCTGGCCTGCAATGCCTATGAGATCGATGTCTCCGGCTTCTCGGAGGTGTCGGGCGAGGTGGTGCGCTACATCAGCGAGAATTACAGCAAGCAGATCACGCTGGAATCGCTGTCCAACGCCACGGGTTACCATAAGAGTTATATCTGTACCATCTTCAAAAAGGACACGGGCATCACGGTCAACGAATATCTCAACTTCATCCGCATCAAGCACGCCGCCGAGTATCTGACCTATGCCAACTGCGATCTGACCTCGGTGTGTGCGTCGGTCGGCTTTCTCAACATCAGCCACTTCAACCGTACCTTCAAAAAGTTCCTCAGCGTGCCTCCGGGGCATTACCACCGCGTGGCCAAGACCAAGGTCAATTCCGCTTTGCTGGAGAAGAACTCCTTCGAGCATCTGGAGTCCGAGCCGCTGATGACCATGGCCGCACAGCTGGGCGCCATCGTGGACGTGTTTGAGTGAGCGAAAAGGCATTTCAAAAACAAGAGAATGACAGAAGCATAGAAAGCGGGAACGGGTATGAATTTTCTTACCATTGAATATTTTCTGACCGCGGCGGAGGAGCTGAACTTCACCCGCGCGGCCGCTAAGCTGTATATCTCGCCTCAGTCGCTGAGCTCGCACATCGCCAAATTGGAGGAGGAGCTGGGCGTTGAGCTGTTCAACCGCACCCATCCCATGACGCTGACCTATGCGGGCGAGGTGATGGAGAACCGCATGCGTGAGATCACCGACATCAAGCGCCAGACCTTTCAGGAGCTGCGCGATATCAAGGATTTCCGCCGCGGCGTTCTGTCGGTGGGCGTGTCCCACACCCGCGGACGTGTGCTGCTGCCTGCCGTTCTGCCCGATTATCATGAGCGCTTTCCCACCATCGAATTCAAGCTGTTCGAGGGCAATACCGAGATGCTGGATGCCGCTCTGCAGCGCGGTGAGATCGATCTGATGATCAGTTTGCTCCCCTTTTCGGGCAACGGAGTGGAGAGCGTGGAGATCTGCCCCGAGGAGATCCTGATGCTGGTTCCCGATGCGCTGCTGCGCCGCTGTTTTCCTGAGAATTACGGCTATATCTGCTCCCGCCTCACCGAAAACGCCGATGTGAAGCTCCTCAAGGACTGTCCTTTTATTCTCATGAATCCCGGCAACCGCGTCAGTCTCATTGCCGAGGAGATCTTCGAGGAGGCGAAGATCGATCCGCCGGTCCTGCTGAAGACCGAGAACATCGAAACGCTGCTTGAGCTCTGCTCGCGTGGCATGGGCATCACGTTTTATCCGAAAACGCTGATCAGCGATTTTGATGAGCATTCCTTCGCCGGCATCCATGCCTATTCGCTGAAGTATGCCAACGTGCACTGGACGGTGGGCGTCGGCTATATGAAAAACCGCTATCTGCCGCAGGCGGCGCGCGAGTTTATCAAGATGCTGAAAAATGTGGGCAAAAGCGGACGCTTCTCCTGATAAAAACTGTGAAACATTGATAAGAAAAAACTTTCAGGAAAAAATTCAACATTTTTCACGAAACTCTTGACAAGTCAATTTTTTGTGCTATAATTATACATATAGTGTATCATTCTTTTTTGCAAAACAATGGCGAAAACCCGTTTCTTACCAATATATGATCGATAAGAAAGGATATAAATGTTATGAAAAAGCTGTATGCCGTTCCCGAGTTCGAGATGGTTCGCTTTGATTCCGTTCAGGCCCGCACCGAGGAAACCGAGACTGATATCGAAATGGATGATATCTTCGATCTCAGCGCCAATCCCGAAGGTGAAGAGTAAGATCGATCTCAGAAGTCTTATGAAATCCAAAATCATATTGCTTTCAGGCCTCGCGATAAGCGTGGCTTTCTGCCTTTGTGCATGTAATAAAGGCGAACCCTCCTATGATTACTATGAAGGAATCGGTCTGTATGAGAACAGCGGCGGAAGCGTGACAACTCATGCACCGGCCTCTTCTTCGATTCCACCTGCTTCTTCCGCTCAGCCCGAGACGAAGCCTGCGGCGGAAAGCTCGTCGGAGGCTCCCGAAACGACCTCTGCGCCTGTGCAGACCGAGACCACGGCGGAAAAAACCACCGCGGAAACGACCACCAAGGCTCCTGTGACCACCAAGGCTCCTGTTGTGACCACCACGGCCGCACCCGAGACCACGCGGACGCCCGAAACGATCGCTCCCCCCGAGCCGGTGACCAGCCCGGAACAGACCACCACAGCCGCTCCCGAAACGGAGGAGCCTGCGCTGACTTACCGTACCGAAGAAGAGGAAACGACCTCTTCTCCCGAGTCGATCTATGCGCCGCCTGTTCCCTCGTGGCCCGGAAGCGATGCCCCTGTGACCGCTCCGTCGGCCGGCGGAACGCCCTCCGCACCCACTGTTCCGATGTTTACCGCACCGTCTGCGGGCTGGGATCCTTCGGCTCCCTTTTTGCCCACGGATCCGTCTGTTCCGCTCTATACGACCGCTCCCCCTATTGTGAACGATCCGCCGCTGATCGACATTCCCGGATATGAGGAAGAGGTCGAGATCCCGGACTGGCTGTAAGATCCGCGAAGCGCGAATGCGCGGCACCGATTTGAAACACAGCATTTGACCAAGCGGGCAGGCTTTTCCGTCTGTCCGCTTTTTTTCACACATTTTGATCGCCGCCGTTTTGATCTGTCTTAGAAGCAGGTCGGGAAACGAGATCAAACAAGATCCATTGTAATCAACACATCGAAGAACAGAAGGAAGGGGGCGTATCCATGCCGCTGTACAGCATCGGCGGACTGAAGATCTGGATGGAGCCGCGGTATGAGCCGCTGACATCCCGTTCGCAGAAGTACCGCATCGAGGGCGGGGCAGAGGAATGCGACCTGCGCGCCGTGTATACCGATGAGGAGTGGGAAAGCGCGTTCGCACGCTACAAGGACGCTCCGCGCGGCTCGGTGGAATATATGAAGACCGGCGCCCGTTTTTACACCGCGGCGCTGGCCTTGGGCTGCTTTTACCTGCATTCGTCGGCGGTGGTCTGCGACGGACGGGCCTACCTTTTTTCGGCCAACAGCGGGGTGGGGAAGTCCACACACACGCAAAACTGGCTCAAACGCTTCGGAAGCGGGCGCGCCTATCTTTTAAACGACGACAAGCCCCTCATCCGCCTTGTGAACGGTGTTTATTACGCTTGCGGCACTCCCTTTTCGGGCAAGACCGACCAGAGCCGCAACGAATCGGTTCCGCTGGCGGGAATCTGCTTTTTGTCGCGGGGAAGCGTCAATGAGATCGCGCGGATGGACAAGGGCGATGTTTTCCCGCTTTTGTATGAACAAACCGTCCGTCCGCCGCGGGAGGACGATATGATGAAGCTTCTGGACATGGCCGAGAAGCTGATCGAGGACGTTCCGTTTTATCGGCTGACCTGCACGCCTGAAGAGGAATCGGCGGAGGTCTCCTATGCCGGGATGCGTCCGGGCTGTTGAGACATCCGGGCTGTTGAGAAAGGATTTGGAAAAGATGAACGAGATCTATCGGATCAAAAAGGGCTTTCTTCTCCGCCGCATGGGAGGAAGCGCCGTGGTCGTGGCGGTGGACGAGGCCGCCAAGAGCTTCAAGGGCGTCATCAAGCTCAATGAGGTGGGCGCATTCCTGTGGGAGAGACTGAATGAGGGCGCCACCGTCGAGCAGCTTGTGCAGGCGGTCACCGATGCCTATGACGTGGAGCGTGAGCAGGCAAGGGCCAACATCGAGACCTTTCTTGCCAAGGCGAAGGAAGGCGGTCTGCTTGTCTGAGCTGAAAACGCCGGAGGAGATGCTGGCGCTTTGCGGCGAGATCCCCTTTGCCACAAAAGGGCGCAGCATGTGGCCGTTTGTTCGGGACAACCCCGACGCGGTGCGGATCGGCCGCATCGAAAAAGAGATCGTCAAGGGGGATGTGATCCTCTTCCGCTATCAGGGGCGCGTGCTTCTTCACCGCGTTTGCGGACAAGACGAGAACGGTTTTATCACGCGGGGCGACAATTGCATCGCCTGTGAAACAGGCATTGCCGAAGAGGACGTCATCGGCATTCTGACCGGCGTGACGAGGAAGGGAAGCATCCGTACACCGGGCGGCATCGGATACAAGCTGTATAAGGCTCTCTGGTGCTCCAACCGTTTCTTTGTCCGCTTGACGCATATGGCGGTTTCTCTCCGCAGAGCGGTAAAAAGAAGGTTGAAGCGATCGGGGAAGAAGAGGTAAGGAGATTTTATGGAGCTTCGGTATAATCTCAATACACTGTTAAAAGAAGATAACTGGCTGAACGGAGAGTTCTATATCGAACACGACGGTCATTGTTTTCCGTGCGAGGGTTGGACGGATGCCATTTACCCGGGAGTGCTTCACTGGGTGGAAGAGTTGAAGAAAATCGCGCGCCGAAAAGACGAATTCGAGTGCGAATTTCCTTTTATGGAAGGCGATTATAATCTGAATATCACCCGAAAAAACGGTTCAAAGCTGTATGTCCGCTGTTTGGACGGTCATGATTGCAGGGGAATTCACAGTTGCTTTCAAGAGGTATTTGTATTTGAATGTGATGCCTATGAATTTGTTTCGTCACTGCATCGGCTGTATAAGGATATCCTGTTCGCCGTTCACAACAAATCCTTGAAAATTGAAGAGGGCAAACACATAACTTTTATGTATTATGAAAAAATACTGCGTGACATTGTCAAAGAGTTTAAGTGAGCCGAATCAAGCGAAAGAGGAAGCATTTTGCTTTCTCTTATATTTTTCTGTCGGATTGACCCAGAGATGAAAAGACGGAAAAATATGAAAAAAATGTCGTCTCCCCTTGACGAAGGGCGTCAAATTTCCTATAATAAAGGAAGACGGTCCGAGAAAAAGGGAGACGATTCCCTTTTGATGAGAAGAGTGAGAACCCATCGGCCGCGGCCTCTCTTGAAAACAGGAGAGACAACGGCCTTTTTGTTTGTCAGAAAACGGCGCTTACGCCGAAGAAGGAAAGGAAAATAAAAATGAACGTGTACGACATCAAAAGCGTAAAGAGCGCCGTGTCCGCCGACCCGTATGTGGGCAGAGGCATCATCATCGGTCAGAGTGCCGACGGCAAAAGCAGCGCCTTCGCCTATTTCATCATGGGCAGAAGCGTCAATTCCCGCAACCGCATCTTCACGCTCGAGGGCCGAACGGTCAAAACCAAGGCCTTTGACGAATCGAAGATGTCCGATCCGTCGCTGGTCATCTATGCGGCCGTGAGAGATGCAGGCAGCGCTACCGTGGTCACCAACGGCGACCAGACCGACACGGTCTGCGATGGCATTGCCGCAGGCGGCAGCTTTGAGTCGGCTCTCCGCACCCGCTGCTTTGAGCCCGATGCGCCCAACCTCACCCCCCGCATCAGCGGCATTCTGGAGCAGGACGGCAGCTACAAAATGTCCATTCTCAAGAGCGCGGATGCCGAAGGGTCTGCCTGCAACCGCTATTTCTTTGAGTTTGCGCCGATAAGCGGCATCGGCCACTTCATCCACACCTATGTGGGCGACGGCAATCCTCTGCCTACCTTCCAGGGCGAGCCCGAGCGCGTTGCCATTCCCAACAGCATCGACGAGTTTGCGAACGAGATCTGGGAAAATCTGAACGAAGACAACAAGATCTCTCTCTATGTCCGTTACATCGACAAGGCAACGGGCGAGATCAGCGAGAGACTGTTCAACAAAAACAAATAAACCATCCTCATCCATCCATATCAATCGGACGGTGCCGCGAGAGGTGCCGGCGAAATACGAAAAAACGAGGTCGAACATCATGAACGAACTGCAACTGAAGTACGGATGCAACCCCAATCAGAAGCCCGCACGCATTTATATGAAAGAGGGAGAGCTGCCCATCAAGGTCATTCAGGGCAATCCCGGATACATCAATCTTCTCGATGCCTTCAACAGCTGGCAGCTGGTCAAGGAGCTGAAGCAGGCCACGGGTATGGCCGCCGCCACCTCCTTCAAGCACGTCAGCCCTGCCGGCGCGGCGGTCGGCGAAAAGCTGTCACCCGAGCTGAAAAAGGCCATCTTTGTCGACGACATTGAAGGTCTTGACGATTCTCCCATCGCCTGCGCCTATGCCAGAGCCAGAGGCACCGACATCCAGGCTTCCTTCGGCGACTGGGCGGCTCTGAGCGATGTCTGCGACGGCGTGACCGCCAGGATCCTCTCCCGTGAGGTGTCCGACGGCATCATCGCCCCTGGCTATACCGATGAGGCGCTGGAGATCTTCAAAAACAAGCGCAAGGGCGCTTACAACGTCATTCAGATCGATCCCGATTATGTTCCCGAGGAGCTGGAGAGCAAGCAGGTGTTCGGTATCACCTTCGAGCAGATGCGAAACAATGCCCTCATCAGCACCGACCTTTTAGACAACGTGGTCACCTCAAAGAAGGAGATCCCTGCCTTCGCCAAGCGCGATTTGATGATCGCTCTTATTACCCTCAAATACACCCAGTCCAACTCGGTCTGCTATGCCTGCGACGGCATGGCGGTGGGCATCGGTGCCGGTCAGCAGTCCCGCATCGCCTGCACCAGACTGGCCGGCGACAAGGCGGACCATTTCTTCCTCCGCCTGCATCCGAAGGTGCTGGGGCTCTCCTTTGCCGACACCGTCAAGCGTCCCGAGCGCAACAACATCGTGGACATCTACCTTTCCGACGAGTGCGAGCAGGTCATCGGCGAGGACGTGTGGCAGACTTACTTCAGCGTCCGTCCCGAGAGACTGACCGACGAGGAGAAAAAAGCCTTCCTTTCCACCATCACCGACGTTTCGCTGGGAAGCGACGCCTTCTTCCCCTTTGACGACAACATCGAGCGCGCCTTCCGCAGCGGTGTGAAGTACATCGCCGAGCCCGGCGGCTCCATCCGCAGCGATACGGTCATCGCCGCCTGCGACCGCCACGACATCGCCATGGCCTTCACCGGCGTGCGCCTCTTCCACCATTGATGGATATTCCCGAAAGCTTACGGAACCGTCTGCGCCTGTTGGAGGATAAGGCCGACAGCACGGCGGTCATCCGCTTGGCGGGCGAAATGAGTGCCGCCTACCGCGAGAAAAGCCACGCCGATAAGTATGTGGTCGATGAAAAGCAGCGGGCGGTCACCTATGCGCTCACCCGTATGCCGGCCACCTGCGCCGCCTTCTGTGCGGTCCTTTCGCGTGTGAGCGAGGAGCTTCCGCTCTCCTTTTCCACGCTTTTGGACGTGGGGGCGGGGACGGGCGCGGCCTCCTTTGCGGCGGATGCGTTTTATCCGCTGGAGAAGATCACCTGCTTTGAGCGCGAGTCGGCCATGGTGCAGGTGGGACAGGAGCTGATGCGCTCTCAGGACGGCGCGTTGTCTTTCGCGGAATGGACTGCGGGCGATGTGCTGTGCGGTCTGCCTGCCAAGGGAGAGCTGGTCACAGCCGGCTATCTGCTCAACGAGATCGCTCCCGAACAGAGGGAGAGGGCTCTCGGAAATCTGTGGGCAAGCAGCGAAAAGGCGTTGCTTCTGGTCGAACCCGGAACGCCCGACGGCTTTGCCCGCTTGTGCGAGGCCAAGAGATCCTTGCGGAAGCTGGGAGCGATCCTTGCCTTCCCCTGCCCGATCGATTGCGATTGCCCTATCGAGGGCAGCGATTGGTGCGCGTTTTCCTGCCGCGTGCAGAGAAGCCGCCTCCATCGGTTGGCCAAGGGCGGCGATGCTCCCTTTGAGGACGAAAAGTATGCCTGTGCGCTCTTTGTCCGTCAGCCTGTCGAGAGAAAGAATGCTTCGCTGCGCATCGTCCGCCATCCCTTTTTCGATAAGGGATCGGTGAGCGTCCGTGTCTGCAACGGAAACGCGGTCAAGGACAGACGGCTGGGCAAAAAGGACGGCGATTCTTACAAAAAAGCGCGGAAAGCCGAAAGCGGCGATTGCCTGTAAAAAGCGGCGAGGACAGACAAAACAAACATGAAACCACTCACAAATGAGCCCGGAATCAACCGGGCTTATTCCTTTTGTCGATTTTTCTTGACAAAAGGTGAAAAATGTGGTATAATTAATACGAATTAACAAACGGATGTGCAAGCTTGGAGACCAGGAAGGTGGCATGATTGGAAATGATCGGTAATATGAAAAAAGGAAATTTCATCTATTTATTCATTCTTTTGTATATCTTTGCTTTGACATCTTGTTCCAACGAAAACATTCTCAAAGGTTCGAATGCTAATTCGGATCAGACGGAAAACACACAGCCGTCACCCGATGTGTATGATCAAGAAACATCGTATGATGAATATTATGGTATTACTGTTGTTAATGATCTTCCGGATGGCTTTGTGCCGTTGATTGAAACAGTAGAAAAGTACAAAGATCGTTTGAGTTGCATTTCTTTTGAAACACAACTTGTCTTTATCGATATTGGAGGAAGCACGGATGTTACTATATTTCAGACTGATTTCAAAGATGACTCTTTTATCGTAATATATAAAGGTGTTCAGTACTTCAATGAAAAGTTATTCACTCAATTCGTTTTGGATAAGTTGAATTCGACCGAAACATAATATCGATTTCAAGAAGACAAGGTTGTTATTCCCGAATTGTCGGAGCGTCATGTTTGGCTCCGTGATTTTCTGTCTGCATGTTATAAAAGAGCTCGGAATCAAACCGGGCTCATTTCTTTTGCAGGCTCTTTTCCGAGGGGACTTTTTCGCGCCCATTTGTGAAAAGCTTTTTTGCTGCTTGAAGAAAGAGACACACCCTTTCCCGACAAGGGATTGAGTGGCGTCTCTTCTTGTTTCTTCCGCAAAGGGCGGAAAAGAGGCTTTTTTTGGCAGGGGAGGCAAAAAGTTTGGGGTAGCCTTTTTCGCCGCCCTTGCTTATAATGATAGTACCGATAAAAAATGCGCGTATCAGAAAGGGAAAAGCGATATGGATTTGATACGGATCAGTGACAGCAAGCTGAAGGTGATGCTGTCGCAGACAGACATGGAGAGGTATGCTCTCGACGGCGACCGCATCGATTACGACAACACCGAGACCAGACGGGCTTTTTGGTGCATCTTGGACGAAGCCAAGCACCGTACCGGCTTCGATGCGGCGGGAGACCGCGTGTTCATACAGGTTTATCAATCGAGGAACGGAGGCTGTGAGATGTATGTGACCAAGCTGTGCGGAGAGGGCGGAGACGGCGGGCAGGAGACCTCCCGTCCGATCGGAGAGGAGAGGGTGTACTGCCGCTTCGAGAGCCTGTCGGATCTGATCGGCGGCTGTCTCCATCTGCGGCGTGCGGGCTATCGCGGGAAGAGCTTTGCCTATTACAGCGAGGAGGCGGCCGACCGCTACTATCTCTCACTCTCCCTCGGCGGACGGACCGGAGTCGGCAGGAGCGGTGTGAAGGGATTGACCGAGTACGGCCGCTGGGCGGAGGGACGCCTGCTTTCTTCCTACATAGCCGAGCACTGCCGCGCCCTCTGCGAGGGAGATGCGGTGGAAACGCTGGCCGAGCTGGCGTAACAAAAAACGAAAGAACAGAAGCAAGCCGAAAAACAGAAAGGACCGCGCCTGAGAAAACGCGGTTCTTTCTTTGGTCAGTTTGGTTGGATCCGCTTTTTTAAGAGTTTTTGCGGCTTTTCGGCACCAGAATCAGGATCAGCACGATGATTGCCAGCGCCACGATCACCGACAGGATGATGCCGGTCACCGTGCGGGAGGTGCTTGACTCGGACAGGCCGCTTTCGCCCGCCATGCCGCTTCCGTCGGGGAGAGAGTCGCCGCTGCGCGCCTGTGCACTTGAGGGGGCATCGCTCTCCATGCCGTCGGGCAGAAGATCGGTCAGTTCGGCACGGTCGCTGCCCTCGCCGCGGTTGTCGATGATGGCATCGCGCGTGCCGACGGCGGCCGCGGGCAGAAGCATCAGCGTGAGCAGAGCGAGCATAAGAACAAAACATCGTTTGAGCATCGGAAAATGTCCTTTCTGTTTGAATTCCGTTCGGATCGGTTGTGAGATCGGAAAACGGATGTCTGAGCATAGCATGGGCAAGATTCGGCAAAAACATACGCCGATTTGCGCGAAATATAAAAAATAATATGACGATATTGCAAAAGTTTTATTGAATATTTATAATAACGTGTACACATCTACTTGACATTTTGTATAAAAAATGGTATACTGTACTTAAGTGGATCCCACTATATTTTTTTGGAGGAAAATGCCTTGAATAAGAGACTTTTTTCGATGATCCTCTGCCTGATCATGGTTCTCTCCACCGCTTCGATGATGTTCGCTTGCGACAATGGCGGAGGCGGCGGTGCGGAATCGACCGAGCCTTATGAGACTCAGATCCAGCAGGGAAGTGAACATGACCCCAAGATCCCCGCAAAGGACTACGGTGAGTATGGATTCACCTTCATCACCGAGGACGGAGACTATTACGTCAATTACATCGATTCCGACGGCTCGTCCAGCGAGCTGATTCCCGACGCTGTGTATCGCCGCAACACCGTTATCGAGGATAAGTACAATGTGACCATCGAGCAGGTGGAAGCCACCTCGATGAGCTCCGAGATCCGCACGCAGGTCATGAGCGGCACCACCGAGTTTGACGCCATCATTGCCCGCGCCAACATTCTTTCGGTGCTGGCCAAGGAAGAGCTTCTGTACGACCTGAACAGTGTTCCCCAGTTCAATATGGATGCTCCCTATTGGGACCAGAACGCCAAAACCGAGCTGGCCATGGGCAACAAGCTGTATTACACCAACTGCGATATCAACATCCGCGCCACGCCCTTCATGATCTACTTCAACAAGCAGATCATCGAGGACTATCAGCTGACCTCTCCTTATGAATACATGGCCAACGATCAGTGGACGCTGGATAACTTTGCTGCCCTTATCAAGGCTGTTTCCCGCGATATGGACAACGACGGCTCCTGGACCGAGTTTGACCAGTACGGCGCTTATTTGGAGCATCACAATGTTTCCACGCTTCTGTACGGTTCCGGCATCCGCGCCACCACCAACGACTCCACCGGTTATCCGACTCTGACGCTGACCGGCGACAAGCTGGTGACCGCATACGAAAAGATCAAGGAGATCTTCTCGGACAAGACCACGACCTTCTGTATCACCTGCTCTTCGCTCGATCCTCACGGCTATGACCACAAGTTCGACTATGCCCGTTACCTGTTCACGCAGGACCAGGCTCTGTTCCACATCGCTCCTTCTGACGTTATCCCGCAGTTTGCCGACATGGAGCATGAGTTCGGTATCGTGCCGGTTCCGAAGTTCGATTCCACCCAGCCCCGTTATTATTCGCTTTTCTCCTATTACGAAGTGCTGGTGGCTCTGCCCTCCATCATTCCGGATCTGGAGCGTACCGGCAGCATCCTGGAGGATATGAACTACTATTCGTCGATCATCACCATTCCCGTTTGGTTTGAGACCATGCTCTCCCGTAAGTACACGAGAGACGATGAGTCCGAGGCCAACCTGAGCATCGTCAAGGAAACCGCTGTTTACGACGTGGGTCTGTTCTATGACTTCGGCGGCATGCGCAGCAAGATCATCGACGTTGACCCGGCCAAGAACAACATCTCCACCAACCTGGCCAAGATGAAGAAGGTCATCCAGGCTGAGATCGACGACGCATTCGGCGATCTGGCTTCCTGAGGCTGACAGGCTTCTTCAAATCGAATCCATCCAAAGGACCGTTTCTTCGGAGGCGGTCCTTTTTCCATGCTTTTTTTTGCAATTCGTATTGCCAAAGGCGAAAAAACGTGGTAAAATGATAAGGTGAGTCGAACATGACTCCGCGAAAGGAAAAAGATATGAAATATTGGAAGCGGTTTGCCTGCCTTGCCATGCTGCTCGGTCTGCTTTTGTCCATGGCTCTGTCGGTGTCGGCAGAGGATGGCGGCGAAAGCGGAATTGTTACGGGGAATGCCGGCTCCTCGGGAGCGAATGTGACCTGGACGCTGGATCTGGCAACAGGAACGATGACTCTGACGCCTCACACGATGGGCTTTGTCAGCGGCAAAATGAAGGATTACAGTTGCTATGCCGATACACAGACACAGGCCCGCTGGTATGCCTACCGTCCGCTGATCAAGACGGTGATCGTCGAGGAGGGCGTGGTCAACATCGGCAATTATGCCTTTTTCGATTGCACGATGCTGGAGAGCATCACCCTGCCTTCAACGGTCAAAAAGATTGGAAACGGCGCCTTTTTGCATTGCTCGTCGCTGAAAAGCATCGTTCTTCCCAAGGAATTGAATTCGCTGGGCGAGAGCGTTTTTGTCGGTTGCTCATCGCTGACGTCGCTGAGCGTGGCGGAAGGAAATGAATCCTTTGTGTCGGTGAATGGGGCCTTGTACGATGCCGAAAAGAGAGTGCTGTATGCCGTGCCGTGCGGAGCGGAAAGCGTCAATTTGCCGTCAACGCTGAAAACCATTGCGCCCTATGCCTTTTCCTCCTGCCGCCGTCTGCAAACGCTTGTCATTCCGCCGTCGGTATCGACCATCGGAAGAGAAGCCTTTTCCAACTGCGCCTCTCTGCGTGAGATCGAGCTGCCCGCTTATTTGACAAGGATCGAATCGGGCACCTTTGCCCATTGCCTGTCGCTGAGCACGGTGAGACTGCCTGCGGCTTTGAGTCATCTGGCTGCGGATGCTTTCTGGAACTGTCCGTCGCTGCGCTCGTTTTCGCTGCCCTCGGCCAACGAATGCTTTGCCGTCTGTGACGGTGCCTTGTACAACAAGCAGCAGACCGCACTTCTTTTGCTGCCTGCCGCTGCGGAGACGGTCACATTGTCCGAGCAGGTGAAGCAGATCGCGCCGAATGCCGCCATGGGCTGTGCATCGCTGAAGACGCTGGCTCTGCCGAGCGGACTGACCGACATCGGTCACGGCGCCTTTTACGGCTGTACGCTGTTGGATCAGCTGACCATGGCCGATCCGACCGCGCCGGTTACGCTGGGCTACGGTGCCTTTGCCCTGTGCGAGCAGCTGTGCGACGGAGACGTCAACGACAGCGGTGAAACGGATGTGTTGGATCTGCTGGCGCTGGCGAGGGCCATCGAAAACGGCTCCTTCACGCTTCCGCAGCTGCTCGCCTCCGATGCCGACGGAAACGGCAGGGTGGATGCCAACGACCTGATCGCCCATCTCAAGGCCATCGCGGCAGGCAAGCGTTGAACCATGCTGTTTTTCAGACTTTGTGACGCCATCGAGGCGGATATCAACGATACCTATGCCAAATTTTCTGCTCCTCCCGCGGCGTGATGCTTCCCCATGAAAGGAAAGAGCAGATGACAAAAGCAGTCTGCTCTTTTTTTGTAAAAAGCAATTCTGCTCTCTTTTTCATATATCAACATATCATAATATATATCACAGAAATCACAAATCCATCCTTGACATTTTCGGCTGTTTCATGTATACTATATAAAGAATCGGTGAATGCCGAAATACAATTTGTATAAAAAATGATCAAAAGGAGAAACCAAACATGAAAAAGTCCTTAAGCAAGCTGCTTTGTCTGCTTCTGGTTGTCTGCTTCGCGCTTCCGCTGTGCGTTGCCTGCAATGGCGGCGGCGAAACCGGCGAGGGAGAGACCGAGGCTTACGAAACCGAGATTGCGGCCGGAAGCGAGTTCGATCCCAAGATCCCTGCCGTGGACTATCAGGGCTACGAATTTGTGTTTCTGTCTGCCGAAAAGCAGTCCGACCCCTATGATTCCGAGTATCTGGTCTCCGAGGGTGAGACCAACGACCTGATCCTGGACGCGGTCTTCCGCCGCAACGTGGTGCTGGAGGATAAGTACAACATCACCTTCGGTCAGGTGGAGTCCACCAATGCCCAGGCCGATGTGCGCGCACAGGTCATGAGCGGCACCACCGAGTTTGATGCCATCCGCATCCGCGGCGCCTATCTGGCCAACCTGGCGAGAGAAAAGCTGCTGTATAACCTCAACGATCTGGAGTGGGTGGATATGTCCAAGCCCTATTGGGACCAGAACGCCAAAAAGGACCTGTCGGTCGGCAATGCGCTGTATTTCACCAACTGTGACATCAACACGTCGATGGCTTACGGTATCGTGTTCAACAAGCAGCTGATCGAGGACTATCAGCTGACCTCTCCCTATGAATACATCGCCAACAACAACTGGACGCTGGATACCTACGGCCAGCTGGTCAAGAGCGTGTCGATGGACCAGAACAACGACGGCTTCTTCAACGAGGAGGACCGTTACGGCGCCACCTTTGAGCATCACAATGCCATGGCTCTTCTCTATTCGTCCGGCATCCGCGCCACCACGCAGGACGAGACCGGTTACCCGGTGCTGACGCTGATGGGCGACAAGACGGTTACCGCCTATGAAAAGATCAAGGAAATATTCAACGATCCCAGTTATGCCTACTGCCTGACCTGCTCGAAGATGGATCCCCACGGCTTCATCCACCGCTTCGCCTATGCCCGTTACCTGTTCACGCAGGATTATTACCTCTTCCATGTGGTTCCGCCCACCAGTATCGATGAATTCGCGGATATGGAGCATGAGTTCGGCATCGTTCCGCTGCCCAAGTACGATTCGGCTCAGGACCGCTATTATTCGATGATGTCCAACTGGACCTGCATGATCGGCTGTCCCGCCGTTCTGAAGGATCCCGACCGCACCGGCCGCATCCTGGAGGATCTGAACTACTATTCTTCGGTCATCGTCACGCCCGAATGGTTCAACACCATGCTCTCCCGTAAGTACGCAAGAGACGATGAGTCCGAGACCAACCTGCAGATCATCAAGGACACCGCTGTGTATGACATGGCTCTGTATTTCGACTTCGGCGGCATCCGCACCAAGATCCTGGACATCGATCCCGCCAAGGCCAACATCTCCACCAACTATGCCAAGCTGAGAAAATCCATCGAGAGCGACATTGAGGATACCTACAACAAGTTCAATGCCGCTGCTCCCACAACCCCTGCCTCATAAGGTAACATCCGATCGGGACTTTCGTTTGTTAAGCGAGAGTCCCTTTTTTTTGCCCAAAATACGGTTGTCCGCTGCGGACGATTGACAAAGAGAGGAAAGACTTTTATAATAAAAACAGACGGAGACACGTGTTTCTCTGCCATGACTGACAAAAAAGGAGAATCATCATGAAACAGAGACTGTTATCGACAAAATGTCTGCCCCTGCTTCTCATCCTTTGCTTTGTCCTGCCGCTGTTTGCCGCTTGCGGAGGAGGAGACTCGAACGCCGAGGAGACCACGGTTTATGAGACCGAGATCCTCGATGGCAACCAGTATGATCCGAAGATCCCCAAGGTGGACTATGAGGAATATGAGTTTGCCTTCCTGTCTGCGGCCATGACCGCCGACCCCTATTATGTGGATTATATCGTGTCCGAAGGCGAGAGCAGCGATCTGATCATGGACGCTGTGTATAGAAGAAATACCGTTATCGAGGACAAATACAACGTCAAGCTGGTTCAGATCGAGTCGAATGCGCCCCAGGCCGATGTGCGCACGCAGGTCATGAGCGGCTCGGTGGAGTTTGATGCGGTCATCCTCCGCGGTGCGTTTTTGGCCAACCTGGCCCGTGAGAGACTTCTGTATAATCTCAACGAGCTGGAGTGGGTGGATATGACCAAGCCCTACTGGGATGCCAACGCCGCGGCCGATCTGGCGGTGGGCGATGCGCTGTATTTCACCAACTGCGATATCAACATGAGAATGCCCTACGGTCTGTTCTTCAACAAGCAGCTGATCGAGGACAACCAGCTCACCTCGCCCTATACCTATCTGGCAAACAACGAGTGGACGCTGGACAACTTCGGAAAGCTGGTCAAGTCGATCTCGGTTGACCTGAACAACGACGGTCTGTTCGATGAAAACGACCGCTACGGTGCCACCTTTGAGCACCACAACGCCATCACGCTGATGTATGCATCGGGCATCCGTGCCACCACGCAGGATCCCACCGGCTATCCCACGCTGACGCTGATGGGCGACAAGACGGTCACCGCCTACGAAAAGATCAAGGACATCTTCAGCGATTCCTCCTATTCCTACTGCCTGACCTGCTCGACGATGGATCCCCACGGCTTCGAGCATCGCTGGGACTACGCCCGTTACCTGTTCACGCAGGATCATTACCTCTTCCACATCTGCGCGCCCACCGATATCTACCAGTTTGCGGATATGGAGCATGAGTTCGGCGTCGTGCCACTGCCCAAGTACGATTCGGCTCAGGAGAAATACCATTCGATGATGTCCTGGTGGACGCAGGCTGTGGGCTGTCCCGCGGTGATGGACGATCCCGACCGCACCGGCCGCATTCTGGAGGATCTGAACTACTATTCGTCGGTCATCGTCACCCCCGAGTGGTTTGATGTGATGCTCACCCGTAAGTACACGAGAGACGACGAATCGGAGTCCTCGCTTCTGACCATCAAGAACTCCGCTGTGTATGACATGGGCCTCTACTTCGACTTCGGCGGTCTCCGCACCAAGATTCTGGATGTGGATCCGGCCAAGAACAACATCTCCACCAACTACGCCAAGCTGCGCAAGGCCATCGAGTCGGATATTGACGATACGTTCAACAAATTCAACGCACCGGCCGCATAAGGCGGAAGAAAAAGAAGCTGTTCTCAGCAGGGAATGGCTTCTTTTTTTGCAGAAAAGGGAAGAGCAGAGGAAGAATTTTTAAGAAAAAACGGCCAAAAGGTTGACAATAACGTCAATGTTTCGTATAATATAAAGGCTATCAAAACAATCGAATGCGGCAAAGCAAGGGCTTTCCGCAGATCGGTGAATCAAAAAAGGAGAAAAAAGATGAACACCAGCAAAAGCGTTTTGACCAAGATCCTGGCTCTGCTTCTCGTCTGCTGCTTCGTGCTGCCCATGGCGGTTGCCTGCAATGGCGGCGGCACCGGCGATGACACCACAGCCGCATATGAGACCGAGATCGTGGCCGGCAACGAGAACGACCCTAAGATCCCCGCCGTGGACTATGAAGGATATGAATTTACATACCTGACTGCGGCTCCCACCTCCGACCCCTATTATGTGGAGTATATCATCTCCGAGGGCGAGAGCAGCGACCTGATCATGGACGCTGTTTACAGAAGAAACATCGTTCTGGAGGACAAGTACAACATCAAATTCGCCCAGACCGAGGCCACCAGTGCCCAGGCTGAGGTCCGCGCCCAGGTCATGAGCGGCAACACCGCCTTTGATGCCATCATGCTCCGCGGCGGTTACATGGCCAACCTGGCAAGAGAGAAGCTTCTCTACAACCTCAACGACCTGGAATGGGTGGATATGACCAAGCCCTATTGGGACCAGAACACCGCCCGTGACCTGGCCGTCGGCAACGCGCTGTACTTCACCAACTGCGATATGAACATGAAGCTGCCCTACGGTCTGTTCTTCAACAAGCAGATGATCGAGGACAACCAGCTCACCTCTCCCTATACCTACATCGACAACAACGAATGGACCATCGATAACTTCGGAAAATTGGTCAAGTCGGTCTCGGTCGATGCCAACAACGACGGTGTTTACGATGAAAACGACCGCTACGGCGCTACCTTCGAGCATCACAACGCTGTCTGCCTGCTGTATGCTTCGGGTATCCGTGCCACCACGCAGGATGCCACCGGTTATCCCGAGCTGACGCTGATGAGCGACAAGACCGTTGCCGCTTACGAAAAGATCAAGGACATCTTCAGCGATCCCACCTATTCCTACTGCCTGACCTGCTCGACGATGGATGCCCACGGCTTTGAGCACAGATGGGACTATGCCCGCTACCTGTTCACCCAGGATTATTACATGTTCCACGTCACCTCGCCCACGGCCATCGACCAGTTTGCGGACATGGAGCATGAGTTCGGTATCGTTCCGCTGCCCAAGTATGAAAGCTCCCAGGAGGAGTACTATTCCATGCAGTCCTGGTGGACGATCATGATCGGCTGTCCCTCCACGCTGAAGGATCCCGACCGCACCGGCCGTATCCTCGAAGACCTCAACTACTATTCCTCCATCATCGTCACCCCCAAGTGGTTTGATGAAATGCTTACCCGTAAGTATACCCGTGACGATGAGTCGGAGAAGTATGTGCAGATCATTAAGGATTCCGCTGTGTATGACATGGCTCTGTATTTCGACTTCGGCGGTATCCGCACCAAGATCCTCGACGTTGATCCCGCCAAGGCCAACATCTCTACCAACTATGCCAAGCTGCGCAAGGCCATCGAGTCGGATATCGACGATACGTTCAACAAGTTCAACGCCGCTGCCCCCACCGCGTGACGGGCTGCTTGCTGAAAGAATTGTAACGGAAAGCAAAGAAGCTGCTGTTTAAAAAAACGGCGGCTTCTTTTTTTGGTTCGCGCATGGAAACGGTGTTTTTCCGAAAAAAGGAGTCCTTTTGCTTTGTGAACAAAACAATACTCTATTCTTGAGAAAAAACAAAATGAACGGTCCTTTTCATCTTTTTCTTGACAAAAATGAAAAGCATTGATATAATGGATACGGTAAACTGATTTTAAAACAACAAAAAATTTTATAAATTCATTTTTCAAGGAGAAACCAACATGGAAAAGCGCAAAAGCTTCGCAATGAAACTGCTGTCTCTGCTGCTCGTTTTCTGCTTTGTGCTTCCTCTTGCCGTTGCCTGTGACAACAACGCAGGTCAGGGCGGAGAAACCACCGAGGCTTACGAGACCGAGATCGCAAAGGGTTCGGAATTCGACCCCAAGCTCCCCAGAAAGGACTATGAGGGCTATGAATTCACCTACCTCACCGCCGCGCAGTCCGCTGACCCCTATTCGGTTGACTATGTCATTTCCGAGGGCGAGAGCAGTGACCTGATCCTGGATGCCGTTTACAGAAGAAACGTCATTCTCGAGGACAAGTACAACATCACCTTCGCTCAGATCGAATCCACCAGCGCTCAGGCTGACGTCCGTGCGCAGGTCATGAGCGGCAACACCGAGTTTGATGTGATCATGCTCCGCGGTGCTTACATGGCCAATCTGGCAAGAGAAAAGCTTCTCTATAACCTGAACGATCTGCCCAACGTTGACATGTCCAAGCCCTATTGGGACCAGAACGCCAAGAAGGATCTGGCTGTCGGCAATGCCCTGTATTTCACCAACTGTGACCTGAACATCAAGCTGGCCTACGGTCTGTTCTTCAACAAGCAGCTGATCGAGGACAACCAGCTCACCTCTCCCTATACTTACATCGAGCAGAACAACTGGACTCTCGATACCTTCGGCACGCTGGTCAAGTCGATCTCGGTTGACCTGAACAACGACGGCTTCTACGATGAGCAGGACCGCTACGGCGCTACCTTCGAGCATCACAATGCTGTCACGCTGATGTATGCTTCGGGCATCCGTGCTTCCACGCAGGACGCCACCGGATATCCCAACCTGACGCTGATGGGCGACAAGACCGTTGCCGCTTATGAAAAGATCAAGGACATCTTCAACGATCCCACCTATTGCTACTGCCTGACCTGCTCGAAGATGGACCCCCACGGCTTCCTGCATCGCTTTGACTATGCCCGTTACCTGTTTACCCAGGATTACTATCTCTTTCACATCTGCTCGCCCACGGGTATCGACCAGTTTGCCGACATGGAGCACGAGTTCGGTATCGTTCCGCTGCCCAAGTATGACGCTTCTCAGGATCGCTATTACTCCATGTGGTCCTGGTGGACGATCATGGTTGGCTGCCCTGCCACCACCAAGGATCCCGACCGCACCGGCCGTATCCTCGAAGACCTCAACTACTATTCGTCCATCATCACCATTCCCGAATGGTTCGATGTCATGCTGACCCGTAAGTATACCCGTGACGATGAGTCTGAGCAGTATGTTCAGATCATCAAGGACACCGCTGTGTTCGACATGGCTCTGTACTTCGACTTCGGCGGCATCCGCACCAAGATTTTGGACATCGATCCGATCAAGGCCAACATCTCCACCAACTACGCTAAGCTGCGCAAGGCCATCGAGAACGACATCAACGATACGTATAACAAGTTCAACGCCGCCGCACCTGCCGCGTAAAGAAAACAGCATCAAGGGAGTCTCCGCATCGGGGGCACCTACCGTAAAGCAGTTTTATATCAAAGCAGAAAAGGGACGAGATTTTCTCGCCCCTTTTTCACACGATCTTGCTTGCAAGGTATAGTGTGTTATACGATATTTTGTTTTCGGAAGGAATATAAGTGATGTTTTTGCTTACGCAAAAGTGATGTTACTCACTTCGTTCGTAATGATGTTGCTCCCGTTGGTCGCAATGATGTGATGCTTGCCCACTGTGCCGAAGGCACAACATCATTGCCGTAGGCTACATCATTAGGCGAAGCCGACATCACTTGCCCGTAAGGGCAAGCATCGTTCGGCAGACCTGCTTTATCGCAGGTCGCCGTG
>SVTL01000023.1 GCA_015063795.1 Oscillospiraceae bacterium
GGAAAAATACGATGCGGCTCTTGACTGTATGGGATTTCATATGTTGGTTACTGATAAAGACAGAGAGTTGTATTTGAAAAATGCGTATAACTCGTTAAAAGAAAATTCGCCAATGCTATTTTTTAGGGAGTCGTATCGTAGGGATGGAACTTATAACGGCATTGTCAATTCTGTTGAGGAATGGGCGCAGATAACGGGTGAGGATTATAATACACCGCAATTACGTCAGGTTAGAAATGCTGATAATGGCATTATGATGGAGGTATTGGTTCCCCTTCTTCCTGCGAGAGCCAAAGATAAAAATCAATATATTGATGAATTCAAAAAAATCGGATTTAATATAGAAAAATTCGCAGAAATGAATGTATCTAACGCTATTCCGTATTCTGCCAGTATTTACGTAAGAAAAGCAAAATAATTGGATATAGATAGATAGAGGGTTCGAATTTGTTGTGTGAACACAAAAAATCCCGAATGCGAACGTGTTCGGGATTTTCTTTTTTCTCTTCCCTTTTCACAAGAATCTGTATTCGTTTTTTCAAAGAAATGGAACATTATCTTTTGCTGAGTTTTATCGTGCCGTTTTATTACACCTTTTTCCTTGTTCAAGACCACATCCGAATTCTTCGCTGATTTTTCGATTGGTTTTCCCGTTTGCTTTCCGTTCCAATAGTTCGTTTTCAACTTGCTTGATTGTCTTACATTCTCTCGGCAAACAAAATCCCCCTTATGGCAGTCGTTCTCTTCTACCACAGGGGGGATTTTTTCTATTGTCCGTTTTTACCGGATCTGTTCAATTCCGATGGGGTTTCTCTTCAAAAAACGTTCTTCAGCACGATGGTCTTGATCTTGACCATTTCCTGCAGGGTGTACATCGTACCCTCGGAGCCGAAGCCGGACATCTTGTGCCCGTTGAAGGGCTGCTGGGTCAGACGGTAGTTGCCGTTGCTGCCGATCACGCAGGCGCCGGAATCGACGGCCAGCGCAAAGGCCATTGCCTTCTTCATATCCTTGGTCAGGATACCGGAGGACAGACCGTAGCAGGAATTGTTGGAGATGGCGATCGCCTCCTCCAGCGTCTCAAAGCCGATGACGGGGAACACGGGACCGAAGATCTCCTCGTCGGTGGCCACGCTGCTGTTGGCGGGCACATCCACCAGGACCGTCGGCGTTACAAAGCATCCCTGACGCTCGCCGCCGTACAGGATACGGGCACCCTCGGAAACGGCGCGCTCGATCTGGCTGATGATGTCCTTGGCCGCCTTTTCGTTGATCACCGGACCGACCTTGGTCTCGGGATCCAGCGGATCGCCCAGCTTCATTTCCGACAGAGCCTTGGCCAGCTTTTCGGCGAAGGCGTCCTTGATGGCATTGTGAACGATAAAGCGCTTACTGGAGCAGCAGATCTGACCGGCATTGGCAATGCGTCCGCCCAGAGCCTGAGCGACTGCCTCATCCACATCGGTATCGTCAAAGATAACAAAGGGATCGTTTCCGCCCAGCTCCAGCGAATAGGGCTTGAGCTGCTTGGCGCAAAGCTCTGCCACATGGACACCGACTCTGGTGCTGCCGGTAAGCGTGACGCCGGCCACACGGGGATCTGCCGCCAGAGCGTCGCCCACCACCGAGCCGGAGCCGGTGATGCACTGAGCGGTATTGCCGGGCACGCCTGCCTCCAGCAGCAGCTTGGTCATCATCATCGTCGCGCCGGGGGTATCCGAAGCGGGCTTGATGATCACGCTGTTGCCCGCGCAGAGAGCGGCCGCAGCCTTATGCGAGAAGAGAACGCCGGGGAAATTGAACGCGCAGATGGCCGCGATGACGCCCAGAGGCTCAAAGATGGTGAAGCAGACATCGCCCAGACCTCTCGGCTCGGGATCCAGCGGGATCGTTTTGCCGTACATGGTTCTGGCCTCGGCCATATACAGGCGGAAGGCATCCTTCACGCGTCCCACCTCGCCCAGAGCCTGAGCAAAGGGCTTACCGCCCTCCTCGGCCATGGTACGGGCGATGGTTTCCTCATTCTGCTGCGCGAGCTGAACAAAGCGCTCCAGAATCTCCATACGCTTATGGAAGGGAATGGCAACCCACTCCTTCTGACCCTCCACAGCATTCTGAATGACCTGTTCCACATCCTCGGGAGAGGCGAAGGGGACCGTTCCGATCACCTTGCCGGTTGCGGGGTTGATGTTTTCCATAACAGAGCCGTTGGAAGCTTCTACTTCACGGCCGCCAATAAGCATTTTCATATGATTGCATCCTCCAATTTCAATCCTGACAGTTCTTCCAGCTCCCTTGCGGCCTCAGCGGTGGCATCGGGAAGCACCAGACCGTTTTCCACGGCGGCATCATAGCCGCACCAGTTGGGCTCGCCGGGGTAGAAGATCTTATCGGAGCCCATCGCCTTGGGAGCGTTGACGATGGAGGCGGTGTATTCCTCCAGACGCTCGGCAAACTGCGAGGGATCCATCATCTTATTCACATTGATCACCAGCATGGTATGGCCGGTGTTGGTCTGCGTTTCAGGGGGCGTGAACAGCCAGCTCTTCACGTCGAAGCTGCCGCCGGAAAGAACCGTGGTCAGCGTTTCCACGAAGAAGGCCAGGCAGTATCCCTTGTGCGCGGACATGGGGCACATGGAGAAGTTGTTGCCCTGCGGATCGTTGGTGGGCATACCGTTTTCGTCCACCACCCAGCCATCGGGAACCTTCTTCCCTTCTCTCTGATACTGGACCACCTTCAGCTTGGCCACCTGCGAAAGCGCGATGTCCATGAAGATGGGGTGCTTGCCCGGACGGGGCAGAGCGTAGGAGATCGGGGCATTGCCGATCACATTGCCCTTACCGCCGGGGACGCACATCAGCTTGTTGGTGTTGCTCATCGCCAGAGCCAGATAGCCCTTTTCGGCCGCATAGATGCTGTAGCTGCAGCAGGCGCCGAAGTGACCGCTGTCGCTGACCGTGACGAGGGCCATGCCCATTTCGTCCGCCTTTTTCATGGCCAGATCGATGGCATAGCGTCCGTTATACATACCGAAGCCGCCCTCACCGTTCAGGCGCGCCCAGGTGGGGCCCTCCGAGATCACGGAGGGGGTGGTGTTGCCGTGCAGACCGCCGGCCTTCATCTTGCGGATGTACTTGGGAAGATTTATCGTACCGTGGGTGGAGATGCCCAGCATATCGGTCATCACGCAGCAATCTGCCACAGCCTCGGCCGCTTCCTCCTTCATACCGCAGGCGATCAGCGCTTTGCGGCAGAATTCCTTATATTTTTTATAATCAACGGTCATGCCAGCACACTCTCCAATCCTTCCGCGGCAAAGGTCTGCTCGCAGAGCTTCATCTGTCTGTGGATCTTTTCCTTTTCCTCGGCGCTGCAGCCGTCCTGAGGACGCAGGATGCGCTCATTCATGAAGCCCAGCGTGGACACGGCATACTTGACTGCGGCCGTGCCGTTCTTGGCGCTGGCATACACCGAGCCTGCCAGACAGATCAGCTTGTTGAACTTCCGCATCAGCTCCACATCGCCGGTCAGGCTGGCGTTGTAGGCCTCCACAAACACCTTCGGATACATCGAGGCCATGCCGGGAACACAGCCGTCGCAGCCCAGAAGCGCGGAGGGCATATACTGCACGGGCGTGCCGCTGAGGATCGAGAAGTCCTCGCGGTCGGCAAGATTGTTGAGCACCTTCACCGTGTCGTTGAACACGCCGGCGCTGTCCTTATAGCCCTTCACCGAATCGATGTCCGCCAGAGCGGCAACGGTTGCGGGATCCATTTTTTCCATAACGAAGGAAGGGATGTTGTAGGCGATCAGATCCAGCTTGGTGGACTTGGCCGCATCCTCAAACAGGCGGATGATCTCGCTCTGAGAGGTGTGGCGGTCGTAGAAAACGGGCGTGATGACCACAGCGTCGCAGCCGCAGTCCTCAATGCGCTTGATGTTTTCGATCACGCGCTTGGTGGAGGTGTCCATAACGCCGGCAAACACCTTGGCCTTACCGTTGCAGGCATCGGCGGCAATGCGGATCGCACGGTCGCGCTCGGCCTGAGTCAGCGTCATGGTCTCGCCCAACGTTCCGCAGGCAAAGACACCGTGGATGCCGTTGTCCAACAGGTATTTGATGAGGGTGCGGTAGCCGGCCTCATCAACGGTCTCATCCTCCAGAACGGGGGTCAGAACCGGTACGGTGATGCCGCTGTATTTCTTTTCCAAAATCATAAGGGGTTCCTCCTGTCATTTCGTCTGTAAAGACTTTTATTGTTATAGTTTTTTATGAATTTTTTTATGAGTTTGTTATGAGTGAATCGCCCTGTGCGATGCCGGGCGCTTTTGACTGAGCCTCGCTCTCAGAGCCCTCTGCAACAGCTTGCCTGTCACGCAGAGTGCCAAAGAAAACGGGTGAAATCGCCGAAGCGGCAAAGGTCGTTTCTTGCGATGGGTCCTTGTTTGTTGACAAAACACCGGCGCGATGCTATAATGGTTTTACAAGCGGGGTGATATCATGGAATCTTTCAACAACTCCCCTCTCCAGGGGATCATCATCAACAGCGTTCTGCGCGATATGGCGATACAGAACAAACGGCCCATGCTCCGACGCCGCTCCCACGGTCTTCTCATCAAGATCAAAGGAACGACGGAGTATTGCTTCCCCGATAAAAGCGTTCTGATTTCTGCCAACCAGATCCTCTTTGTCGAGAAGGACAGCTCCTACCACGTTGAGGGGAAAAATCCCGGCTTTTCCTATGTGGTCAATTTTACCGCGCCTCCCGAAGCCATTCAGGCTCTGAGAGACAACCCCGTGTTCACCGTTCCCGATGCGGCACTTCATGCCGAAAAGCTCTACCATCTCTGGGAAAAGGACAACGTTTACGGTGCTCTTGCCTGTCTGTACACGCTTCTTGAAAAAAGCACCAACCGCTACGACGGCTATCTGTCCGTCCGCGACAAAAAAATGCTGATGCCCGTTGAGGCCTATCTGTCGGAGCACCTGACCGATCCGGACTTTGCGGCAAACACGCTGTCCTCGCTCTGCGATGTCAGCGATGTCTACCTCAGACGCATCTTCAAAAAGAAGTACGGCGTTTCTCCCTCTGCGTATGCGGTACGAGAGAGGATCCGTATAGCATGCCGTCTGCTCACCGACGGAAATGACCGTCCGATCTCCGCCGTCTCGAAAGAGGTGGGCTACCTCGATCCGCTGTATTTCAGCCGAATATTCAAAAAGCAAACGGGCATGAGCCCCTCCGAATACCGGCAGGAGCATCAGGATGATCTGTTCTAATCATACTATTCTCCTCCGCATCGGTCAATAGACTTTTGTAACCATATGGATATTTCGAAACTGTTTTTTCATTCTGTCGGTGTTGAAGACAAGAAACACCGACATAAAAAGAGTATGAAAAAGAGGTGAAAGCATGAGTGCGATCCACATTCAAAGCCTTCTGCTGCCCGGCGAACGTGCGGAAAACGGCGTGATCACAGGAGAAAAACGAACCTGCTTTTCCACCTTTTACCCCTTCAAGATCTTTCCGCAAAAGCAGCTGCGCGAAGTGAATTTTGAGCCGATCACGATCCTTTACGGCGGAAACGGCTCGGGAAAAAGCACGCTGATCAACGTCATCGCCTCTCTGTTGAACGCCGTCCGCTATTCCGATTTCAACCATTCTCCCTTTTTTGAGCGCTATGTCTCGCTGTGTCAGATCCGCCGAAGCGGTGCGCCGAAAAAGGCGTATGTGCTGACCAGCGACGACGTGTTCGACTATGTGCTGTCCGCGCGCTCGGTCAACGGAAAGCTGGACGAAAGAAGAGAGACGCTGTTCAAGCAATACGTTGAGACCTACCGCGCCGCCTTTGACGACCCCTCCATCATGAATCTCCGCGGGCTGGATGACTATGAGCGATGGAAGGATGTCAGAGACATTCTCTCCAAAAAACGCTCGCAGTCGCAGTTCATCCGCGATCGGGTGGAAGGGGACATCGACCTGCATTCCAACGGCGAAAGCGCCATGCGCTATTTTGTGGACCGCATCGAGGAGGAGGACGCGGTCTATCTGCTCGACGAGCCCGAAAACAGTCTCTCTGCCGAGCGTCAGCTGCAGCTGGCCGACTACATCGCCGCCTCATCCCGTGCAGGCGGCAGTCAGTTCATCATCGCCACCCATTCGCCGCTCATCCTCTCCCTTCCCCATGCCAAGATCTACGATCTGGACCGCTGTCCCGTCTCGGTCGCCGAGTGGACCGAGCTGCCGAACGTCCGCGTCTGGTTCGACTTTTTCATGAAGCACAAAGACAAATTTGAACACTGAGCACACCAAAAAAGGCTGTCCGCAGAGAAGAAAACGGAACTTCTCTTTCCAGGCAGCCTTTTGTTTTTTTTACTTCAATTTATTTGGTGAAATTGAGAACGATGGAGCCGTCCTCGCGGTATTCCACAGCCTTCTTGTCCATGTTGACGCTGTCAACGGCGGCGAAATACTCCTCCTTGGAGGCGAAGGGCGTTTTCTTGTTGGCGATGCAGTACTTGGCTCTGGCCGCACCGTCGGAGAGGAGCATGACCAGCATCAGCAGCTGCATTTTGGCCGAATTGACGCAGGCCTTGTCGGCATCCTGGATGTAATAATCGTTGCCGTGGCCGCGTCCGATGGCACCGCCGGCATAAGGATGGCAGGCAGGCATGACCGCACAGATGTCACCGATGTCCGAACAACCGGTACCGAACGTGCCGCGGTCGCGGATCTTGTCCTTGCTTCCGCAGATGGCAACCATGGCCTCACGGGCCACGTCCAGCATGTTCTGGTCCTGCATATAGGGCATATAGCCGGCGCGGTCGCTGATGGTGATGTTGGCGCCCATGGCCGCAGCCGAGGCTGCCAAAGCACGGTTGATCTTTTGATTCTCGCGGCGGATGGCCTCAAGAGAAGCGCCGCGGACATAGCTTTCCAGCTTCACGGTGTCGGGGATGGCGTTGGTGGCCGTACCGCCGTAGGTGATGATGGGATGGAAGCGGATGTGATCGTTGTCGGGGAAGGTCTCGCGGAGAGAGTTGGACGCATTCAGTCCCAGATTGGCGGCATACAGCGCGTTGATGCCCTGCTGGGGGTTCCCGCCCGCATGCGCGGAAACGCCGTGATAGGTAACGTTTTTGGTGAAGCAGCCGTTGGAGCCGGCGTTGATCATGAACAGCTCGTCGTTGAGCTGAGAGGTCTGGTGGACCATGAACGCCAGGTCGCAGCCGTCAAACAGGCCGCGGTACATAAACTCCACCTTGCCGCCGTAGTACCTTATGATGCCTTTTTTCACCAGATCCTCACGGAACTCCTGCTCCAGAAGCTCCTCGGCGGGAACAGCGCAAAGGCGGATCGAGCCGCAAAGACCGTCCAGCGCGCCCTCTTCCTTGAGCGCGGCGGCCAGACCGAGCAGAGCCGCACACTGGGCATTGTGTCCGCAGGCGTGAACCGAGCCGGTCTCCTTGTCGGCCTCGGGATGGTCAAGACAGATCAGCGAATCCATCTCGCCGAAGATCAGCAGCTTCGGTCCGGGACGGCCGGTGTCGATGTCGGTGATGAAGCCGGGGATGTTGCCCGCTTTGGTCAGCGTATAGCCCAGCTTTTCAAATTCCTCTTCCAGATATTTCGTGGTCTTCCACTCGCGGTATCCCGTTTCGGGATGGTTCCAGATCTGACGTTCTGCGGCCAGGATCTTTTCGCGGTGCTTCTCCACAAAAGCGATCCATTTCTTCGTATCAATTGCCATTTGAAAAGTCCTCCTGCTCGGTTAACCGCCTCATCCGACGGTCGTTTTTTTCACCTTGATTGTACCATCCTTTCCTTCTCCTGTCAATGAGATTTTGAAAGTTCTTGCTTTTTTGACCGTTTTATGATACAATAAAAGCAGAACCCATTGAATTGAAAGGAGACACGATGATGACACCGTATTCCTATTATCCCGATTATTTCGATTACAGCGCTCCTTGGTATGACATCACAAGCATAGAGGATATGCTGGAGGCAACCCTTTTGGCCTTTCTTCCCTTCCTGTTCGGTCTGGTTTTTCTCCTCACGGGAATTGGCATCGCGCTTTACATCCTCGGCGGCGTCGGACAGATGAAGCTGGCGCAAAAGCTGGACGTTCCCAACGGCTGGCTGGCCTTCATCCCCTTCGCCAAATTTTACCTGCTCGGTAAGCTGGCCGACTTCACTCCCGATGGCCGCATGAAGCAGAGCAGGCTCCGCCATATTCTGCTCTGGCTGGGGCTTTCGCTGATCGTCTTTCCCTTTGCGCTCGGAATCGTAGTCGGCATCGCCGCTGTGACAAGCGGAGAGGTGATCGCCATGCTTTTCCTTGTCCTGCTCATCCTCGCTGTGATTGCCGCTGCGATCGTTTTCACCGTTTTCTACTACATCGCTGTGTTCCGCATCTACAAGACCTTTGAGCAAAACAATTACGGTCTTTATTTTGCTCTCACCCTGGTGGCGGCCTTCCTGCTGGGATTCCCGCTGGAATCGATCTTCTTCTTTGTTCTGAGCAGAAGACCTTATTCTCCGTTTTTTCCTTACCCTCCGCAGAACGGGTACGGTCAGCAGACTCCCTATGGCTGGCAAAACGGATACGATCCGCAGTATGGAAACGGTCAGCCGAACGGCTATGACTATCCGCCGCAGAACGGGTACGCGCCGCCGCAGGAAAATGGACCTAAGGACGAGTAAAATCCCCAAAACATACAAAACGAAAGCCGTCTTCGGGCGGCTTTTCTTCATCCGTTTTTTCTGCTTTTCTTCTTTTCCGCCCTGCCAAAAGAAAATGCCCGCCGTCAACAGACAGCAGGCATTTTTGTTTTTTGGGGTTATTGTTCTTGCTCGGTCTTCTTTTCCTGTGCGCGCTTTTCCGCAGACGGCGGAATGCGTCTGGCACGGGGACGGCGGTTCTTGCTCACCTCTTCAATCACAGGCGCGACCGTCGGATCGGGCAGGTCATCCTCAGCCGGGATAACAGCGGGAGACGCCATCTCCTCCACGGTGGGAGCGGATGCTGTTTCGGGCAGATCCTCGGCCGTTGGGAAGGTGTCGGAAGATGCCATCTCCTCCACAACGGGAATGGACGCGGTTTCAGGCAGTTCGTCCTCTGCGGGGGCAAAAGCACCTCCTCCGATCTCACGGGGATGCAGCTCGATGTGGGTGAGGATCGGGGTATCCTCTTCGCGCCAAAGCTCCTTCTGCTGCTCGGGCAGATCCGAAAGTTCCTCGATGGTCAGCGGTGTTTCCTTGACCGTCTCCTCGGCGGGAAGCGAAGCAGGATCGACGGAAAGCACCTTTTCGACCTCTTCGGTCTGCTCCGACAAGGGTGAGAGCTCCTCGGGAGCAACCATCTTTCGCTCGGGCTTCTTTTCGGTTCTTTCTTTCTGAGGCTTTTCCTTCCTTGTTTTTTCCTTTTTCGCCTTTTGAGGCTTGGAAGGCTTGGCAGACTCTGCCGGTGTCTCCTCCTCATAATAGGACGAATCCACCAGCCCGGTGCGGGAGGTGCGGATGCGGATCACCACCAGCGCCACAATGGCAAAGCAGATGATGATGCCCACCACCACAATGGCGATCACAAGCAGGTTTTCCATCGGATCGGTCTCGGTGAAGACGCGGCGCTGGATGTTGCCCAGATAGAAGCCGGACACGGTGCTGCCCTCGGCGGGCGCCACCAGCAGGCGGAGACTATGGAACACATCAAAGCCGCCATCGAGGATGGGCTGCAGATCAAAGGAAACGGTAACGGCCGTGTTGGTGGGGATGTTGGCCGTGGCCTTATAGGTATAATTCTGTCCGTGGGAGAGGACCAGCATCAGCGTGGCAGGCAGGCCGGAATCCGACTGGACGTTGAGATTCAGCGTCAGATAGCGGCTGTCGGCAATGGACTGTCCCAGCGGGAAGACCTTGGAAATGCCGGCATAGTGAGCGGAGAGCGCGGAGGCCAGCTTGGCATACAGCACATACGGCGTATCCGGCTCGCTGTTCTCGGGACGGTAAGGCTCGATGTATTCGGTGTTGTCGCTGGGCTCGAAGAGGGCCAGATCGCCGGCCGAGAAGTCCACCACATCAACGGGCAGATACTCCTTGGCGATGCTCTCCTCGGGCAGAGCGCTTCCGCGGATCAGCGTCCGTCCACCCTTGTACGTTGCACTGTCAAAGGACGGGATCAGCTCGCTGAAGTCGGTTACAGACAGCGCGGCGGTCAGAGGCGACACCACGCTCTTCCACTCATTGGTATCGATGGAGCGGAACACGTCGTACACCGCCTTCTTCGTACCGTCGGGCTTCTTCAGTCCGTAAGAGGAGCCGTCGGCCACCGAATCGGTCTGACGGGCGAAGGCATAGCATTCGATGCTCTCATCGCAGGCCGCCGTCAGGTAGGCATAGGCGAAAGCGGCCGCCTGCATCTGCTCGCTTCCGTCGGAGGGAATGGCATCGGAGGTGACCGCCACCGAGCGGGGCGAGCCCTGATACAGCAGCTCCTCGCTCTTCAGCAGGTCGGTCAGCGCGCCGATGTTATACAGATTCACAAAGGGGGTGGAGGAGGCATCGCTGATGTTGGGCGACTGCCAGAACTCCGCCTGGCCCTTGACGGTGGGACGGATGTTCAGCGCCACGCGCCACGGAATATCACCGCCCATGGTGATCTTCTGATCGAACAGCTTCAGAAAATCCGAAGCCGAATAGTCCAGCTTGTCGTTGGCACGTCCGTCGGGCTGGATGGCGGCGGTGTTCAGGTTATCGGCCACAGACACATAGCAGCGGCCGTTCTTGTACACCGAGCGCAGGGCGGTATCCGCGATGCGGAAGGCGGTGGTATACATATCCAGGAAGGAGGACAGATCCTTCTCGCCCATGGAATGGTAATAGCGGTTGGAGTTGACGTTCATACCCACGATGAAGGAGCCGGCAAAGCCATAATCCCCCTTCACATTGCCGTAACGCTTGGCCATGAAGCTCATGAAGGAGGTGACATACATCACCGCATCCTCGTTACGGGTGTTGAGCGCATAATAGGAAGCATCGGGCGAGGCTCCCTCGCAGTAGAGGCAGGACAGCCCCTCCGCGTTTTTGGCCGAGGGAGGCGTGAGCAGGAAGTTCAGGTAAACATGCACGCCCGCATCGGTCAGATAGCCCACCTTCCAGTCCAGCAGCTGGAGAGAAACGCGGTCGATGTAATAGGGCTTGCCTGCGAAGGTATATTCCACCGAATCGGCTCCCGCCTCGGTCTTGATGTATTCGTTGACCGGCACATCCAAAACCGCATGGGACACGCCCAGATCGAACACCTCGGTGAGGTTATCGGGATGGGCAAGCCCCTTCTTGGAGGGATAGGTGGGGTAGTCGGTGTCGTACTTCGCCAGGATCTCGGGATTGTCGATGAACGCCGCCTTGGTGACAATGGCATACGTGCCGTCATCCCGCTTCTCAGCGGCAATGTACTTGGCCTGCACGCGCAGCTCCTCGTTGTCAAACGGAACGCTGAACACCACCTCTTTGTCCGCCGCCATCATGCCCACCGGCTCATAGTCATTGAGCGCGGATGTGCTCTGATAGGGCAGAAGCTCGAAGAGATACAGCGGCGTTTTTTCGTGAGTGGACAGGTAGTCGGCCGTCAGGCGCACCTTGACCTCCAGCATGGTCTTGCTGTCGAGGATCACGGCCGATTCGATCCGGCTCTCCTTCAGCTCCTCCTCCACCGCCGCGGCAGGCACATCGCCCTCGGGAGCAGCCGCATCGGGAGCGGCGGCATCGGGAATCGCGGGAGGCTCGGCCGCCATCAGCGGAAGGATCAGCGTTGAGAGCGTCAGCAAGAGCGCCAGCACAACGGACATTTGTTTTTTTGTGAACAGGGTTTTCATATCGTTCGCCCCTCTTTCGGAAAAGCACTTGCCTTTTTCGGAAAGCAAGGCTTTGTTTTTTTATTTTCGGATCCTCAGCAGCTGTGGATGATGGTGGCAAAATCGGGAGCCTTCAGCGAAGCGCCGCCGATCAGACCGCCGTCGATGTTCTCACAGGCCAGAAGCTCCTTGGCGTTGCCGGCGTTCATCGAGCCGCCGTACTGGATCACGGTCGCCTCGGCGATCTCGCTTCCGTAGAGCGAAGCGACAGCCGCGCGGATGGTGCCGCAGGCCTCGTCTGCCTGCTCGGAGGTAGCGGTCTTGCCCGTGCCGATGGCCCAGACAGGCTCATAGGCGATGATGATCTTCTTCATATCCTCGGCCGACACGCCCTTCAGCGCGATCTTGGTCTGACGGACGATGATCTCGCTTGTCACGCCGTCCTCGCGCTCGTCCAGAGACTCGCCCACGCAGACGATGACCTTCAGTCCGCCTGCCAGAGCGGCGGTGAGGCGCTGATTGACGGTCTGGTCGGTCTCGCCGAAATACTGTCTTCTCTCGCTGTGGCCGATGATGACATACTCAACGCCCGCCTCAACCAGCATGGAAGCGGAGATCTCGCCGGTGAAAGCGCCGGAGGGGGCAAAATGCACGTTCTGCGCGCCGACCTTGATGACGCTGCCCTTGGTATGCTCAACGGCGGCGGCAATGTCGGTGAAGGGGACGCAGACGATGACCTCGGCCTTTTCCTCGGCGTTCAGGTTCTTCTTGATATCTTCGATGAGTGCGGCGGCCTCGGAAGCGGTCTTGTTCATCTTCCAGTTGCCGGCAATGACGGTTTTTCTCATGGTTTTTATCTTCCTTTCGGTTGTTGAATTTTTATGGTTTGGTTTGCACCGTTTTTTCCGGTGCCTTTGCCTGTTTTACCCGCTCGATTTTATGGCATCAAACGGATAAAACGGGCATCCGTCTGCGCCCTGCCCGACGAGGAGCAAAGCGCGGACGGAAGAAATGCCGTTTTTTCGATGCTTTTGTTTTATCGATTGTTTTGTGTTACCGATTATTTGTTGTTGAGGCAGGCGATGCCGGGCAGCTCCAGACCCTCGAGGAATTCGAGAGAAGCGCCGCCGCCGGTGGAGATGTGCGTCATCTTATCGGCAAAGCCCAGCTTGACCACAGCCGCGGCCGAGTCGCCACCGCCGATGATGGACACAGCGCCGCTTTCGGCAACCGCTCTGGCCATGGCCTTGGTGCCCGAAGCAAAGGCTTCCCACTCAAACACGCCCATCGGACCGTTCCAGACCACGGTCTCCGCGCTCTTGACCGCCTCGGAGAAGAGGGCCTCGGTCTTCGGACCGATGTCCAGACCCATCAGATCGTCGGGAATCTTATCGGAATCGCACAGGATGACCTCGCTGTCCTCGGCGAATGCTTTCGCACAGCGGTTGTCAATGGGCAGAAGGAACTTGACGCCCTTCTTTTCGGCCTTGTCCATCAGCTCCTTGGCCAGATCCAGTTTGTCGTCCTCGCACAGGGAGGTGCCGATCTTATAGCCGCGGGCCTTGTTGAAGGTGTAAGCCATCGCGCCGCCGATGATCAGCGTGTCCACCTTCTCGATGAGGTTGTTGATCACACCGATCTTGTCGGAGACCTTGGCGCCGCCGAGAATGGCCACGAAGGGACGGGCGGGATCGCTGAGCGCCTTGCCCATGATGGAGATCTCCTTCTGGATCAGGTAACCGCAGACGGCAGGCAGGTAATCGGCCACGCCGGCGGTGGAGCCGTGGGCGCGGTGAGCCGTACCGAATGCATCGTTGACATAGATATCGGCCAGATCCGCCAGCTTCTTGGCGAAGGCGGGATCGTTCTTTTCCTCTTCCTTGTGGAAGCGGACATTTTCGATGAGCATGGCCTCGCCCTCCTTCAGAGAGGAAGCCAGCGCCTGTGCGCTTTCACCCACCACATCGGCTGCCAGCTCCACCTTCTTGCCCAGAAGCTCGGAGAGGCGTGCGGCCACGGGAGCAAGGGAGAATTCGCTCTTGAACTCACCCTTCGGGCGGCCCAGATGCGAGCAGAGGATGACCTTTGCCCCCTGTCCCATCAGGTACTGGATGGTGGGCAGAGCCTCCACGATACGCTTATCGTTTGTGATCACGCCTTCCTTCAGCGGAACGTTGAAGTCGCAGCGGACCAATACTTTTTTGCCTTTTACGTCGATATCCTCGACGGTCTTCTTGTTGTACATGTCGTATACTCTCCTTTTTAAAAATATTCAATCATATATAGAATAGCATATTTTTCATCTTTTTACAAGAGATTTTCATATTTTTCTTGCGCAAAACGTCTCAAAGCCCCAGCAAACGGCAGGCATTGCCGCCGAGGATGGCCTTTTTCTCCTCCTCAGACAGGGGCAGAGCCGAAAAAGCATCCAGCTCCTCTTTCGCGCACGACCAGGGCGAATCGCTGGCAAACAGGATCCTGTCCGCCGAATGGCTCTTCACGATGCGGACAAACTGCTCGGCCGAATAGTAAGAAAAGCCCATGGAGGTGTCCAGCCAGATGTCCCGTCCGCAAAGATACTGCTCCACCTCGTCCCACATGGACTGGCTTCCCAGATGCGCGGCCACGATGGTCCCTCCCCGCATGGCGTCGAGAACATGGGCAAAGCGCTTGGGATCGCTGCGGAAGGGAGGCTTGACTGCAGGATCATAGCCGGCATGGAAGAAGAGGATCAGCCCCTTGGACAAAGCGTAATCGTACACGCGGAGCATAGCCGGATCGTCAAGGACAAAGCTCTGATACTCGGGGTGGAGCTTGATGCCGGGAAGTCCCTTTTCCACAACCATATCGATGTCGCTCTTCCAGCTGTCGGAGGTGGGATAGATGCCCCCGAAGGAAAGCAGACGGTCGGAGCGGATCGCCGCCGCCCAATCGTTGATGGTCTTCACCTGCGTCGGCTTGGTCACCACCGGCTGGACCACCGACAGGTCGATGCCCCATTCGTCCATGCGGGCCAGCAGACTGCTTTTGGTCATATCGGTCACGGGCTGATAGCCGCCCCGGCAATTGCAAAGCAGAGCCGCCAGCGCACGGGGCGCCAGCGCATCGGGAAAGATATGTGTGTGGAAATCGATGATCTTCATCGTTGCGTATCCCGTCCTTTTTCTTGCTTGATTTTGGAAGAAATCGAAATATTCTATCATATTATATATGAAAAAGTCAAGACAAAGCCGAAAAGATCCCGTGAAAGAAGCGGCAAAAAAAAGAAAGCCCTGCCGGGGTAAGCAGTGCCTTCTTTCGTGATGGTGCGGGCGATGGGAAAGCGCCCGTTCGGGATATGGGATTAAATGGGATTGGGATATGGGGGATATATGGAAAATATTTGGGGGCTTATGGGGTGAATGCCGTCTTGTTAAGACAGCTTGTTGCGAAGCCGCAGGGAATCGGCGATCATGGCGATGAATTCGCTGTTGGTGGGCTTTCCGCGGGAATTCTGGATGGTGTAGCCGAAATAGGAATTGAGCGTATCGATGTCGCCGCGGTCCCACGCCACCTCGATGGCATGGCGGATGGCTCTCTCCACACGCGAGGAGGTGGTGGCATACTGCTTGGCCACCGACGGATACAGGATCTTGGTGACCGAATTGATGATGTCGTTGTTCTCCACGGTCATCATGATCGCCGTCCGCAGATACTGGTATCCCTTGATGTGGGCGGGCACGCCGATCTGATGGATGATCTTGGTCACCTGCGTTTCGATGTCGCGCACGTCGGGCTGCGGTGCCTTCTCCTTGACCGTCCCCTGCCCCGACGGACGGCGGAGCGAGCAGATGCGGTCGATGCGCGCGCAGAGGCTTTGGTAATCAAAGGGCTTGAGGATGCAGTAATCGGCTCCCTCCTGCGTGGCCTCATAAAACATATTCTGGTTGTTGACAATGGAGGTGATGATGAACGACGGCGGCTCATCGGGAAGGAAATCGATCTCGCGCACCCCCTTCATGACCTGAATGCAGTCGAGCTTCGACAGCCAGATGTCGATGAGCACCACGTCCGGGTGCAAAAGCTCGATCTTCCGAAGGGCTTCCTCGCCGTCTGACGCCTCGTCCACCCGCGCATACCCCCGGCTCAACAGGTTGTCCTTGGCGGCGCTTCTCAAATCGGCGTTTTCGTCGGCTATCAACAGTTTGATTTTCTGTTCCACTTTTGCGATGTTTCCTTTCTCTGATGTTTGTCGTCTTCGAGTCGTATCTCTCGTCCTTACGCCAATATAATACCATATTTTGGAAATAATTGCAAGACCCAACGGGAGAGAATATTTCCCAAAGTTTCATTTTCCAAATTATGGAAATTATACAATCCGCCGACGAAAGTTGTAAGTTTTCTGCGAAAAGACGAAAAAAATGTTTTACAAACCGATCAAAGTGTGATATAATATACCATCAACGAAGAAAAACACCGCCCAAAAAGCATAAAAACGGGCGTTTTTCCCTCTTGTTTGCCTTTAGAAAGGAACACATCATGAACATATACGACATTCAGCAGGAGATCGCCCGGCTGAAAAAGGAAAAAAACATCTGCATCCTCGCCCACTCCTATCAGGCGCATGAGATCTTGGAGGTGGCCGACTACACCGGCGACTCCTTTCAGCTGAGCGTGAAGGCTCAGTCGGTAGAGGCCGATACGGTGGTCATGTGCGGCGTCCGCTTCATGGCCGAGACCGTCAAGCTGCTCTCGCCGGAAAAGAAGGTTATCCTCTCCCACCCCGATGCCGGCTGTCCCATGGCCGAACAGATGGATCCGATGCGGATCGAGCAGCTCCGCGCCCTCCACCCCGGCTGCAAGGTGGTTGCCTATGTGAACACCACCGCCGAGCTGAAGGCGGTTTGCGATGTCTGCGTCACCTCCTCCTCGGCGGTAAAAATCGTCTCTTCCCTGCCCGAGAAGGATATCCTTTTTATCCCCGATTGCAATCTGGGTGCCTTTGTGGCCAAATCCTGCCCCGATAAGAATCTGATCCTCGTCCAAGGCGGCTGTCCCGTTCATGCGGCCATCACCGCCGATGAGGTCAAAGCCGCCAAGGCAGCGCACCCCCATGCGCTTTTGGCCGTCCACCCCGAGTGCACCCCCGAGGTCACCGCCTTTGCCGACTACGTCGGCTCGACCGGCGGCATCATGACCTTCGCCAAAAACAGCGATGCAAAGGAATTCATCATCGGTACCGACAACAGCATCGCCGAGCATCTGCAATACGAATGCCCCGATAAGGCCTTCTATGTGCTGAGCAAGGATCTTCTCTGCCGCAACATGAAGCTGACCACCCTCGTTGATCTTCTCAACTGTCTGAAGGGCACCTTCGGCGAGGAGATCGTTCTGCCCGAGGAGCTGCAGAAAAAAGCCCGCGTCTGCATCGATGAAATGATCGCCCTCGGCGGCTGAGTTTGTCTGAACGAAAGGAATCAAACCATACCATGGAACTGTCAAACAAGCGTCCCGACTCCCCCCGCAGTGAGGTGGAAGAAAAAACCTACGACTGTCTCGAAAAGCTGGGCATTCCCTTTGAGCGCGTTGACCACGAGCCCGCCGAGACCATTGAAAAGTGTCTGGAGATCGACAAGGTGCTGGGCACCGAGATCTGCAAAAATCTCCTGCTCTGCAACCGTCAGCAGACCGCCTTCTACCTGCTTCTTCTGCCGGGTCAGAAGGTGTTCAAAACCAAGGATCTGTCTGCCCAGATCGGCTCTGCCCGTCTCTCCTTTGCCTCGGGCGAGCTGATGGAGGAGCTGCTCTCCACCTCCCCCGGCTCTCTCAGCGTTCTCAGTCTGCTCTTCGACCGCGACAAGGAGGTCCGCCTCCTCATCGACCGCGAGCTGACGGAGATGGAATACTGGGGCATGCACCCCTGCAAGAACACCACCTCGCTGAAGATCAAAAGAACCGATATTTTAGACAAATTTCTCCCCTCCGTCCTCCATTCGCCCACGTTTGTCACTCTGTAATCTGCATAATTTATATAGAAGCATATCAGAAAGGAAAAACAAATTATGAAACAGGATCTTATCGCCATCCTCGATCTGGGCAGTGAAAACAACTCTGCTCTCGCCCGCAAAATCCGTGATATGGGTGTTTACAGCGAAATCTACCCCCACGACATCACCAAAGCCGAGCTGGAAGCGATGCCCAATCTGAAGGGCGTCATTCTCAACGGCGGCAAAAACAATGTGGTCGACGGCGTGAAAATTGATGTCAATGCCGACATCTATTCGCTGAATGTCCCCTTCGTTGCCTACGACTTCGAGCAGGCCAAGTGTGAGCAGAGCTGCGAATGCGCTCTCGAGGATTTCCTCTTTGCCAAGGCCGGCTGCGAGAAAAACTGGAATATGGAAAACTTCATCGCCGATGCGGTGGAGCAGCTGAAGGCTCAGATCGGCGACAACAAGGTCCTGCTGGCCCTCTCCGGCGGTGTGGACAGCTCGGTGGTGGCCGCTCTGCTGATGAAGGCCATCGGCAAGAATCTGGTCTGCGTCCACGTCAACCACGGTCTGCTCCGCAAGGGCGAGCCCGAGCAGGTGGTCCGCGTCTTCCGCGAGGAGATGGGCGCAACGCTCATCTATGTCGATGCCGTCGACCGCTTCCTGGACAAGCTGGCCGGCGTTGCCGATCCCGAAAAGAAGAGAAAGATCATCGGCGAGGAGTTCATCCGCGTGTTCGAAGAAGAAGCCGACAAGCTGGAGGGCATCTCGTTCCTCGGCCAGGGCACCATCTATCCCGATATTGTGGAAAGCGGCACGAAGACCGTCAAGGTGGTCAAGTCCCACCACAACGTGGGCGGTCTGCCCGAGAAGTTCAACTTCCAGCTGGTCGAGCCGCTGAAGTATCTGTTCAAGGACGAGGTCCGCGCCTGCGGCAAGGCTCTGGGCCTGCCCGACAGCATGGTCTACCGTCAGCCCTTCCCCGGTCCCGGTCTGGGCGTGCGCTGCTGCGGAGCCATCACCCGCGACCGTCTGGAGGCCGTCCGTGAGTCGGATGCCATCCTGCGCGAGGAGTTTGCCAACGCCGGTCTCGAGGGCAAGGTGTGGCAGTATTTCACCCTCATCCCCGACACCAAGTCGGTGGGCGTGAAGGACAACGCCCGCGCCTTTGAGTACCCCGTCGTCATCCGCGCGGTCAACACCATCGACGCGATGACCGCCTCCATCGAGTGCATCGAGTACCCCTTGCTGCAGAAGATCGTTAACCGCATCATCACCGAGGTCAAGGGCGTCAACCGCGTCTGCTACGACCTCACCCCCAAGCCCACCGGAACCATTGAGTGGGAATAATCCCAGAGGTCGAAAAAACCTGTAATATCAAGGCTTAATAGTGACAAGTAACTATTTGCCGCAGAGAACGGTGTGACCCGAAGGTCACGCCGTTTTTCTGCGTCCATAGGTTGTTTCTGTAATGATAGGCTCGGAAATCACGGGAATTTCAAT